>NZ_JBNJSM010000002.1:0-490500 GCF_050113775.1 Pantoea sp. FN0302
CTCCCTGTTACCGTTCGACTTGCATGTGTTAGGCCTGCCGCCAGCGTTCAATCTGAGCCATGATCAAACTCTTCAATTTAAAAGTCTGATGCTCAAAGAAAAACGTCGTAATGAATTACGTGTTCACTCTGAGACTTGATACTGCAATAGTTTTTGCGATATCCCGTCCGTGAGTGCCCACACAGATTGTCTGATAAATTGTTAAAGAGCGGTGCGACCGGTACCTGATACCGTTGTCGCGAGGTGGCGTATATTACGCTTTCCTCTTTCAGAGTCAACTTCTTTTTCAGAAGTTTTTCTCCGGCGATTCATCTTGCTGAATCGCCTGACTCGACGCTGCGTAAGCCGCTGTGCCGTGTCAGTGGAGGCGCATTATAGGGAGTTCTCTGAAGCTCGCAAGTGCTAATTTAAAAAAAAATAGCCAAGCGTTTCTTTTTTCGCCAATAGCCTGAATAAACACCGCTAATTGTATATCTCGCAACCAGAACCCCGCGTTGTTTTGCCCGTTTTTGGCGAAGTGCCCGGCTTCGGCTGATGCTATTCTCTATTTCTCTGCCGATTTTGTTGTTGGCCACGTAAACAATAAAGAAGAAGGATGCTTAATGATCAAATCTGCGCGCAGTATGGCCGGGCTTCCCTGGATTGCTGCGATGGCTTTTTTCATGCAGTCACTGGACGCAACAATATTGAATACCGCTCTCCCGGCTATCGCCAACAGTCTCCAGCGTTCTCCACTTGCTATGCAGTCTGCGGTTATCAGCTATACCCTGACGGTGGCGATGTTGATTCCAGTCAGCGGCTGGCTGGCCGATCGCTACGGTACCCGTAAGGTTTTTATCGTTGCTGTCTCTCTTTTTACCTTTGGCTCTTTGATCTGCGCGCTTTCCGGCTCGCTCATGGTGCTGGTCATCTCGCGTATTATCCAGGGCGTTGGCGGAGCAATGATGATGCCAGTGGCACGCCTTGCTTTATTACGGGCCTATCCGCGCAGCGAGCTATTGCCGGTGCTGAACTTTGTTACCTTGCCCGGTCTGGTCGGTCCCGTGGTCGGCCCTATGCTTGGCGGCATTTTAGTTACCTATGCCTCCTGGCACTGGATCTTCCTGATAAACATCCCTATCGGCATTCTTGGTATTGTCTACGCACGCAAATATATGCCGGACTTTACAACGCCGCGTCGTCGCTTCGATTCGCTGGGCTTTATCCTGTTCGGTTTCGGCCTGGTGCTGCTTTCATGCGGCATTGAGTTATTCGGAGAGAAAATTGTCGCCAGTACCATTGCTGTTGCCGTTCTGCTGAGTGGTATCCTTTTACTGCTGCTTTATATAGCGCACGCGCGACGTCATCCCACCCCGCTAATTAGTCTGCCAATGTTTAAGACCCGCACGTTTTCAATCGGCATCCTGGGAAATGTCGCTTCCCGACTGGGCACCGGATGCGTTCCTTTTCTTATGCCGCTAATGCTGCAGGTGGGCTTTGGTTACTCAGCGATTATCGCAGGCTGTATGATGGCACCGACGGCGATTGGCTCTATGCTGGCGAAATCGACGGTAACCAGCGTGTTACGCAGGCTGGGCTATCGCACTACGCTGGTTGCCATTACCGCAATTATCGGCCTGTTTATTGCCAGCTTTGCATTGCAGTCACCGGGCGAACAGATTTACGTGTTGCTGTTGCCGCTGTTTCTGTTGGGGATGGCGATGTCAACGCAGTTTACCGCCATGAACACCATTACGCTGGCCGATCTTACCGATGAGAATGCCAGCAGCGGCAACAGTATGTTAGCGGTAACGCAGCAGCTGGCGATCGGTTTCGGCGTCGCGGTGAGCGCTGCGGTACTGCGCTTCTATGAGAACTTTGGCGGCACTACGGTTGAACAGTTTCACTCGACGTTTCTGACCATGGGCGTGGTCACCGTTCTGTCGGCGCTGGTATTTATGCTGTTAAAACCAGGTGATGGCCGTCACCTGATTAGCGATCGTGAAAAGCGCCGTAAAAAGGCTTAACGTTGCGCGACTGACTGACGTTCAATCAACTCCGGCGTCAGCACCAGCCTTTGCTGGCTGCCGCCGGGCGATTTGAGCCGATGAATTAACGTATCGATGGCCAGCTCGCCCAGTTCATCTTTTGGCTGATGAATTGTCGTTAACGGCGGCGTCATATAACGCGCCAGTTCAATATCGTCATATCCCATCACCGCCATATCTTCAGGGACGCGTAACCCCGCCTGATAGAGCGCATGATACGCGCCAACGGCCATCGCATCATTGCTGGTGAATACCGCCTGCGGGCGTGATTTACAGGCCAGCAATGCGTTCATGCCGTTGAAACCGCCCTGGAATTCAAAATCACCATTAATGACATACTCTGGCGGTAAAGGCAGGCCGGCTGCTGTCATCGCCTGTTTAAACCCTTCCAGCCGCAGCCGCGCCGGGGTTTTATCCAGCGGCCCGGCAATACAGGCGATACGCGTATAGCCGCGCGCAATAAGATAGTTGGCCGCCAGCTCACCGCCGAGCAGTGAATTATCCTGAATAATATCGCTGCCGCCGTCGAAGGGCGCCCAGTCCATCATTACCGAAGGAATGCCAGGGTAACGCGTCAGGATATCGGCAGAAGGCAGATGACTTTCGGTACACATGATGAGCAAACCATCAACACGCTTTTGCAGCAACGTTTCAAGGCTGCGATTCATGCGTTCTTCATCACCTTCGGTATTACATAACACCAAACTGTAGCCGCGTTCATAGCAGCTGTTTTCCACGCCACGCACCACTTCAGCATAAAAAGGGTTACTGCTGGCGGTAAGCAGCATACCAATGGTGTGGGTTTGGTTGATCTTCAGGCTGCGCGCCAGGGCCGAGGGCGCATAGTTTAGCTCGAGAATGGCCGCTTCAATTTTTTCTTTGATCGCTTCACTTACAAAGCGGCTGTTATTAATAACGTGCGAGACCGTTGAGGTCGAGACGCCCGCTAAACGGGCGACATCTTTCATGGTAGCCAATCCGCTTACCCCTGCTGCTGTAAAAAGCGGTCAATCTCTTCGCGCCAGGGCACGGATGGCTGCGCGCCGGAACGCGTTACGGCAATCGCTGCCGCCGCATGGGCAAAGCGCACCGCTTGCGGCATCGGCTGCTGTTCCAGCAGTGCGGTAATCAACGCGCCGTTAAAGGTATCTCCGGCGGCAATGGTATCCACAGCCTGAACGCGAAAGCCAGGAATGCGCTGCCCTGCACCTTCTTCGCTAAGCCAGACGCCACGACTACCGAGCGTGATCAGCACTTGTGCGATGCCTTTTTCATGCAGCACGGCGGCGGCGCGGGCCGCATCCTCATCGCTTTTTATCGCAATGCCGGTCAGCATTTCCGCTTCGGTTTCATTTGGGGTGATCATATTCACCAGCCCCAACAGCTCATCCGGCAAAACAGTCGCCGGCGCGGGATTAAGGATCACGCGCGTCCCATGCTGCCGGGCAATTTTCGCCGCCGCCAGCACGCTTTCCAGCGGTGACTCCAGCTGCATCAGTAATGCGGCAGCATCGGCAATTACCTGTTGATGTTGCGCCACAACCTCTGGCGTCAACGCAGCGTTCGCCCCGGCATGAATAGCAATGCTGTTTTCGCCCTCGCTGTTAACAAAGATAAGCGCTACGCCAGTCGTAGCGGCGTCAATCACAGAAACAGGAGAGGTATCGATGCGGTCAGCAGCTAACTGTTGACGAATACGTTCGCCAATATCATCAGCACCCACGCAGGCGATAAAAACGATATCTGCGCCGCTGCGGCCAGCGGCCACCGCCTGATTTGCGCCTTTACCGCCAAAAGCAACCTGGTACTGTTTCCCGATCACCGTTTCACCGGGCCGCGGAAACTGTGACAAATTAAGAATATGATCGGCATTAATACTGCCAAGTACAGCGAGTTTAGCGGATTGCGTCATTCGGGGTTCATCCAGAAAAGTGCGCCACCTGAACGGTGGCGCGTTGCCATGCTTTTCTTTGTTATTTGGTGACCAGCTTCAGATCGACCGGATTGATAGCCTGTACTTTCTCGCCTTTTAACGCTTTATCAGCGATCTGTACGCCTACCTGACCAATTTTCTCCGGCATCTGCGCCACGGTCGCGGCCAGTTTGCCGCCTTCTACGGCTTTAACCCCATCATCGGTACCGTCGAAGCCCACGACCACCACATCAGATTTACCGGCAGTTTGCAATGCTCGTAACGCACCCAGCGCCATTTCATCGTTTTGCGCGAACACTGCCTGCACTTGCGGATGCGCCGTCAGCAGGTTCTGCATAACGTTCAGGCCCTTGGTACGATCGAAGTCGGCAGGCTGGCTGGCCAGGATCTGGAATTTATGCGCATCGGCAGCCTGTTTGAAACCTTCACCACGTTCACGCGCGGCGGAAGTCCCGGCAATACCCTGCAGCTCTATAATTTTTGCGCCCTCACCCAGTTTCTTCGCGATAAAGTCACCGGCCATTTTCCCACCGAAGCGGTTATCTGACGCCACGTGACTAATCACTTTGCCCTGCGCCGCTACGCGGTCCAGGGTAATCACCGGAATATTGGCCTGGTTTGCCATTTTAACTGCATTTCCCACCGCATCTGAGTCGGTTGGGTTGATCAGCAGCAACCTGGTGCCGCGAACGGTCAGATCCTGAACGTTTGCCAGCTCTTTCGCCGGATTATTTTGCGAATCCAGAACCACCAGATTGTAACCCAGCTTATCGGCTTCTTTCTGCGCGCCATCTTTCAGCGAGACAAAGAAGGGGTTATTCAGGGTTGAAACCACCAGCGCGATGGTATCTTTAGCCAGTGCATTGGCGCTAAGCGTAGCGCCAAGCAGTACTGCAATTGCCGTGAGTTTTTTCATTTTCATCTTTATATCCTTAGAGGTAAGCGCTATTTACTGCTTTTGTTATCCACCAGCACCGCCAGCAAAATCACCGCCGCTTTGACGATCATCTGATAGTAGGAAGAGACGCCCAACAGGTTAAGACCATTATTCAGGAAGCCAAGGATCAGCGCACCGATCAGCGTGCCCATAATGCGTCCTTTGCCGCCAGCCAGACTGGTTCCACCCAGCACAACCGCTGCGATGGCGTCCAGCTCATAGCCGGTGCCTGCGGTTGGCTGCGCCGAGGAGAGGCGAGCCACTTCAATGGTGCCCGCCAGCGCTGCCAGCATGCCGCTTAGCGCATAGACGATCACTTTTACGCGATTAACATTGATCCCGGAGAGACGGGTTGCCGCTTCATTGCCGCCCAATGCATAGATGTAACGCCCCAGACGCGTATGGTGCAGCATGTACCAGGCTGCCAAAAACACCACCGCCATCAGCCATACCGGCGTAGGGATCCCCAGCGGACGACCAATACCGAACCAGCCAAACAGATCGGCATTCTCATTAAAGCCGGTATTCACCGGGCTGCCGTCGGTATAAACCATGGTCACGCCGCGCAGCAGCAACATCATTACCAGCGTGGCGATAAAGGCCTGCACTTTGCCCTTCGCCACTATGGTGCCGGTAACCGCGCCAATCGCTGCCCCCAGCCCCAGTGCAGCGGCCACGGCCAGCAGCGCATTAACTTCCAGCCCGACAAGTGATGCCGCTACCGCGCCGGTTAGCGCCAGCAGCGAGCCAACGGAAAGGTCGATGCCGGAGGTCAGAATAACCAGCGTCATACCCACCGCCATAATGGCGTTTACCGAGGTCTGCTGCAGAATATTGAACAGGTTATTAACGGTAAAAAAGTTCGGGCTCTGGCTGGCAACGACGGCAATCAGCACAATCAGAGCAATTAGCGACTTTTGTTCCAGCAGCCAGGCCTTGCTGAACCAGCGGCGGCGGGCTGGTAAGGTTTGGGTACTCATAAATGTGCTAACTCCTCGCTGTGTTGCTTGCCTACGGCGGCAGCCATCAGGACTTCCTGCGTGGCCTGTTCAGTGGAAAACTCGCCGCTCAGGCGGCCTTCATGCATAACCAGAATGCGATCGCTCATTCCCAGCACTTCCGGCATTTCAGAAGAGATGAGAATGATGCTCAGCCCTTCCTCTTTAAACTGGTTGATCAGCTGATAAATCTCTTTCTTGGCGCCGACATCCACGCCGCGCGTGGGCTCATCAAGGATCAGTACGTTGGGTCGCGTCATCAAACCGCGGGCAATGGCGACTTTCTGCTGATTACCGCCGGAAAGCAGGCCGATGGTCTGCTCCATACCCGGCGTTTTGATATTAAACAGACGAATAAAATCGCTGACTGCCAGCTGTTCGGCGCTGTGCTTTAGCGCGCCGGCGCCGTTACTGAAATAGCTCAGCGCGGTTAGTGACATGTTCTCTTTCACCGACATACCCAGCACCAGGCCGTCGCGTTTACGATCTTCCGAAATATAAACGATGCCGTTAGCCAGGCCGTCCTGCGGCGTACGAACGTTAATTTCGCGCCCGTTTAACACCACTTTGCCGGCGCTACGCGGCAGCGCGCCGTACAGCATTTTCATCAGCTCGGTACGGCCAGCGCCCATGAGTCCGGACACCCCTAAGATTTCGCCTTTGCGCAGCGTAAAGCTGACATTATCAATACCCGGCCCGCTGAGGTTTTCTACCTGCAGGCGAATTTCACCTGGCGCTTTATCCAGCCGTGGATATTGATCTTCCAGCTTGCGTCCCACCATCATTTCAATCAGCGAGGCTTCTGTTAGCGTATCGACGCTGCGCTCGGCAATAAACTGACCGTCGCGGAAAACCGTGACGTCATCGCAAATTTCAAAAATTTCTTTCATGCGATGAGAGATATAAACAATGCCACAGCCCTGCGCTTTGAGTTCATTGATCACCCGAAACAGCGATACTGTTTCGGTATCGGTTAGCGCATCGGTGGGTTCATCCATCACGATCACTTTTGACTCGAAGCTGAGAACTTTAGCAATCTCAACCATTTGCTGGTCGCCGATAGAGAGGTCGCCCACCAGACGATGACTGTTAAAGCGCAGATTAAGGCGTTTAAGCAACGCATCCGCTTCGGCGTGCATCTTTTTCCAGTCGATACGGCCAAAACCATTAACAAACTCGCGGCCCAGGAAAATGTTCTCGGCGATAGAGAGCTGTGGGATCAGGTTCAGCTCCTGATGGATAATGCCGATGCCTGCTTCCTGTGACGCTTTCGGCCCGCTGAAGTGCGTCTCTTCACCCAGCCACTGCAACGATCCGGCATCACGTTTATAGATACCGGTCAGCACTTTCATCATGGTGGATTTGCCCGCGCCGTTTTCGCCTACCAGCGCCATCACCCGGCCTGGATAAACGGAAAGCGCAGCGCCATTTAACGCCTTTACGCCCGGGAATGATTTTTCGATGCCTTTTAGTTGCAGTAGCGGTTGCATAGCAGCCTCAGAAGGTCACGCCGGCGGTCAGGATAATATTCGCGTAGGGCGTACATTCCCCACTGCGAATGACCGCCTGGCTCCGTTGCGTTAAAGTTTTGAATTGTTCATGAGGAACATAGGCGATAGTGATGTCATTGCCCTGCTGACGTTGCAGCACTTCCAGCAGCGCGATCAGTTCGTCGTGCAGCCTGGCGTTATGCGTACGGATCTCTTCAGCAATAATGGCGCTTTCCACCTGCATTTCGTGCGTAACAGCCTGCGCGACCTGTAAAAAGCTGGGAATGCCATGCGTTACCGCGAGATCGATCCGTTGCGGGCCAGCGGGAATGGGCAGTCCGGCATCGCCAATTGTCAGGCTGTCGGTGTGCCCAAGACGAGCGATAACCGTAGAAATTTCCGCGTTAAGTAAGGTGCCTTTTTTCATGATGCGCTCCTGAGCGAAACGTTTCGCCAAACCGGAGTTTCAGAAAAATCGGGGGTGTTGACAACAGAAAGGTAACAGAATTGTGATCGCTATCGAAACGTTTCGCTGGCGGGTGAGGAAATTTGATTTAGGTAAAGAAACGGGCCGGTTAAGGCCCGTATCAGCGGATTAACTGAAGACCATACCGCCATCAATAAGCAACGCCTGGCCGGTCATATAATCGGAATCCGGGCCTGCCAGGAACGCGACGCAGGCAGCAACATCTTCCGGTTCGGAAAGACGGCCCAGCGTGATGCGTTTAGCAAACTCAGCGGTGCCGTATCCCGGAGCCTGGCCTGCAGCAGCTGAAACCTGACGGTCGATTTCATCCCACATCGGCGTTTTTACAATGCCGGGACAATAGGCGTTTACGGTAATGCCCAGCGGCGCAAGATCGCGTGCGGCTGTCTGGGTCAGACCGCGTACGGCAAACTTGCTGGAGCTGTAAACGGCCAGCTCCGGGTTCCCTACGTGGCCCGCCTGCGAAGAAGCATTGATAATTTTGCCGCCGTGCCCCAGCGCTTTAAAGGCTTTGACCGCCGCCTGAATGCCCCAAATAACCCCTTTCACGTTGATGTTGTAAACCTTATCGACAATTTCCGGCGTAATATCTTCAATCAGCGTGGTAGGCGCAACGCCCGCGTTATTGACGATTACATCAAATCCACCCAGCTGCTGCCGGGCCTGCTCAACTGCCGCAAATACCTGATCGCGATCGGAGACATCCGCCTGCAGCGCAATGGCTTTACCGCCCTGCCGCGTAATCTCCTCGGTAGCCTGACGTGCGGTTTCCGCATTGTAATCCACTACCGCGACGGCAAATCCATCTTTCGCCAGCCGCAGGGCAATGGCTTTACCGATGCCCTGACCGGAACCGGTCACTAATGCAACTTTGCTTTCCATAACTGCTCCTTGCTGAGTTGATAAAGGGGTATTACAGGATCTGGCTCAGATGCAGCTGCCCCATCAGTTTGGGGTTGTCGGCATAATCTACCGGCACCGCAACCACAGCAGGTCCCTGTACATCCATCGCCTGGCGCAATATTGGCTCCAGCTGATCGGCGCTTTCCACCGCGAATCCTGCTGCGCCAAAGGCTTCTGCGTAGGTTTTGAAATCGATCGGGCCGAACGTCACGCCGGAAAGACGCTGGTATTTTTGCTCTTCCTGAATCGCCACCATGTTGTAACCGTTATCGACCCAGATGATGTGCAACACGTTGGCGCCAAGGCGCACCGCCGTTTCCAGTTCCATGCTCGACTGCATAAAACCGCCATCGCCGGAGACCGATACCACTTTACGGCTCGGATCCACCAGCCACGCGCCAATCGCCCACGGCAGCGCAACGCCCATGGTCTGCTGACCGTTGGAGATCATGATCTGGCGGGCACGGAAGCTGTAAAGGTAACGGGCAATCCAGATATGGAAGCTGCCCATATCCACAGTCAACGTCACGTCGCTGTTAATGATGTCCTGCATCGCGCGCACTATACGCAGCGGATGCAGGGCAAACTGGTTCAGCTGGTGACCGCGCATCGCCAGCAGCTCACGCTGCTGCTGACGATCTTTCAGGATATCTGCGGATTCAGGGCTAAGATGCAGCGGCGCCTCAATACGTGCGGCCAGCTTATCCAGCGTGGCGGCGATATCACCAATCAGTTCGGCATCTGGCTGATAACAGTTGTCGGTTTCCGCAGGCAGTACATCTATATGCACCAGCTCGGCGTTACCGCTGTTCCATTTCGCAGGTTCATACTCCACCGGGCTGTAGCCGATAGTGATAATCAGATCTGCCTGCAGCAGCAGGCGATCCCCCGCCTGGTTATTAAACAGTCCCACACGACCGGCAAAGCGTGAGAAATGCGATTGCGATACGGCACCGGCTGCCTGATAGGTGCTGGTGACCGGAATATGGCTGCGTTCCAGCAGACGATGCAGCGCTTTGGCATTTTTCGGCTGGCTGGCCATCAGGCCGAGCAGGATAATTGGGTTTTTCGCTTTCGCGATTTTATCAGCGACGTGGTTAATGGCGCAGTCTGGCGCAGAGCCAAGCAGCAGCTCGCCTGCTGGCGTCAGCACGTTACCGCGTACCGGTCCATCCACGATATCCTGCGGCAGGCTGATAAACGCGCCGCCAGGGCGACCCAGCTCTGCATAGCGAAAGGCGTTGGCAAGGATTTCACCCAGCGCATCCGGCGCGCCCACTTCTACCGCATATTTGGTGATCGGACGGAACATACCAACGGTATCCATGCTTTGATGCACCAGCTTGGCGCTATCCGCACGTTTTACCGCGCCGCCCAGCGCCACCACCGGATCGCCTTCAGAGGTTGCCGTCGCCATGCCGGTGATCAGGTTAGAGCAACCGGGGCCGGAAGTAACCAGCGCCACGCCCGCTTTACCAGTTAAACGCCCTACCGCTGCGGCCATAAAAGCGGCGTTGGCTTCATGGCGAACCGGAATGGTTTGAATAGAGGAGTCCACCAGCGAGTCGAAAACTTTATCAACCTTAGCGCCGGGAATACCAAACACCTGTTTAACACTCTGCGCCTCCAGCTGGGCGACAACCAAATCGGCGCCGTGCGCCCATTCTTTCTGCATATCGCTTTTCATTTTTTCTCCTGTGGCGGGATTTAGCTTTCTACGGCGCGAATGGCGCTGTCGAGATCGTCCGGGTTGAGATTGGCCTGTAAGAAATCACGATCGTCCGGCAGATCGACTACCAGCTTGCTAATGGCACCGAAGGTCAGTACGCCAGACTCCAGGCTATAATCGAGTACGTGACCGCCGCCCTGACGGTCATCAGTAATGAAGTGTTCGTGATAGCCTGCTACGTTAATGCCTTGCATATACTGCGGCGTGCGAAAGCCGATCAATACGCCATCGCGCTGGTTAAAATGGAAGGTTGGCTGTTGTTCAATAGCTTCCATCATCGGTTTATAAGGACGATGTTGACAGGGCACGGTACGCGTCTGAACCTGGTGAAAACAACCATCAATGCGCAACGCACAGAACTGGTTATCGGATGCGATCTGCTGATTAATGATTTCATGCACCGCATCGCGATCGGCAACGCCACTAAAACGATGCTGATACTGCGGACGGAAAAAGGTCATTACGGCAAACGGCGTACGCTGATCAGGGTGGGCCGCATTGGCGCTGCCGTCGGCGCGGAGTTGATATACGTTGCTGTTAAAAGCGATCATCTCACCATCAAGGTGATTAAAGGTTCCCAGGCCGAAATCTCCTTTCTTCAGCAGATCGGCAATGGTTTTCGAACCTTCATAAACGCCGCTCAGCAGAGCGCTCATCAGCGAGGTCTGATAGATTACGCTTTCTGGTTGTTCTTCGCGCAGCGCACTGATGGTTTCAGCAAGCTGTTTCTCGCACGAACAATCAGTTACAGAATGTGACATGATTCTCCCCTCCGCACAAAAGGTTAACACTGTTTAACTATATGTTCGCGCGATTCAGTGGGAGAATCCAATACAGAAAGCCCTTCACTTTGAGACGTTTTAGATATGGAACTACGGTATCTTCGTTATTTCGTCGCCGTTGCGCAGACGCGTAACTTCACTCGCGCGGCTGAGATGCTGGGGATTTCTCAGCCGCCGTTAAGCCAGCAAATATTGCGTCTGGAGCGAGAGATAGGGACGCCGCTGCTAAAGCGGCTGACGCGAGGCGTGGAACTCACCGAGGCCGGGGAGGCGTTTTATCAGGATGCCTGTCAGATCCTTGATTTAACCGGACATGCGCTGGAAAAAGCGAAAGGCATTGCGCGGGGCGTTACGGGTAAGCTGTCGCTGGGTTTTGCCAGCTCGGTGGCCTTTCATCAGGATATTTTCCGCCTGCTACAGACTTTTCAACAACAGTTTCCCTCGGTAACGCTGTTGCCACGTGAGGCCAGTATGTCTTCACTGATGCAGGATCTTCAGGAGGGATTACTGGATGCCGCTTTTGTTCGCCTGCCCTGTGAAACCAGCAAGGCCTTTAACCTCAAGCTGATCGCCAGCGAAAAGATGCAAATTGTCCTGCATAACGCTCATCCGCTCAGCACAAAGCAGGAAATTTCGCTAAGTCAGCTCAGCGATACGCCAATAGTAATGTTTCCACGGGAGATAGCGCCCAGTCTGTATGAGTCGATTATCAGCGCCTGTGTACGGGCGGGCTTTCAGCCGCAAACCGGGCCGTATGCGCCGCAGCTCTCCTCGATTATCGGCATGGTTTCAGCCGGGTTTGGCTTTGCGCTGGTGCCGCAATCGCTCAGCTGCGTCGCAATGCCTGATATCAGCTTCCATCCCTGTCAGGAAGCGTCGCTGACCACCGATATTGCGCTGGCCTGGCGACGCTGGGATCGTTCGCCAACGTTGCAGCATTTGTTGGATACGCTAACGCAGCAGCTGAACGCTAATGCTTAACCCTGGATTTTACGTACCTGTTTAACTTCCAGCTGCGCATCGTTAAAGGCTTTATCCAGTTCGCCCTGTAGCTCAACTTTATCTCCAGGACTTACGCTCTGGCCTTTCCAGTCTGCTTCATCGATCTCCACTGAAAGTGTGCCGGTTGCATCCTGGAACAGATAGTCATCGTCGCTGAGGCGCTTAACAATATTGCCGCGTACGGTAATCCAGCTGTCATCCTTCATCTCTTTGGCTTCTTTTACCGTGACCACATTTTGTGGACCTTTAAAGCCGCCTTTCTGAGTCTGAGTCTGAGTTTTCGGTGCGTTCGGATCGACAAAACCACCGGTCTGCGCCGCCAGTGCCGGCATTGTGAACAGAGCGACAATCGCAACCATTGCAACATGCTGCTTCATTGAATTTCCCTCGTTTGTTAATGGCTCGGATAGATGCTTCTAAGTACAGCACAGGGTTCTTAACAGGATCTTAAGTGGCACCATTTTTTTATGCGTTTGTTGTCTGGTCGCAACATTTGCCCCCTTCTTCTGTACAAGCGAAGCGTTTTTTCCGTATAACGGCGACAGTGAGAGAGATCGGGGAAACCCCATGCGTATTCTGTTAATTGAAGACGATCGTTTAATTGGTGATGGCATCAAAGCCGGGCTGGGCAAGCTGGGTTTTAGCGTTGACTGGATAATAGATGGCGAGCAGGGAATGGCGGCGCTGAAGTCAGCCACCTATGATGCCGTTGTGCTGGATCTCAGCCTGCCACAGCGCGACGGTATGGATATTTTGCGCAGCTGGCGTAGCCGCGGCGAAGATATTCCGGTACTGATTTTAACCGCGCGCGATGCGGTGGCGCAGCGAGTAGAAGGATTGCAGCAGGGCGCGGATGATTATCTCTGCAAACCTTTTGCGCTGAGTGAGGTGGCGGCACGCCTGCAGGCGCTGATCCGTCGACGCCACGGCCAGCTACAGCCTACCTTAACCCACGGCGCGCTGACGCTGGATCCCGCTGCGCGTACCGTCACGCTGGATAATGTGCTGATCGAACTGAAACCGCGCGAGCTGGCGCTGCTGGAGCTGTTTATGCTCAATGCGGGACGGGTGCTGACGCGGGCGCAGCTGGAGGAGAAGCTTTACAGTTGGGATCAGGATGTTTCCAGTAACGCGGTAGAAGTACATATTCACCATCTGCGTAAAAAGCTGGGCAGCGCTGCTATTCGTACGGTGCATGGCGTGGGCTATACGCTGGGGGCAACGCCATGAAACAGATGAGCCTGCGTGCCCGGCTGATGAGCGGCTTTTTGCTGCTAACAGCGATCTGCTGGGGAGCGGCGAGCGTCAGCGCCTGGTTCCAGGCACGTCATACCATTAACGAGCTGTTTGATACGCAACAGATGCTGTTTGCTAAGCGGCTAATTACGCTTCATCCCACAGATCTGAGCCGTTCCGCCCTGCCGGATACAAAAAAGGTCTTGTCCGATCATCGTGGCCAACAGGAGGACGATGCATTGGCTTTCGCCATTTTTAATCGTGTGGGAAAGCGGGTGTTTGACGACGGCGACAAGGGTAAATATTTTCTTTTTGAGCCCAATTATCGCGGTTTTCGCGACGGTAAGCTGCGCGACGATAACGACCTCTGGCGCATGGTGTGGCTGAATACGCCCGATGGGCAGTATGTGGTGGTGGTGGGTCAGGAGTGGGAATATCGTGATGAAATGGCCGGCGCGGTGGTACGCAGCACGCTGCTGCCATGGCTGTTTGCGTTGCCGCTGATGCTTATCCTGCTGCTATGGCTGCTGCAACGCGAGCTGGCACCGTTAAAACAGATTGCCCACCAGCTTCAGCGCCGCTCACCGGATGATGCCGCCGCCCTTAGCGCAACCAGGCTGCCGTCTGAAGTGAAGCCCATGGTCGATGCGCTGAACGATCTGTTTTCACGGATTCATCAGATGCTGCAACGCGAACGGCGTTTTACCTCTGATGCTGCCCATGAGCTACGCAGCCCGCTGGCGGCGCTGAAGGTACAAAGCGAAGTGGTACAGCTGGCGCATGACGATGCTGAAATGCGTCAACATGCGCTGATTAATCTGGATGCCGGGATCGATCGCGCAACGCGGCTGGTGGATCAGCTGCTAACGCTCTCTCGCCTGGATGCGCAGCGGTCGCTGGTGGAAAGTGAAACCGTTGATCTGGCGCAGCTAATGCAGCGAGCGATTGTAGAGCAGGATGCCGTCGCGCAGCGAGCCGGCATTACCCTGCGGCTGGAAAACCAGGCGGGCGACGCGATCCATTGTCAGGGTCATGCGCTGCTGCTCTCGCTGCTGCTGCGTAATCTACTGGATAATGCCATCCGTTACGGACGTCGCGGCGGCACGGTGACGCTGACGCTGCGTCAACAACAGCTGGAGATTAGCGACGACGGGCCTGGCGTCAGTGAAGAGGCGCTACAGCGCATCGGCGAACGTTTTTACCGTCCGCCAGGGCAGGAGAAATCAGGCAGCGGGCTGGGGTTATCGATCGTGCAGCATATCGCCGCGATACATGGCATGCAGATGCGGCTGGCGAGTCGACCACAAGGCGGCTTCAGCGTGACGTTCGATCTGCCGTAAGAAAAATATGGATGTCTTTATGGATGATATTAAATAGCCATAAAAAATCGATGTACCACATTTTCAGACCACGCGGAAATGCAAAGCGCGGGGAGTTCAGGCAGAAGAGTAAAGCGTCCCGCGCCATGGACGGCGCGGGCCGAGCTGTCAGGGATGACGCTTTTTACGTCTTTACGATCGGCCTGAACTCCTTCGCGCAGGCACGTTTTTCACCTATTTATTTACCCAAAAGCCGTCGTAACCGCCCTCAGATTATCGCGCTAGATTTCTACCTGCGTGCCCAGCTCAATCACCCGATTCGGCGGGATCTCAAACTGATCGGGCGCGCGCAGCGCGTTACGCTGCAGCGCCAGGAACAGCTTGCCGCGCAGATGCAGATACCAGGGACGTTTGCCGATGATCAGCGATTCGTGTGACATAAAGAAGGAGGTTTCTGTCATACGACAGTTAAGTCCTTCCAGACCACAGCGATGGAAAATCTCTTCCATATTGGGCGTTTCCCGCCAGCCATAGCTGCCTACGACGCGCCAGAAGGTCGGCGAAAGCTGCTCAATGGTCACACGGCGAATATTATGTACGTAAGGCGCATCTTCGGTACGCAGCGTCAGCAGCACCACGCGTTCATGCAGCACCTTGTTATGTTTCAGGTTATGCAGCAGTGCAAAGGGAATAACATTCAGCGCGCGCGACATATAAACCGCAGTGCCCGGCACACGCACTGGCGGCGATTTCTCCAGCGAGGCAATCATCGCTTCAAGGGAGTTGCCGTGCTCATGCATGCGGCGCAGCAACCGGAAACGTTCGCTTTTCCAGGTGGTCATGATGACAAACATCGCCAGCCCCAGACAGAGCGGCAGCCAGCCGCCGGAAAAAACTTTAATCAGGTTGGCCGAGAAAAGCGGAATATCAATACACAACAGCCCTAACAGGATTGCTCCCACCAACAGACGGTTCCAGTGCCAGTTTTTAACCGCCACCGTACAGACCAGAATCGACGTCAGGATCATGGTTCCGGTCACGGCGATACCGTAAGCCGCCGCCAGATTGCTGGAGTGTTCGAAGCTGATAATCACAATCAGCACCGCATAGTAGAGCAGCCAGTTAATCACCGGGATATAGATCTGGCCGGACTCCTCTTCTGAAGTATGAATAATGCGCATCGGCGGCAGATAACCCAGACGTACCGCCTGACGCGTCAGAGAAAACACGCCAGAGATCACCGCCTGTGAGGCGATAACCGTGGCTAATGTAGCGAGAATCAACATGGGAATCAGCGCCCAGTCCGGCGCCAGCAGGAAAAAGGGGTTTTTAATCGCTTCCGGATGCTCCAGCAGCAGCGCGCCCTGACCAAAATAGTTCAGCACCAGTGAAGGAAGAACAACGCTAAACCAGGCCAGACGAATCGGTATTTTACCGAAGTGTCCCATATCCGCATACAGAGCTTCCACGCCGGTTATCGACAGCACCACCGCGCCCAGCGCAAAGAAAGAGACCTGTTTATATTCAAGAAAGAAATGCACCGCCCAGCTGGGGTTCAGCGCCTGCAGCACTTCCGGGTTATGAAAAATGCTGCGCGCGCCCAGCACCGCCAGTACGCCAAACCACAGCAGCATTACCGGAGCAAACAGCTTGCCGACCATGCCGGTGCCATGCTTCTGAATAATAAACAGCAGCGTCAGCACGGTAATCGACAGCGGCACAATATAGGCATCCAGCGAAGGCGCTGCGATTTCAAGACCCTCAATGGCCGACATCACTGAAATAGCAGGCGTAATTACGACTTCGCCATAAAAAAAACTGCCGCCAATCAGCCCCATAATGACCAGCACGGCGGTCGCGCGTCCGCCGGTATTGCGGCCTGCCAGCGACATCAGCGTGAGTATTCCCCCCTCTCCGGCATTGTCGGCACGCATGACATAGCTAATATATTTCAGCGACACCACCAGAATCAGCAACCAGAAAATCAGCGATAAAAAGCCAAATACGGCTCCTCGCTCTACGCCAAAGCCAAACTGCCCGGACAGGCACTCGCGTAGGGTGTAAAGCGGACTGGTGCCAATATCCCCGTAAACCACACCTATTGCCGCCAGCGTTACTGCGGCGAGAGGCTGCTTCTTATCAGAGCTCATAATGTCATCTTTTGTTGGAGCGAAGTAACGCATCTCTGCGCACGGCTCAAGCCATCAAAAAGCGCACAGTATGCCTAATTTTCTGCAAAAACCCACCCCTGAGTCTGGGCAGCTTTTGACATCTTTAAGCACTAAAAGCGCCGCTTCACCGTTTCACGATAAAAAAGCTGACGACTATCAACGCATTCAAGCATGATAGTCAGTAGTGTTTGCGCTCGCTAATCGGGTATTGCGTGTGCAGTAGTAACAGGATAATTGACTGATTATGGCTCAACCACATTTACTGGCCGAAAGAATTTCTCGTCTCAGCAATGCGTTAGAAAAAGGCTTATATGAACGTCATCATGCTATTCGCCTTTGTTTGCTGGCGGCACTTAGCGGAGAAAGCGTTTTTTTACTTGGTCCGCCTGGCATTGCCAAAAGTTTGATTGCCCGCCGCCTGAAATTCGCTTTCCAACATGCGCGCGCGTTTGAATATTTGATGACGCGTTTCTCCACGCCGGAAGAGGTGTTCGGCCCGCTTTCCATTCAGGCGCTGAAAGATGAAGGCCGTTATCAACGGCTTACCAAAGGTTACCTTCCCGATGCGGAAATCGTTTTTCTGGATGAGATTTGGAAAGCGGGCCCTGCAATCCTCAACACGCTGCTGACCGCTATCAATGAACGACGCTTCCGTAACGGCGATGGCGAAGAAACGATACCCATGCGGCTGTTGGTCACCGCCTCCAACGAACTGCCTGAAGCAAACAGCGGGCTGGAAGCGCTCTATGACCGAATGCTGATACGTCTGTGGCTGGATAACGTCCATGAAAAGCAAAATTTCCGGAATATGTTAATCCACCAGCAGGATGAAAACGCGAATCCTGTAGACAGCACGCTGTGCATTAGTGATGAAGAGTATCAGCAGTGGCAGGCCAGTATCATGCAGATGGCACTGCCGGAGCCGGTATTCGAACTGATTTATCAACTGCGTCAGCGGCTGGAAGCGTTACCGGATGCGCCTTATATCTCTGACAGACGCTGGAAAAAAGCGATCCATTTGCTGCAGGCCAGCGCCTTTTTCAGCGGCCGCCAGGCTATCGCGCCGGTGGATCTGATCCTGTTAAAAGATTGCCTGTGGCACGATCTCTCCTCAATGACGCTATTGGATCGCGAAATCGACACGTTAATGACGCAGCAGGCCTGGCAGCAGCAGTCGATGCTTATTCAGCTACAGCGCATTAAAGCGCGTCATCTGACGCTGGCGCAGCAGCAAAGCCTTGATCGGGCAATTCAACTCAAGAAGCATGGCGGGAGATTTAGCCGCAAAGCGCACTATGAACTCCCTGCTTCGCTTACCGCAGAGATACTGACGTTAATGCTGCAGCAGCCGCTGGTCCTGCATGAGATGCAGGTTACTCATGTGACCATTGCCCACGATGCCCTGCAACAGTGGCTGCAAAAAGGGGGCGAGGTGCGCGGTAAACTGAACGGCATCGGTTTCGCCCAGACGCTGGATTTGCAGGTAGACAGCAGCGATTGCCTGGTGCTGCGCGACGTCAGCCTGCAATCGTCCCGGCTGGCGTTGCCCGGCGACCTCGATCATGCGGCGCTACCGGCGGAAATCAGCGAGGCGCTGGACGCGCTGGAAGAGCAGCTGCGTAACCAACGCGCTCTCTTTACTCAGCATCAGCGCTGTCTGTTTATCAGCGACGACTGGCTGGCCCGTATTGAAAATAGCCTGCAGGATGTGGCTGAACAGCTAAAACAAGCCAGACGATGATCTCTCTGGATACGCTCAACGCGCTGCTGTCGATTAGCGAAGGAGACCTGATCGAAGATCTGGTGATTGTGCTAATGGCTTCGCCGCAGCTGGTACTGTTTTTTGAAAGCTTTCCCGGCATGAAGCAGGCGCTGATGCGTGAAATGCCAGGCCGCAGAGCGGAAATCATCGCGCATTTAAAGGCAGCGCCGGTGCCTGCTACACTGAATCAGGAGTTTAAACTGTTTCAGCACTATCAAACACTTGACCCACCGCATTTTACTGCCGCATTGCCTACTTTGCTCAACGACCTCGAAAAACTGGCTTCGCCTTTTGCGGAACAGGCCCGAATGCTGGCGGACAACAGCGATCGCCAGCGGTTAAGCCCGGCGCAGCACATGCTGTTTCTTCAGCGCTGGCGACTCAGTCTGACGCTGCAAACCATGACGCTGAATGAGCAGCTGTTAGAGGAACAGCGGGAAGCGCTGCTGGCTGAACTGCAGCAACGTATGGCCCTTAGCGGGCAGCTGGCGCCGTTACTGTCAGAAAACCAGGAGTCCTGCGCAGGCCGTCTGTGGGATATGAGCGCCGCGCCGTTACAGCACCACGATTATCAGCGGCTGGTGGAATATGGCGAGTTCCTGGCCGGGCAGCCAGAGCTGATGAAGCTGGCGCAGCAACTGGGCCGCAGTCGCGCCGCAAAAGCGGTTCCGGCACAAGAGGCACCGCCGGAAGCGCTGCGTCAGCAGATGCGCGAGCCTGCCAGCGTGCCGGAGGAGGTTAACGGGCTGCATCAGAGCGAAGATGTGCTGCGGCTGCTGCCTGCCGAACTGGCAACGCTGGGGATCAGCGAGCTGGAGCTGGAATTTTACCGGCGCCTGGTTGAGAAACGTCTGCTGACCTATCGCCTGCAGGGTGAAAGCTGGCATGAAAAAGTAACCCAGCGCCCGGTTAAACATCAGCAACAGGAAATATGTCCGCGCGGTCCCTTTATTGTCTGCGTAGATACCTCCGGCTCAATGGGCGGCTTTAATGAACGCTGCGCAAAAGCGTTCTGTCTGGCCCTGCTCAAAGTGGCGCTGGCTGACAAACGTCGCTGCTATATCATGCTGTTTGCGCATGAGGTGGTGGGCTATGAACTAACGGCGGAAGATGGTATCGCTCAGGCGATTCGCTTCCTTAACCAGCGCTTTCGCGGCGGTACCGATCTCGCCGCCTGTCTGGAGGCGGTGCTGCAACGTTTGCAGGGAGAAGCGTGGCGGGAAGCGGATGCGGTGATCCTGTCTGATTTTATTGCCCAGCGGCTGCCGGATGGGCTGATCAAAACGATCAAACATCACCAACAGCAGCATCAGCAGCGCTTTCATGCCGTCGCCCTGTCGGCACATGGTAAGCCAGGCATTCTGCGTATTTTCGATTATATCTGGCGCTTCGATACCGGTCTGAAGCAGCGCCTGCTGCGTCGCTGGAAGCGTTAGCGTCACCGGTAGATTGCCTTTGCTTTCCTCGTCGGCAACGGTAGGATGCCTCATGTCAGTCGGGCAACTTTTTGTTCGGCTCAGCGAATTATTCTTCTCTTTAATACTTAACCAACCGTGGAGCCTAACCGTGGCAGAAACGCTACAACTCGACAATTTAGATCGCGGTATCCTTAATGCGCTGCTGGACAATGCCCGTACCGCTTATGCCGAACTGGCCAAACAGTTCAATGTCAGTCCCGGCACGATTCATGTACGGGTGGAGAAAATGCGTCAGGCCGGCATTATCAAAGGCACACGGGTAGAGATCGACCCCAAACGGCTGGGCTATGACGTCTGCTGCTTTATCGGCATCATTTTAAAAAGCGCCCGCGATTATCCGGCGGCGCTGGCCAAACTGGAAGCGCTGGATGAAGTGGTGGAGGCCTGGTATACCACGGGTCACTACAGCATCTTTATTAAAGTGATGTGCCGATCTATCGATGCCCTGCAGTTAGTGCTTATCAACAAGATCCAGACCATTGACGAAATCCAGTCTACCGAGACGCTGATCTCCTTACAGAACCCGATCATGCGCACCATCAAGCCCTGATCTGTGCATAAACTTATCCCGATCGTGGAACCGCGCCGGACAGGCGGATCCACGCATTAACCCACATTAATCTTCCTGTTTTCCACAGGTAGATCCCAACCTGATCACAGCGTACAATGCTCGCTCTCGATGACAGCGCGTTGCAGGATCGCACCATGGCAGATATCACTCTTATTAGCGGCAGCACTCTTGGCAGTGCGGAATATGTTGCTGAACATCTGGCTGACAAGCTGGAAGAAGCGGGCTTTTCAACCGAGACGCTGCACGGCCCGGCGCTGGACGAACTTTCATTGCAGGGGCTGTGGCTGATTGTCAGTTCCACTCATGGCGCAGGCGAATTACCCGATAATTTGCAGCCTTTATATGAAGCGCTGGAACAGCAGCGCCCGGATCTCTCCGGCTTGCGCTTTGGCGCAGTGGGCATTGGCAACCGCGAATACGATCTTTTTTGCGGTGCGATCAAGCAGTTTGAGCAGTTGATCGTTAGCCTGGGGGCAAAACGCATCGGCGAACGACTGGAAATTAATGTCCTGGAACATGAGATCCCGGAAGATCCGGCAGAGGTTTGGTTAGAGAACTGGCGCTCACTCCTGTAAAAGGTACGATCAAAGCTGGGATCTCCGCCCTTTTTTCGGTCGATCCCCAGTTTTTTCCACTCTTTTTATCCCAGGATCCTTCAGTAAACTGTGGATAACTAGGCTTGAAAGGGTCTGATAACCGGTAGTTATCCAAGGTATAACCAGTGTTGCTTTTTTGCTCTGTGCATAACTCGCCATTTAGATCCCAGCTTATACGGATCAGGATCACCGATCATTCACAGCAAACGATCCTTATCAACTGATTGATCTGACTCTCAAAGCAGACCTTATCCACAGAAAACGGCGATCCTAATAAGAGATCTAACAAAGAGATCCTTTAAAGAATAAAGATCTTCTATTAAATACCCTGCGATCCCGACGCTTTCGTCACGCTATGAATTTGAGTAGAATCCACGGCCCAGGGCAATGATCCCTGATCGAACACTAACGAGGTATTTCCCATGTTTTATCCCGATCCTTTTGACGTCATCGTCATTGGCGGTGGTCATGCAGGCACTGAAGCCGCTATGGCTGCGGCCCGGATGGGTCAACAAACGCTGCTGTTAACCCATAACATCGATACGCTGGGGCAAATGTCCTGTAATCCGGCGATCGGCGGCATCGGAAAGGGACATCTGGTGAAAGAAGTGGATGCGATGGGCGGCCTGATGGCCAGCGCGATCGATCGTGCCGGCATCCAGTTTAGGATACTAAACGCCAGCAAAGGACCCGCTGTCCGCGCCACTCGCGCTCAGGCTGACCGGGTACTTTATCGTCAGGCAGTACGCACTGCGCTGGAGAATCAGCCCAATCTGATGATCTTCCAGCAGGCGGTAGAGGATCTGATCGTAGAAAACGATCGGGTGGTTGGCGCCGTTACCCAGATGGGACTTAAATTCCGCGCTCGTGCCGTTGTATTGACGGTCGGAACTTTTCTCGACGGAAAAATCCATATCGGCCTTGATAACTACAGCGGCGGTCGTGCAGGCGATCCACCGTCTATTCCGCTGGCGCGACGCCTGCGTGAATTGCCGCTACGCGTCAGCCGTCTGAAAACCGGTACGCCGCCGCGCATTGACGCCCGCACTATCGATTTCAGCGTACTGGCTCCGCAGTATGGCGACGATCCAATGCCGGTTTTCTCGTTTATGGGCGATGCTTCGCAGCATCCGCAGCAGGTTCCCTGCTACATCACCCATACCAATGAGCAAACGCATGAGGTGATCCGCAATAACCTCGATCGTAGCCCAATGTATGCTGGCGTAATCGAAGGGATCGGTCCGCGATACTGCCCGTCGATCGAAGATAAAGTGATGCGCTTTGCCGATCGCAACGCTCATCAGATCTTCCTTGAGCCGGAAGGATTGACCAGCAACGAAATTTATCCGAACGGAATTTCCACCAGCCTGCCGTTTGACGTACAGATGCAAATCGTGCGCTCAATGAAGGGCATGGAAAATGCGAAGATTGTGCGTCCGGGCTATGCGATTGAGTACGACTTCTTCGATCCGCGCGACTTAAAACCGACGCTGGAAAGCAAATTCATTCAGGGCCTGTTTTTTGCCGGTCAGATCAACGGCACCACCGGTTACGAAGAAGCTGCTGCACAGGGCATGCTGGCAGGTTTGAACGCCGGTCGCCTTTCTGCCGAGAAAGAGACCTGGGCTCCGCGTCGCGATCAGGCCTACCTTGGCGTACTGGTTGACGATCTGTGCACCCTGGGCACCAAAGAGCCGTACCGTATGTTTACGTCACGTGCCGAGTATCGTTTGATGCTGCGCGAAGACAACGCCGATCTGCGTCTCACGGAAACCGCTCGTGAATTGGGACTGGTTGATGACGCCCGCTGGGCACGCTTCAATCAAAAGCTGGAAAGCATTGAACTGGAACGCCAGCGTCTGCGTGATATTCATGTTCATCCTAAATCTGCTGATGTTGAGCAGGTAAATGCAGCACTGAATACGCCGCTGACCAAAGAGGCGAGCGGAGAAGATCTGCTGCGTCGCCCTGAGATGACCTATCAGCGCCTGATGGAGCTGGAAGGCTTTGGCCCGGCGCTGGCCGATCCGCAGGCGGCCGAACAGGTTGAGATCCAGGTTAAGTATGAAGGTTATATTGCCCGCCAGCAGGAAGAGATAGATCGCCAGCAGCGCAATGAAAACACGCTGTTGCCGGTGGATCTGGATTATCGCAACGTCAACGGACTGTCGAATGAAGTGATCGCCAAACTAAACGATCATAAACCCGGCTCGATTGGACAGGCGTCACGTATCTCCGGTATCACCCCGGCAGCCATCTCTATTTTGCTTATTTATCTGAAAAAACAGGGCTTGCTGCGTAAAAGCGCCTGATAATAAGGCGGGAAACCGCCTTATTTTTTCATCGGCGACCGCTCGCGGCTGGCAGAGCAAGATCGCGGTGACTTCTCCGCCTGCCCGCTTTTAGCAACTGGAATATCTTGTGATTAATAAACTGACTCAGCTGCTCAGCGCAGCCAACATTTCTCTGTCCGATCAGCAAAAACAGCAGCTGATTGGCTATGTTGAACTGCTGCATAAGTGGAATAAGGCCTATAACCTCACTTCGGTTCGCGATCCGCAAGAGATGCTGGTGCGCCATATTCTCGACAGCATTGTGGTTAACCCTTCTCTTATCGGGAACCGCTTTATCGATGTTGGCACCGGTCCGGGATTACCCGGCGTTCCCCTGGCGATTGTACGTCCCGATGCTCATTTCACGCTGCTGGATAGCCTTGGCAAGCGCATAAGGTTTTTGCGCCAGGTTCAATTCTCGCTCGGCTTACAGAACATCGAGCCAGTACAGAGTCGTGTGGAAGACTTCAGCGGCGAGCCCGCTTTTGACGGCGTCATCAGCCGGGCATTTGCTTCACTGAGCGACATGGTGAACTGGTGTCACCACCTCCCTGGCAGGGAAGGGCGCTTCTATGCGCTAAAAGGGCAGCATCCAGCGGAAGAAATCGCAGCTTTGCCGCCTCAGTTTAAGGTTATGGATGTGGTGGCGCTGAAGGTTCCACAGCTGGAAGGTGAGCGTCATCTGGTCATTATTGAGACGCTTTAGCTCTTCGTGCCATCCGGTGGTCACCTGATGGCGCTTTTATCGCGGTTGTCCTGATTAAAAAATGGCCGTTTGATTCTGTTTATTTTTACGATTCCCCGGCCACTTTTGTTGCATTCACGTTAAATGACCCAGTAGTCATTATCTGAAACTTTTTGTAATATTTAACGTTAAATTTACAAATGTTTATCAAGGTGATCACCTTATCTTTGAGCAAAACCGCGATAAATAGTCACTGTTGAAAATATATCGACTTTATCACTCAACCAAAGTAACGATATATTGTTGTCGAAATTTTTAATCGCGATGTCAAATTAGGCGTTTTATTGTTCTTCAGGGCATAATATCATTTTGCTTTTATTATGTTGTTGAATGATAACGTTTTTAGTATTTAGTTATGCAGGTTTTCTAAGATTAATCCTGCATATTTCGTCAGCAATATATTAATGAATTGTGATCTAACGCACGCTTTGTGAGCGGAAATTTGACGGAATTGTTGTAATACACAGTTGGTTTTCGCAGAAAGCGACTTTTCAAAAATAGGGCTGTGGAAAGAAATTTAAATAATTGTTCACCTTTTCGCTACTTATCGATTGAAATCGCAGGTGCGGCCCGTATAATTTGCTCGTTTTTTGCTGCTTGACTCAAAAGAGCAAAGGCAGTTTTATACGACACGCGACATACCCCGATCGGGGCAGGAGAATTTCAGCGTCATGTCAGTGTCTCTTTACAGTGTGAAATTAGCCCGGACCGTGCTGCTATGGCAGCTGGCGACTTTGCTCGTTATCGGCGCGCTCTGTTTTGCCCTTAAAGATTTCACGTGGGGCGCATCTGCCATCGCAGGTGGACTGGCAGCCTGGCTGCCAAACGTGTTGTTTGTGATTTTGGCCTGGCGCCTGGGCGCGCAAGCCCCTGCAAAAGGGCGTATAGCCTGGAGCTTCGCGCTCGGTGAAGCGGTGAAAGTGTTTGTCACCATTTTATTGCTCATTCTGGCGCTGGGCGTGCTTGACGCGGTATTTGTGCCGGTTGGGTTAACCTGGTTATCGGTGCTGGTGGTTCAGATTGTGGCACCGGCTGTAATTAACAACAAAGGGTAAGAGGCATCATGGCTGCAGGAGAAATCTCTACTCCGCAAGAATACATAGGTCACCATCTGAATAACCTTCAGTTGGACCTGCGTACTTTCGAGCTGGTGAATCCGCACGACGCTCCGGCGACGTTTTGGGTATTAAATATTGATTCCATGTTTTTCTCCGTGGTGCTGGGTCTGATTTTCCTGGTACTGTTCCGCAAAGTGGCCAATAGTGTCACCAGCGGCGTTCCGGGGAAATTACAGGCGGCTATTGAGCTGGTGGTGGGTTTCGTTGACGGTAACGTCCGCGATATGTACCACGGTAAAAGCAAACTTATCGCCCCGCTGGCGCTGACCATTTTCGTCTGGGTTTTCCTGATGAACTTTATGGATCTGCTACCCATCGATTTCCTGCCATATATTGGTGAGCATGTATTTGGTCTGCCTGCGCTACGCGTGGTGCCGTCCGCTGACGTAAACGTCACGCTCTCTATGGCACTGGGCGTCTTTATTTTGATCCTGTTCTACAGCGTCAAAATGAAAGGTGTTGGTGGTTTTGCTAAAGAGCTGACCTTGCAACCCTTTAATCATCCGCTTTTCATTCCCATCAACCTGATTCTGGAAGGGGTAAGCCTGCTGTCTAAACCGGTCTCTCTCGGTCTGCGACTGTTCGGCAACATGTATGCGGGTGAACTGATCTTTATCCTGATTGCGGGTCTGTTGCCGTGGTGGTCACAGTGGGTTCTGAGTGTGCCTTGGGCCATTTTCCACATCCTGATCATTTCGCTGCAGGCTTTCATTTTCATGGTCTTGACGATTGTCTATCTGTCGATGGCATCCGAAGAACATTGATTTTTTATTAACACTACTGCGTTTTAACTGAAACAAACTGGAGACTGTCATGGAAAACCTGAATATGGATCTGCTGTACATGGCTGCCGCTGTGATGATGGGCCTGGCGGCAATCGGTGCTGCGATCGGTATCGGCATCCTCGGAGGTAAATTCCTGGAAGGCGCTGCGCGTCAACCGGATCTGATCCCTCTGCTGCGTACGCAGTTCTTTGTTGTTATGGGTCTGGTGGATGCAATCCCGATGATCGCTGTAGGTCTGGGTCTGTACGTGATGTTTGCTGTCGCGGGTTAAGCGACAGGGCCAAACGAGAGTTCATCGGCCTGGAGCGATAAGCCTCAGACGATGAGCAGATTCTGCAGGTTGTCTTTGATAACGGCAGAGTAAGTTAACTTAACAAGAGGCATTGTGCTGTGAACCTTAACGCAACAATCCTCGGCCAGGCCATCGCGTTCGTCCTGTTTGTCCTGTTCTGCATGAAGTACGTATGGCCGCCGATTATGGCTGCCATCGAAAAGCGCCAGAAAGAAGTCGCTGAAGGCCTTGCTTCTGCAGAACGCGCCAAAAAAGATTTGGATCTCGCACAGGCAACTGCGACCGACCAGCTGAAAAAAGCCAAAGAAGAAGCTCAGGTTATCATCGAGCAGGCGAACAAACGCCGCGCTCAGATCCTGGACGAAGTGAAAGCTGAAGCTGAGCAGGAACGTAACAGGATCGTGGCACAGGCGCAGGCGGAAATTGACGCCGAGCGTAAACGTGCTCGTGAAGAGTTGCGTAAGCAAGTCGCGATGCTGGCTGTGGCCGGCGCCGAGAAAATCATCGAACGTTCCGTGGATGAAGCTGCTAACAGCGACATCGTAGATAAACTGGTCGCTGAACTGTAAGGAGGGAGGGGCTGATGTCTGAACTAATTACTGTAGCTCGCCCCTACGCCAAAGCAGCTTTTGACTTTGCCGTTGAGCATCAAAGCATTGAACGTTGGCAGCAAATGCTGACGTTCACTGCAGAAGTCGCTCGCAACGAACAGATGGCCGAATTGCTTTCCGGTGCTTTGGCACCGGAAACCTTATCTGCCTCGTTCATCGCAGTCTGTGGTGACCAACTCGACGAAGCAGGTCAGAACCTTATCAAGGTTATGGCAGAGAACGGACGTTTGTCCGCGCTGCCAGCAGTACTGGAGCAGTACATCCACCTGCGTGACGCCTGGGAGGCGACCGCGGAAGTGGATGTCATCTCTGCCAGTGCGCTGAGCGACGAGCAGCTGACTAAAATCAGCGCCGCAATGGAAAAGCGTCTGTCACGCAAAGTTAAGCTGAATTGCAAAATCGATAAGTCTGTAATGGCAGGCGTTATCATCCAGGCGGGTGATATGGTCATTGACGGTAGCGTACGCGGCCGTCTTGAGCGTCTGGCAGACGTCTTGCAGTCTTAAGGGGACTGGAGCATATGCAACTGAATTCCACCGAAATCAGCGAACTGATCAAGCAGCGCATTGCTCAGTTCAATGTCGTGAGTGAAGCTCACAACGAAGGTACTATTGTTTCCGTCAGCGACGGCATCATCCGCGTACACGGCCTGGCCGATGTGATGCAGGGTGAAATGATCGCGCTGCCGGGCAACCGCTACGCTATCGCCCTGAACCTGGAGCGCGACTCCGTAGGTGCAGTGGTTATGGGTCCGTATGCTGACCTCGCCGAAGGCATGAAAGTTAAATGCACCGGCCGTATCCTGGAAGTTCCGGTTGGCCGTGGCCTGCTGGGCCGCGTGGTTAACACCCTGGGCGAACCTATCGACGGCAAAGGCCCGATTGAAAACGATGGTTTCTCTCCGGTTGAAGTTATCGCGCCGGGCGTTATCGATCGTCAATCCGTTGATCAGCCGGTTCAGACTGGCTACAAATCTGTGGATGCGATGATTCCAATCGGCCGTGGCCAGCGTGAGCTGATCATCGGCGACCGTCAGACCGGTAAAACCGCTCTGGCTATCGACGCCATCATCAACCAGCGCGACTCCGGCATCAAATGCGTGTACGTGGCTATCGGCCAGAAAGCGTCCACCATTGCTAACGTGGTGCGTAAACTGGAACAGCACGGTGCGCTGGCTAACACTATCGTAGTGGTTGCCTCCGCTTCTGAATCCGCTGCGCTGCAATACCTGTCTCCGTATGCAGGCTGCGCAATGGGTGAATACTTCCGTGACCGTGGCGAAGATGCACTGATCGTTTACGATGACCTGTCTAAACAGGCCGTTGCTTACCGTCAGATTTCTCTGCTGCTGCGTCGTCCGCCGGGTCGTGAAGCGTTCCCTGGTGACGTGTTCTATCTCCACTCTCGCCTGCTGGAGCGTGCCTCCCGCGTAAACGCCGAATATGTTGAAGCGTTTACCAAAGGTGAAGTTAAAGGTAAAACCGGTTCACTGACCGCTCTGCCGATTATCGAAACGCAGGCGGGTGACGTTTCCGCGTTCGTTCCGACCAACGTAATCTCTATTACCGATGGTCAGATCTTCCTGGAATCTAACCTGTTCAACTCCGGTATTCGTCCGGCTGTTAACCCGGGTATCTCCGTATCCCGTGTTGGTGGTGCTGCACAGACCAAGATCGTGAAGAAACTGTCCGGTGGTATTCGTACCGCGCTGGCACAGTATCGTGAACTGGCAGCCTTCTCCCAGTTCGCTTCCGATCTGGACGATGCGACGCGTAAACAGCTGAGCCACGGTCAGAAAGTGACCGAGCTGCTGAAGCAGAAACAGTATGCGCCGATGTCCGTTGCCCAACAGGGTCTGGTGCTGTTCGCCGCTGAGCGTGGTTACCTGAATGACGTCGAACTGGCGAAAATCGGTAGCTTTGAAGCTGCGCTGCTGGCGTATGCCGATCGCGAACACGCCGAGCTGATGCAGGAAATCAACCAAACTGGTAACTACAACAACGAAATCGAAGAGAAGCTGAAAGGCCTCCTCGAAACGTTTAAAGCAACCCAGTCCTGGTAATGTCTGGCGGCTTGTCTGAAAAGGCAGGCCGCAAGGCTTTGAGGAGAAGCTAATGGCCGGCGCAAAAGAGATACGTACCAAGATCGGAAGCGTGAAAAACACGCAGAAGATCACCAAAGCGATGGAAATGGTCGCCGCCTCCAAAATGCGTAAAACGCAGGAACGCATGGCGGCCAGCCGTCCGTATGCAGAAACCATGCGCAAAGTGATTGGTCACATTGCGTTAGGTAATCTGGAATACAAGCACCCTTACCTGGAAGAGCGCGACGTTAAGCGCGTCGGCTATTTGGTCGTTTCTACCGACCGCGGGCTTTGTGGTGGTTTGAACATTAACCTGTTCAAAAAATTGCTGGCAGAGATGAAAGCCTGGTCTGATAAAGGCGTTCAGAGCGATCTGGCGATTATCGGTTCTAAGGGGCTGGCTTTCTTTGGTTCCGTAGGTGGCAATGTCGTGGCGCAGGTGACCGGCATGGGTGACAACCCTTCCCTGTCAGAACTGATTGGCCCGGTAAAAGTCATGCTGCAGGCCTATGACGAAGGTCGTCTCGACAAGCTGTATGTGGTCAGCAACAAATTTAACAACACCATGTCCCAGACTCCAACCGTTACCCAGCTGCTGCCGTTACCGCCAGCGGAAGGGGAAGAAGAGTTAGAGAAAAAAACCTGGGATTACCTGTACGAACCGGATCCGAAATCGCTGCTGGACACCCTGCTGCGTCGTTATGTCGAATCTCAGGTTTATCAGGGCGTTGTGGAAAACCTGGCCAGCGAACAGGCCGCACGTATGGTGGCGATGAAAGCGGCGACCGACAACGGCGGCAACCTGATCAAAGAGCTGCAGTTGGTATACAACAAGGCTCGTCAGGCCAGCATCACCCAGGAACTTACCGAGATCGTCTCGGGGGCCTCCGCGGTTTAACCAGGTATACCCCGTCACTGGCGCGGCTGTCGACAGGTTGACCGATCAGCTGAGCGTAACGCGCGATCGACGCTGCGACGACCATGACGATGGGTAGAAACGAATTAGGTAGAGGATTCAAGATGGCAACTGGAAAGATTGTCCAGATCATCGGCGCCGTAGTTGACGTCGAGTTCCCTCAGGACGCTGTACCGCAGGTGTACAACGCCCTTGAGGTTAAAAATGGTGATGCGCGTCTGGTGCTGGAAGTTCAACAGCAGCTGGGCGGCGGCGTGGTTCGTACCATCGCTATGGGTACTTCTGACGGCCTGAAACGTGGCCTGGAAGTCACTGATCTTAAAAAGCCGATTCAGGTACCGGTGGGTAAAGCTACCCTGGGCCGTATCATGAACGTGCTTGGCGAGCCGATCGATATGAAAGGCGAGCTGAAAGATGAAGACGGTGGTGCCGTAGAGATCGCCTCTATTCACCGCGCAGCGCCTTCATACGAAGATCAGTCAAACTCGCAGGAACTGCTGGAAACCGGCATCAAGGTTATCGACCTGATGTGTCCGTTCGCTAAGGGCGGTAAAGTGGGTCTGTTCGGTGGTGCGGGCGTAGGTAAAACCGTAAACATGATGGAGCTGATCCGTAACATCGCGGCTGAGCACTCAGGTTACTCGGTATTTGCCGGTGTGGGTGAGCGTACTCGTGAGGGTAACGACTTCTACCACGAAATGACCGACTCTAACGTTATCGATAAAGTTGCGCTGGTTTATGGCCAGATGAACGAGCCGCCGGGCAACCGTCTGCGCGTTGCGCTGACCGGTCTGACCATGGCGGAGAAATTCCGTGATGAAGGCCGTGACGTTCTGCTGTTTATCGATAACATCTACCGTTACACCCTGGCCGGTACTGAAGTATCCGCGCTGCTGGGTCGTATGCCGTCTGCAGTAGGTTATCAGCCGACGCTGGCGGAAGAGATGGGTGTATTGCAGGAGCGTATTACCTCCACCAAGACGGGTTCAATCACCTCTGTACAGGCCGTTTACGTACCTGCGGATGACTTGACTGACCCGTCTCCGGCGACCACCTTCGCCCACCTTGACTCTACCGTTACTCTGAGCCGTCAGATCGCGTCTCTGGGTATCTACCCGGCCGTTGACCCGCTGGATTCCACCAGCCGTCAGCTGGATCCGCTGGTTGTAGGTCAGGAGCACTACGATACGGCGCGTGGCGTGCAGTCTATTCTGCAGCGTTACCAGGAACTGAAAGACATCATCGCCATCCTTGGTATGGACGAACTGTCTGAAGAAGACAAACTGCTGGTGGCTCGCGCACGTAAAATTCAGCGCTTCCTGTCTCAGCCGTTCTTCGTGGCAGAAGTATTCACCGGTTCTCCGGGCAAATACGTTTCGCTGAAAGACACTATCCGTGGCTTTAAAGGCATTATGGACGGTGAGTTCGATCACCTGCCAGAGCAGGCCTTCTACATGGTTGGTGCCATCGAAGAAGCCGTGGAAAAAGCGAAGAAACTGTAATAACTTCCCCAGCCTGATTAAGGCGCAGGGTGGCAAGCAGATATCCCGGATCGCTGGCTTAAGACGGCGATCCGGATCAAGCAAAGCCGCTCAGCCTGAAACGGCGCGGGGTCGTTTTCCGGGAGGTTGAAAATGGCTATGACTTATCACCTGGATGTTGTCAGCGCAGAACAGCAGATGTTCAGCGGACTGGTACAGAAAATTCAGGTGTCAGGTAGCGAAGGTGAGTTGGGTATTTTCCCTGGCCATACGCCGCTGCTGACCGCCATTAAGCCTGGCATGGTGCGCATCGTTAAACAGCACGGTGAAGAAGAGTATATCTATCTCTCCGGCGGCGTGCTGGAAGTACAGGCAGGTACGGTTACCGTGCTGGCTGATACGGCGATTCGCGGCACCGATCTTGATGAAGCGCGTGCGTTGGAAGCAAAACGCAAAGCGGAAGAGCATATTCACAAAGCACATGGCGACGTGGATTATGCTCAGGCTTCGGCAGAGCTGGCGAAAGCCATTGCCAAGCTGCGCGTCATCGAACTCACTAAAAAAGCGATGTAATCAGGCTTAACAGCAGCTAATCATGCCAGCCCAAACGGGCTGGCATTTTTTTATCATCCCCCTGCCCCTTTCCTCTCTTGCTACACAGCTAAAATTAAGCGGCTAAAAATCGCCTTTTTTCGTTGTATTTATCATCAACGGCGGTGCATTCTTTGCCGTGGTAATAATCGGAAAGCCGGTTAATTTCGCCAGGAGAAAAATGTAGTAATCTCAGGGCGAAACCGTTTAACTTTCCTCTGTAAAAATTCTATCAGGATGGCTATGTCTAACAGCGCAATGAGTGTGGTGATCCTTGCTGCCGGCAAGGGAACACGCATGTATTCCGATCTTCCTAAAGTCCTGCATACTCTGGCAGGAAAACCCATGGTTCAACACGTTATCGATGCGGCAAAAGGTGTCGGTGCGCGCGCAATTAATCTGGTTTACGGTCATGGCGGCGATCGGCTGAAAGCCACGCTGGGTGATGATGCGCTGAATTGGGTGCTGCAGGCTGAGCAATTAGGAACCGGGCATGCGATGCAGCAGGCCGCCCCTTTCTTTGCCGATGACGAAGATATCCTGATGCTGTACGGCGACGTACCGTTAATCACCGTGGATACGCTGGCGCGCCTGTGTGCAGCAAAGCCTGCGGGCGGAATCGGCCTGTTAACCGTGACGCTGGATAACCCCACCGGCTATGGACGCATTGTGCGTGAAAACGGTGAGGTAACCGGCATCGTTGAGCAGAAAGATGCCTCGCCGGAGCAGCTGACGATTTCTGAGATCAACACCGGCATTCTGGTTGCTAACGGCGGCGATCTGAAACGTTGGCTAAGCCAGCTCACCAATAACAACGCTCAGGGCGAATACTACATTACCGATATTATTGCGCTGGCTTCGGCGGAAGGACGTCATATCGCTACCGTTCAGCCGTCTCGCATTAGCGAAACCGAAGGCGTTAATAATCGTCTGCAGCTGGCGACGCTGGAGCGGATTTATCAGGCTGAGCAGGCGGAAAAACTGCTGCTGGCAGGCGTGATGCTGCGTGATCCGGCGCGCTTTGATCTGCGCGGCGAGCTGCAGCATGGCCGCGATGTGGAAATCGACACGAACGTTATCCTTGAAGGTAAAGTCACGCTGGGCAACAACGTGAAAATCGGTGCTGGCTGCGTGATCAAAAACAGCGTGATCGGCGACGGTTGTGAAATCAGCCCGTACAGCGTTATTGAAGATGCTGTACTGGATGTCTCCTGTACCGTTGGGCCGTTTGCGCGCCTGCGGCCGGGCAGCCAACTGGGTGAAGCCGCACACGTCGGCAACTTTGTTGAAATGAAAAAAGCGAGGCTGGGTAAAGGCTCGAAGGCTGGCCATCTTAGCTACCTGGGCGATGCTGAAATCGGATCTGGCGTGAACATTGGCGCCGGCACCATTACCTGCAACTACGACGGCGCTAATAAATCAAAAACCCTTATCGGCGACGATGTGTTTGTAGGGTCAGATACGCAGCTGGTGGCACCGGTAACGGTCGCCAGCGGCGCTACCATCGCAGCGGGCACGACCATTATGCAGGATGTAACCGCCGGTGGGCTGGTTTACAACCGCAAAGAACAGATTCAGAAATCGGGCTGGCAACGCCCGGTTAAAAAGAAAATATAAAACAATAACCCCCACTCTCTACAAGGCTCGGGGAACCAGCAAAGCTGGTATATCAGGTCAGATGACAACGCTGGGCGCATGAGCGCCATGAGTCAGGAATACAACTATGTGTGGAATTGTTGGCGCGGTTGCGCAACGTGATATCGCAGAGATACTGCTGGAAGGCTTGCGCCGCCTGGAGTATCGCGGCTATGACTCCGCAGGTTTAGCGGTGGTGGATCGACAAGGGCACGTTACGCGCCTGCGTCGCGTTGGTAAGGTACAGAAACTGGCTGAGGCGGCTGAGCAGCATCCGCTGATTGGCGGCACTGGGATCGCGCATACCCGTTGGGCAACCCACGGCGAGCCGTCTGAGGTAAATGCGCACCCGCACGTTTCTGAACATATCGTGATTGTGCATAACGGCATCATCGAAAACCATGAGCCGCTGCGTGAGCTGATGATCGAACGCGGCTATCACTTCGCTTCGGAAACTGATACGGAAGTGGTGGCGCATTTAGTGCACTGGGAGCAGAAACAGGGCGGCAGCCTGCGCGAAGTAGTACAGCGCGTTATTCCTCAACTGCGCGGTGCGTATGGCATGGTGATTATGGACAGCCGCGATCCTTCACTGCTGGTAGCGGCTCGTTCAGGTAGCCCGCTGGTCATCGGCTGCGGCGTTGGCGAAAACTTTATTGCCTCCGATCAGCTGGCGCTACTGCCGGTAACCCGTCGCTTTATCTACCTTGAAGAGGGCGATATTGCCGAAGTTACGCGTCGTGAAATCACCGTCATCGACCGTGCAGGCGCGCCGGTCAAGCGTAGCGAGATTGAATCCACCGTGCAGTATGACGCTGGCGACAAAGGCGGCTACCGTCATTACATGCAGAAAGAAATTTACGAACAGCCTAACGCGATCAAAAACACCCTGAGTGGGCGCTTTAGTCATGGCGAGGTTGATCTTTCTGAGCTGGGTGCCAACGCCAACGATCTATTGAGTCAGGTAGAGCATATCCAGATTATCGCCTGCGGTACCTCCTATAACTCGGGCATGGTGGCGCGTTACTGGTTCGAGTCACTGGCTAGCCTGCCCTGCGATGTGGAGATCGCCTCTGAGTTTCGCTATCGCAAATCCGCCGTTCGTAAAAACAGCCTGTTGATTACGCTGTCGCAATCGGGCGAAACGGCGGATACGCTGGCGGCGCTGCGTTTGTCGAAAGAGCTGGGTTATCTGGGCTCGCTGGCTATCTGCAACGTTGCCGGCTCTTCACTGGTACGTGAATCTGACCTGGCGCTGATGACCAAAGCCGGAACGGAGATCGGCGTGGCCTCTACCAAGGCATTTACCACTCAGTTGACGGTATTGCTGATGCTGGTGGCGAAAATTGGTCGCCTGAAAGGCGTCGATGCACAGGTAGAGCATGATATTGTCCATGCTTTGCAGGCGCTGCCGAGCCGTATCGAGCAGATGCTGGCGCAGGATAAGCTGATTGAAGCGCTGGCGGAAGATTTCTCTGATAAACATCATGCGCTGTTCCTTGGCCGTGGCGATCAGTATCCCATCGCCATGGAAGGGGCACTGAAGCTAAAAGAGATCTCTTATATTCATGCGGAAGCCTACGCCGCTGGCGAGCTGAAACATGGCCCGCTGGCGCTGATTGATGCCGATATGCCGGTGATTGTCGTTGCGCCGAACAACGAACTGCTGGAGAAGCTGAAGTCCAACATTGAAGAAGTACGCGCACGCGGCGGCCTGCTGTATGTGTTTGCCGATCGGGATGCGGGCTTTAACGACAGTGAAGGCATGAAAATTATCTCCCTGCCGCATGTAGAAGAGGTTATCGCACCGATCTTCTATACCGTGCCACTACAGCTGCTCTCCTATCACGTTGCGCTGATCAAAGGCACCGACGTTGACCAGCCGCGTAACCTGGCGAAATCGGTTACCGTGGAATAAGGCGTATCTTATATAAAGCGGCCACGGACGAGGCCGCTTTAACGTTACGTTGACCTGAAACGGTAAAATGAAAAATCCGGTAATGCTGTTAACAGCATGCCGGATTTTTTTATGCGTTACGTAAACGCAGCGCCAGCTGCGACCGCGTTCGGGAGATAAAATACCCTGCGATCTCTTTCATAATTTTTGATTGATTTGAGCAAATAGCTCAGCTTTTAATCGCCTCTGTACATGAGTATCCTTTCTCTTATCGAGGCTGATTGCCTCATAGCGTATAAAACATGTTGAGGAAATTATCATGAAAGCCATCAAAAATTTCGTTGCAGATTCAACAGTATCACTGGTTAAAAACGCCGTTGCTGTTTCAGTTTTGTCTCTTATCTCCTTTGGCGGTTTTGCTCAAAGCATTAGCGCCACCGCCGCTACCCTGGATAGTGCTGAAGCAAAGATCGCCGCTCAGGCAGTTCAGGCTGGTGCCTCCTATAAAATTACCGGCGCGCGCGTTAACAATGGCGCTTACGTAACGGCAGTACTCCGCAAATAAAAATGAGCTGGAGAGAGTGCCTTGTAAGGGCACCCTTTTCAGCGCCGGACGGTCTTTCTCTCTTCTGCCGCCATTTACTGAATTGTCAGCACGGCCGAAAAGATCATAAAAAAGCAGGTGTAAACATGAACATCATCAAGAGTGCTTTTTCATCTTTTTTTACCGAAACGAAACATTCAGCTCCGCAGGCGCGTTCTAATCCGATGACCGGGAGTGTGCAAGAGCATGCTGAGGGCTTTTTAGCGCTGGCTAAAAACCGCCGGACAGTTTACGCCCTCGGTAACAGATTGACGCTGGCAGAAGATGAGATTATCGAGACGATTAAAGAAGCAGTAAGGCAGGCGCCTTCGGCATTTAATTCCCAAAGCTCCCGGATATTGATCCTGCTGGGGCAGGAACACCATCGGTTCTGGGAATTAACCCGCGAACAATTAAGAAAAATTGTTCCGCCAGAAAATTTTCAGGGCACTTCAGATAAAATAGATGGCTTTGCGGCGGCGGCTGGCTCGGTGCTGTTCTTTGAGGATCAGCAAGTTATAAAAGGCCTGCAGGAACAGTTTGCTTCCTATGCGGATAACTTTCCAGTCTGGTCTGAACACAGCACCGGTATCACCCAGTATGCGGTCTGGCTGGCGCTGACGGAAAAAGGAATTGGCGCTAATCTACAGCACTATAACCCCCTGGTTGATGCTGATGTGCAGCGCACCTGGAATATCCCGGAGAGCTGGCTGCTGCGAGGGCATATGAACTTTGGTTCCATCAACGCGCCAGCTGGTGAGAAAACTTATATGGATGATAACGCACGTTTTATTATTGCCAGATAATCCTGTCAGGCCGCCGCTGGCGGCCTTTTCCGCATTGACTCTTATTCCACGCCCCTGACGCCAGTCAAAACCGCCCTTCCCGGTGATATCAATCTTACCGCTGCTGAATGCTGAGCCGCGTACGATAAATGCGGTAAAGCGAAACCAGCGTACTGCTGATAAAAGTGAGTTCCATCATTGCGGCTACCGGAGAATGGCATAGCAGATTATTGGTCAGCCAGAACAGACTGCCCGCCAGAGTATAAAGCCTGAGCTTTACCCGATCCTGTTTAAAGGCGGCCAGCGTCATTAACAGGCTGCCCGCTAGCGGAAGCAGATCGATGGCATCACGCCATGTCAGAATCGTGCAGATTATCGCGGTCAGGCAGAAGGACCCGGCGATGGCTGGGTTTGTCGTCCTGCTCGCAATAACATATCTGAAACTGGCTAACAGCATCATCGCGGCTGCGCTTTTCTGCTCCAGCAAAGCAAAATGCGCCGCAAGCAGTGCGGTAGAAAGCGCCAACAGGCGCAGCACCGCCACGCGTCCGGGCAGAAAAAAAGCCACCAAATCGCAAACAAATGAGCCGCCAGCGATAAGCTGCGAAAGCATAAAGACAGACACGGTTTTTCCTCTTCTTCATTCAAAAGAAGAGGATGAAAGAAGCGCCAGGAAGGCGCATTAACCTTTGTTAATGCGTTGTCGTATGCGCGAAAGGCTGACAGGCGTAATACCAATATAGTTGGCCAGTTCACGCTGAGTCAGGCGCTTACTCCATTCAGGGAAATGCTCAAGCACATAGGCGTAGCGTTTTTCCGGCGCATGCAAAAGCATCATTTCTTCTTTACGCTCTTTATAAATAAGCTGCTGGCGTAACAGAGCATCAGCCAGCTCTGCGCCTTCCGAGGTATCAAGGTAAGCCAGCGGCAGTCGCTGGTACGAGCAGGGCGCGATCGCCTGTAAGCTGTAGCGGGACGGCACTCTGGCCAGCCAGCTAAGGTAGAGAAAACAGTATTCTCCGGCAAAATAAAACTCTTTTACCCGTTCGGTGCCATCTGGCAAGACATGCACCGCGCGAACGATCCCTTGCAGCAGGAAAAAAATATTTCCCTGCTGCTCTCCCTGGCGCAGAAGAACGTCGCCTTGCCGGGCATGCATCACTGTTTGTTTAAGGTAGCGCTCAGGAAACATAATGCTTCTCCGTAAAAGAACCTGTGTTCTTCTCTGACCAGCAAGTAACGGCTCACTATACCCGGATAACCTACTGCATTTCGCTACGCTCTGATCTTTCATTGTTCTATTTTGTAGAACCTAAACATCGAAATTAGGTGGGTTTTTAGTTAAGCAGATTGCGCGCATGATGATCTTACCGCGGCTTACCAAAGGGGTAAGTCTATGACTAACGACAAGGCAGAACATCATGAAAGCGATACGCGCAATGCATTACGGTAAAACCGATGAGCTTTTTTTACAGGAGCTTCCGGCGCTGGTTCCTGGCCAGAACGAGGTTCTGATTGAGGTAGCGGGCAGCGGCGTTAATCCCATTGACGGGAAGCTTCTCTCTGGCGCCATGAAAGCCTTTGTTCCGCTTGAGCCGCCCTACACGCCTGGCGTAGAAGTTGCCGGACGCGTTATTGCAACCGGTGAAGCGGTGCAGCAATTTAAGGCAGGCGATGAGGTCTTTGGGTTTATCGGTATCACAGGCGGCTATGCCACTCAGGCTCTCGCGATGGCCGATCGATTAGCGCATCGCCCGGTACGTTTGTCTGCGCTACAGGCCAGCGGTGTACCGGCCGCAGCCCTGACGGCCTGGCAGGCGCTGCATGAGCACGCAAAGATTAAGCCTGGTCAGACATTACTTATCCATGGTGCCGCTGGTGGCGTCGGAAGCATGGCAGTGCAGATGGCACGCATTGCTGGTGTCAGGGTGATCGCTACCGCATCGGCACATAATGAAAACTACCTTAAAACGCTTGGGGTTGAACAAGTGATTGACTATACCCAGGCCTCTTTCGAAAAAGTGAGTGAGAAGGTCGATGTTGTACTGGATCTGGTGGGGGACGAGACGCAGACTCGCTCATGGTCATTAATTAAAGCGGGCGGCGTGCTGGTCTCAACCGTCACACCACCGGATCAGGCGATAGCGGAAGCGGCGGGCGTAGTGGGCAAACACTTCGCCACGCGTTCGGACGGAAGCCAACTGGCGCAGATTGCTGCCCTGTTTGCTAACGGCGCATTGACCATTGATGTTGAGGTTGTGCCTTTAAGCCAGGCTAAGGTTGCATTGAGTCGGGTTATGGATGGTCATACTCGCGGCAAACGGGTGCTTGATGCCAGCCTGTGAATAGCATGGTCATTCTGCGACCTGTTCGCAGAAGCGGGAGACCAGCCAGGTTGCCGCCGGGCCTGGCGGCGAGTCGTTACGGTAAATGACATCAAATCCGTAATCGCCGCCCGGGCAGTCAGGAAGCGTTAGAGGAACCAGGCGGCCATTGGCCAGATCGTCACGCACCATAGGTTCAGGCATATTGCCCCAGCCGATACCTTCACGCAGAAGAATATGTTTGGCACCTAAATCCGCCAGCCGCCAGGTATGTGTACCTACTACTGCGAACTCCTGGCCCTGCGTGAGCGTGGATCGATCCGTCAGGACCAGTTGCACATGCTCCCGACCTGCGCCAGGCCTCTGCGGATGTTTTGCTGCCAACGGATGAGTAGGCGCCGCCACCGGGATCAACGTCACCTTTCCGGCGCTAATACGCTCAAGACCATCGACGCGCTTAGCGAGCTGGCCGCTAACCCCCAGCGTTGCGCTGCGTTCAAGAACCCGCTGCATTACCCCGCCCAGCGCTTCAATTTGCAAATGCAAAGAGACGGTTGGGAAGCGCTCGCGGAAAGCCTTAAGCGCATCCACCACTCGTTCGCCAGGCAACATTACATCTAATACCAGATGAACCTCAGCTTCCAAACCTTGCAACAGGCCGCGAACTTTGGCGCGTAGCCCGTCGACACCGTTATAAATCGTTCTGGCTTCAGCCAGTACCGCATGACCCGCCTCAGTTAGCTGTGGTTTACGGGTACTTTTGCGATCGAACAGAGTAACCCCCAGCTGCATTTCCAGATTAGCGATTGAATAACTCACTACGGATGTGGCGCGATACAGCTTGCGGGCCGCGCCAGCAAAACTGCCCGTTTCGACTACCGTAAGAAAAACCCGCAGCTGATCCAGCGTGGGGGTACCTGGTTCTGAGATCATTTCTAATTTCCTGGATGTACCGACGCGCAACGATCGGCGTTTATGAAAGGAACCATGCCTTTAAAGAATCAGGTTGCCTGGCGGATGAGCCAGCCAGTGCCGCCGCGTTCAGCGCGCATGGTTTTACAGGCGCAACATCAATCACGGCTGCGGTTAAACGTTGTTACTTTTGTTAAGCCACTCTTTTACTTTTGAGCGATGGCAGGCTGATAAGGCCGTTACTCTGTGCCTGTTTAATATTAGTGAAGTTAAAGCTTGCAATGTGGATCGGACCCAGGATAGTATAGCGTCATCGGTTTGAAACACAGACCTTATGTAAGCAGTTTTAGTAAAGCAGTCCTCAGTTCAAGCGTTATCTATTGATATCCTTCCTCGTGAGCTCCTCCTAAGTGCCCCATAAGTAAAAATCTGCAAAGCAGACCATATTCGTCACCAAGAGTGGCTCAAAAAACAAGTAAGGAAATATCAATGTCTAATAAAATGACTGGTTTAGTAAAATGGTTCAACGCTGAGAAAGGTTTTGGCTTTATCACTCCTCAGGACGGCAGCAAAGATGTATTCGTACACTTCTCTGCTATCCAGAGCAATGATTTCAAAACCTTAGATGAAGGCCAGAAAGTAGAGTTCTCTATCGAGAACGGCGCTAAAGGCCCTTCAGCGACCAACGTTGTCGCGCTGTAAGCGTTGATGACCTCGCTAACCCTTACGATAGCGATGACGGCAACAGCCTGAGCAGTTAAGCGTTAGTGATAAAAACCCGCCCTGAGCGGGTTTTTTTGTTTCCAGTGATTGATAAATGAATAGCAACTATTTCCTGCCGTACATTTTTCAGTGATTGTTAAAGCTCGCTTTTTTATCTGAGCGACTTTCATCCATCCGATCGGCATCCGCTTCGTTATTTTGCTTGCCTGCCTGTTTTCTTTCGCAGCCCTGAGCAAAGTTGTGAACAAATCCACGCTGTACGTTTTGCCTTCGTCACAAAACTGTCATATTACGTACATCTCGCTGTCACTAAACTGTCCTATTTTCCCTCCTGCAGCAATACTAATCCTTACTACAACGGCATACACCCTGACCTTTACTCCCCTGGAGGGAATATGACACTGATGCGTAGCACCGTAGCCAAACTTGTTGCCGCCACCCTCTCGCTGAGCGCGGTTTCTGCTTTTGCAGCGACCGATCTTACTGGCGCAGGCGGTACCTTCCCGGCTCCGGTTTATGCCAAGTGGGCAGCGGATTATCAACAAGCGACCGGCAGTAAAATTAACTACCAGGGCATTGGCTCCTCTGGCGGCGTTAAACAGATAATCGCGAAAACAGTTGATTTTGGTGCGTCCGATGCGCCAATGAAAGATGAAGATCTGCAAAAACATGGCCTGTTCCAGTTTCCTACCGTGATTGGCGGCGTGGTACTGGCGGTAAACCTGCCGGGTATCCAGTCTGGTCAGCTGACGCTGGATGGTCAGACCGTGGGTGATATTTACCTCGGCAAAATCAAAAAATGGAACGACCCGGCTATCGCTAAGCTGAACCCGGGCGTGAAATTGCCTGAAACCAATATCGCCGTGGTACGTCGCGCTGACGGCTCCGGTACAACCTTCGTATTCACCAGCTACCTCGCTAAAGTAAATCAGGAGTGGAGTGAGAAGGTAGGTAAAGGCAACACCGTTAACTGGCCAACAGGTCTTGGCGGTAAGGGCAACGATGGCATCGCGGCATTTGTTCAGCGTCTGCCTGGCTCTATTGGCTACGTTGAGTACGCCTATGCCAAACAGAACAAGCTGGCCTACACTAAGCTGGTAGATGCCGATGGTCAGCCCGTTAGCCCGACCGAAGAGAGTTTCAGTAATGCCGCTAAAGGGGCAGACTGGAGTAAAACCTTCGCTCAGGATCTGACTTTCCAGAAAGGTAAAGACGCCTGGCCTATTACTTCCACAACATTCATTCTGATGTATAAAAATCAGGCTAATGCAGAAAAAGGCGCTGAAGTGCTGAAATTCTTCGACTGGGCTTATAAAGACGGCGATAAAACAGCAAACAGCCTGGATTACGCAACGCTGCCTGACTCGGTGGTCGAGCAGATCCGCGCCGCCTGGAAAGCAGAAATCAAAGATAGTTCTGGCAAAGCGCTGTACCAGTAACATGTTCCAACAGTGCTCTGCACTGTCGCAGGGGTCGGCTGAAAGCCGACCTGCAGTATCCGGGCGGCTGAATGCCGCCCCTGTGAATTTTATCTGTCGAGAAATCTATGGCTGAATCCAGGCCGTCATTCAAGGCCCCAGGAAAACAAGGCGACATTCTGTTCGGCGCGCTGGTAAAGCTGGCAGCGCTGGTTGTGCTTTTGTTATTGGGCGGCATCATTATCTCCCTGATTATCTCTTCCTGGCCCAGCATTGAGAAATTTGGTTTCTCTTTCCTGTGGAATAAAGAGTGGGATGCCCCTGCAGAGAATTTTGGCGCACTGGTGCCGATTTATGGCACGGTTGTCACCTCGCTGATTGCGCTGCTGATCGCGGTGCCGGTGAGTTTCGGTATTGCGCTGTTTTTGACCGAGCTGGCGCCCGGCTGGCTGCGTCGTCCGCTGGGCGTGGCCATTGAACTGCTGGCTGCAATCCCCAGTATCGTTTACGGCATGTGGGGATTGTTTGTATTCGCGCCGCTGTTTGCTGAATACTTCCAGACGCCAGTTGGTAATGTCCTCTCCACCATTCCGTTTGTTGGCGCGCTGTTCGAAGGGCCAGCCTTTGGCATCGGTATTCTGGCCGCTGGCGTGATCCTTGCCATCATGATCATTCCTTATATCGCTTCAGTAATGCGTGATGTCTTTGAGCAGACGCCGGTTTTGATGAAAGAGTCAGCTTACGGCATTGGGTGTACAACCTGGGAAGTGATCTGGCGTATCGTGCTGCCGTTTACCAAAAACGGGGTGATTGGCGGGATTATGCTGGGGCTGGGACGTGCACTGGGGGAAACCATGGCGGTAACCTTTATCATCGGTAATACCTACCAGCTCGACAGCGTATCCCTTTATATGCCGGGCAACAGTATCACGTCAGCGCTGGCTAATGAGTTCGCAGAAGCGGAGTCAGGTGTGCACGTCGCGGCTCTGATGGAACTGGGCCTGATCCTGTTTGTGATTACCTTTATCGTACTGGCTATTTCAAAATTGATGATTTTACGGCTGACGAAAAATGAAGGGGCGCGTTCATGACGACAATGGATATGCACGCCCGAACAGAGCTGGCGGCTTCACGCCGTAAAATGCAGGCGCGCCGTAGCCTGCGGAATAAAGTTGCTCTGACGCTGTCATTATTAACCATGGCGTTTGGCTTGTTCTGGCTGGTGTGGATCCTCTTCACCACCATTACGCGCGGCTTCGATGGCTTTTCGCTGGCGCTGTTTACTGAAATGACGCCGCCGCCCAATACGGCTGGCGGCGGGCTGGCTAACGCCATCGCCGGTAGTGGCCTGCTGATCCTGTGGGCGACCCTGTTTGGCACGCCTTTGGGCATTCTGGCGGGGATTTATCTGGCGGAATATGGTCGTAAATCCTGGCTGGCGGAAGTGATCCGCTTTATTAATGATATTTTGCTGTCCGCCCCATCTATCGTAGTTGGCCTGTTTGTTTACACCATCGTGGTGGCGCAGATGCAGCATTTCTCCGGCTGGGCTGGGGTGATAGCGCTGGCGCTGCTGCAAATTCCGATTGTTATCCGCACCACGGAAAACATGATGAAACTGGTGCCCGATAGCCTGCGTGAAGCGGCATATGCGCTGGGTACGCCAAAATGGAAGATGATCTCCTCCATTACGCTGAAGGCTTCAGTTTCCGGCATCATTACCGGTGTGCTGCTGGCCATTGCACGTATTGCCGGGGAGACCGCTCCGTTGCTGTTTACTTCATTGTCGAACCAGTTCTGGAGCACCGACATGATGCAGCCGCTGGCCAACTTGCCGGTTACCATCTTTAAGTTCGCCATGAGTCCGTTTGCCGAGTGGCAAAGCCTGGCCTGGGCTGGCGTTCTGCTGATCACGCTGTGCGTTCTGCTGCTGAATATCCTGGCGCGCGTGATTTTTGCCAAATCAAAACATTAATTACCGCGTTGTGACAACGGCGCGGCGTTAAGAGAAAGAGAAGACTATGGTTAATCAGACATCCGGCAAAATTCAGGTTCGCGATCTGAACTTCTATTATGGAAAATTCCATGCATTGAAAAACATCAATCTGGATATTGCCCGTAATCAGGTCACCGCGTTTATCGGTCCTTCCGGCTGCGGCAAATCGACTCTGTTGCGCACCTTTAATAAAATGTTTGCGCTTTATCCCGAGCAGCGCGCCGAAGGCGAAATTCTGCTGGACGGTGAAAACATTCTGGCCGACGCGCAGGATATCGCGCTGTTGCGCGCACGGGTTGGTATGGTGTTTCAAAAGCCAACGCCCTTCCCGATGTCGATTTATGACAACATCGCCTTTGGCGTCCGCCTGTTTGAAAAGCTGCCGCGTGCCGATATGGATGAACGTGTTCAGTGGGCGCTGAGTAAAGCGGCGCTGTGGAATGAAACCAAAGACAAGCTGCATCAGAGTGGCTATAGCCTCTCCGGTGGTCAACAGCAGCGTCTGTGCATTGCGCGCGGTATCGCTATTCGTCCGGAAGTGCTATTGCTGGATGAGCCTTGCTCGGCGTTGGATCCTATCTCAACGGGTCGTATCGAAGAGCTGATTACTGAGCTGAAGCAGGATTACACCGTGGTGATCGTTACGCATAATATGCAGCAGGCAGCACGCTGTTCCGACCACACCGCATTTATGTATCTGGGCGAATTGATTGAGTTCAGCGATACCGACACGCTGTTTACCAAACCGCATCAGAAACAAACTGAAGACTACATTACTGGCCGTTATGGTTAACTGGAGATCGATGTGGACAATTTAAACCTGAACAAGCATATCTCCGGCCAGTTTAACGCTGAGCTTGAGCATATCCGCACCCAAGTCATGATAATGGGCGGCATGGTTGAGCAGCAGCTCACCGATGCAATCACCGCGATGCATAACCAGGACGCAGAGCTGGCGAAGCAGGTTATTGATGGTGACCAGAAGGTCAACATGATGGAAGTGGATATTGATGAGGCCTGCGTGCGGATTATTGCCAAGCGGCAGCCTACGGCCAGCGATTTGCGTCTGGTAATGGCGATAATCAAAACCATTTCTGAGCTGGAGCGTATTGGTGACGTAGCGGAAAAAATCAGCCGCACGGCGCTGGAAAAGTTTAGCCAGCAGCATCAGCCGTTACTGGTCAGCCTGGAGTCACTGGGACGGCATACTATTCAGATGCTGCACGATGTGCTGGATGCTTTCGCGCGTATGGATCTGAGTGCGGCTGTGGAAATCTATCGTGAAGATAAAAAAGTCGACCAGGAATATGAAGGCATTGTGCGTCAGCTGATGACCTACATGATGGAAGACCCACGTACGATCCCCAGCGTACTGACCGCTCTGTTCTGCGCCCGCGCGATCGAGCGCATTGGCGATCGCTGTCAGAATATTTGCGAAATTATTTTCTATTTTGTGAAGGGACAGGATTTCCGCCACGTCGGCGGCGACCGTCTCGACAAGCTGTTAGCTGGAGATGATAACGGCAGCAGCCCCGCCTGATTGAGATTACCCGCAGTGCGCGTCTGGCATGCGGGTAAACTTTTCTTCATACCAGCGTGTAAAACCGTTCGGCGATATTTAAGATATAAAGCGCAGACTTAAGAGTGTAAATAAAAAAATCACGCCTCAAACGCTGCCATCTCTTCTTCTGGTAATTACTTCCCAGCCTTGTATTGAAAATCTATTAACGATGCTTTTGCCACCACGCTGACCATTACTGACGAGCTTACCGATAAAAACCGCTGGTCAAAGGCGTTAGCAACGGCAATTAATACAAAGGCCACGGCTGATAAATAAAGCCTCAGCCCTGGGTATAGGGTTGAGGCTTTTTTTATGGACGGAGAAATCAACGCGTAAGATGCCAGCCCCGCGCGTTCCACAGCGCTGGCAGCCGCGTCAGATCGTCAAACGGGGTAACCAGTGGGTGATCGAGCGGTGCGTTATGCGCATCGGCGCAATAATAGAAAACCGGGATGCCCGCCGCGATACCGGCACGCGTCCCTGCCTCTGAATCATCAATCAGCAGGCAGCGTTCAATCGGCACCTGCATTTGCTCAGCAGCATGAAACATCAGCTGTGGATCCGGCTTCCAGTGGCCGATATCGTAGCCGCTGTACAGGCGATCGCCAAAAAAAGGAAGCAGGCCGGTCAGCCCAAGAGAGTGCTGCATCTTTTTTACCGTGCCGTTAGAGACCACGCACGCCGGTACGTTAATCTGCTCCATTAAAGCTCTGGCGCCAGGGATCGGCTGCAGCTGTGCGTCGAAAAGGCGAGCCACCTCCGCACGATATTCTTGTTCAAAGGTTTCTACTGCAACATCAAGCGGATGCTGCTGGTTAACGTCAGCGATAATATCGTAGAGTTTGACGCCCTTATATTTTTCAAACATCTGCTGTAATGGCAGATGCACGCCGTAGCGGGAAAAGGTGGAAACATACGCCTGGGTACAGAGCAATTCGCTGTCCACCAGCGTTCCGTCACAGTCGAAAAACAGACATTCAATCGTCATTCTGCCTCATCCTTACCAGGGGAAAAGACCACTTTACCCGACTGAGCGTAAAATGCGACCCAGCCGCCCGCCGGAAACCGCAACCGTTTGCGAAAAATCAGTGTACTGTTGCGTCAAAATCGCTAGCATACGCGGCGACCTCTTTTCCCGTTCGGATGTAACAAATGACTAAACAAGGCTTACTACAGCGTCTGTTCCGGCTGCAGGAACATGGCACTACGGTGCGTACCGAGTTGATTGCCGGTTTTACAACTTTTCTGACGATGGTCTATATCGTCTTTGTAAACCCGCAAATTCTCGGCACGGCAGGCATGGATACCCAGGCGGTATTCGTCACTACCTGTTTGATCGCCGCGCTGGGCAGCATACTCATGGGGATTATTGCTAACCTGCCCGTCGCGCTGGCGCCAGCGATGGGTCTGAACGCCTTTTTTGCTTTTGTGGTAGTGGGCGCAATGGGTTATTCGTGGCAGGTAGGCATGGGCGCGATCTTCTGGGGCGCGACGGGGCTGCTGCTGCTGACGCTCTTCCGCGTGCGGTACTGGATGATTGCCAATATTCCCCTTGCTTTGCGCACCGGCATTACCGCAGGTATCGGTCTGTTTATTGCCATGATGGGGCTGAAAAACGCCGGTATTATCGTGGGGAATGAAGCCACGCTGGTAACGGTAGGCGACTTATCCTCGCACAGTGTTCTGCTGGGCGCGCTGGGCTTCTTTATTATCGCCGTGCTGGCATCACGTAATATCCACGCAGCGGTGCTTATTTCCATTGTTATTACCACGCTGGCTGGCCTGCTGCTGGGCGACGTTAAATACAACGGGATTTTTTCTGCACCCCCAGCGATTAGCTCAGTTATCGGACAGGTGGATCTGAGCGGTGCCTTTACGCTCAATATGGCCGGCGTGATTTTTTCTTTTATGCTGGTTAACCTATTTGATTCATCCGGCACTCTGATTGGCGTAACGGATAAAGCGGGGCTGGCCGATAAAGATGGTAAATTCCCGCGCATGAAGCAGGCGCTGCTGGTGGATAGCGTTAGCTCAGTTGCCGGTGCGGCAATCGGCACCTCTTCCGTAACGGCCTATATTGAAAGCTCGTCAGGCGTCTCCGTTGGTGGGCGTACCGGGCTGATGGCGGTGGTTACCGGCATTTTATTTCTACTGGTAATGTTCTTGTCGCCGCTGGCATCAATGGTGCCGGGCTACGCTGCCGCAGGTGCGTTGATTTACGTTGGGGTATTAATGACCTCAAGCCTGGCGCGCGTAAAGTGGGACGACCTGACCGAGGCGGTCCCGGCTTTTGTAACTGCAGCCATGATGCCGTTCAGCTTTTCAATCACCGAAGGCATCGCGCTGGGTTTCATTTCCTGGTGTGTGATGAAAGCAGGAACCGGACGCTGGCGTGAAATCAATCCCTGTGTTGTGGTAGTCGCGCTGTTGTTCGTGCTGAAAATCGCTTTTATTGATTCACATTAATCAGATGGCGCTGCGGCTTAAGGCTGCAGCTGCCTTTCTGTTGGCATACTGGTCAGTCTTAAAGTCTGCGGTCCCATATTCGCTTTATTCATCTCAATATCCCTTAACGCGTTCCAGTTCTGCTGTTCATCAATTTCCCACAATCGTAAACGGCTGGTTGCAGGAGACAGGGCGCAGGACCAAATAAGCAGCGGCTCGACATCACATACCGCCTGTATGTCGGGAAATGTATGCGAGCGCAAACGGCCTGAAGCGGGATGCAGACGCAAAGTACTATCACAGGCGTTGTTCTCCCCGGTTAGCTTGAGCACGCTTTGTCGCAGCGTCCAGATTTGCGTAATGGCTTCCAGCGGATCCTGCTGGGCATTAATCCAGGCTTTTTCACCGGAAGAGAGATACTGCAGATGATGTTCCAGCGTCTGACGGCTATGTGCCCGCACAATTTCCATATCCAGTCCGGCACGACTCTGTTCTTCCGCCAGCAGCACACCAACCATATTACCAGCGTAGGCAATGCTAAAATCGGGCAGGTCGGGATCGGTAAAACAAGGACGGCCGCTGCTGGTGGTGGTAAGGGCGGGAAGCTGGGACATACCATAAATACGCAACATAAGTTCGGCCAGCAGCATACGCGCTGCAAGATAACGGCTGCGGCGTTTATCGTTCAGAAATCGCGCTTGTTCCACTATATCTGCCGGGATACGCTGTACGTCTGCCCGATTTTGGGCAAGCGTCCAGCGTACAAAATGACTTGCCATCTGTCGCTCCGTGAAAATGGTCGGATAATCATCAATTGCATTGTAAGAATTTTCCGATGCTTTTGCACCCGGCTTTACTTTGTACAGGGTGCTTTTCGGAATAGGTTTAAATAAGTGCGGTAAAAAAGCACGGAGACGCGTTAAAACGTGCCGGATAAGGCTTCAGGCGAAACGGCAGGCTTCAGTAAACGGCAGACGAGGCAGACGCGGGTGCAGCTTACTCGCTTCGCCATAACCCAGATTGATTAGCATATTGGCTTTCCAGTGGGTCTGTGCAAAAAACAATGCGTTAACCTTCTCCGCATCGAATCCCGACATGGGACCGGCATCCAGGCCCAGCGCGCGAGCCGCCAAAATCAAATAGCCTGCCTGTAGACTGCTGTTGCGAAAAGCGGTCTCAGTAGCCAGCTCCGGGCTGCTGGTAAACCAGCTGCGGGCATCAGCCCAGGGAAAGAGTTCTGGCAACCGATCATAAAATTTACCGTCGGAAGCCACAATTACTGTGACTGGCGCTGACAGCGTTTTCTCCACATTGCCGCTCGAGAGCGTAGGCTTCAGTTTCTCCTTACCCGATGCGCTGGTAATAAAAACAAAGCGTCCCGGAGAAGCATTAGCTGAGGTAGGGGCCAGACTAACCAGTTCATAAAGCCGATGCAATAATGCTGAATCGACCGCTTTATCCTGCCAGTGGCTATGGGTTCTGGCCTCCGTAAACAGGGTGCTTAACGCCTGAAGATCAAGAGAAACGGCCATGCTGGCTTCCTTACTGTGAGTTAACGGTACAGAAAACGTTAGCGACTGGCTCACTCATTGACCAAGATGATTTTTGTATGGCAGAAATGCACCCTCATGTTACGGCGTTAGCCCCGAGCGCAACCAGGAAGATGGAACCGCCTTCGGGAGTTACGCCTGTAAATAAGTAAGCGTCGCAAAAAGCGAATTAAAATGCATTGATTGAGAATGGTCTTTAAAGATAATTGAGAATTGTCTTGTAATCGCATTTAATCTGTTTTCATTATTAAAGATTAAACAAGACTGCAACAGTAATAAGCCGGATTATATTTGTCCGAATATTGATTTTTCTAAATATTTTATAATATCAATCATCATCAATCGATTCTGAATATGCCATTTACTTATTTTCACTTTTATCTTTACCTTAAGTGCGCCTTGTGAATAACCAGGAAAGTTATTAGAATCCCTCAAATAATTAAGCAAAAAGACATTAATAAATCCATATGGTGCCAGTGCTTACACTATGTATTAGAGTAAACGCATGGAGCCCGCTGTTGCCGGGTAAACAGATACGGGATATATCACTATGTTGAAAATTAACTTGGCTATATCAGATAAGTACCCTGCTGTTCAGTATTTTCTTTGTAATTACCTTAAGCAAGAATTAGGTTGTAATATATTGCCGGGCATCTCTTTAAACGAAGATCATGCGATTAAACATACAGAACAGCATAGAGTAGATGCTATTATCACCGACCTCTCTTACGATAGCGATGGCCGCCAGTTCTATGGTGTTTCAAAAATCAGAGCGATAAAAAAACGTTTTCCAGCGGCTAAAATTATTCTCTATACGGAGTTTAATAACCTATCAATTCTGAAAAAAACGCTTAACTATGGTGTTGATGCAATTGTCAGTAAATATGATGCGGTTAGCGAAATAAAAAAAGCGCTATGCGAGGTGTTTACCAAAAAACACAGCACAGCCTGGGTTTCGAAAAATATAAAATCGATTATTGAAAGCGATATTGAAAAATCGAGCCGGTTAACGGCAAAAGAATGGGAGATCATTCAGCTTTATTCTATGGGGCTGTCATTATCCAATATCGCTAAAAAACAAAACCGTGCGGTAAGCACCGTTGCTACGCAAAAGTATAACGCCATGAAAAAACTTAATGTGCATACTAATAGCGAGCTTATTCAATACGCCTGCATAAATAATATTATTTAGCCTTTTGTTTTTTCTGTTTATTGAAAAGGATTTTGATAATGCACATCAGAAGAGTTAACGTCTTAATAGCTTTGTTTTTTTCGGCGTTGATTATCCTGCCTGGGAGCGGGCATAGCCTGACACTGCAGGAAGCCGTGTTGTCAGCCAGCATTTATGACAGTGAAATCAGTGCGGCGCGCAACGCACAGCGGGCGGATAGCCAAAAAAGGCTGCAGGGTTTTGCCAGTCTGTTGCCGGTCATCAGTTTGAATGGCTCTTATGCCAAACAGGATCAGCCTAAAGCCACCTATGCTGCAGGCGTCACACGTCATAGTTACAGCTTTAGCCTTACGCAGCCGCTGTTTGATATCGCAAAATATGCGGCATGGAAACGCGGCGACGCCATAGCTAACTATGCCGATGTTGTGCTGATGCTGGCAGAGCAAAAACTTATTACCGGCGTTGCAGAGGCTTACTTTCGGGTTATTTATCAGAGGGATGTACTAAAGAGCGCCATCAATGCAAAAGCTGCCTATGGTAAACAGCTGAGTCAAACTGAGGTTGCGTTAAAGGTGGGTGAAGGCACACGTCTTGAACGAGACGAGGCGCAGGCCAACTATGACCGGGCGATAGCGGATGAGATCGCTGCTAAAAACGATCTGCAGGAGGCCGGAATAATTTTTTCCCGCCTGACCGGGCGTAATCCTGATGAAATTCAGCCGGTTGTTCTGTCATGCGTGATGCGCTTTCCGGTTTCTGATGATTTTAAAGCCCTGGAGCAGCAGGCCGGACAAAATAATCTTCAGGTCCGCGCCGCGCTTTTTCAACTGGAACAAACCAAAGCCGATCTGATCGCCGCGCATGGCGCGCATCTGCCGGTAGTGACATTACAGGCGGGCTATGGCACCAACTGGAGTAAGAGTAAGGCGGAGGATTTTAATTTTTTTGATTATGTTTTCGGCACCACGTCAAAAACACATTCCAGTAACATCGGCATCAATGTTTCTATTCCTTTATTTGCTGGCGGGTCACAAATTTCTCAGTCTGTAGAAGCGGTCAGACGTCGCGAACAGGGAAAGGATCTCCTGGAGAATGCGCGTCGTAAGGCGCGTCAGGAAACGCAATCCGCCTGGCTTAAATTAAAAAATGGACAAAATCAGTATCTGGCGGAAAAGAAAGCGTTAGCTTCGGCAAAAAACAAAGTGAACTCTACGGCATATGGCAGAAAAGTAGGTTTGCGAACTATCATCGACGAGTTAAACGCAGAGCAGGAATATTATAAATCACTACAGGCACTGGCAAAACTGCGATATGAATATTTAAACGCCAGACTGAAACTATCTGTGGAGTTAGGCGAGCTGGATTATTCAACGTTGGATCAATACCGTTGCGCTGCGGATAATAAAAAAACCTCCGTTAATTAAACAAGGACGTTAATTGAATGAGTGAATCGTTATTTCGTCAGGAAGCATTAGAGGCGAATAAAACCACCATGATCGGCACCGTGGCTTTATATTGTCCGCCATATCGCTGGCTAATTGTTTCTTTAGTAGGAGCGATAACTCTGGCGATAGCCGTGCTGTTTGTTTTTGGCAGTTATACCAAGCGGGAAACCGCATCGGGGCAGCTACTGCCCGCCAAAGGCATTATGAATATTGCGGCAATTACCACCGGCACCGTGGTCGATATTACCGTAGAAGAAGGTCAGCGGGTAAAAAAGGGCGACGCCATCGCCACCATTTCTTCAGAAGTCTACACCGCGCTGGGTCTTACACGTGAAAAAGTCGCGCAGCAGCTGAATATTCAGCGGACCCGTTTGAAAGCAGATTTAGACAATCAGGAAAAGCTGGCCGCTGAAGAGATGAAAGGGCTTAAAGAGCGCGAGCGGCTGTTAAGCGCCCAGATGGAGCAGCTTAGCGTTCAGCAACGTCAACGTTCCCGTCAGGTCAGGCTGGCGCGCAGGCAACAGGAAAAAATCAATCTGATGCGCAAACAGGGTTACGCCTCAAACAGCCAGGTTGAACAGCAGGAAGCTGTGGTGATCGATGCCGAAACGCGCTTACAGGATATTGCTCGTCAGCAGCTTGATATTCAGCAGCAGCTTGCCCAAACGCGCCAGCAGCTGCGCGAGCTGCCGATGAATGTGCGTAATAAACAAAACGAGATTGAACGACGCCTGTCAGAAATCGATCAGTCGTTAGCGGAAAATGAATCCCGGCGATCGGTGGTGCTACGTGCGCCAGCGCAGGGCATTGTGGGATCGGTCATGGTTAAAACCGGCCAAATGGTGAATGCCGGTCAAACACTGTTTGCACTGCTGCCGGACGAGGGTGAGCTTCAGGCGCGCATTATGGTCAGCAGCCGGGCGATCGGTTTCATTCAACCCGGTCAGAAAGTGGTGCTGCGTTATCAGGCGTTTCCTTTCCAGAAATTTGGTCAGCAGTACGGCAAAGTGATTGATGTTTCCCGCGTTGCGCTGTCGCCTCAGGAGGTTGCCACGCTTACCGGCCATAACAATGTGCAGGAACAACATTATCGTGTGGTGGTACAGCTGGATAAGCAAGACATCAATGTTTATGGACGCAAGGAAAAGCTTCGCCCTGGCAGTGCGCTTGAGGCGGATTTCCTGATTGATAAACGACGCCTCTATGAATGGGTGCTGGAGCCGCTTTTTGCGCTTGGTCGTCGTTCAGGAAATTAATTTAACCCGCCGTGGGACTACAACAGGGAGTTGTATTATTCATGAAGTTTTTAGAAGCACTTAACTTTGGCTGGCGCCGTAAATTACCGGTTATGCAGCAAACACAGGCAACGGAATGCGGCCTGACCTGTGTTGGGATGATTGCCAACTATTTTGGTCACGGCATTGATATGGTCACGTTACGTAAGCGGTTTCCCACTTCGCTTAAGGGCGCAACGCTGGCCGATGTCATGTTGATTGCGCATCAGCTGGGAATGGCTGGCCGGGCATTAAGGCTTGAGCTGGATGAGCTGGTGAAGCTGCGGCGTCCCTGCATCCTGCACTGGGAAATGAACCATTTCGTGGTGTTGAAAAGCGTCTCGAAAGATAAAATAACCATTCACGATCCCGCCATCGGCCGACGGGATGTCCCAATGGAAGACGTTTCCCGCTGCTTCACCGGCATTGCGCTGGAGCTGTTGCCGGGTGCCACCTTTACCCGCGTACAGGAAAAACAATCCATCTCCATGCTAAAGCTGATCGGTGATGTAACCGGTATTCGCTCGGCTTTTGCGCAGATTTTGATTCTGTCGGTAGCGCTGGAACTCTTTGGCATTCTGATGCCTTTTTATATGCAATGGGTCATGGATCAGGTTTTAGTCTCGGCGGACTATGATCTGCTTACCCTGTTGGGCTGCGGCTTTATTGCCGTTACGCTGTTAAGCGTCTCTGTTTCTGCGCTGCGATCCTGGGTCACTACCTGGTTTTCAAGCCTGCTTAGCGTGCAATGGACCGCGAACGTTTGTGCGCATTTGCTCGGCCTGCCGATGACCTATTTTGAATCACGGCATGTGGGCGATGTGCTGTCACGATTCGGCTCTATTGGCACCATACAAAGCACGCTAACCGGACGTTTTATCAGTTCGATCCTTGATGGCGTAATGGCGATTGTCACGTTAGGCATGCTGTTTATTTACAATATCAAGCTGGCGTGGCTGGTTATCGCGCTGTTAGTGGCGTATACGCTTATTCGCTGGGTTTCATTTCGTCCTTTCCGTCAGGCCAATGAAGATCAAATTACCGCTTCGGCGCGGGCACAATCCCAGCTGCTTGAATCTATTCGCGGCGTAAAGGCGGTTAAGCTTAATAACAAACAGGAAATTCGCGTCGCGGCGTATGCTAATGCGCTGGTTGAAAGCACGAATAAAGGCGTGGCGATACAGCGCTTGTCGATCGGTTTTAGTACCTTGCAAAGCTTGATTTCAGGCGTCGGGCGGATTGTCCTGATATGGATGGCGGCTTTACAGGTACTGGAAGGCAATTTTACCAGCGGGATGCTGGTCGCTTTTATCAGCTTTTCCGACCAGTTTATTGGGCGTGCTTCAGGGCTGGTTGATGCTGTTATCGATTTCACTATGTTGCGTCTGCATGGCGAACGTCTGGCAGATATCGTGTTAACCGAGCCGGAGGCTGATATGGAAACACGGTTACCAGCCATCACTAAAGCGGATGGTGCGCCACCTTCGTTAACCATTAACGATCTCTGTTTTCGTTATGCGATAACAGAGCCATACGTTATCCATCATTGCTCTATTTCCGTAGCGGCTGGCGAATCAGTAGCGATTATCGGCCCATCCGGACAGGGCAAAACCACTCTGGCCAAGCTGATTATGGGACTGTTGAAACCGGAGTCAGGCAGCATAGAAATAGATGGCATCGACATTAAAAAACTGGGTATGCGTAACTACCGCGATCGTCTTGGCTGCGTCATGCAGGACGATATCCTGTTCGCCGGTTCCATTGCCGACAATATCAGCTTTTTTGATGCTTCTCCCGCACAGGAAAACATAGAGGCTGCCGCAAAACTGGCACAAATACATGAAGATATCGCGGCCATGCCGATGGGCTATCATAGTCTGGTAGGGGATATGGGCTCCTCCCTGTCCGGTGGTCAGATTCAACGCGTGTTATTGGCAAGGGCGCTTTATCGTCAACCTTCTCTGCTTATTCTTGATGAAGCCTCCAGTCATCTTGATGTTGATCGTGAACGCAGCATTAATGAGGCAATAAAAAATATGCCTGTTACCCGAATTATCATCGCCCACCGGCCTGAAACTATCTGTAGCGCGGATAGAATTATTCTTTTAAATCAGGGTAGCGTAGTCGAAGTTGATAAAAGCCAGTATGCGCTGTTACATAAAAACAATAGTCAGTAGATAAGTGGTGGAAATGATTTAATTATTTATCGTTCATGGAAATAATAGGTTTTCCCGCGTAAAAATCATCAATATAGGGCGCTGTCAATAATAGATTGTTTACTATTGTTGCATGCCCTTACAGTAAATAGCATATAAATGCTATTAATGCGTTGTCATTGAGATTTTATAATTCAGTAATTGAAACAGCTAATAAGGAGCGATTGTGCGATATTTAGAATTAAATGAAATTAGCCAGGTGTCAGGCGGTGAATTCTTCGAAACGATAGGCTCTATGGTGATTGGCAGTTTTACCGGCGCGTCTTCCGGCCTGTTAAAAGCGGCTACGGTGGGCGGTAATAGTGGAGGCATTTTGGGCATAGGAATCATAGGCAATCTTGGCGGCGTGATTGTCGGCAGCGTCGCTGGCAGTATGCTCGGTACCATGTACGGTATGGTAAATGGCTGGGATAAAACGTGCGAATGGTTTAACGCCACCGCAGAGCAATGGTTTAATCTTATTTTGCCGCTTCCAAAATAACATGAAACTATCCTCTCGGGGTGTTAATTGTTTATTTATACTCTTTCTGAAAGTGAAATAATAAATGCGTTAATGGTTCGGATGCTGGTTTACCTCACACGTTAGCATGGAAAAAAGTTAGTGAAATAAATTTTAATGTGAAAATGAACGTTTTCATTTAATGTTTAGTCGTCGTTGCTGTACTGGGCATTCTTAATGCGATTATTCATTAGTTGTTAATGCCCTCTGCAGTAAAGATATAAATATTTATAAGTCATTAAATAAAATTTCATGGGATGGCTTTTATTTTTTCGGCTTAATTGATCACGCGAGTAACTTGTACGGTTTTTTACTCGGCATTCATTTTTCATTAAAAAATAAAATGGAGTTTAAGATGCAAAAAACAATATTAGGTACAGCGATTGCGTTAACAGTTTCTGTCATGGTGCTTCCGGCCGGTGCGGCGGATGGAACAATCACTATCAATGGCAAACTGACACAGCAGACCTGTACTGTAAAAGTTAATGGCGGCGCTGCTGACGCCGTTATTAACCTGCCTTCACTCTCCACTTCTGCTCTGAATGAAGCTGGCAAGATGGCAGGTCGCACGGCTTTTACCATGAACCTGACCGGTTGTACGCCCGCCACCGGCAGCGTACGTGCCTATTTTGAACACGGCCCAACGGTTGATGCTGCAACAGGACGTCTGAATAACACCATCAGTTCTGGTGCTCAGCAGGTTCAGGTTCAGCTGCGAGACAACGATGAAAATGATGTGTATGTCGGTAACACCAGCCAGCGTAATAATCCCGCGACTGCGTTGTCGGCAGCCGGTACAGCCAATCTGCTTTACAGCGCTTACTACTATGCGACCGGCAAGGCGACCGCTGGTGAACTGGCAACGTCAGTGACCTATTCTATCGACTACCAGTAACGCCTATTCCTGCCCTTTGATAAAAATGCAGGAGTTATGCTCTTGCATTTATTCATTTTGGATATTTACCCTCAGGAATGGCATCAGGAATGAATATAAAATCTCTCTTACTGCTTTTTTGCGGTCTGTTGTTAAATATAACCTCTGCTTTAGCCGGTATTGTAATTAATAGTACGCGCGTCATTTACCCTGAAGAAAAAAGTGAGGTTACCGTACGTCTGGAGAGTCAGAACGATTATTCTTCTTTGATTCAGTCATGGATTGATAGCGGGGATAAGAATCAAGCGATAAAAAACATTAAGGTGCCCTTTATTCTTCTTCCTCCTGTAACTCGCATCGAGCCACACCAGGGGCAAACGCTGCGAATTAATTATCTTGGCGAAGGTTTTGATGTGCCTGCAGACAGAGAATCTGTTTTTTGGTTAAACGTGCTGGATATTCCACCTAAACCGTCGGGTAAGATGGAAAATTTATTGCAAATGGCAATCCGTACTCGTATTAAACTGTTTTTCAGGCCGAAATCGCTTCAGGATATCTCTCCGGCTGAGGCTGCAGAAAAGGTTATCTGGCGAGTAGTGAAGGATAATAAAAAAGCCGTACTTGAGGCAGAAAATCGTTCCCCTTTCCATGTTTCAATTACTTCAGTTGAGGCTAAGTCAGGGAATAAAACGTTTAATGCTGAGGGGAAGATGATCGCCCCTTTCTCCAGGGTGACTTATGCCTTCAAAGGTAATAAGTTTGCTTTGAGTAAGTTTAAATACATTTATATTAACGATTACGGGGCCAGCGTTACGATAGAAAGAGAGATTTATTAACTTAAATAACTCACATAATGAAGGGTATGTTTATGTCATTTTTTTCTTTCTTTCACCATTATTGCCATCACCAAAGAAATTACGTCATTTCATGGCATTTTACCGCGCTTATTTTCTGTATGCTTTCGACATCAACCCGCGCGGAGGTTTCTTTTGATCCTATCTTTCTTGATCAGACTGCCGGGGACTATATCGATATTTCCCGGTTTAACGGCAAGTTCAGGATCCCGCCAGGCATCTATGCCAGCGATATCTATTTAAATGATCAACTGTTGGGACGCGAAAACGTGACCGTCCGTGAGAAAAGGGGTGAGTCTGTGATTTGCTTTAGCCCGGCGCTGGCTAACCTGACCGGTTTTCGCACAGGCCAGCTCTCATCAGAGCTGCAGAATGCCCTGCGTCAGGAAAGTAACTGTACGGCGCTGGAATCGCTCCAGCCTTCCTCTAAAGCGCAGATGGTGCTTGCCGATATGCGCCTTAATCTTCAAATCCCACAGGCATGGCTTAACCGAACCGCACGCGGCTATGTTGATCCTGAGCTATGGGAAGAGGGCAGCAATGCGCTCTATGCCAGTTATGATAACAGCTACTTTAAACAGGATTCGGGCAGGTTTGGCTCGGAATCTTTTTACAGCAAGCTGGGTGGTAGCCTTAATATTCATGGCTGGATGTTTCGGCATTCTGGCGCGTGGAGGTGGAGTAAAAATAACGGCAACAGCTACTCTGTTCTGAGCAATAACCTGCAGCGGGATATTACATCACTACGTGCGCGGATTTTAATCGGCGATGCAAACAGCTCGGGCGCCCTGTTTAACTCTTTTATGTTCCGGGGAGTCAGGCTTGCAACCTCTGAACAGATGTTGCCTGACTCACAACGTGGCTATGCTCCCGTGGTACGCGGTATTGCTCAAACCAACGCACGCGTACAGATTCGGCAAAATAATGCCCTGATTTATGAAACTACGGTGCCGCCGGGCGAGTTTGCTATCAATGATATCTATCCCTCTGGCTATGGCGGCGATCTTCGCGTGACGGTAACGGAATCTGATGGCCGGGAAGCGGAGTTTGTCGTGCCTTATGCGGCCGTTTCGGAAATGATCCGCCCTGGCAGCTATCGTTACAGCCTGCTGATGGGAACCCTGCGCAATCAAAATCTCAGCTATACGCCTAAAGTATTTCAGGCAACCTTTCAGTACGGGATAAACAACTGGCTTACTGGTTACAGCGGCCTGTTGGGCTCCGGTGACTACCTTGCCGGTTTGGTCGGCGGAGCCATCAGCACGCCTGCGGGCGCTTTTGCTCTGGATGCTACCGGGGCCAGCTTTGATGATGGCACCAGCGCGCAAAACGGCATTAGCGTTCGTGCCAGCTATAGCAAGTTCATTTCGACCACTAACAGCACGATTTCCGTGGCTGCCTACCGGTTTTCTTCTTCAGGTTATCTGGACTTGAATAACGCTACGCAGCTTGTGGATTTCCACCAGAAAGAGAATCAGGCGCAAGGGCTGCAATTAAACCGTCCTCAGAATCGTTTATCTCTTACGTTAAATCAGCAATTGGGCGAGAACGGCGGCAATATTTACACCAGCGGTTATGTAGAAAATTACTGGGGCAGGCAGGGCAGCGATGTGCAGTACCAGCTGGGTTATACCAATCGTTTTAAGTTAGTTAATTATGGCATCAGCCTTAATCGCGCCAGAAACGCTTCCTACAGCGAAACGCAATATCTTCTCTCTTTCTCGCTGCCGCTGGGGCGGGGATCCCATATACCATATGTTAACAGCTATACCACGCGTAGTGATGACGGTATCACTACGCAGCTGGCGTTAAGCGGCGTCCTGGGTGAAAAAGATCAGTTAGATTATAATGTTGGCGTAGCGCGTGAAAATAATGGCGACAGCTCAGGAAATATATCGGGTTCTTATCGTTTCAGAAATACACAGCTGAAAGCCAGCTACGCGAAAGGCAAAAGCTATCGCTCTTATACGGCCGGAATGAATGGCAGTTTCGTGCTGTTACCGGATGCGCTGGTCGCCAGCCCTTACACCGGTGATACGCAGGCTGTGGTTCAGGCCAAAGGCGCGGCGGGCGCATCAATTGAAGGTTATCCGGGCGTCATCGTTAACGATGCCGGCTATGCGCTGGTTCCCTGGCTCACCCCTTATCGCATCAATAAAATCGCTATTAATCCCACTGGCATGCCGCTGGATGTTGAACTGGAATCCACTGTTAAGCAGGTGGTGCCGCGCGCCGGGGCGATAGTAAAAGTTAATTATCCAACCAAACAGGGCAATGCAGTATTGATCCAGGCGCAGTTGCCAAACGGCGAAGCCCTGCCTTTTGGTGCCAGCGTAAAAACCGAAGATGGACGCGATGTGGGTGTCGTGGCCCAGGGGGGCCAAATGTATATCCGCCTTGAGGAGACCATGAATCGTTTACAGGTTAGCTGGGGGCCGCACAGCCGCTATACCTGTTTATTCGATGTTAACCTGCCGGAAAAAACAGATAAAAGACAACGTCAATTCCAGCGGTTCAATACAACATGTCGTTACCCTACACCGGTTGCCAGACAAGAAGCGTTAGCCAAAGCGGTACGATAAATCTGGCGCTGAAATTGGGAGAAAATCATGAATGACCTGATAAAAAAAGGCTCGCGCAATACTGGATATGTAATTTTACTGGCGGCCTCCGGTTTTATTTGCCATACAAGCTATGCCACAACCGTGCGCTGCGCGCCTGACTCTAATACCTCTAATAATGTTTTCGCCTTTGATTTTAATAAGCTCCCCAACCAGATACCTAACAAGGTGCCCATAGGGACAACGATTTATGATGTCACTATGAACCTGGATTTGTGGTGTGCCAAAGAGCTTAATACGGGCACCATAATCGCAGGGCCAGAAAAAGCAAAAATATATATCAATCGGGGAAATACCACAAATGCGTTAGGAAACAAAAGCGGATTAACATTCTTTGTCACGATTAATGGCGAAAGGGATGCCGTCAGTAAAAGTTATGACAGTGGCTACTCTACCGATAAAGTTTTTGTGCCGGGCATTTCCACCTCAAACTATACAAAAATCAGCGTTCCGGTGCGTGTTGAGCTGGTAAAAACAGGTGAGAGCATGGCTATCTCTCCGTTTCGCAATGATGTAAGCCTGTTTTCTATTGGCGATGCGGGTTATGGTTATATACATTATTGGGCCACCAATGTCAGAAAGCTCTCTTTCTCTGAATATACCTGCAATACAACCACACCAAATATCTATCAAACGTTGCCGGGTCTGAATGTTGCTGAGCTACCGCAAAGTGGCCGGGCAGATAATCATGTCACCGATTTTTCAGTTTCACTGCAATGTAACGGAAATATATGGAGTACGCTTTCCATTAATATGGCTTTCAGCGGTACGCCGGTGGCAGGGTTAGAAAGAAATGGCGTTTATCCCTTTTTTAATCGTGCCGGAAGCATGGCGGAAGGTATTGGATTTCAGATCCTGCATCAGGATAGTACAGGCGCTTTTGTTGAAAGTGAAAATAATGCGTGGTTTAAAATAGGCAGCTTTTCATCAAGCTCTCATGTATTAACAGTTCCTTTAAGAGCTGCCTATTACCGAACAAAGGAAAAAGTGACGCCGGGAGAATTAACAGGAACGGTAACTTACACTATCAATTATATGTAATGGTAAGAAATAGTGGCTTGACTTTTATTATTGCCAGGCGCGAAGATCGCTATCGTTTGAAAAAGACGCATTTTTAATTGCTTTTTAATATATGGAAAAACACAAAGGAATGACTATGAGCAGAAATTATTTGCGTTGCTTTCCTTTTATCGGTGATGGCACTGGCAATGTTTGCCTGCTGCTCACACTACTGCCTTTTTCAGCCAGTAGCGTTTCACCCTGGCATGAAAACAGCGGGCACCGCACAGATGTCACCTCAGGTTACGCCACGTATGAGCCGGGAACATATCCGCTGCATGTCTCTGGTGCCGGCAGCGAACTGGTCGTTAACCCTGCTTTGCGCTTTTATAGCGAAGCCACCTCAGCGGCTCTGGTGGAAAACAAGGGCACGCTGACCATCAACGGGGCCAGCTTTGAAAATAACGCCGCAGCTTATCCCGCGCTTAATGTCTCATCAGGTTATCTTGATATGGCTAACAGCAGTATTCGCACCTGGCAAAGCGGCTCCCATGGTGTGGTTGCCAATGGTCGCTCGGTAGTGAATATCAGGAATACCGATATTACGCTGTCCGGAACCAACGGTTACGGCGTCGAGGTACGTGATAACTCCTCTCTGATCGCCGATGGATTAAATGTCAATGTGAAGGGCAAATCCGTTTCGGCAGGCGTGACGTTAAACGGCGCGGACGCGACGGCCAGAATTACCAATAGTCAGTTTAATCTTGACGGTGGTTCGGTGAGCTATGGCATCCAACAAAATCTTGGCGAATTGATTGCCGACGGGGTAACCATCATCGCCAAAGGCCAAAGCGGCGGCGTACGTATTGGCGACTGGGGGCCTTTGACCCGCACAACACTGGCAAACAGTTATATCCAGGTTGAAAATGAGTACGCTCTGCTGATTCGTAATTCTCTGTCGACGCTGAATAACGTTGATGTGATTGCCACCGGCGATAATGTTCGGGCATTAGATATTAATCAGAACGCCAGCGTGATTGCTGACGGCGGCAGCTATACCACTTTTGGTAAATACGCTGATGCCGTCTGGCTACCGAATCAGGACACGCAGTTAACGATCAGTAATGCTTCGCTGAAAACTTCTGGCGATGCCTCTATTGCGTTGAATGCGCTGGCGGGAACAGCGAAGGCGAAGAACGTGACGTTAACCACCTCCGGCGTCGGAAGCTACGCTATCTATACAACAAACCAGGTGGCCGGTAAAAATCTCTCTATTAAAACCAGCGGCGAACGTGGCTGGGGCGCTATCAGCGCCAGGGGCGGTCAGCTTGATATCGCCAACAGTACAATTACTACTCAGGGCGCTTCCGCTTCCGGTATTGGGGCTTTTAGCCAGGCGAGGGTACAGGGCAGCAGAATAAAGGTGATGACGCACGGCAAGGATGCCAGCGCTTTGTTCACGCAGGCAGCCAGCCTTAACATTGATAATAGTACCCTAATCAGCGCAGGAAATGCGCCAGTGCTGACAGTGAAAAGCGAGGCTACCGCCAGCAGTGGTTCTTCAACGCAGCTTAGTCAGGTTCGGCTGGATAACGTCAGGCTGATCGGCGTGAAGCAGGAAGCGATCAACGTCAAGGCGGCCCGTCTTCACATGCAGGCCAGCAATGGCGCTTATTTGCAGGGCGGCAACCAACAGTTGTTAAAGGTGGTTACGGTTAACGACGCCAAAAAAGGCACCGTTACCGCTTCCCATGTTGAACTGGAAGCAAGCAACAGAACCCTGCTGAATGGTGATGTAAAGGTCGATCCCGGCAGCACCGCCTCGCTGATATTACGGGATCAATCACAGCTTACCGGCGCGGTTAATAATGCGGATATCGCCGTTTATTCTCAGAGCCTCTGGCGCATACCGCGCGCCTCTTCAGTACAGAATATTATCAATCAGGGCACCGTGGCCTTTAAACAGGGCGTTGTTAACCATGATCTGGTTGTCGCCGGTAACTATGCTGGTAATAACGGCGCGCTGATTTTTAATACGCGTCTGGGGAACGATAGCTCAGCGACCAACAGGCTGATCGTCCAGGGTAATACCTCGGGATCAACCCAGGTCAGGGTGCTTAACGCGGGCGGCGTCGGCGCTAAAACACTTCATGGAATTAAGCTGATTGAGGTTAACGGTTTGTCTGCCGGTGAGTTTGTACAACAGGGAAGAGTTGTTGCCGGTGCTTACGAGTATCAGCTGGGGCGGGGCACAGGTGCCAGTGCCGGTAACTGGTATCTCATGAACCATGCTGCTGATAAAGCGCCGGTGTTTCGCCCTGAAGTAGGCGGTTATATCGCTAACAGCGCAGCCGCCGCCACCTTATTTAATCTTAGTCTTTACGATCGTCTGGGTAACCGCAGCCTGAGCGAGAGCGACCAGCAACGCGGCAGCAGCCTGTGGCTACGTCAGACCGCAGGCCACAATCGTGCTTACAGCGCGGATACGCTGGAAGCGCAGGGCAATCGCTATAGCGTACAGTTAGGCGGCGATCTCTGGCAGATGACGGCAGATACGGGACGACTGCATATTGGGCCGATGCTGGGCTATGGCCGTCAGGCGACCAATATCCGTTCAACCCTGAGCGGCTACACCGCGAATAGCGCTATTTCCGGCTACAGTCTGGGCGCATATGCCACCTGGTTTGCTGACCAGAACAGCGATAGCGGACTGTGGCTGGATAGCTGGCTGCAATATAACTGGTTTACCGGCAATGTGGCGGGAGAAGGGCTGCGAACTGAAAACTACCATATGCAGGGTATTAGCGCTTCGCTGGAAGGTGGGTATGCATGGAAGGCGCTGGAGCGGCAGGGCGATAACCAACGTCGCTACGCTTTTTACTTGCAACCGCATGCGCAGCTTATTTTCAACGGCCTGAAATCCGTACGTTTAACGGAGCAGAACGGTACCCGCATCACCAATAAAAATAATAATTTTATCAGCCGCATTGGGATGCGTGGCTGGATAACGGAATCAAAACAGCCCGGCGAAAGCGATCTGAGGCCCTATGTTGAGCTTAACTGGCTGCGTAACAGCGATCCTTATCAGGTGAGGCTGAATCAGCTCAAGGTACAGCAAAACAGCGGGCGCAATGTGGCGGAGCTTAAAACCGGCGTAGAAGGGAAAGTGAGTGATAACTTACAGCTTAACGGCAGCATTGCCTTGCAGCAGGGGCGTTATCACTATCAGGACGCCAGCCTGATGCTGGGCGCAAAGTATAGCTTCTGATGATGTTGCCATAACAAGAGGCCGGGCAGGTTACTGCGTCGGCCTCTTTTTGGTTACTGAGTTCTGGCTACCTTCAGCGGCGCGCTTATTTACCTATACAGAAGCTGGAGAAGATGCGGCCCAGCAGATCGTCAGAGGTAAACTCGCCGGTGATTTCACTCAGCGCCTGTTGTGCCAGACGCAGCTCCTCCGCCAGCAGCTCGCCCGCCCAGGCACCCAGCAGCTGTGCTTTGCCCTGCTGTAAGTGAGTATCCGCTATCTCCAGAGCCTGGAGATGACGGCGGCGTGCCAGGAAACCACCTTCCATATTATCGTTAAAGCCCATGCTCTGTTTCAGGTGATCGCGCAGCACATCAACCCCTTCACCAGTACGGGCGGAAAGGCGAATAAGTGAGTGACCATTTACTTCTGTCAGGCCCAGGATTTCGCCGGTTACATCAGCCTTATTGCGTACTATGGTAATCGGTAGCGACGATGGCAGACGGGCAATAAAATCGGGCCAGATCGCCGCAGGCTCGGTAGCCTCGGTGGTTGTGCCATCTACCATAAACAAAACGCGATCCGCCTGTTCAATCTCCTGCCATGCCCGCTCAATACCGATACGTTCCACTTCATCGCTGGCATCGCGTAAACCGGCGGTATCAATGATGTGCAGCGGCATCCCATCGATATGGATATGTTCGCGCAGCACGTCACGCGTGGTGCCGGCAATATCGGTCACGATAGCGGCTTCGCGTCCGGCCAGCGCATTTAACAGGCTCGATTTACCGGCATTAGGACGCCCGGCAATCACCACCTTCATCCCTTCACGCAGCAGGCTGCCCTGGCGCGCTTCCGCACGTACCGCGTTCAGGTCCTGCATCACGGCGTTTAGCTGCGCTTCAATTTTTCCATCGGAAAGGAAATCAATCTCTTCGTCCGGGAAGTCGATAGCCGCTTCTACATAGATTCGCAGGTGAGTAAGTGCTTCCACAAGATGATTAACACGCGTGGAAAAAGCGCCCTGTAAGGAATTCAACGCCGAGCGGGCAGCCTGTTCTGAACTGGCATCAATCAGGTCGGCTATTGCCTCGGCCTGCGCCAGGTCCAGCTTGTCGTTCAGAAACGCGCGTTCAGAGAATTCGCCAGGATTGGCGATGCGCACGCCGGGCAACGCAGCAATGCGTTTTAACAGCAGATCGAGGATAACCGGGCCGCCATGCCCCTGTAGCTCCAGTACATCTTCACCGGTAAAGGAGTGGGGGCCGGGGAACCAGAGCGCAATGCCCTGATCGAGCGTGCTGCCATCTGCGGCCTTAAACGGCAGATAATCAGCGTAGCGCGGTTTCGGCAGTTTACCCAACAGCTGTTGGGCAACCTCTGCCGCTTTGCTGCCGGAAATACGCAGAATACCCACGCCGCCACGTCCTGGCGGTGTGGCCTGGGCGACAATGGTATCGCTGTGGCTCATGGAAACTCTCTCAATACGGTAATAACATTCATTATGATGACCGGACGGCAACAAATAAACAGGGGCGGTAAAATCCGCCCCTGTTAGGTACTGCCTGAAACTGAATTAATTCAGGCCGTTACGCTTTCGTCTTGTCGCGGCTGTGCAGACCACGTTTTTCCAGTCCGCGGTAAATCACCTGCTGCTGGATAATGGTTACCAGGTTGCTGACGATGTAGTACAGCACCAGACCTGACGGGAACCACAGGAAGAACACCGTAAAGATGACCGGCATAAAGGTCATGATCTTCTGCTGCATCGGATCGGTGACGGTGGTCGGCGACATCTTCTGAATGAAGAACATCGTTACGCCCATCAGGATCGGCAGAATATAGTACGGGTCCTGTGCAGAGAGGTCATGGATCCACAATGCGAACGGCGCATGACGCAGCTCTACCGAGCCCATCAGCATGTAATAAAGCGCAAGGAAGATCGGCATCTGGATAACCAGAGGCAGACAGCCGCCCAGCGGGTTAACCTTCTCTGACTTATACAGCGCCATCATTTCCTGACTCATACGCTGCTTGTCGTCACCTAAACGCTCACGCATCGCCTGAATTTTCGGCTGCAGCATGCGCATCTTCGCCATCGAGGTGTACTGCGCTTTGGTCAGCGGGTACATGATGCCGCGTACGATAAAGGTGATAACGATAATCGAGAAGCCCCAGTTACCGATAAAGCTGTGCAGGAACTTCAGCAGCTTAAACAGCGGCTGAGAGATAAACCACAGCCAGCCGTAGTCAACGGTCAGGTCAAGATGGGGAGCAATCGCCGCCATTTTGTCCTGAATTTCCGGGCCAACCCACAGCGTAGCGGCCAGCGTCTGCTGGCTGCCTGGCGCAACCGCTACTGGCGCGGATTTATAGCCTACTGCCGCCAGGCCATTGCCCAGGTTGCTGGTATAGAGCGTATTCGCACCGGCGGTACGCGGTACCCATGCGGTCGCAAAATATTGCTGCAGCATGGCAACCCAGCCGTTGGTGGTAGTAGCGCTCAGGTTTTCGTTGTCCGCGATAGTGTCGAAATTGTACTTCTCATATTTACTGTCGCTGGTGGAGTACGCCGCGCCACGGAAAGTATGCAAAGCAAAGTTATTGCTGCCGGTATCACGATGCTTCGGCAGTTCAATCGTCTGCTTCAGCTGACCAAACATCGCCACTTCCAGCGGCTGCTGTGAGGTGTTGTTGATCTGATACTCAACGTTGATGGCATACTCGCCGCGCTTCAGCACAAACGTCTTGGTATAAACAACGCCGTTCTCTGCGGTGAAGGTCATCGGGATACGCAGTTCGCTCTGACCGTCAGTGAGCTGGAAGCTATCCTGAGTGGTGTTATACAGCGGACGCGCGCCGTTATTTGGATTATCCGGCCCGTTTCTGCCGGTCAGGCCACTCTGCGCCTGGTACAGGAAGGCAGGAGTGGTTTCCAGCAGTTGGAAAGGCTGAGAAGAGCCCAGTTTATCCGGGTAAGTCAGCAGCTGCGCCTGTTCCACATCGCCACCACGGGTGTTGATGTGCAAAGACAGGACATCAGTCTTAACGGTGATCGTTTTGCCCTGACCGCTGGCAGGCACACCCTGGTTAGCGGCATCACCGGCTACTGTCGTGTTTTGCGTGGTCTGAGTCTGCTGCGGCTGCGGAGCGTGGTCCGTTTGCCAGGCTTGCCAGATCATGAAAGACACGAACAGAAAAGCGATGAGAAAAAGATTGCGTTGCGAATCCATCGTTAATGTTCTCTGTTATCGTCGGTTTTTGGCGGCACCGGATCGTCACCACCCGGGTTTAAAGGGTGGCATTTTAATACGCGTTTAACCGTCAACCAACTGCCTTTTATCATTCCGAACCTGCGCAATGCTTCAACTCCATATTGCGAGCAGGTCGGGTTAAAACGGCAGTGTGGTCCCAAAAGAGGGCTAATGACGCGTTGATAAACGCGGATCAGCCCAATCAGGAGCCGCGCGCCAGGCGACAGTGACGACGCCATAATTTCTCCAACGCTTCCATTAGCGCACGGTTATCGAGGTCAGCGACCCCTTTCTTGGCCACGACCACAAAATCCATTGCAGGGAGTTCGTGTTGGCGTAGGCGAAAGCTTTCGCGGGTCAATCGCTTGATCCGGTTACGCTCATGCGCACGCTTAACATTTTTTTTCGCGACGGTAAGACCGATACGGGGATGCCCCAGCGAATTAAGGCGGCCGAGTATGGTAATTTGCGGCGTGCCAGCCCGTTGTGGCTGCTGGAAGACGAAAGTGAAATGAGTGGGAGTTAGCAAACGTAACTCCCTGGGAAATGCGAGCTTAACCACTTATGGGTTAGCTTTATTACTTGGAAACGGTCAGACGAGAACGGCCTTTAGCACGACGACGTGCCAGAACCTGACGACCATTTTTAGTTGCCATACGAGCACGGAAGCCGTGAGAACGGTTGCGCTTCAGTACGGACGGTTGAAAAGTGCGTTTCATGGCGATTTCTACCTAAACTTGAAAAATTTCACGTGGTGACGCGTACCCGTTTCAGTAAAACGACCGACGCCTCAGTGTATCTTTAATAAAGAGGCGGGATTGTAATAATTGTACAGTCCCGAGTCAATTTACTTCGCTTATTGCGCGCGCCTGCTGCCCGAATCGACCTGCAAATCCTGTCGAAATCGACAAGGCGCATCACGCCGGGACGAGAATTATACGGAGTCCATAATAAAGCGCAAGGATCGCACGGGATCTTCTGCCGATCGTTTGCAGTAACGTTGCGATAATAACGTGACGGTTGCCAGAAATTTGCATCAAGGAGCGCGATCCCGGCATGTGTTTCACTCAGCCTGGAGTAAACTTAGCCTCGTTTAATGCCTGTGGATAAAATGGATCAAAACTGTGTAGAAAGTGAAGATCTCTGTCTCGCTTTGCGCTATGATCCGCCCTTCCGCTAACGATCCTCTCTGCGATCGGGATCGGAGCAACCGCGGACAGCGGTTCGTATGTCTGTCACTGGCATACGTCAACAATGATGATTGATCTGTTTCAGCGCCTATTTTCTTATCGATTTTGTTCGAGTGGAGTCCGCCGTGTCACTTTCGCTTTGGCAACAGTGTCTTGCCCGTTTGCAGGATGAGCTACCTGCCACTGAATTCAGCATGTGGATCCGTCCGCTACAGGCTGAACTGAACGACAATACGCTGGCCTTATATGCCCCGAATCGGTTCGTACTCGACTGGGTAAGAGATAAATATCTCCATAATATCAATGCCCTGCTTAATGACTTCTGCGGCACCGAAGCGCCGCAGCTGCGTTTTGAGGTGGGCAGCAAGCCGGTGGTACAGACGATGCCGCAGGCGAGCATGACCAGCGCCAGCGTGGCGGCGCCAGTGATGGCAAGCATACCGCCAACGGCGCCAGCGGCACGTCCCAGTTGGGACAGCGTGCCTGCGCCCGCTGAGCGCTCCTGGCGCTCAAACGTTAACGCCAAACATAACTTTGATAACTTCGTCGAAGGTAAGTCGAACCAGTTGGCGCGCGCGGCGGCGCGTCAGGTTGCCGATAACCCCGGCGGCGCCTATAACCCGCTCTTTCTGTATGGCGGCACCGGCCTTGGTAAAACCCACCTGTTACATGCGGTCGGCAACGGCATCATTGCCCGTAAACCCAATGCAAAAGTGGTTTACATGCATTCAGAGCGTTTTGTGCAGGACATGGTAAAAGCGTTGCAGAATAACGCGATCGAAGAGTTCAAACGCTATTACCGTTCGGTGGATGCGCTGCTTATCGATGATATTCAGTTCTTTGCCAATAAAGAGCGTTCGCAGGAAGAGTTTTTTCATACCTTCAATGCGCTGCTGGAAGGCAATCAGCAAATTATTTTAACCTCAGACCGCTATCCCAAAGAGATCAATGGTGTGGAAGATCGCCTGAAATCACGCTTTGGCTGGGGCCTGACGGTTGCCATCGAACCGCCGGAACTGGAAACGCGCGTCGCGATCCTGATGAAAAAGGCGGATGAAAACGATATTCGTCTGCCGGGCGAGGTCGCCTTCTTTATTGCCAAGCGCCTGCGCTCTAACGTGCGTGAGCTGGAAGGGGCGCTGAACCGTGTGATTGCCAACGCCAACTTTACCGGCCGCGCCATTACCATTGATTTTGTGCGCGAAGCGCTGCGCGATCTGCTGGCGCTGCAGGAAAAGCTGGTCACCATCGACAATATCCAAAAAACGGTGGCGGAATATTACAAAATCAAAGTGGCCGATCTGCTCTCTAAACGTCGTTCGCGCTCGGTTGCGCGTCCGCGTCAGATGGCGATGGCGATGGCAAAAGAGCTTACCAACCACAGCCTGCCGGAAATCGGTGATGCTTTCGGGGGTCGCGACCATACTACCGTGCTGCATGCCTGCCGTAAAATCGAGCAGCTACGTGAAGAAAGTCACGACATTAAAGAAGATTTTTCAAATTTAATCAGAACATTATCTTCCTGACGCTATGAAATTTATTGTAGAACGCGAGCAATTACTTAAACCGCTACAGCAGGTGAGCGGTCCGTTAGGTGGCCGTCCGACGCTGCCCATCCTTGGCAACCTGCTGCTGCAGGTGAATGATGGCAGTCTGTTGCTGACCGGTACTGATTTAGAAATGGAAATGGTGGCGCGCGTAGCATTAACGCAGCCGCACGAACCGGGCGCTACTACCGTACCGGCGCGTAAATTTTTAGATATTTGCCGTGGCCTGCCGGAAGGCGCGGAGATCAGCGTAGTGCTGGAAGGCGACAGAATGCTGGTGCGCTCCGGGCGCAGCCGCTTTTCGCTCTCTACGCTGCCTGCCAGCGACTTCCCGAATCTTGATGACTGGCAGAGCGATGTTGAATTTACCCTGCCGCAGGCGACGCTGAAACGTCTGATTGAGGCGACGCAGTTCTCCATGGCGCATCAGGATGTGCGTTATTACCTTAACGGCATGCTGTTTGAAACCGAAGGGGAAGAGCTGCGCACCGTGGCGACTGATGGCCATCGCCTGGCGGTCTGCTCTATGCCGGTCGGCCAGTCGCTGCCGAATCATTCGGTGATTGTGCCGCGTAAAGGGGTTTCCGAGCTGGTACGCCTGCTGGACGGTGGCGATACGCCGCTGCAAATCCAGATCGGCAGTAGCAATATTCGCGCGCACGTCGGCGATTTTATCTTTACCTCCAAGCTGGTTGATGGCCGTTTCCCGGACTATCGTCGCGTGTTGCCGAAAAACCCGGATAAAACGCTGGAAGCGGGCTGCGATCTGCTGAAGCAGGCGTTTGCGCGCGCCGCTATCTTATCCAATGAAAAATTCCGCGGTGTGCGACTCTATATCAGCCAGAACCAGCTGAAAATTACGGCGAACAATCCGGAGCAGGAAGAAGCGGAAGAGATTCTGGACGTTACCTACGGCGGCAGCGATCTGGAAATCGGTTTTAACGTTAGCTATGTGCTGGACGTGCTTAACGCGTTGAAATGCGAAAATGTGCGTCTGCTGCTGACAGACTCCGTCTCCAGCGTACAGATTGAGGATGAGGCCAGCCAGAGCGCTGCGTATGTTGTGATGCCGATGCGTCTCTAGTTAACCCGGCGCGCTGGAGCAGGTTATCCAGCGGCCAGATTAACCGTTCAGGCACAAGGAAACAGAGGCTGGAATAATTCGCTCAGAGCGTGTTTTTCCCGCTGCCAAAGCGGCTCCAGCCCTTGTAAAATGCCGGATCATCCCCATATTCTGTAGATAAGTAAGCCTTTGCTTATTGCCTGTGCGCTAAGCAAAGTCAGCCTTGAGATAAGGCTGCCTGCTGTCACTCCATCTCTTTGGATTATTTCATGGCTTTAACCCGCCTGCTGATTAAAGACTTCCGTAATATCGAGCAAGCCGACCTGGCGCTGGCGCCGGGCTTCAATTTTTTGATTGGCGCAAACGGCAGCGGTAAAACCAGCGTGCTGGAGGCCATCTACACGCTGGGGCACGGGCGCGCGTTTCGCAGCCTGCAGGCGGGCCGCATTATTCGCCATGAGCAGGACGCGTTTGTCCTGCATGGTCGGATTGACGGCACCGAGCGGGAAACGGCGGTGGGCCTGACAAAAAACCGTGCCGGCGACAGCAAGGTGCGTATTGACGGCAGCGATGGTCATAAAGTTGCCGAGCTGGCGCAGCTGCTGCCGATGCAGTTGATTACGCCGGAGGGCTTTACGCTGCTGAACGGCGGGCCGAAATACCGTCGCGCCTACGTTGACTGGGGCTGTTTTCACAACACGCCCGGCTTTTTTCTGGCGTGGAGCAATCTGAAGCGCTTGCTCAAGCAGCGTAATGCCGCGCTGCGTCAGGTGTCGCGCTACCAGCAAATTGAACCCTGGGATCGTGAACTGGCGCCGCTGGCGGAACAGATTAGCCGCTGGCGCGCGGAGTACAGCACGGCGATAGCGGCGGATATTACCGCCACCTGCAGCCAGTTTTTACCGGAGTTTGCGCTGGATTTCTCTTTTCAGCGCGGCTGGGACAAAGAGAGCGACTACGCCGAACTGCTGGAGCGGCAGTTTGAGCGCGACCGGGCGCTGACCTATACCGCCAGCGGTCCCCATAAGGCCGATTTTCGTATTCGCGCCGAGGGGACGCCGGTTGAAGATTTACTGTCTCGCGGACAGCTGAAATTACTGATGTGCGCGCTGCGTCTGGCCCAGGGTGAGTTTCTTACCCGGCAAAACGGACGCCGCTGCCTCTACCTGATCGATGATTTTGCCTCCGAGCTGGATGAGAGCCGTCGCCGCCTGCTGGCGGACCGGCTTAAAGCCACGCATGCCCAGGTTTTTGTTAGTGCTATTGGTGCCGATCATGTCATCGATATGACTGACGAAAAGGGCAAGATGTTCCGCGTAGAACAGGGTAAAATAGCGGTTCAACCTGAAGATTAAATGAGCGAGAAACGTTGATGTCGAATTCTTATGACTCCTCAAGTATCAAAGTCCTGAAAGGACTTGATGCGGTACGCAAACGCCCGGGAATGTATATCGGCGATACGGATGACGGCACCGGTCTGCATCACATGGTATTCGAGGTCGTGGATAACGCCATCGACGAAGCGCTCGCAGGCCACTGTAAAGAGATCACCGTTACCATCCATGCTGATAATTCCGTTTCGGTGCAGGATGATGGCCGTGGCATTCCTACCGGGATCCACCCGGAGGAAGGCGTTTCGGCAGCGGAAGTGATCATGACCGTCCTGCACGCGGGCGGTAAGTTTGATGACAACTCCTACAAAGTCTCCGGCGGCCTGCATGGCGTGGGCGTTTCGGTAGTTAACGCGCTTTCTGAAAAGCTGGAACTGACCATTCGTCGCGAAGGTAAAGTGCATCAGCAGACCTATGTGCACGGCGTGCCGCAGGCACCGCTGGCGGTCACAGGCGAAACCGATTTGACCGGTACGCGCGTGCGTTTCTGGCCAAGCCATCAGACCTTTACCAACGTTGTGGAATTCGAATATGAAATCCTGGCCAAGCGTCTGCGCGAGCTGTCGTTCCTGAACTCCGGCGTGTCTATCCGTCTGGAAGACAAACGCACGGATAAAAGCGATCACTATCATTACGAAGGCGGTATCAAGGCCTTTGTTGAATACCTGAACAAAAACAAAACGCCTATCCATCCCAACGTGTTCTACTTCTCTACCGAGAAGGATGGCATCGGCGTGGAAGTGGCGCTGCAGTGGAACGACGGTTTCCAGGAAAACATCTACTGCTTCACCAACAACATTCCGCAGCGCGACGGCGGTACGCACCTGGCGGGCTTTCGTGCGGCGATGACGCGTACGCTGAATGCCTATATGGATAAAGAAGGCTACAGCAAGAAAGCGAAAGTTAGCGCCACCGGCGACGATGCGCGTGAAGGCCTGATTGCGGTAGTCTCCGTGAAGGTGCCGGATCCGAAATTCTCCTCTCAGACCAAAGATAAACTGGTCTCTTCCGAGGTGAAATCGGCAGTTGAATCGCAGATGAACGAGCTGCTGGCGGAATACCTGCTGGAAAACCCCTCCGATGCGAAAATCGTCGTTGGCAAAATTATCGATGCGGCGCGCGCGCGCGAAGCGGCACGTCGTGCACGTGAAATGACCCGTCGTAAAGGCGCACTGGATCTGGCCGGTCTGCCGGGCAAACTGGCCGACTGTCAGGAGCGCGATCCGGCGCACTCAGAAATTTACCTGGTGGAGGGTGACTCCGCAGGCGGTTCAGCCAAGCAGGGTCGTAACCGTAAGAACCAGGCGATTCTGCCGCTGAAGGGTAAAATCCTGAACGTAGAGAAAGCGCGCTTCGATAAGATGCTCGCTTCGCAGGAAGTGGCAACGCTGATCACTGCGCTGGGCTGCGGCATTGGCCGTGACGAATATAACCCGGACAAGCTGCGTTATCACAGCATCATTATCATGACCGATGCGGACGTCGACGGCTCGCACATTCGTACGCTGCTGTTGACCTTCTTCTATCGTCAGATGCCGGAAATCATTGAGCGCGGCCACGTTTATATTGCGCAGCCGCCGCTGTACAAGGTGAAAAAAGGCAAGCAGGAGCAGTACATCAAAGATGATGAGGCGATGGATCAGTATCAGATCGCCATTGCGCTGGATGGCGCAACGCTTCATACCAATGCCAGCGCCCCTGCGCTGGGTGGCGAGCCGCTGGAAAGTCTGGTTTCCGAGTACAACAGCACGCAGCGCATGATCAAGCGTATGGAGCGTCGTTTCCCGATGGCGCTGCTTAAATCGCTGGTTTACCATCCGACGCTGGAAAGCCTGGATAACCAACAGACGGTCACCGAGTGGATCGATACGCTGGTTGCCCGGCTGAATGAAACAGAGACGCACGGCAGCACCTATGTTGCCAGCGTACGCGAAAACCGCGAACTGAATATTTTTGAGCCGGTACTGCGTGTGCGTACGCATGGCGTGGATACTGACTATCCGCTGGATAGCGAATTTATTCAGGGCCCGGAATATCGCAAAATCTGTACGCTGGGCATGAAACTGCGCGGTCTGTTGGAAGAAGATGCCTATATCGAACGCGGCGAACGTCGTCAGCCGGTAGAGAGCTTCGAACAGGCGCTGGAGTGGCTGGTAAAAGAGTCGCGTCGCGGCCTGTCAGTACAGCGTTATAAAGGTCTGGGCGAGATGAACCCGGAGCAGCTGTGGGAAACCACTATGGATCCGGATAGCCGTCGCATGCTGCGCGTAACCATTAAAGACGCGATTGCCGCCGATCAGCTGTTTACCACGCTGATGGGCGATGCGGTTGAGCCGCGCCGCGCCTTTATTGAAGAAAACGCCTTGAAAGCGGCCAATATCGATATTTAACCGGCTTAGCGTTTTCAGCAGCCTGACGCCAGTCCTTGTGACTGGCGTTTTTTTTATCTGGCGCGTCCTAAGTTTGCGTCATACTGGTCATTGTGAACTGGATCGCGCTAGCATTAAACCAAACCGAAAAACGAACGAGGACGTTATGGCGATAAAACTGATTGCAATTGATATGGACGGCACGCTGCTTAATCCCCAACACCAGATTACGCCGCGCGTTAAGCAGGCTATCGGGCAGGCGCGTGATAAAGGCGTGCATATCGTGCTGACCACCGGACGTCCTTATATCGGCGTGGAACGCTACCTGATGGAGCTGGATTTGCAGCAGGAAGGCCAGTATTGCATCACCAATAACGGCGCGCTGGTCCAGCGGGCGGTAAATGGCGATTGCGTCGCAGAAACCACCCTCTCGTTTGACGATTATCTGAAGTTTGAACAGCTGGCGCGTGAGCTGGGCGTGCATTTTCAGGCGCTGGATAAATCCTCGCTGTATACCCCGAACAAAGACATCAGCGAATACACCATTCATGAAGCGTATTTAACCGGAATTCCGGTGCGCTATCGCGCGGTAGAGGAGATGGCGCGTTCGCTCACCTTCCCGAAACTGATGATGATCGATCATCCCGAACTGTTGGATGCGGCGATTGCCCGCCTGCCGCAAGAAGCGCAGCAGAATTACACCATCATGAAAAGCGCGCCTTATTATCTTGAAATCCTCCATCCGAAGGTCAATAAAGGCACCGGCGTGCATGCGCTGGCGCAGCAGCTACATCTGGCGCAGCATGAAGTAATGGCTATCGGCGATCAGGAAAACGACCTGGCAATGATTGAATATGCAGGTACCGGCGTGGCGATGGGCAATGCGATCGACTCGGTGATCGCTATTAGCCAGTTTGTCACTAAAACCAATGCGGAAGATGGCGTGGCGCACGCTATCGAAAAATTTGTGCTGTAAGCCATGGAAAAACAGATAACTCATGCGGCGCGCAATCATCAGTTGACCAATACCAACGTCTGGACCGCCGACAGTCAATGGCTGGCTTATGATGTGCGCCCTTCCGGTGCCTCTTTTACCGGCTTAACCATTGAGCGCGTGAATGTAGCCAGCGGGGCGACGGAAATCCTCTATCAGGCTCGGGACGGCGCTCACGTTGGCGTGGTTACCGTTAGCCCCGATATGCCGCCGCGCTATGCCTGCATTCATGGGCCGGAGCATCCGGACGCAGGCTGGCGCTATGATTTTCATCACCGCCGTGGCGTGATTATTCAAAACGGCAAGGCGGAAAATCTGGACGCCTGTGATATTACGCCGCCCTTCACGCCCGGCGCGCTGCGCGGCGGCTCGCATGTTCACGTTTTTAGCCCGGACGGCAGCCGGATCAGCTTTACCTATAACGATCATGTGATGCACGAATGGGACAGCAAAGAGGATTTGCGTAACGTCGGGATTGCCGTACCGCTGCATGCGGTTTGTCCTGTGAAACAGCATCCGCGTGAGTATGATGGCAGCCACTTTTGCGTGCTGGTCAGCAAAACCACCTCCACGCCAAAGCCCGGCAGCGATGAGATCAATCGCGCTTATGAAGAAGGCTGGATCGGCCAGCAGGGCTATCTGCGGGCGGATGGCTGTCGTCAGCGCTGGGCGCTTGCTTTTATTGGCGATACGCGGGCCATCGATGGCAGCACGGTGCCGGAAGTATTTATTGTCGATCTGCCGGAGAAGCTGAATGATTACGCTCAGCCGGGCGATGCACCGCTGGAAGGCACCGAAACCAGCTTGCCTGCGCCGCCACGCGGTGTCGTTCAACGCCGCTTAACCTTTACGCATCAGCGCCGTTTCCCTGGGCTGGCGATAACCCCGCGTCACTGGCTACGTAGCGCGCCGGATGGCAGTGAAATTGCCTGTTTAATGCGTGATGACCAGGGCGTGGTACAGCTATGGGGCATCCCGACCAGCCACGGCGAACCGCGCCAGATCACGCACGGCGAGTATGATATTCAGTCAGCGTTTAGCTGGCATCCCGATGGCGATCGGCTGGCTTTTATCTGCGATAACAGCGTAATGGTGTGCGAGCGCAACAGCGGAAAGATGCGGCGTCTGACGCCACGAAGTGAAACGCCGCCTTCAGGCGATGCGGTGGTGTTTTCGCCCGATGGCCGCCAGGTCGCCTTTATGCGTGACCTGGACGGCTACCGGCAAATTTTTACGGTTGCGTTGAGTTAATTGCCAACGGCGCGGCTGCTGCCAGATGTTCCTGGGTATGCGCCAGCTTCTCTGCTTCTATAACGCGCGCGCGCGGTGAATCGATGGATGGACTATCGTCAGCGTGCATATAGTCCCAGGGCAGCAGGAGGGTATCCAGCACGGCTGAGAAAGGGAGATCCACCAGTGCCAGCGGCTTCAGCGCCCAGCTGCTTTGATCGTCGGTCAACATTTCCGCGCTGGCGCGGGTGCCGGGATAATAGCCCTGACTGGCGCCGGTGTGTGACATCATGCTGGAGCAGCCGGAGGTGCCGACCGATAGGCTACAGGCCAGAAGCCCTGCTAAACGGTATTTCATTATCGCTTTCATCTTTTTATCCCTTCAGCCATAGCAGATTGCCTGACTGAGTTTCATTATCTGCGACGAGGAAAATCCCGGTCACTCTGTGGTGACTCTCGTCTGGATGTATGACGACATTTTCCCCTGAGTGTATGACATTCTCTGGTGTTTGCTTAAAAAAATCGCAAAACCCCCCTTGAAAGATAGTTAGCTATCCCCATTTTTTTATTACGGTCAGCGCGGCATTCGCCGAATGGGTTTGCCAGCGTGACCAGATAGCCTGTCCATCGTGGAAGGCTACGTTTAACCTACTCGCTGAAAATCAGGAGCTTTGTATTATGCGTAACTTTGACCTTTCTCCGCTCTATCGTTCATCTATTGGTTTTGATCGCCTGTTCAATCTGCTGGAGTCTAACCAGAACCAAAGCAACGGCGGTTACCCTCCGTACAACGTAGAGCTGGTGGCGGAAAACCATTACCGCATCACGATTGCCGTAGCGGGTTTCGCACAGAACGAACTGGATATTACCGCACATGACAATATGTTGATTGTGCGTGGCGCACATCCTGAAGATCAAAACGAGCGTAAATATCTCTATCAGGGGATTGCTGAACGTAATTTCGAACGTAAATTCCAGCTGGCTGATCACATTGTGGTACGCGACGCCCGCCTGGAAAACGGCTTGTTGTACATCGATCTGGAACGCATCGTGCCGGAAGAGATGAAACCACGCCGTATCGAAATCCTGAGCTAATAAGCAAACCTGACGCCGCGGAAACGCGGCGTTGTTGTATTTGCACACTGCAAAACATTAATCACGCTGCGCATGCACCGTACGCAGCGGCGTTAAGCGCCCGCCGAAAATATTAACCACCAGACCGACCACAATGATCATGGCTCCAGCAATCTGACGCATAGAGAGCGTCTCTCCCAGCAGCAGCGCCGCGCTAAGAATGCCTACCACCGGCACCAGTAGCGAGAGCGGCGCTACGCGCCAGGTTTCATAACGGCTCAGCAGCGTGCCCCAAATGCCGTAGCCTATAATAGTGGCGATAAATGCCAGATAAACCAACGCCAGCACCGTTTGTAGCTGGATATGCACCAGGCTGTGCATAATCGCAGCCTGACCTTCGAACAGCCATGAGCAAAGCAGAAAAGGCCCCACGGGGATCAGGGCGCTCCAGACCACCAGTGACATAATGGGTACGTTACCGTTACGCATAATGACCTTATTGGTGATATTGCCCATGCCCCAACAGAGCGCGGCGGCCAGCGTCAGTAACATCGTGGTTACCGTCACGCCGGTGGCGGCCTGAACGCCATGCGCGGTCGTGGCTAACAAAAATATGCCGCCTGAAGCGATAACCATGCCGGCAATATGATGCCAGCGCAGTTTATCCGCCAGCAGCAGCGCGCCAAGCAGTAGAGTGAAAAAGGCCTGAGCCTGAAGCACCAGTGAAGCCAGTCCGGCAGGCATGCCAAGCTTGATAGCTAAAAACAGAAAGGCGAACTGTCCGAAGCTGATGGTAATTCCGTAGAGTGCCAGCCAGCGCAGCGGAACTTTAGGGGGACGCACAAAAAAGATAGCGGGCAGCGCGACCAGCGCGAAGCGCAGGGCTGCCAGCAGAAACGGCGGCATATCATGCAGCCCGACTTTGATGACTACAAAGTTAACGCCCCAGGCGACAACAACACAAAGTGCCAGCAACAGATCTTTTACGGACATTGCCTCTCCCACTATCCATAGTTAATGAATTGTTAATTAACTTACTCGTATAGCTGACTGTTTGCTATACAGAGTTTGTAGCCATAAGGGAGAGGTATGGCTGATAAGGTAGAGCGCGGTGGCCGCTATTACAGCGCCCGCTCACTCCAGGCGCGATCCATCTCTTCAGCAAGAATTTTTACGGCCCGCTCAATTTTCTCACCATCCGGAACATAGTTCATGCGCATACACTGGTGCATATGCGGCCAGTCATGCGCCAGGCCAGGGAAAAAGAAGTGGCCGGGCACCATTAGCACGCCCCGCTGTTTCAGGCGCTGATAGAGCAGCTCGGTGGTGATGGGCAGGTCCTTAAACCACAGCCAGAGGAAGATAGCGCCTTCCGGCTTATGGATCAGGCAGCGATCTTCCGGCAGATAGCGACGAATGATGCTGATGGTTTCCCGCACCCGTTGCTGGTAGAAGGGTTTGATAACCGTTTCCGACAGCCGCAGCAGATCGCCGCGCTGGATCATTTCTGTGGCGATGGCGGGGCCAACGCTGCCCGGTGCCAGGCTGATAATGCCGTTCATATTACTGATGGCGTCAATTACCTTTTCATCCGCCACGATAATCCCGCAGCGTGCGCCCGGCAGGCCCAGTTTCGACAGGCTCATGCAGAGAATAATATTGGGGTTCCACAGCGGACGCGCCTCGCTGAAAATAATGCCGGGAAAAGGCAGACCGTAGGCGTTATCAATCAACAGGGGAATATCATGCTGCTGCGCCAGCATATCCAGATGCAGCAACTCCTCATCGGTAATGACATTGCCGGTAGGGTTGGTAGGGCGCGAAACGCAAATCAGACCCACTTCATCGGTAATTGACAAATGGTCGAAATCGACGTGATATTTAAACTGGCCTTCCGGAAGCAGTTCAATATTAGGCCGGGCGGCCATAAACAGATCTTCATCCAGTCCCGCGTCGGCATAACCCAGGTATTCTGGCGTCAGCGGAAACAGAACGCGCTTTTTGATGCCGTCAGCACGGCGTCCGGCGTACAGATTAAACAGATAGAAGAAGGCGCTCTGGCTGCCGTTAGTCAGGGCGATATTTTTGGGTGAAATTTGCCAGCCCAGCTCTTCGCGCAGCAACGCTGCCAGCGCCTCCAGCAGCAGCGTTTTGCCGCGCGGGCCATCATAATTGCATAGCGCCTCGGTGAGTTTTCCCTCCTGGTGCATCTGCAGCAGCAGCTGATGAAAATAATCATCCATTGCCGGGATCTGCGCCGGATTACCGCCGCCAAGCATTACCGCGCCAGGCGTGCGCAACCCTTCATCCATGTCTTCCATTAAACGTGCAATGCCGGTATGGCGGGTAAATTTGTCACCGAAGAGAGAGAAGCTCATAGCTGTAAATCAATTGTGATAGGCAGTGTGGGTCTACCTTACCGTCAGGTGAATGCCGATGCAAACGGCTTACCTGACCGATACAGCAACGAAGCCGATGGTGTTAGCTGAAACGTATCAGGTTGCTTCATGCACAGATCACATTTTTTATTCTCTTAACTGCAACAAAATCACTAAACATGCGTTAACAATCTCATTTTTTGACTGATACAGCGGATAAAACGCTGTCGGTGACTGTCATCACTGTTTTTCATATCTTCCGTTTGTAACCTGCTGGCTGTTTGGCTAAATCAATTCAGCTAAAGGATGAAGAAATGAAAAAAACTCTGGCGGCAATGACGGTATCAATGCTGTTTTCCACACCTGTTCTGGCCCAGTCATGGTTGCTGACGGATGCTGAAAGCGGCATGGATAAAGGCAACTGGTCTATCAGCAGTCAACAGCTGAAGCTGGAAGGGCAACCCTTCAGCATTGAGCAAAAAGTTCTGCATGGCGGCAAGCAGGAGGGTACAAAAGTGATTACCCTGCGCAGCGATAATGGGCTGACTATCGCCCTTAGCCCCAGCCGCGGGATGGATCTGCTACATGTTAATGGACACGGCGTGCGTATGGGCTGGGATTCGCCGGTAGATGAGGTGGTCAATCCCGCTTATATTAACCTGGAAAGCCGCAATGGCCTGGGCTGGCTTGATGGCTTTAACGAAATGATGGTGCGCTGCGGCTTTGAATGGACCGGTCATCCGGTAAGCAAGGACGGCATGCTCTATACGCTGCACGGCAAAGCGGGAAATACGCCTGCATCACGAGTTGAGATCGTTGTTGATGATCATGCGCCACATGAAATCCGTATTCGCGGCCTGCTAAAAGAGCACACCTTTAAAAAAGCGAACTTCAGCACCTGGACAGAGCTGCGCTATATCCCTGGCAGCGACAGCTTTACCATTCATGATGAGCTGACCAATCAAAGCGACTATCCGCAGGATTACCAAATCATCTATCACAGCAACTTCGGCACGCCAATTCTGGAAAAAGATGCCCGCTTTATTGCGCCAGTGAAAAGTGTCTCTCCCTTTAATGATTATGCGAAGCAGGGGCTGAAAAACTGGAACACCTACGACGCGCCGACCAGGGGATTTGATGAGATGGTATTCAACCTGATGCCGCTGGCAGATGCGCAAGGCAAAACGGTGGCGGCGGTTATCAACAGTAAAGGCGATAAGGGCGCGGCCATTGAGTTTGATACCCATCAACTGCCGTTGCTGACGTTGTGGAAAAACACCGATACCCTGAAACAGGGTTACGTTACCGGTATTGAACCCGGCACCAACTATGCCTATCCGGTCACCATTGAGAAAGAGCAGGGACGGGTAAAACAGCTTCAGCCGGGGCAAACTCAGGCCTTCACCCTGACCTATACGCTGCTGAAAGATGCGCAGGCGGTGCAAAAAGTAGAGCAGCGGGTTAAAACGTTACAGGGCGATAACGCACCGCAGCTGGAAGAGAAACCGCTGGCAGTGGAATAAATATGTTGCAAGCGATCGCATGGGGCGATCGCTTTTACTGGAGCGGCTCGCTTAGCGCAGCACCTGCGGATTAACGCAGTTCTTTTCCACCTTGCCCGCCAGCGCGGCGATCAGGTTTTCTACCGCATCACGTGCCATGCCGTAGCGGGTTTCATGCGTTGCAGAGCCAATATGTGGTAGCGCCACGACGTTGGGCAGTTTCAGCAGTTCTGAATCGGCTGGCAGCGGTTCCTGTTCAAACACATCCAGTCCGGCAGCATGAATGGTTTTATCTTTCAGGGCCGCAATCAACGCCTGCTCATCCACTACCGGTCCACGGCCCGCATTAATTAAAATGGCGCTCGGCTTCATTTTTGCCAACTGTTCCCGGCCAATCATATGGTGCGTTTGTTCGGTCAACGGCAGGCTAATACACAGAAAATCGCACTCCTGCAGCAGTGTATCAAGATCGCAATATTGCGCGTTAAAGCGTGTTTCAGCGTCTTCATGATGTCTGCGGGCGTTATACAGAATCGGCATGCCGAAGCCATGATGCGCGCGCTGCGCCAGCGCCAGGCCAATGCGGCCCATGCCCAGAATACCCATCTTTTTGTGGTGCACATCGATGCCAAACCAGTCCGGCCCGATGCTGCGTTGCCACTCACCGGCCTTAACCCGCCCGGCGACTTCCACCACACGACGGGCGCTGCTTAACACTAATGCCATTATGGTGTCGGCGACGGTCTCCGTCAGCACGGTTGGCGTATGCATCAGCACAATGCCGCGCTGGTTCAACGCATCAACGTCGAAATTGTCATAGCCTACGGAAATCGTCGAGGCGGCGCGCAGCTTCGGCATTTTCTGCAGCAGCGCGTCATCCACTTTACAACTGGAACCGATAATGCCCTCCGCACGGGCAAACAGATCCGCATGTTCATCTACGATTTCCGGCGTCAGGCCTTTAATGGTGGTTACGGTAAAGTGCGCATCAAGACGGGCACGTAAATCATCAGGCAACGTTTTGTACAACACCACTTCAGGCTTCATATCAGACTCCATCCGCCGGTCAGGCGGTAAAACGAAAAGGATTGATTGGTGGTTTGAGGCCGGGCGAGCCCGGCCTTTACGCACGGGCTAATCAGGCGTGCCTGGCCGTGCGCCCGGACGAGGGGGAGCGTTTGTTCTCCGCCGGTTTAACGATCAACGTCAGGAATACCGCCACCAGCAGCGCCACGCCCATGAAGATATAGGATGCCGCCGGGCTACCGGTTGCACCGTTAAGGTAGCCGACGATCCATGAACCCAAAAACGAACCGAGCGCGCCCATGCTGTTGATTAGCGCCATCGCGCCGCCCGCCACGTTACGCGGCAGCATTTCAGGAATAATGGCGAAGAAGGGGCCGTAAGGCGCATACATTGCCGCACCGGCAATCACCAGCAGGCTGTAAGAGAGCCAGAAGTTACTGGAGCCGACCAGCCATGAGCCAAGGAATGCCAGCGCGCCGATCAGCAGCAAAGGCCAAACGAACAGTTTACGGTTTTGCATCCGGTCAGAAGCCCACGACACCACAATCATCGCAATCGTCGCCGCCAGGTATGGCACGGCAGAGAGCCAGCCCGCTTCAACCATGCCCATTTCGGTACCGTTGCGTAAAATTGACGGCAGCCACAGCACAAAGCCATACACGCCGATGCTCCAGGCGAAATATTGCATACAAAGGATAATCACATTGCGCGATTTAAACGCTTCACGATAGTTGCGTACCGCTTTGATCCCTTCCTGCTCTTTACGCAGTTGCTCCTGTAGCGCAGCTTTTTCCTCTTCGCTCAGCCAGCTTGCCTGAGAGGGTTTATCCTGCACCAAAAACCACCAGCACACCGCCCACAGCACCGCCGGCAGCCCTTCAATAATAAACATCTCGCGCCAGCCGAAGGCGTTGATCAGATAGCCAGAGACCACCGACATCCACAGCACGGTCACCGGATTACCCAGGATCAAAAAGGTGTTAGCACGCGAGCGCTCCGACTTGGTAAACCAGTTGCTGATATAAATCAGCATTGCTGGCATTACTGCTGCTTCCACCACGCCCAGCGTAAAGCGGATTGCCGCCAGCATCGGGATATTGCTCACCACACCGGTCAGCGAGGCACAAAGCCCCCACAGAATCAGGCACCAGAACACCAGCTTTTTCACGCTGCGACGTTCAGCGTACACGGCGCCGGGGATCTGGAAGAAAAAGTAGCCCAGGAAGAACAGCGCGCCCAACAGGGAGGACATCCCCTTGGTAATGCCTAAATCTTCATTAATACCGGCTGCCGAGGCGAAGCTAAAGTTTGCACGATCGAGGTACGCCAGGCTGTAGGTGATAAAAATGATGGGGATGATATACCACCAGCGTTTCGGCGCGATTGTATGCTTGGTCATGAGCTTATCCTCTGTTGAGGCGCATATTCTGATGACGGCGTCATCGACATGCATCGTTATAACGAGTCGTAGGGTTTGTCGCTCAGTAGTCGCCCAGCTCGGCACGCGTCGGTAAACCTTCGCTATCGCCGATCGCCTGGATAGCCAGCGAGCCAATCTTGTTGCCGCGACGGATAGCCTGCGGCAGCGGCTTGCCTTCCAGCAGCGCGCTGATCACGCCAACGGCAAACCCGTCGCCTGCGCCCACCGTATCCACTACTTTCTCGACGCGAATGGCTGCAACCTGTGCTTTATCACCCGAGGCGGTTTTATACCAGGCGCCGTCGCCGCCGGTTTTAATAATCACCGCTTTGACGCCTTTATCGAGATAAAAGTCAGCGATCGCCTCTGGCTGGCGGTAACCAGTGAGGATCAGGCCCTCTTTTTCGCCCGGCAATACCCAGTCGGCATAGCTGGCCAGCTGATTAAGCTGTTTCACCATCTCCTGTTCGCTCGGCCACAGCACCGGACGCAGGTTAGGATCGAAAGAAAGGGTTTTACCCATGGCGCGCATCTCCTGCGCCGTATGGTTTAACAGCGCCAGCGAGCTGGCGGAAAGGGCTGCCGCCACGCCGCTTAAATGCAGATGACGAGCTGCGCCAAAATAGTCGCGGTCGAAATCGTCTACAGAGAGATGGCTGGCGGCGGAGCCTTTACGGAAATATTCCACCATTGGGTCGGAGCCATCCTCAACTTTCGATTTCAGTTGAAAGCCGGTGGGATAGCGCTTATCCGTGGTAACGCGCTGATGGTCAATGCCCTCTTTTTCCAGCTGCTGATGAACAAAGCGGCCAAAGGCATCATCGCCAACCCGGCTTACCCAGCCCACTTTCAGACCGAGACGCGCCAGGCCGATAGCGACGTTAAGCTCCGCGCCGGCAATGCGTTTGGTAAAGGTTTCTGCTGCAGCCAGATCGCCTGCCTCTCTGGCCACGAACATCGCCATCGCTTCACCGATGGTCACCACATCCAGCGCGCCCTGCGGTTGGTTTTGGTTAATCATGATTTACTCCCCACGCAGCAGGTCAACATAATGGCGCGTCACGGCCACCAGATCGTCACCCTGGAGCGGAAACTCGATACCGCGCGGCACGTTACCGGGCAGCAGATTTAACAACTCTCGCCAGCTGTTATCGGCATCGTCGAGTGCAATAGCACGCCAGCTGCAGTTATGAGGTACAGCCGCTTTCACATGAATATAGCTGACGTAATGTGCCAGCCGACGCGCTGCGGCCATGGCATCATCACCGGTCCACTGCCAGTTGGCCATATCAAAAGTCATCTCAAAATGGGTATGCGGCTGCTCAAAGAAAGGCGCGATGGCCGCAAGCGTACCGTATTCAGTCTGATCGTTTTCCACCACCAGGCTGACATTGCTGACAGGCAACGTAATCTCTGTGCCCGGCTGATAAGGGCCCAGCGACACTTTCAGCCGCTGCGCGCGCAGTTGCTCTGCCTCATGCAGATAGCGTTCCAGCAGTGGATTCACCTTGCCACCTTCGACAAATAGCGCATCGGGAACAGAATAAGAGGCTTTCAGCCGATGTTCAGCAACGGCTTCAGCCAGCTGTGGCAGGCTTTGCAGCTCAGATTCCGCCAAAAGTTCACGCCGGATCTCTACGCCGTCAGCACCCGCTTCAGCGATGATGGATAATAACGCCAGTTGTCCACCCAGCGCGGTAACTTTTTGATGACCGTACGCAGCGGTCACGACAATAATTTCTGGTTTCATCTTTTCCTCCGGGGCTACAGCATGTGAACCCGCCTAAAGAAAAGCTAATTGGAACCGGTTCCAAAGCAAAGTTGGAAAGTATGGAATTATGATCGCGCTCACGATGTAAGCTATTTTGTTCCACGAATCATCTGGTTTGTCACAGAAGGGGGCTCCCGACGCAACAAGCTGTGCTGGCCGGGGTAAAAAATGAATTAACCTAAAGCACGGCTGGAGCCGCGAATCACTAACTCGCCGCTGAATGTCTTCTCTTCAATAGTTGTGGCTTCGCCTTCAATACGCTGGATCACCCGCTCCAGCGCCGCATAGCCGATCTGCCAGGTTGGCTGTTTCAATGTGGTGATGCCGTCGCCTGCCAGCTCAGCCCACTCCAGTTCGTCAAAGCCCAGCAAGCCGATTTGCTGGCCCCAGTTCAGGCCCAGCCGTCGCAATGAGCGCGCTACCTGCAGCGTCAACGCGCCGTTAGCCACCAGCAATGCCGCAGGCTGTTGAGCATGGCGCTGGTAAAAGTCATTGATAATACGATCCATGGCGCTGGCGTCGCTGAGCGCTGCCTCTGCATTTTCACTGATGATGGTTGTATGACGCGCACAAACCTGGCGGAACGCCTGCAGGCGCTCCAGACGGGTATTCACCAGACCAAGCGGCTCACTGAGAAACAGCAACGCCCGGTAGCCGTTCTTCACTAAATGCTCGGTTGCAACGGTCGCCGCCTGGGCATTATCCAGCCCGACCACGTCACAGGAAAAATCAGGGATTTTGCGATCGATCAGCACCATCGGCAGCAGCGACTGCTGTAGGCGATTCAGCGCATCTTCGCGCATCCCGACGGCGTTCACCACAATACCTTCCACCTGATAGCTGCTGAGCAGCTGCAAATAGTGTTGTTCCTGATCGATTTCGTTATTGGTATTACAAACCAGCAGCGTAAAGCCATGAGCGCGGCAGGCCGCCTCAATACCGCACAGCACATCCACTGAATAGGGATTGGTAATATCGGCGATAATCAGCCCGATAAGACGGGTGCGCCCTCGTTTCAGGCCGCGCGCCATTTGATTAGGGCGATAATTAAGCGCGGCGATCGCCTGCTCAATCCGTTGTTTCAGATCTGGCGAAAGCGCATGCTGCTCGCCGTTGAGGTAACGGGAAACGCTGGTTTTGCCGGTTTTTGCCACCCGGGCAACATCACTAATGGTGGCGCGTATAGCCTTTTGCTTCATCTCTTTCTTCACTCCGCGAATTCGATGAGAGACTAACACAGCTTACTGTTGGGAGTTAGCATCAGGACAGGAACGGTAAAAAGGGAAAAAGCGTACGGATAAAAGGGGGCTGCGGCCTGCCTGCCCCCTGAAGCTGTGTTATGACAGCGGGCTAAGCGTAATTTCAACGCGACGGTTTTGCGCTTTGCCTTCTTCCGTGCTGTTGGACGCGATTGGGTTATCCGGGCCCATGCCGCCGGTGCGTAGACGATTGCTGGAAACGCCCTGCAGGATCAGCGCGCTGGCAACGCTATCGGCACGCTGCTGCGACAGACGCATATTCAGCGCGCGCGTACCGGTGCTATCGGTATAGCCAACCACGTTAACGGCGGTTTTCGGATACTCTTTCAGTACCATCGCAACACCGGTCAGCGTCTCCGCGCCCGCAGGTTTCAGCGTGCTGCTGCTGCTGTCGAAGGTGACATTATTCGGCATATTCAGAATAATGGTATCTCCGCTGCGCGTTACGCTAACGCCGGTGCCGCGCATTTTGTCACGCAGCTTGGCTTCCTGCACATCCATATAGTAACCCAGGCCGCCACCCAGCGCTGCGCCGGAAGCTGCGCCAATCAGCGCGCCTTTGCCGCGATCTTTTTTCGACGAAGAGAGCACGCCAACGCCTGCGCCAACCAGCGCCCCCATACTTGCGCCGATACCCGATTTCCCTGCCTGCGACTCCCCGGTGTATGGGTTAGTGGTACAGCCGGAAAGGGCAACGGCCCCGCTCAATAACAGTGACAAGGCAATAATATTTTTTTTCATCTTCTATCCTGTAAAAACCAACTAACAAGCGCACCCGCTTAAAGCGGTCATTATGCCGCGTAGTGCTTCAGGAAATATCCAGGAATTTCCTCAGATTTGTAAAGATTCAGCGCGGCTGGTTATCAGGATGGCGGAAACAGGTCGTTATATGGTCATTAACCAGTCCGCAGGCCTGCATAAAGGCGTAACAGATGGTGGAGCCGACAAATTTAAAGCCGCGCTTTTTCAGCGCTTTCGACAGGGCGAGCGAAACCGGCGTCTGGGCGGGAACGGCGGCGCCATCGGCAAAATGGTTGATTTGCGGTTGCCCATCAACAAACGACCAGATAAAACGCGAGAAATCATCGCCGTTTTCCTGCATTGCCAGATAAGCGCGCGCGTTGGTGACGATGGCATTGAGCTTGGCGCGATGGCGAATCAGCCCGCTGTTTTGCATCAGGCGATCGATATCGCTTTCGTTCATTAACGCCACGGCATGCGGATCGAACTGATAAAAGGCGGCGCGGTAGTTTTCTCGTTTTTTCAGCACCGTAATCCATGACAGCCCCGCCTGCTGACCCTCCAGACAGAGCATTTCAAACAGTATTCTGCTTTGGGTTTGCGCAATGCCCCATTCGCGGTCGTGATAGGTTTGATAAAGCGGATCGGTTGAAACCCAGCCACATCGTTGCATCTGTCCCTTCCTGTCTGGTCAGTCTGATCGAGACTGGCAGCTTATCATGCTGCCGCCCGGCGATTTTAACGCATGAAATGAGAAATATGGTTATTTAGCACGCATATAATCAGCGCGCTAATCTTTACCAGGGAGATTTCATGTCCGACGATATAAAAATTATTGCTGTAAAATTTGCTGGCTTTTTTGGCTGTGCGATCTTTCTTGCGTTGATGATGGGGTTGGTTTTTATTGATGTGAACTGGATGAACGACGCGCTGCATGAGACGTCGTTTACCGAAATTTTTCAGGAAATTCAGCTGGCGGTGATTGCCCTGATGTTCTTTGGTCAGGTATTCAGGCAGAAAAATCTGCGCTACAGCCTGTTGCTGATTGGCGGCTTCTTTACCTGTATGCTGATCCGCGAAATGGATTTCCTGTTTGATCGCATCCACCACGGTACCTGGATCTGGCCGGCGCTATCCGTGGCGCTTATCTGCATCTGGCGAGCGGTGCTGCATCCCTCCGCTACGCTCTCAGGGCTGGTTCATTTTCTCCACCATCCCAGCTGGAATATGATGGCTGCGGGCCTGCTGACAATTTTAATTTTTTCACGTTTGTTTGGCATGCATGAACTGTGGGAAACGCTGATGCTCGACGGCTATAACCGCACGGTAAAAAATATGGCGGAGGAGGGTACGGAACTGCTGGGATACAGTTTTTGTCTGCTTGCCAGCCTGCGTTACCTTTGGGATTTACGCTACGTGAAACAGGAAAAAATCGGCATCGCCTGGCAGTCTCAGTATTAAGCAACAGGCGATTCCAGGCGCTAAACTTGATAGAATAGCGCCTGTTTTGGCGGCTACGGCAGCCAGTTACGTTTTGCCTGCAACAGAATCCGGAAATCACCATGTCTGTCAAGATTTTAACCTCAACTGTCATTGGCCTCGACGCGTTTCGCCAGGATCCGATCGGCGCGCTTTCTGCTGCAGGTGCGGGAGCGGTTGCCGTGTTCGATAATAATGCGCCGGTGCTGTATGCGGTAACTCCTGACCGGCTGGCACAGCTTCTGGAGCTGGAAGCGGCGGTACGCCAGCCGCAAAGTGATGTGACGCTGGATGAACAGCTCTATAATGATACGCTGACGCACCCGGTTTCAGTGCCGGTCGGCAAGTTTATGATGTACCCGGGCTGGCGACCGGACGCCGATTTTCAGCGCCAGGCCGCCATCTGGGGCATTGCGCTAAGCGAGCCGGTTACGCCCGCCGAGCTGGCCGCCTTTATCACCTGGTGGCAGGCTGACGGACGTCCTTTCCATCATATGCAGTGGCAGCAAAAACTGGCGCGTAGCGTCCAGCAGAGCCGGGCAGTTAACGGTAGCAGAGCGCAGCGCGATGTTAATCAGCTGCCTGAACCCGATCACACAATCCCTGATGGTTTCCGAGGTGAATAATGAAAACGCCCGCTGAGTTATTTAACCGTCTGCAACGGATGATGCCGGCCCATATCAAGCCTAAATTCCAGAACGGCGAAGAGCTGTTGGCCTGGAATCAGGAGCAGGGTCGCCAGCGTTCGGAGGCGATTGCGCGTGAAAATCGGGCGATGAAAATGCAGCGTATTCTGGGTCGATCCGGCATCCGCGAGTTGCATATGAACTGCTCGTTCGATAACTATCGGGTAGAAAACGAAGGGCAACGTAAAGCGCTGGAACAGGCACGCCGTTATGCTGATGAGTTTGATCACAGTATCGCCAGCTTTGTGTTTTCTGGCCGTCCCGGCACCGGGAAAAACCATCTGGCCGCGGCGATTGGCAACCACCTGATTTTGCGCGGTAAAAGCGTGCTGATCGTGACGGTCGCCGACCTGATGTCGATCATTAAAGGCACCTTCAACGGCGACAGCGACCGCACCGAAGAACATCTGCTGCACGATTTCAGCACCGTGGATCTGCTGGTGATTGATGAAATCGGGATGCAGACGGAATCACGCTATGAAAAGGTCATTATCAACCAGATCGTTGATCGTCGCTCCTCTTCCAAACGGCCGACCGGCATGCTGACCAACCTCGATCACAGCAATATGGTTAAGCTGCTGGGCGAGCGCGTGATGGACCGCATGCGTCTGGGGCAAAGCCTGTGGGTGAACTTCAACTGGGATAGTCATCGCGGGCGTATTACCGGCAACGAATATTAAGCTTTACGTCTGCGCGCACCGGCGCGGGCGTTTTTCCTCTTCTGCGCTGCCCCAACTTCGTCAATTATTGTAAACCGGACGCTCACCTGTCAGGCGACCGCTCGTTTGTGCTGGTGCATTATCTGACGCCGCTGATATCGGTATTTATCTCCTCTACCTTTTTGTCGCTGGAGTCCCTGGCGGAGGAGCTGGAGGATCCCTTTGGCACTTCGGCTAATGATTTGCCGCTTAGCGCGCTGTGTAACGGCATTGAAATTATTCTGTGTGAAATGCTCGATCGGCCTGGACCAGAAAGATACGCCCGGATGCAAACTGTGTACTGACATAACTTTATCTGGCTGTCCGCCTTCTCTGCTGGCAGCCCGACGACCACCATTACAGCTAGGTCAGTGGGATGCCAGAAGATATTTATTTATAAAATTTATTATTTATATTTAACAATTCAGTGACTTTACTTCTTTATCCTGACGGCCCTTTTCTGGCGGCAATAAGTGAAATTAAACGCTTCATCTCCTGTTGATGGCCTCTCTTTGCTCAAAACCTCACTTTATATTGGTAAATTTCCTAAAGCGTGGCTTAACCAAGTCGATAACCCTACATCGTCCCAGTTTTTAACATAAAGGTGAGCTATGAGCGGTTTGGCGGCGTTGGTGGCAGGTTTTAATAATGTGAGCGTGGGTAAGAAACTCACATCTGGTTTTATTCTGGTGCTATTGATCATGGTTGGGATTGCGGGAGCCGGTATTAAAGGCTTTGACAATATCCAGACGGATGCGCAAAAACAGCAAATTATCGTAAACATGGTGCAGCAGCTTAATGTGGCTCGCCTTAACCGCACGCTTTATCAATATACCGGCGAAAGCCGCTACAGTACTGAGAATACTCAGGCTTTACAGCAGGTAAAACAGCTGGGGCAGTCGCTTTACCAGTTTAGCTGGCACCCTGAAGGGAAAGCGAAGCTGGATATGATGAAACAGGTAATAGAAAACTACCTTACGCAGCGTGACAGTTTTGTCAGCGCCGTTAATCAGCGTAGCGCGCTGTTAAAAGAGATGAACATTCATACGCTGGCTGATTATGGTCGCAGCAGTGAAGCGCTATCTGGCCAGGTGGCTACCGATGCGGGCATCGTACTGGCGGCTTCTCGTCTGGAAAGTGCTATTCAGCATGCGTTAAAAGCCTGGCCTGACTTCATTGCTAAGCCTGATGAGGCGCAAAAGGCCAATATCGTGAATAAGCTCAGTGCGGTAACCCAGCGTGCCGAGCTGCTGAAAAGCCATCTCACCAGCGGTGAAACCAGCTGGGTTGCCGGGTTAATACTGGATACGGCGCGCCTGAGCGCAACGCTGGATAGTTATCAGACTGCTTTTTCTCATCAGGAGAGTGAGTCCGCAGGGTTGACCGCCACGGCAGGAAAACTGAATGCTGCGGTCAACGATCTCTACGAGGGACAGATGGCGAATGTGACGAACACCATTACGCAAGCCAATGCCATTATGTATGGCGCGGCGATACTGGGCGTGCTCGCAGGGTTAATTATCGCCTGGCGAATTACGCGCAATATTACCCAGCCGTTACGTGAAACCTTGCAGGTAGCCAACCAAATTGCCGCAGGCGATCTGACTGCCCATATCGATACGCAGCGAGGCGATGAGCCAGGCCAGTTAATGCAGGCGGTAGGCCGCATGAACCAGAACCTGAAAGAGATTATCGTTCAGGTGCGTCAGGGTGTAGATAACGTGGCGCGCGCCTCGGCGGAAATCGCCGCCGGGAATATCGATCTCTCTTCACGTACCGAGCAGCAGTCGGCGGCGGTGGTAGAAACGGCTGCCAGTATGGAACAGCTTACTTCTACCGTGAAACAGAACGCGGAAAATGCGCATCAGGCCAGCAGTCTGGCGCAGGAAGCTACGCTGAATGCCGGACGTGGCGGTAAAATCGTGCAGGATGTGGTGATCACGATGGATGAGATCAGCACCAGCTCGCGCAAAATTGCCGACATCATCAATGTGATTAATGGAATCGCTTTCCAGACCAACATCCTGGCGCTGAACGCAGCGGTAGAAGCCGCGCGCGCCGGTGAACAGGGACGCGGCTTTGCCGTGGTGGCGGGCGAAGTACGCAGCCTGGCTCAGCGCAGTGCAACGGCGGCTCGTGAAATCGAAGCGTTGATTAACCAGGCGGGTGAAAAGGTGAATAACGGTTCACGTCTGGTGAGCAGCGCTGGTCAGGCAATGGAAGATATTGTCCGTTCGGTCTCACAGGTGAGCAGCATCATGCATGAAATCGCCCACGCTTCTGAAGAACAGAACCGGGGGATTACGCAGATCGGTCAGGCGATGACGGAAATGGATACCACAACGCAGCAGAACGCCGCACTGGTGGAAGAGTCTTCCGCTGCGGCCTCTTCGCTGGAAGAACAGGCGAGGCAGCTGGAACAGACGGTGGCCGTGTTCAAAACGGCCCCGCAGAGTGTTGCCGCACGTAGTGCTGTAGTCCAGGAATCACGCTACGTTGTCGCTGCGAAAAAGCAGACCGCGCCCGCTGCCGCAGGCGGTTGGGAGCAGTTCTGATTGCAGGCTCCGCCCGAGGGCGGAGCTTTTACGTTTGTGGCTGGCGGCTCCGGCATCACGCCTTTAGCCGTTGGCCACCGCTTTTGCCAGCGCATCCGGCTGCATCGGCGAGACTGCCTGCACCAGCGATTCGCGCGTGATTTCTGCAATTGAGCGCGCGCCGGTTAAGGTCATTGCCACACGCATCTCTTTTTCAACCAGATTCAGCAGGTTAGTCACGCCTGCTTCGCCCGCTGCCGCCAGCGCATAGAGAAAGGCTCTGCCCAGCAGAACCGTATCCGCGCCCAGCGCGATCATGCGTACCACATCCAGTCCGCTGCGCACGCCGCCATCGGCCAGAATCGCCAGCTCGCCCTTCACCGCATCCGCTATGGCTGGCAACGCTCGTGCGGAAGAGAGCACCCCGTCCAGCTGGCGTCCGCCGTGGTTAGAAACCACAATGCCATCCGCGCCGAAGCGCACCGCATCACGCGCATCTTCCGGATCGAGAATGCCTTTAATCACCATTGGGCCTTTCCAGAAATCACGGATCCATTCCAGGTCGCGCCAGGAGATCGACGGGTCAAAATTGTTGCCCAGCCAGCCAATATAATCTTCCAGTTTGGTCGGTTCGCCGCGATAGGCGGAGATATTGCCCAGATCGTGCGGGCGACCATGCAGCCCGACATCCCATGCCCATTGCGGATAGAGCGCCGACTGAATATAGCGACGTATGGCCGCATTTGGACCGCTCATGCCGGAATGAGCATCGCGATAGCGTGCGCCTGGCACCGGCATATCCACGGTAAATACCAGCGTCGAGCAGCCCGCCGCCTGCGCCCGTTCCAGCGCATTGCGCATAAAACCGCGATCGCGCAGCACATAAAGCTGGAACCACATCGGACGCTGGATAGCCGGGGCAACCTCCTCTATCGGGCAGAGAGATACGGTGGAAAGCGTAAAGGGAATGCCTTTTTTATCGGCTGCCCTGGCGGCCTGTACTTCACCTCGTCGCGCATACATGCCGCACAACCCTACCGGTGCCAGCGCCACCGGCATCGACAGGGTTTCGCCAAAAAGCTGGGTCTCCAGGCTCAGCGAAGACATATTGCGTAAAATCCGCTGGCGCAGCGCAATTTGCGCCAGATCTTCGCTGTTGCGGCGCATGGTATATTCGTCATAGGCGCCGCCGTCAGCGTAATGAAACAGAAAGGGCGGTACTTTAGCCCTGGCGGCGGCACGGTAATCTTTTGCTGATGAGATAATCACGGTTGTCCTCGCTTACTGTCCGGAATGCGCATACTGCGCGCCCGTCGCGCCTCTTCTTCATGCAGGTTACGCATGGTGGCGTCGACAAATTCAAGATGGTGGATAGTGACGCTGCGCGCGCGGTCGGCGTCGCCTGTCACGATGGCCTGACAGATCGCTTCATGCTGCACTGCCAGCTGACGGAAAATCTCCGGCGCGGTATACATCCGCTGGCGGCTCTGCATGACTGATGACTGCAGCAGATCAAACAGGCCGCGCATCGCCTGCAACAGCACCAGGTTATGCGATGCTTCAGCGATCGCCAGATGAAAACGTACGTCGGAATGGGCAGCCAGGTCAGGATCGTCACGGTCGCTGACCTGCAGCATCATTTGGCAGCAGCGCTGAATATGCGCCTTATCTTCCGGTGTGGCGCGCCGTGCCGCATGCCAGGCGGTGCTGGACTCAATCGCAATCCGCGCTTCCAGTACGTCGTAGCGATAACCTGGATCGTCAGCCAACAACGTACTGAGCGGCATCACCAGCCGGACAGAGGGCCAGTCGTCGCGCTGAGCCGCCACAAAATTGCCGCCGCCGCGTCGGCTCATCAGCACACCTTCGCTGATCAACTTTTGTAGCCCTTCACGCAGCGAAGAGCGCGAAACCGCCAGCTGCTGCGCCAGCTGCCGCTCTGCAGGCAGTCTCGCACCGGGCTGTAAACCCTGCTCGGCGATAAACTGACGCAGCTGCTCTGCCAGCCGATCGGCCAGTCTTATTTCATCCGGCATCGGGGATCATCCACGGGAAAACCCAGGCCTGTAGCGAAGTTATCACCCCGATAATACAGGTGAAAATCAGGCTGTGTTTGACGGTAAAGCGGAAGAGATCGGCCTCCTTACCAACCAGCCCAACCGCCGCGCAGGCGATAGCGATCGACTGCGGCGAAATCATTTTGCCGGTAACGCCGCCGGTGGTATTGGCAGCGACCAGCAGCACTTCAGGCACGCCAATTTGTTGGGCGGTCGTGGCCTGTAGCGCGGCAAACAGTGCATTGGAAGAGGTATCAGAACCGGTAAGAAAAACCCCCAGCCAGCCAAGGAAAGGTGAAAAAAAGGTAAACGCGTTGCCGGTATGCGCCAGCGCCAGCGCCAGGGTGGTGGAGAGGCCCGAATAGTTGGAGACAAAAGCAAAGGCCAGCACCGCGCCGATAGAATAAATTGGCAATGCCAGCTCGCGCAGCGTCTCGGTAAAGGCGCTCACCGCCTGAGCGGGACGCATTTTTAACCAGATAATCGACAGCAGCGCAGCGATAAAGATTGCGGTGCCGGTAGCGGAGAACCAGTCGAATTTGTAGATGGCGGCATAAGGCGTGGCGGCGTCGACCACCGGCGGCACCTTAATTACCAGTTGATCCAGGAACGGCACGGCGAAGGTAAAAACCCAGTGGTAAAACGCACCGCCGGAGGCAAACAATGCCTTAAACGGCGGGATACTCCACAACGTGACGGTAATGGTTAAAAACAGGAACGGCATCCAGGCACGGGTAATCTGCGCCGCGCTGTATCGGGTAGCGCTGCGTGCGGAAGCGGCCGCGTTTTCCTGATTATCGAAGCGGAAAATGCGTACCGGCTTCCAGACGCGCAAAAACAGCGTCAAACAGAGCAGGGAGACCAGAGCGGAAATCACATCCGGCAGCTCCGGCCCCAGAAAGTTAGAGGTCAGATACTGGGCGATAGCAAAAGAACCGCCGGAGACCATTACCGCAGGCCAGGTCTCTTTTACGCCGCGCCAGCCATCCATAATTGCCATCACCCAAAACAGCACAATCATCGTCAGGAGCGGCAGCTGGCGTCCGGCCATTTGGCTGATGGCCATCGCATCTATGCCAGTGACCTGCCCGGCGACAATAATCGGAATACCCATCGCGCCAAAGGCAACCGGTGCCGTATTGACAATCAGGCACAGCCCGGCGGCATAAACCGGTTTAAAACCCAGCCCGACCAGCAGCGCGGCGGTAATCGCCACCGGCGCGCCGAAGCCTGCGGCCCCTTCCAGAAAAGATCCAAAAGCAAAGCCGACGATCAGCATCTGCAACCGTTGATCTTCGGTAATAGAAAGAATGGAGTTACGAATAACTTCAAATTGGCCGGTTTTCACCGTGATTTTATAAACAAAAACGGCAGCAACAATAATCCAGGCGATAGGCCAGAGACCGTAGAGAAAGCCGTAAACGGCGGAAGCCAGCGCCCGATCGAGCGGCATACGATAAAACAGCAGGGCAACAGCCAGCGCGATCAATACGGTAATGGTGCCGGCGATATAGCCTTTTAGCCGCAGCCGCGTTAGGGCGAAAAAGAAAAACAGAATGGGAAGCGCGGCAATCAGGCTTGATAGCCAAATATTATCCAGCGGATCGTAAAGTTGCTGCCATGTTTGCATGCTTACGGTTCTCCTGAGCGTTACGCCTTGTTATCCGATACGGCGGAAAGCGATACCGCAGTCAGACAGGGCATAACCCGCTGCTGGTCGGACCAAAAGGGATAAAGATGTTAAATTATTGTTTATCTCGCGGTGAACAGAATGCAATCTTTGCTTAACGCTTTAATTTAATGATGGAAGAAAAGTCACAAACAGCTGGTTTTGGTAGGACCAATTTGCAGGCATAAAAAAGCGGCAAGGAAAGTTTTCCTGCCGCCGTTAGGATCTGCTGAATTTTTGATAGCAAAAAAAAAGCTTTCTGGTCAGAAAGCTGGCAAGTCACACAAGAGAGTCATATTGTTTTTATATAGTGATATTGTAAGCGCGCGCTTTTCCGTTATTTTCGGACTGTCCACCTGCGGTATACAGCCCGGGCGACGCGGCGGATTTATTCAAAATTTTGCTGACGCTTTGCACTTTCTTCATGTGAATATCAAGCAAATGGCTGGCTTGCAGATTCATGTCTCGTGCTTTTTGGGTTGACTGCAATATCCTGTTCCAGTGGCCCATCAGCGTCGGCTGTTGCTCATAGGGCGCCTGCAGCTGTAGATCTTTTTCTGTCTGCTTTCTTTGTTCATCATGCCACGCCAGCGTAGCCAACAGGCTGCTTTTGATATCAGAGAGCTGTTGCAGCGCAACAGCATTAACCTGAGCGTGGCTTAACTGCTTAATTTCCTCGGTCAGCACTGCGTCCAGTTCATTAAGCGTATCCTGCAGTTTAATCAGCGTCGTCTGTAAGGTTTGCATCGTTGTTTCTTTTATCGATCGTCGAGAATATTTTGCATCAGCGCCTGAGCAATTTTTTCGTAATCCATTTTTAGTTCGCCGTTACGAATCGCATCTTTAATTTTTTCGACGCGATCCAGATTGATATCGCGCGAGTCATCGACTTTGATCTGCTGTGTTAAGGCGCTGAGTTTGACATCAGTGCCTTTTTCAGACGGGACATTTTCTTTTGGTGCGCTGTTAGCCGGATTCCGTTGAGCGAGCTTTACTTCCTGCTGAACATGGGTTGGCGTAACAGGTTGCGTTTTCAGCGTATGGTTAATGCTCATATTTTTTCTCCGAAACCTGGATGTTTACCTTTTGCGTTACTAATAATATCGGTGTTTTTACGGATACCTAAAGATGAAATTACAAATTTATCCGTACGCTACCGTCGTGATTAACGCTACCCGTTACCAGTTGACCACTTTTCATACGCACCCGCACAGGATCGTTAACTGCGGCATTATCCAGCGCTTTTCCTCTGGCCATAATATGAAAGCCGTTGCCATAAGCGATCACGTCTGTTTCTTCGCCGCGATTGATACGCCAGCTTTTACGCAGCTGATTTTTCGTTAACGGCTGGCCGGTACGCACAGGGCGGGTTAAGACCGCGCCCTGAAGAGCGCTGGGCTGCATAACGAGATCTGCGGGTAAATTCGTCAACGATCCGCTGCGCTGAATGATATCTTCAGGGCTAAGCATACTGCCTTTTTTTAAATCCCTTGCCGCAACCCACCAGCTGCCTTCTGCTTCTATCCGCACCTGAAGAAAATGCTTTTTATTGCCGCAGCGGGCAATGACCGTTCTCTGGCCGGTCAGACGCTGATTACCGCTCAAAGAAAGATATGGATCGGCACACAGCGCAGCTAATTTTTCAGAAGAGGTTAATAAAATTACATGGCGCGTGACATTGGCTGCTATATTTTTTGATGCGTCATTCACTAATGCATTAATTTTCTCTGTTAGCGTATTATTATCAGCCTGTGCTGCAAACGTAAATAATATACAAAATAAAGTTAATACTATGCTTCGCCAAATATGACGTGTTTTTTTCATACGCAACCAGCAGGGAAAGAAATCAGATTAAAGTGATTTACTTTTTTTACGGAAAGGCAGTGTAACGCTATCCTGAAGTAAGTTAATGCGCTAAATAATGTCGCTTTTGTCGCTTATTAAAAATATTGAGGCGATATTTATATCATTTCATAAAATGGATAGAGATTTGTCTTGTTTTCGCAGTATAGATTATTTCTGATTCACCTTATAGTCTCTGCGTTAATCCCTATGTAGCAAATAAGGGCACTCTTTCCATGATGGATAAACTCGATAAGGCATTATATTTTCAGCAGGAAGCATTGAATTTACTGACCCGCAGGCAGGATATTTTAGCATCAAATATCGCTAACGCCGATACGCCGGGTTATTTAGCCAGGGATATCGATTTTTCTCAGCAGCTTAAAAAGGCTGTGGTACAAGAACGCCATCAGGCGCACGCTTTAACCCTTAGCCTGACGGAAAAAGGACATATTCCAGCAGCTGCGCCTGTGCATAATCGGAACGAATTATTATATCGCATTCCCGATCAGCCTGGCGCCGATGGCAATACCGTTGATATGGATCGTGAACGCGTTAACTTCGTGGATAACAACATCAAATATCAAACCAGTTTAACCCTTCTCGGATCTCAAATTAAAGGGATGATGAGTGTTATCTCACAGGGGTAATTGTTATGTCTTTATTCAGCATATTTGATATTTCAGGTTCTGCAATGACGGCGCAGTCAAAAAGGCTAAATGTCAGTGCCAGTAATATGGCGAATGCCGATAGTCTGGCCGGCCCGGATGGTCAGCCTTATCGCGCGCGTCAGGTTGTTTTTCACGTTAATCAGGCGCCTGGCCAGGAAATTGGCGGTGTAAAGGTGAGCGACGTGATTGAAAGCGATGCGCCGGATCGTCTGGTCTATGAGCCGGGCAATCCGCTGGCAGATGCCAAAGGCTATGTGCATATGCCGAACGTCAACGTAGTGGGCGAAATGGTGAATACCATTTCTGCTTCGCGCAGTTATCAGGCCAACGTGGAAGTCATGAATACGGCCAAGGCGATGATGCTTAAAACGCTGACGTTAGGTCAATAAGGAGAGTTGAAATGGCCGTTTCGCCGGTAACCAGTACCTATGACGCCCCCAGCAGTAGCAATGGTTCAAGCATCGAGGATATTACTAATAATTTTATGAATCTTCTCGTTGCGCAGATGCAGAACCAGGATCCTACCAATCCGATGGATAACAATCAGCTTACTTCGCTGATGGCGCAGTTTAATACCGCTGCAGGCGTTCAACAGTTGAACAGTACGCTCGGTAATGTCGGTACGCTGGTAAACAGTATGCAGCAGATGAACGCGGCTCAGTGGGTAGGACGCGGCATCTATGTTGAAGGGGACAGTAGCGTTGCCTCTAAGGACGATACTTTTGCTTTTTCCGTCAACAATGATGTCGATAAAGTTAGCGTGGTCTTAACCGACCAGTCCGGCAACGTCTACACCGCCGACTTAAAAGATGTCGAAGCGGGTGTGCATAAATTTACCCTTGAAGATTTAAGCGGTTTCCAGCCGTCTGAGCCGGGATTTGATGGCAAAGAGATCTATAAAGTCTCCTATACCGCTGCCAATCAGGAGGGTTCTACTCCAAAAATTATCTCATTAAAACACGCCAAAGTAGAAAGCGTCTCCTTTACCTTGTCCGGTGCGGTATTGCAGCTGGGACTGGGCGGCAGCGCCACTTTGGGCGAAGTTTATTTGATTGAGTAATGACTATTTCAGCGTTGAATGTTAGCGACCAGGAAGGTTAAGTATGAGTTTTTCACAGGGTCTTAGCGGACTGAATGCGGCTTCACAAGCTTTAGATGTTGTTGGTAATAATATTGCCAACTCCCAGACCATCGGCTTTAAATCGGGTTCTATCTCATTTGCCGATGTTTTTGCCGGTTCGCAAATCGGTATGGGCGTGCAGGTTTCCGGCGTCAGGCAGAATTTTAGCGACGGTGTGCTGGGACAGGGCACCGGCAGTCTGGATATGGGTATTCAGGGAAACGGTTTCTTTCGTTTGGTGAGCGAGGCCGGTCAGGTGTTTTATAGCCGCAACGGCCAGTTCAAAACCAATGAAAATGGTTACATCGTCAATGATACGGGCATGCAGTTAACCGGTTATCAGGCCAGCGGAACGCCGCCGACCATCCAGCCGGGCGCGGCGATTGGCCCGATCCAGATCCCAACCGGTCAGATGCCAGCGCGCGCCTCTGACAGCGGCGCGATGAAAGGGAATCTTGATTCTGGCGCGAAAATTATCGACCCGGAAATCGCGTTCGATCCAAAAGACAGCAACAGTTACAACTCAGTCAGTCAGGTTGACGCCTACGACAGCCTGGGTAACCGCCATACCATTAACGTTTACTTCGTTAAAACAGCTAATAATCAATGGAAAATTTATACCAGTGATACCACCGCGCCGGTGGTTGATGAAGCGGGCAAAGCACAGTATCAGCAGATGGATATCGCCTTTGACAGTGCCGGCCAGCTGACGACCAATCCGGCGAGGGTACCGATTGCCGGTGCAGCCTATAACGGTGCGGAAGCCCTGGAATTCGAGCTGGATATGACCGGCATGACCCAGCAGGCCACCGAGACGGCCATGGAAAGTCCGAGCACCACCGGCTATGCGCCGGGCATGATGAATGGCTTTATCGTGGGCGACAGCGGTCAAATCATCGCCTCTTACAGCAATGGTCAACAGCAGCTGTTAGGACAGGTAGTGCTGGCGAACTTTACCAATGCTGGAGGCCTGGCCTCAAGCGGCAATAACGCCTGGACCGAAACGCCGGCCTCAGGCCAGCCGGTTGTGGGCATCGCCGGAAGCGGCAACCTGGGCAACCTGTATGGCAATAAGGTCGAGGCATCCAATGTCGATCTGAGCCAGGAGATGGTCAATATGATCATTTTCCAGCGCAACTATCAGTCTAACTCGCAGACGATTAAAACGCAGTCTGAATTGTTACAGACGTTGGTTAATCTTGGCTAATGGCGGACTGACATGGATCGTGCAATTTACACCGCAATGGGCGCGGCGAACGCCGCGTTAAATCGTCAGGCGGTAACGGCCAATAACCTGGCGAATGTCTCTACTAACGGCTTTCGTGCTCAGCTAACGGCTTATCGTGCGGTACCGGTTAACGGTCCTGGGGATGCGACGCGCGTACTCTCCACTGAATCCACGCCCTATAACGACTACACCATGGGATCGATTAATCAGACCGGTCGCAGCCTGGACGTAGCGATGCCGCAAAACGGCTGGCTGGCGGTTCAGCTTCCGGACGGCAGCGAAGCCTATACGCGCGACGGTAATATTGAAGTCGACAGCGAAGGGCAGCTGCGCGTTAAAGGCTACCCGTTGATGGGCGACGGCGGGCCGCTCGAAATTCCGCCGCAGGCACAGGTCACTATTGCGCCGGACGGTTCTGTCACCGCCTTAGGGGCAGGTGATGAGCCAACCGCACTGGCCCAGATTGGGCGTCTGAAAATGGTTACGGCGCAGCCTTATCTGCTACGCCACGGCGATGACAGCCTGTTTCATGTCGATCCCACCGTGGATGAAAACCCGATATTGCCTGCCGACCCGGCGCTGAGGCTGATGCCCGGCGCGCTTGAGAGCAGCAATGTCAGCCCGGTAAAAGCGATGGTGGATATGATCGCCACGGCACGCGGTTTTGATATGCAGATGAAAGTGATCTCAGCCGTCGACGATAACGAAAAAAATGCCAACCAACTGCTTAGTGTAAGTTAATAAAGGCAAGGAGAAGCCCGTCATGATGCACGCCTTATGGATTGCCAAAACCGGTCTGGAAGCGCAGCAGACCAATATGGATGTGATTACCAACAACCTGGCCAACGTGAGCACCAACGGCTTTAAACGCCAGCGTGCGGTATTTGAAGATTTACTTTATCAGACCCTGCGTCAGCCGGGTGCTCAGTCTTCAGAGCAGACTACCATCCCTTCTGGTTTGCAAATTGGCACCGGCGTACGCCCGGTGGCGACGGAACGAATTCATAGCCAGGGCGGAATGACGCAAACCAGTAATGCGAAAGATGTCGCTATCAGCGGACAGGGTTTCTTTCAGGTGTTGATGCCAGATGGCACCACGGCTTATACCCGCGACGGTGCGTTTCAGATCGATCAGAACGGGCAACTGGTCACCTCAAATGGTTACCCCATTCAGCCAGCGATTACCTTGCCGCAGGATGCAGGCACGCTAACCATAGGCAGTGATGGCCTGGTCAGCGTAACCCAGGCAGGACAAACGGCGCCGCAGCAGGTAGGTCAGCTGACGCTGGCAACTTTTATCAATGATTCCGGACTGGAGAGCATTGGTGAAAATCTGTATCGCGAAACCCAGTCTTCCGGCGCGCCGAATGAAACCACACCGGGCATGAACGGTGCGGGCGCACTGAAACAGGGCTATGTGGAAACCTCAAACGTCAACGTAGCGGAAGAGCTGGTCAATATGATCCAGACGCAGCGCGCGTATGAAATCAACAGCAAGGCGGTGACCACTTCCGATCAAATGCTACAGCGCCTGGCGCAGCTCTGACGATAAAGGACCAGGGCTGCAGCCATTACCGCCGCTGCCCTTTTTATCTGCTCTTACGTAGTGAATATCATGATAAATCCGCCTGACTTTTCGCCGTCCGGGGCGCAGCAAGATGCCGCTCACCGTGCTGCCTTTCTCTGCTTAGCTCGCTTGCCAACGCTGTTTATCGCCGGCGCGTTGCTGGCAGGCTGCGCGGATATAACACATAAACCTTTGGTTGATGGGATAACCAGCGCCAGCCCGATGCAGACGATGCCGGGACCGGTCAATGGATCGATATTTCAGGCTGGGCAGGCGATGAATTACGGCTACCAGCCCCTGTTTGAAGATCGTCGACCGCGTAACATCGGCGATACCCTAACCATCTTGCTGAAAGAAAACGTGAGTGCCAGCAAAAGCTCTTCTGCTAATGCCTCAAAAGATGGCTCTACCGGACTGGGCTTTAGCGCCATGCCGCGCTTTATGAGCGGCCTGTTTGGCGGCGACCGTGCAGAAACGGCTATTAAAGGCAGCAACGAATTCAAAGGCAAAGGCGGAGCCGCCGCCAGAAACACCTTTAGCGGCACCATTACCGTTACCGTGCAGCAGGTGCTGGAAAACGGCAACCTGAGAGTGGTGGGCGAAAAACAGATCGCCATTAATCAGGGTACTGAATTCATTCGTTTTTCAGGCGTAGTGAACCCCCGCACTATCAGCGGCAGCAATACGGTGGTCTCTTCGCAGGTTGCTGATGCGCGGATTGAATATGTCGGCAGCGGCTACATCAACGAGGCTCAACAAATGGGCTGGTTGCAGCGCCTGTTCCTTAACTTCTCTCCTTTTTAGCAGGCTGACTATGAGAATTTCATTTTCCCTCTTTTGTCTGCATGGGCTCTGTCTTAGCCTGGCCCTGCTGCTGATACCGCCAGGCTACGCCGAGCGAATTCAGGATTTGACGACGCTACAGGGCGTACGCAGTAACTCACTGCTCGGCTATGGGCTGGTGGTAGGGCTGGATGGCACCGGCGATCAGACCATGCAAACGCCGTTTACCACGCAAAGTTTGAACAATATGTTGTCGCAGCTGGGGATTACCGTGCCGAGCGGCACCAATATGCAGCTAAAAAACGTGGCGGCGGTGATGGTAACCGCCGATCTGCCACCATTTGCCCGCGCCGGTGAAAAAATCGACGTGGTGGTTTCCTCGATGGGTAATGCGAAAAGTCTACGCGGCGGCACGCTGTTAATGACGCCGCTTAAGGGCGTGGATAACCAGATTTATGCACTTGCTCAGGGCAATCTGTTAGTTTCCGGCGCAGGCGCGCAAAGCGGCGGCAGTCGGGTGCAGGTTAACCAGCTCAACGGCGCGCGCATTAGCGGCGGCGCTACCGTTGAGCGCGAAGTGCCGACGCAGTTTGGTCTGGAAAATGTGCTGAGGCTGCAGCTAAAAGAAGAGGACTTTGCGCTGGCCCAGCGCATCAGTGATGAAATCAACCATCGCTACGGCGCAGGCACCGCAATGGCGGAAAACGCCCGCGTCATCAAGTTATTCGCTCCCAGCGACAATACGGAAAAAGTGCGCTTTATCGCGCGTATTCAGAACCTTTCCGTCAAAACCGGCCCCCGGGAAGCGCGCGTGGTGGTTAACTCACGCACCGGTTCTGTGGTGATCAACCGCCACGTTACGCTGGAAGCATGCGCTGTAGCGCAGGGCGATCTTACGGTAGAGATTTCCCGCAGCAATCAGGTCAGCCAGCCGGATACGCCGCTGGCCGGAGGCGAAACGGCTGTGGTACCGGATACGCAAATCTCATTACGTGAGCAGAATGGCGCTTTGCAGAAAGTGAATACCAGTGCCGATTTGAACGCGGTTATCAGGGCGCTGAACGGCCTGGGCGCCACGCCAAACGACCTGATGTCGATCCTGCAATCAATGAAAAGCGCGGGTTGCTTGCGTGCGCAGCTGGAGATGAACTAATGAAAAGTACCGCTTTCATGCAGGGTGCCGCTTTTGACACCGCATCTCTGGATTCACTAAAGCAACTGGCCAAACAGGATGCGCAACGCGGCTTACAGGCCGCAGCGCAGCAAATGGAAGGACTGTTTGTTCAGATGATGCTGAAGAGCATGCGGGCGGCCAGCTTCAAAGATGGCTTGTTTAACTCGCAGCAGTCAGAAATGTTTACCGCTATGTACGATCAGCAGCTGTCCCAGGATATGGCGGCTCACGGGAAAATTGGACTGGCTGAGGTCATGGTGCAACAGCTTGGCGGCGTTCCAACGGCAACCACAGGCGGTACGCCAGCTGAATTTTCCTCACGCCAGCTTCCTGCCGGGCGGATATTCTTCCCACCGCCTGCCGCCAGCATGGCAGTTCCTGTCGGGCAAGCGAAGCTGACCGCGCCAGGCGGCGGATTTATTTCACGCCTGTTAGCGCCTGCGGTAGAAGTTTCTCGTCAGACGGGTATTCCGCATCAATTAATCCTTGCGCAGGCTGCGCTTGAATCGGGCTGGGGAAATAAGGAAATACCCCGGGAGAATGGTCAGCCAAGCTATAACTTGTTTGGGATAAAAGCGACACCGGGCTGGAAAGGTGAAACCACGGAAATAACCACAACAGAATATATCAATGGCGTGGCGAAAAAAGTGAAGGCGGCATTTCGTGTTTACCATTCTTATACCGATGCGTTGCACGATTATAGCAAATTGCTCATCAATAATTCCCGCTACCAAAATGTTACGCTGGCTAAAACGCCGGAACAGGCAGCGCAAGCGCTACAGGATGGCGGATATGCAACCGACCCACAATATGCGAAAAAATTGATCGACATCATTCAACAAATTAAAAGTAACCTAACGCAGGCGGCAAATGCTTATAAAGTCGATCTGACCTCAATATTTTAGTAGTAGAAATTTTAGAGATTTTAATTTACGCCGATAAATATAATAGGCTCTATTTATTCTGATTTTCTCAGAAATTTCGCACACATGGAATGCGGGTAATTTATGAATCTCTTATATCTGGCACAAAGCGGCCTGAGTGCCGCCCAGGCAGCATTAAACGTTGTGGGTAGTAACATGAATAATGTTGCTACAGAGGGATATAGCCGTCGGAATATCATTCTGGGCGAGGCAGGGGGGAAAACAACAGCAAACGGCTTCTTTGGCTATGGCGTTCAGGTTAACGGTGTGAAACGTGCTTATGATGGTTTTATTAATAATCAGTTGCGCGGCGCGCAAACATCGTATAGCACTTTATCCAGTCGTTATGAACAGCTTAGTCAAATAGATAATATGCTGGGCGACAAAAGCAACAATGTTTCCGTTTCTCTTAATAATATCTTTGGCGCACTGGAAAAAATAAGTAGCGACCCGGTAAGTATGGCCGCGCGTCAGGAAGCCATGTCGCAATTCAAATCAACTGCCTATCAGTTTCAAAGCAACTCGCGCACGCTTAACGGGCTGGAAAAAAGTACTAACACCCAAATTAACCAGACCGTGACCGATATTAACTCCTGTGCCAAAGCACTGGCGACGGTTAATGAGGCGCTCTATAAATCTCATGCTCAAACCGGCGGACAGCCCGCAGACCTGCTTGATAAGCGCGATGTGCTGCTGAGTGAGTTAAGCAAACTGGTCGGCGTCAAAGTAGATGAAAATCAGCTGACCGGCGAAGTCAATGTTGCGCTTTCCAATGGGCTGCCATTGGTAAGCGGCGATCGTACCTGCCTGTTTGAAGCTGCGCCTTCCGCAGCCAATCCTGCGCAGCTGGAAGTGTCTTATATCGACGCGTCGGGCAATACTATCAAGCTGGATGAAGAGAAGATCAGCAGCGGAAAGCTGGGCGGCCTGTTCAAATTCCGCAACGAGGATCTGGTTGATGCTCGCGATCAGCTTAATCAGCTGGCGTTGCAGATGGCGAATCGTTTTAACGAAGTGAATAAAGCCGGTTTTGACAGTAATGGCGAAGCTGGTACAGATATTTTCACTATTGTCGATCCAACAGCCCTGGTAAATCGTAATAACCAGGGTGATGCCACGCTTGATATCAGCTTCAACGAAATTTCACAGGTTAAGGTACAGGATTACACTCTGGTATATGAAGGGCCGGGTGCCAGCGACTGGTTAATCACCGACAGCAGCGGCATGAAAATTACACCAGAAATCGGCGAGCAGGGCGAACTCTCTTTTGATGGCATGACTATTCAGCCACAGGGCTCGCCTGAGGCAGGCGACAGCTTTATTTTTAATTCCGCAGGCGGCGTAGCTGGAAATATTGCGGTAGCGATCGGTGCTGGCGATAAAATTGCTGCCTCCAGCTCCGATGAAACTGAAGCAGAGAGCAATAACGAAAATATCAAAGATATGATCGCTATTAAAAATGAGGCGCTGATTGGCAAGGCAACGTTAATTGAAGCGTATGCCAGCCTGGTGAGTTCAGTGGGTTCTTCAGTTAATTCCCTGAAAGGCGATCAGCAAGTTGCGGGATATGTTCAAGATCAGCTTGCTCTGCAGCGTCAGGACATATCGGGCGTTAATTCCACAGACGAAGTTATTTATATGCAGATGTATACCCAGTATTACCAGGCCAATGCTCAGGTGTTACAAACTGCAACCACTATCTTTGATACGATTTTAAATATCCGATAAAACATTTTTCTGGCCACCAGAAGCCGCGAGAAAAAAGGGAAAAAGATGCGAATTAGCTCACTCTATATGTTTCAACAACAGATAAATAATATGTCTACAAGCAATACGAAATTTAATAATATTGCTACCAGGCTGGCATATGGACAAACCTTACTCAAACCTTCGGACGATCCTGCCGGCGCATCACAGGCGGTGATTTATCAAAACACACTGGCAAAAATCGAACACTATGAAACCGCGCGTCAGTACGCACAGGATACGCTGGGGCAACAGGACACAGTACTGAATTCGATTGGCTCGCTGTTGACGAAAAATTTGTCAGAGAAAATCGTTGCTGGTGGTAACGGAACGTATTCAGCGGAAGATCGGGCCGCGCTGGCAAAAGAACTGGAAGGTATTCGTAATAACCTGATGGGCCTGGCCAATAGCCGCAGCAGCAACGGGCGTTATATCTTCGCGGGTTATAACACCGGTAGTGAACCCTTCGCAAAAGATGGCACCTATGTTGGCGGCACAACGCCGATTGTACAGGTTGTGGCCGACAGTACGGAAATGCAGGTTAGCCATACCGGTAAGGATCTTTTTCTCTCCGGCACGTCGGATGACCTTTTCGTCGCCCTGGACAGCGCGATCGAAGCGTTAAAAGCCCCGATAACAGATGATACAGGACGTGAAACATTACAGCTTACGCTGGATAAGGTTAACGTTTCGATTAAAAAGAACATCGATAACCTGGGTAAAATACAGGCTACGGTCGGCACTAATCTTCAGCAGTTAGATATACTGGGATCCAGCGCTGACACGCATAAAATAGAAGTTGAAAGCACTCTGCAGGAAACGTTAGGCGCAGATGTCGATACTTTTACCACTCTGATTGGTCAATCAAAAATGGCCGAATTCGCCTTAAACTCCTCATATATGGTATTTCAGACGATGCAACAAATGTCGATATTCAACATGATAAGGTGATCTCTTAACAGAAAAATTAATGGAATAATGGCTTTTTTCTGTAAAACGACAAATTCAGGCAGAATGGTTAAGGATAATCAATGCTAAATAATTTAAAAATCGCCACCGGAATTCATATTGCTATCTTTAGCCTGATATTTTTATTATTAGGCATAGTGGGCTTAGGTTATTACAGCGCCAATACATCAGGCCAACAATTTTCACATTTTATGGAGGTCAGTGAAAACGCATCGGTTCTGAATGATGCGGATGAGGCAATAAATAGACTGCTAGAGAAAATTTACGCGTTAAGTCTGACCACCAGCAAAGGAGAAAAGGCAACGACACAGCAGCTTAGTGAAGCCCGACGGTCGCTTGCTTTGGCTCAGGAGCAATTAAAGCGTTTCTATTCACAGCCGTATCAACAAGATGCTCTTGTAATTGTTGATAAAATTAAACTGCAGGCAGATACGTTAATGGCGCTGCTTATATCGCGACTGGAAAATATCAACCAGGCCGATAATGCTGTTCGCGAAATGAATAAAATTTCCGCCGCTCGCAACCTTTTTGAAAACGAAGTGAAGCAGTACAGGGCCCGCTTCGAAGCATTAATCACTACGATAGAAGTGGAAGCGAACGCCAACAACAGCCGCTTCAATACGCTGGCGATTAGCGCCGGGATTATTGCGTTGGGGTTGGTGATTGGCATGCGCCTGTGGCTTAAACGCGAGCTGTTTCGACGTCTGGATGAGACAGTAAAAACCTTTCAGTCTATGGCGACCGGTAAGCTGGACGAAGAGATCCCTGCGGGTAAGATGAATGAAATCGGCTTGATGTTTATTGAACTGGAGAAATTGCGTCAGTGGGTGACGATGACCGTCTCGTCTATTCGAAATGGTGTAAGCCGCATTAACGCTTCAGCGCAGGAAATTGTTAGCGGCAATAACGAGCTCTCCTCGCGAACGGAACAACAGGCATCTTCTTTGCAGCAGACCGCAGCCAGTATGGAAGAGCTGAAAATTACGGTGCGACAGAATGCGGATAATGCGCATACGGCGCGTCAATTAGCTGAAAGTGCCAGCGGCAGTGCACGTAACGGCGGTGAGGTCATGGAGAGCCTTGATGCCATTATGCATCGGATCATTATCAGCTCACGTCAAATTGACGATATCAATAGCGTGATTGACAGCATCGCCAATCAAACGAATATCCTGGCGCTGAATGCGGCGGTGGAAGCGGCACGAGCTGGCGAGCAGGGGCGTGGATTTGCTGTAGTGGCAGGGGAAGTACGTAACCTGGCGAAGCGCAGCGCCGATGCGGCGAAGGAGATTCGCTCGCTGATTAATACCTGTGTGGCGGATATGCATTCCGGGTCGCAGGAAGTTGAGCAGGCGGGAAAGGCAATACAGCATATTATTCAGTCAGTTTCGCAGGTGGCGGATATTATGGCGGAGATTGCTTCCGCTTCCGACGAACAGAGTTCTGGCATTAATCAAATTGCTCAGGCGGTGAACGAACTCGATTCGGTTACCCAACAAAATGCCACGATGGTCGAGCAGGCGGCAGCGGCGGCAATCAGTATGGAAGAGCATGCGGGGCAGTTGGGCAGTATGGTTGCGCATATCAAGTTAAAAGATGAAACAAGTTATACGGCTATAGACTATCAGCCATTATTAACACCCACTGTGCTTTTACCTGAAACACAGCGCAAAAAAAACGAGCTGGATCACATTAATCCCGTAGAGGAATGGGAAAGCTTTTGAATTAATTACTTTTAACGTTAAGGGTAATATAATTTTCCAATAAGCCGTGCGGAAATCGTTTTTATGTAGGGAATTAGTGGAATTTGTGCGGCCTTATTGAACTATATATACCCTGGCCAATGAAAGATAATTAAACTATACCCGTGGCAGGATGGACAATGTCATTGTGAATGAATTATATACCCCTGAAGGTATGGTAGACAAAAATGCATTATGGAAAAAGTATGCTTTCCTGGTGCGCCATGAAGCGCTAAGGTTGCAGGTGCGTTTACCTACCTCCGTGGAACTGGATGATTTGATTCAGGTGGGCGCAATCGCTCTTCTCAACGCCATCGATCATTTTGATCCTAAAAAAGGCATTGTTTTTAGCACTTACATTACACAGCGTATACGTTGGGCTTTAATAGATGAACTGCGCGAACGTGATTGGGTACCGCGCCGTATTCGCACTAACGCCAGAGAAATTGCCGGGGTGATTCATCGCATTGAGCAAGCCACTGGCAAAGCCGCTAAAGAAGCGGATATTGCGGCTGAGATGAATATAACCCTTAGTGATTACAGGCAGATGCTGGCAGATACTAATGTCAGCCAAATCTGTTCACTTGATGAGCTGCAAGAAGAGCTGGCGGACAGGTTCGAACAACCTGATATACAACATGAAAAGTTTAATCCGCTCAATAAAATCACTCAGCAAAAACTACTTAAAAAGATTGCTGATGAGATTAAGAAACTACCCGAAAGGGAGCAGGTATTGTTGAATCTCTACTACCAACAAGAGTTAAATATGAAAGAAATCGGGAAAATACTTGAAATAACGGAAACACGGGTAAGCCAGTTGCACAGCCAGGCAATAAAAAGAATACGTGCACGCTTGCAATGATGGCTTTGATTGTTAAATTAGATAAGTATTTTAGTGATTTTAATTATCTTCTTTAAGCGAGTGATAACATTCAAATCTCTCATTGTTGCTGATTGGTTTAGACTGATTCGTTAATACGAGAGGCAGATATCTTTATCGCATTGATTGCGTTTAACATTGTCACTATAAATAAATATACATTAAAAAGTTCTTGAAAAAGGTTGATTTATTATATGATAATCGGGATCCAAATAGGAATTGTCTTGAAAGTGCTAATATCAGGGAAATAGCCTGCCGGATGCTAAAGAAGCAGTGACGCTTTTATAGTTATAATTTTAATTTTATTAGTGATATTGGTTTGACTTAGCCTGCTGCGTAGACCATTTATTTACACTGAGATTTGCGCAAAATAGTAAGTGGACATTCCATATTGTTTGGCCTTCCTCTAATGCCGATATTTGAAATATTGGCAGGATTATTTAACACGAAACCAATGTGGAATATAAATATGCATAGCTCCGATACTAACGATCTGCTTCAATCTATACATGATTTGAACCTTACTTATTTAGTCTTGGCGCAAAGGCTTATACGCGAAGATAAGTTCGCTGCAGGATTTCGTCTGGGATTAGACAGTACCATTCTTGATACGCTAAGCGAACTTACCCTGCCGCAACTTATCAAGATGGCTTCAACCAGCCAACTGATATGCCGTTTGCGCGTGGATGATAAAGAGATGATTGACTGCCTGACGAAAGCATCGCGTATTGATGCGCTACAACAAATTCATACTGGAATTATTTTATCAACGGAGTTGCTCAACTCACTTCCCGAGCAAAACCATTCTACTTGCTGACGGAGCTAGCAATCATGAGTGAAAAAAGTATCCTGGACGAAATTAAAGAAGTTCAGATGGCAATGGAGCTTATTACTTTCGGTGCCAGAATGCAGGTGCTGGAAAGTGAGATCAGCCTAAGCCGCAGAAGGCTTTTAAGGCTTTACAAGGAACTGCGCGGATGTCCTCCGCCGAAAGGCATGTTGCCTTTTTCTGCGGAGTGGTTCATGTCGTGGGAGCAGAATATCCACTCATCGATGTTTTATAATATTTACCTCTTTATAAAAAAAATTGAAAATTGTCGCCCTATTGAAGCATTAATCAAAGCATACCGTTTATATCTGGAACAGTGTCCGGTTAAAGCCCCGGAAAAACCGGTACTGGGATTAACCCGGGCATGGACATTATTACGTTTTATTGAGTGTGGCATGATAGGACGTACGGAATGTATTGCCTGTCACGGCGCTTTTGTGATTACCCATGAGCATGCAAAAGATCCTTTTACCTGTAGCTTATGCAGTCCGCCTTCACGTGCGGCGAAAAAATGTGAAGCTTATGATATTGCCGGTTAACCAGCGCGCTGCACTATAACGTTGATGGTAAGAAACCAGGATCGTGAATAACGTATCTGTATATCCAGGTACGTTAACGCCTGAAACGTTAGTCACCATTAATAAATATAAAAAACAGGCGTGTTTATAATAAGGAGACAGCATGCTGGTTATTATTGGTTATGTAGTTGTTTTTGCCACTGTTTTTGGTGGCTTTGTTTTATCTGGCGGACATCTTGGTGCGCTTTATCAACCCACTGAACTGCTCATTATCGGTGGAGCAGGCGTCGGTGCCTTTATTGTGGGTAACAATGGTAAAGCCATTTCTGCCACCATGAGGTCCTTTCCTCTGTTGTTTAAAGGATCTCAATATAATAAAGCCATTTATATGGAATTAATGGCGCTGATGTTTTTATTGCTGTCAAAAGCAAGGCAAAACGGAATGATGGCGCTGGAAAATGATATAGAAGATCCGCAGAACAGCACGCTTTTTTCCAACTATCCGCGTCTTATCGCCGATAAATTACTAATGAATTTTCTGGTGGATTATTTGCGTTTGATGATCAGCGGCAATATGAGTCCGCATGAAGTTGAAGCATTGATGGATGAAGAAATTGAGACCTGTGAGCATGAGCTTGAGGTACCTGCTGGCAGCCTGAACTCGGTGGGTGACGCTTTTCCTGCTTTCGGCATCGTGGCGGCCGTAATGGGGGTAGTTAACGCGCTGGCTGCGGCCGATCGACCCGCCGCTGAGCTGGGCGAACTGATCGCGCACGCCATGGTAGGTACCTTCCTGGGGATTCTGCTGGCGTATGGGTTTATCCTGCCGCTGGCAGCGCTGCTGCGTCAAAAAAGCAGCGAGAAAGTGAAGATGCTGCAATGCATCAAAGTAACGTTGCTTTCCAGCATGAGCGGTTATGCGCCACAGATAGCGATCGAGTTCGGACGTAAAATTCTCTATTCCACTGAACGTCCTACCTTTATTGAGCTTGAAGAGCATGTGCGCCAGGTGAAATCGAATACAGGCAGTGATTCGGGAAGCGTACCATGAGTAAAAATAAGCATCCTGTGATTATCGTCCGCAAGCGGAAAAAGCAGGGCCACGGTCATCATGGAGGCTCATGGAAAATTGCCTACGCCGATTTTATGACGGCGATGATGGCTTTTTTCCTTGTGATGTGGCTGATCACCAGTACTTCTCCGCAGCAGAGACACCAAATTGCAGAATATTTTCAAATGCCCTTAAAGGTTGCGCTCTCACAGGGTAACCAGCCCAGCCTGAGTGAAAGCGTTATACCGGGCGGCGGTAGCGATGTGGTGCATAAGACGGGTGAAGTTAACCGATCCACACCACGCGATAACGCCGATCTGCAACGGTTAAAAAGAGCCCGCGATCGGCTGCAAAACATGATTAAAACCGATCCCCGGCTCAACAACTTTCAATCAAACCTGCGCATGCAGCTCACCGAAAATGGATTGCTCATTCAAATTATTGATAGCCAGGACCGCCCGATGTTTAAGTTGGGCAGCAAAGAACTGGAGGGATATTTAAGGGGCATTTTCGAAACGCTGGTACCGGTTATCAACCAGCTACCCAATCGTATTAGCCTGACGGGACATACTGACTCGCTTCCTTATGCGCATGGCGATACTGGCTACAGCAACTGGGAACTTTCCGCCGATCGCGCAAACGCTTCGCGCCGCGCATTGATAGCCGCCGGCCTGGCGGCCAATAAATTTCTGCGGGTAGTGGGAACGGCAGATTCAATGGTGCTGGACAACACGCAGCCACACAACCCCATCAACCGCCGTATTAGTATTCTGGTTTTAAGCCAGGATAAAGAAAAATCGCTGATCAGGGACGATAGCTTAATCCAGAGTGTTACCGGTCATGAAAATATTGATGCGATAAAAGATGAGTTAAAAATTACGCCGCAAACCAATGAAGATGCCGCCGCGCTTGCGAATTAAATCAGGATAGGGTTGAACAATATGGATGTAAGCGATTTTTATCAGACTTTTTTTGATGAAGCCGATGAGCTGTTAGCTGATATGGAAAAATATCTGCTACAGCTTGATGTCATTTCGCCCGACAAGGAAATGTTAGATGCTATTTTCCGCGCAGCGCATTCCATTAAAGGCGGTGCTGGAACGTTCGGTTTTAAAATATTGCAAGAAACCACCCATTTAATGGAAAACCTTCTGGATGATGCGCGCTGCGGTGTCCTGCGGCTAACCGGCGAAATCATTAATCTGTTTCTGGAGAGCAAGGATATTATGCAAGATCAGCTTGATGCCTATAAATCTTCTCAGGAACCAGACCAAGAAACATTTAACTATATTTGCGAGGCGCTACGGCAAATTGCGCAACAAAGTAAAGATGGCTCGGCAGATCAGGCAACCACGGCCGCAGCAGCGCCGGTAAATGCACCAGCAGAACGCGCTTTCCTGAATATTACCCTGTTAAATGTTAAACAAGATGAGGGGCGTCTGCTGGTTGATGAGCTCTCTAATCTGGGGAAAGTGCTTAGCCAGCAACAGCAAGAAGATCGGCTACAGGTTCAGTTAGAAACCACGTCCAGCGCCGATGAAATCGAGGCTGTGCTCTGCTTTATCGTTGAAGCGGAACAGGTAGCTATTACAGCGGGCAGCGCGCCGGCAGAAACAGACAGCTGCGTAACGTCAGTCGCAGCTGTTGAAAGCCCTCCGGCAGCGGCGAAAAGCGCGCCCGTCAGGCCCGCCGCTCGTGCGCAGGCCGCCGAGTCCAATAGCATTCGCGTTGCGGTAGAAAAGGTTGATCAGATCATTAACCTGGTCGGCGAACTTATTATCACCCAGTCGATGCTGTCACAGCTTTCCGCCACTCTGGAGCCATCAGCAAATGACGTGCTGTTAAACAGCATCGTTCAGCTGGAGCGCAACGCGCGCGATCTACAGGAATCGGTGATGTCCATTCGCATGATGCCGATGGAGTATGTATTTAGCCGCTTCCCACGGCTGGTACATGACTTAGCCGGCAAGTTGGGCAAAGAGGTTGAATTGACGCTGGTAGGCGGGTCCGCCGAACTGGATAAAAGCCTGATTGAACGTATCATCGATCCCCTGACGCATTTGGTTCGTAACAGCCTCGATCACGGTATTGAAAGCCGTGAGGAACGCATCGCGAAAGGCAAATCCCCGATGGGCAACCTGACGCTGTCAGCGGAGCATCAGGGCGGAAATATTGTTATTGAAGTCAGTGATGATGGCGCAGGCCTGAACCGTGAAAAGATCCTTGCGCGTGCGCACGCTCAGGGGATGGCAATTAACGAAAATATCAGTAATGAAGATGTCTGGATGCTGATTTTTGCGGCTGGCTTCTCCACTGCGGAAAAGGTAACCGATGTCTCCGGGCGCGGCGTCGGCATGGATGTGGTGAGACGCAATATTCAGGAAATGGGCGGCCATGTAGAGATTACCTCTGAGCAAAATAAAGGCTCGACGATCCGCATTATTCTGCCGTTAACCCTGGCGATACTTGATGGTATGTCGGTCCGCGTTGCCGATGAAACCTATGTACTGCCGCTTGGCGCTGTTATGGAGTCGCTGAAACTCACCGAAGATTCTCTCTATCGTATGGCAGGCGATGAGCTGATGCTGCAGGTGCGGGGCGAATATATTCCACTCATTACGCTGCACTACATATTTGATATGACAGAGGAGCCTGCCGCGATTAATGACAGCGTTGCGGTGATTTTACAAAGTGCTGGCGTGCGTTACGCCCTGATGGTCGATCAGCTCATTGGCCAGCATCAGGTAGTGGTAAAAAATCTTGAGCTTAACTATCGCAAAGTGCCCGGTATCTCTGCCGCAACCATTTTAGGCGATGGCAGCGTGGCGTTGATTCTTGACGTCGCTGCGCTGGCGAAACTGTGTAAATCCAAGCGCGTCGCGACGAAAGCCGGGCAAGTGCTCCCTGTTTAAGGACAAACAAAATGACAGCTTCCGCAACTGAAAAGAAAACAGCAACCGACAATCACGGCAACGAATACCTGGTCTTTACGCTGGGTAATGAAGAATACGGCATCGAAATATTAAAGGTGCAGGAGATACGTGGCTGCGAACGGGTAACCCGCCTCGCCAATACGCCGGAATTTATTACCGGCGTCACCAACCTGCGCGGCGTGATTGTACCGATCGTTGATTTGCGTATTAAATTCGATTTGGCTGGCACAGAGATTAATGAAAAAACAGTGGTGATTGTATTGAGCCTGGCGCAGCGGGTAGTGGGCATTGTCGTGGATGGCGTTTCTGATGTGCTATCGCTGAATGCTGAAGAGATCAAGCCGGCGCCGGACTTTTCCGTTACGCTCTCCACGGATTATCTGCTGGGCCTGGGCTCAGTGGATGAAAGAATGATTATCCTGGTAGATATCGAGAAATTACTCACCAGCGAAGAGATGGAACTGGTTGAGAAGAGCGTCAACGAGACGCTGTAATTTTTTCTGGGCAGCAGCGGCAACAGATGCGCCGCTGCTGCCCTTTTTTATTTCCGCGTTTTATCCCTCTGTTGTCCCCCTTTATAGTTTTTTCTGGCTCTGGCTCTGGCTCTTTGCCAGCCCGCTTAGCCTGCCATGATGTTGCTGATCTGCTGTTGACGCGATGTTGTCTGCTGCTGACGTGATGCCGTCTGCTGCTGCGTGATGTTGCTTACCTACAGCCGACGCGATGTCGTTTCTACTGCCGACGTGATGGCCGGCTGCAGTCAGGCGGTAAGTCACAGACATAAAAAACGCCCTGCTGATAAAAGCAGGGCGTCAGCTTATTAAGCTAAAGGAGCGTTACGCTCGCCGCGTTAAACTTAGCGCAGCAGGGACAGCACGTTCTGCGGAACCTGGTTAGCCTGGGCCAGCACGGTGGTACCGGCAGACTGCAGGATGTTAGCACGGCTCATGTTGGAAACTTCAGAAGCGAAGTCTGCATCCAGGATACGCGAGCGTGACTCAGACAGGTTGTTTACTGCGCTGTCCAGGTTGCTGATCACTGAAGCAAAACGGTTCTGCGCGGCACCCAGGCTTGAGCGCAGGCTGTCGACCTGTTTCAGGGCCGCATCCACCGTTTCCATCAGCTTGGCGCTCGGATCCTTGACTGCATCGCCTACGGCAAAAGTCGCACTGGTTGTCCCGGTACCGGTAATTGTTGGGGTGAGCTCTACAGCGACTTCAGTCGTCGTGTCGGCTTTAGTGCCTATCGCCCTGATTTTGCCATCACTACCAATATAGATATCACCGGTACCGCCCGTACCGAAGGCCGTCTCTTTCATTTTCTGCAAGTCAGCATCAGTCAGCGTATGCGACTTGGCGGATGTGCCAGTACCGGTGGTAATATCCATACCTTTGGCAGCTTTGGTACCTAAATCAGGACGGTCGGCATAGGCGTTGACGTCGAATTTCGCCATGTTCAGCGTCTCGGAGTTGATCTGCTTCAGGTTCAGGCTAATGGTTTCGCTGTCATTCGCGCCAACCTGAATCGTCAGGCTCTGATCGGTCTTCAGCACTTTTACGCCGTTGAAGTCAGTTTGTTCAGAGATACGGTCGATCTCAGACAGGCGCTGGGTGATTTCGTCCTGAATTGACTGGCGGTCAGAAGCGGAATTGGTGCCGTTGGAAGCCTGTACGGTCAAACGACGAATGTTCTGCAGGTTGTCATTGATTTCGTTCAGCGCGCCTTCTGTGGTCTGAGCCAGAGAAATACCGTCGTTCGCATTACGTGAAGCCTGAGTCAGGCCGGTAATGTTAGAGGTGAAACGGTTACTGATTGCCTGACCTGCCGCGTCATCTTTTGCGCTGTTAATGCGCAGGCCGGAAGAAAGGCGCTGAATAGCAGAACCCAGAGAGTTCTGTGATTTATTCAGGTTATTCTGAGCCATCAAACTCAGGGCGTTAGTATTAATCACCTGTGACATATTGTTCCCTCATATATAGGTTGAGTTCTTTTATTGCAGTTCTCTGCAATTTGTTGATGCGTTAACAAGCGCATATTAAAAATATCGGCCTCAGATAAATTCTCTAAAAAATAAATTCAAAAAAAATGCCTTTTGCGCAAATTTCAGGCAAAGATAAAGATTTGGTAAGAGGAATATTTAAATCCCTGGATTATTTTTTAAATAAACATCAAAGCGTATAAAAGCCAGCAATTCTGGCGGGTTATAGAGGTTTAAAATTTTAAGGTAAGATGTAATAATTAAGGCTTTTATAAGGCGTTAATAATAGAATGTCCGTTGCATAATAACGAAAGCGTTACGCTTATAATGATGGGATTTGAAAATAAAAACTTATCTCCGCGCCGTTTAAACCGATAGCTAAAAGAGAACAGGTTTAAATAATAATCCCTAAAGGAGTAGATAATGCCAACCATGTCTTCCCTCGGTATTGGTTCCGGCCTTGATACGGCCGCCATGCTGGCGCAGATGAAAGTTGCAGAGCAAACCCGTCTGACGCCCTACACCAATTTAAAAAGCGGTTACGAAAACAAAATTTCCGCATGGGGGAAAATCTCCAGCGCGCTCGATGCCTTGCATGGCAGCGTTAAGAAGCTCAGCGGTGAAGCGTTTAATACGCTGAAGGTCAGTGACAACAAGGCCTTTACGGCTACCGCCACGGCGGAGGCCAACGCCGATGCGCATGATGTCACCGTAATGCAGCTGGCGGTTTCCCATAAGCTGCGCACCACGGGTTACGAAGACGCCGCTGAAAACCTGGGTGAAACCACCGGAACAACCCGTACTATTACCATTACGCAAAAAAATGGCAAAGAGCTGAAAGTCAAACTGGCAGATGATGAAACCTCTCTTAACCAGATGGCGAAAGCGATCAATAAGCAAGAGGGCGATGTACGCGCCTCGGTGCAGCGTACCGATGATGGTTATCAGCTGGTGCTCAGTTCACGCACCGCCGGTACCGACGGCGAAATGTCGGTAAGCGTCGAGGGTGACGATACGCTGGGCGCGCTGTTGAATACCCAGGAGGGCGGACGAGAGGCTGAGGACGAGACGAATGGCATGATTGTCGTTTCCAAAGCACAGGATGCACAACTGAAGGTTGATGGCATCACGTACACGCGATCCAGTAATAATATTACCGACATCATCGAAGGCGTTACCCTAAATCTGAAAGCCACCTCTGAAAAGGGAGCGTCGGAGCAGCTCACACTCAGCATAGATAACTCCGCCATCAAAAGTACGCTGCAGGATTTTGTTAAAAACTACAATGCATTGCTAAAGCAAACCACCGCTTCCAGTAAATATGTGCCGAACGACGCCTCTGGCCTGAAAGACGACGAGGTGGCCAAACCCAACAAGGAGAACGGCGCGCTGATGGGCGATGGTACGTTGCGCAGTATGGTGGGTGAACTGCGCGCTGCGGTTAACGGTGTCTATGGCGATAAAAACAGCGACTATAACGCCCTGGCTTCGCTGGGCATCACCTTCGATGCCGGCACGGGTCAGATGACGCTAAGTGAGAAAACGCTGGACGAAGCGATTGCCGATAATCCCGATCAAATTGGCCAGATGTTTAAAGACCATGCCGGAAATCAGGGCCTGGCCTCCACGCTGACTGATATTATTACCAAATATGCCGGTGACGAAGAGAGCAAAACCGACGGCATCATCAAAAACACCACCGATAGCCTTGATGAGCAGGTCAAGCTGGTAAAAGAGCAGATAGATAAAACCCAAAAGCTGATCGATGCGCAGGTAGAGCGCTATCGCGTTCAGTTCCAGAATCTGGACTCGACCATGTCGCAGTTAACTAGCCTGAGTAACCAGCTGATCTCAATGTTATCCAGCCTTAATAAATAATGTGCGCAAACCGCCAAAATAAGCAGGCGTATACCTGCTTATTTTTATGGAGACTAACATGTACGCAAAGCAAGGAACCCAGGCCTACGCGCAGGTCGATCTTCACAGCAAGGTGGCAGGTGCAACGCCGCATCAGTTGATTACTATGCTGTTCGATGGCGCGCACAGCGCCATTGTGCGCGCGCGCCTTTATTTTGAAAACGGCAACATCGCTAAACGCGGTGAAATGATTTCAAAAGCAATTAACATTATTGATAATGGATTACGATCCGCCCTCGATCATGAAAAGGGAAAACAGATCGCAGGCGATCTGGATGCACTTTATCACTATATGTCGCGCACGCTATTACAGGCTAATTTAAATAACGATCCTTCTCAGTTAGCACATGTTGATGAGATATTAACCAATATCGCTGAGGCATGGAAAGAAATCGAACCACGTTGAAAACAGGCAGGCTATGGCTACATTCCTTATTGAAGAACACAATAATATTTATAAAATGAATCAGGCTATGCTGGTTATGGCGCAACAGGGAGAATGGGGTAATTTCGTCACAATGGCGGAGCGCTATATTATTACCCTGCGTGCTGTGCTGGAACAGGTTCCCGATACGCTGTCCAGCGATGAAAAAGAACAATTTTATAATTTTTTAATAACGCTACAAAGTAATGAAGAAGAGATAAACCGGGCACTGGAAGGTCGCATGGCGCTATTAAAAAAAGAGATGTCTTCATTGCATCAAAGTAAAAAGGGTAACAAGGCATATCTTGCACAAGTTATCTCGCCCTTCCGGTAATGCCAGCACATCATTATTGATAATTTTGCCGTCTCCGCGCGCTTACTATCTGACTAACGACCCGCCTGATAATTGATGGTTACCTGATGACTGACCACACGAACGGGCGGCTTCAGCTGCCCGTTCGTGTTAATCACATAGATAAAACATAACGCCTCTCCCGGCGAAAAGGGTAACGGCGTCGCTTTCTGGCCTGTTAACCGATCCAGCAGGATACAGGCCGTCACGCTACAAAGCTTGATCTCCAGCCCTGTCGGCGATGGCGAAAGCAACCTTATGCGCCAGCTAATGCGACGCAGCGCCGCATTAGCGGGTATCGGCACAGCCGGACGCAGCGGCTTTCCCACATAGGTCTGCTTACCCACGCTGAGCAAAGGTCCGGCCGCCGCGCCGCTCCACGAACCATGCATAGCCAAAGCTGGCAGCGATGCAACCGCCAGCAGAAGGGTTAAGACAGATCTTGTCCTCACTTTTTGCCACCAATCACCCAGGTCATGCGTACCGTACAGTTATGGGTCAGCTCAAGGTTAGAAAGCACGGCCAGCTGTGGAAAAACGCGCCGCAGAAAGCGAGATAGCATCAGCCTGAGTGGCTGATTAACCAGCAGGACCAGCGGCGCATCGATCGCTTCCTGCTGCTGAATGGCGCGTTCGGTTTGTGCAATCAGGTTTTCCGCAATGCCGGGCTCAATGGCGCTGCCGTTCTGAATCGCCTGCGTCAGTAAGCGCTCCAGCTCGGTATCCAGCCCAATAACCTGAATCGCCTGATTATTCTGGAACCATTGCTGGGTAATGGCACGGCCAAGTCGAATTCGTACCTGCGCCGTCAGCTCGTCGGCATCATTTTGCCCTGGGGCGAACTCGGCCAGTGTATCGATGATGGTTCGCATATCACGGATAGAGACGCGCTCCGCCAGCAGGTTCTGCAGTACTTTATGAAAGGTGTTCAGCGGCAGCACGGCTGGAATGAAATCTTCCACCAGCTTAGGCATCTCTTTACCGACCTGATCCAACAGCAGCTGCGTTTCCTGGCGGCTGAACAGCTCATCGGTATGCAGACCAATCAGGTGATTAAGGTGCGTGGCGACCACCGAGCTGGGATCAACCACGGTATAGCCCTGAATCGTTGCCTGCTCGCGCAATATCTCATCAATCCATACCGCAGGCAGACCAAACGCGGGTTCCTGGCAAGCTACGCCCGGCAGCTCGCCTTCCGCACAGCCTGGGTCGATCGCCATTGAGCGTTCAGGTTGAATGGTGCCACGGCCAATTTCAACGCCTTTTAACAGAATGCGGTAGTCGCCGGGCGCTAAATCAAGATTATCGCGAATGTGAACCGGCGGCGGCAGAAAGCCCATATCCTGCGCAAATTTCTTGCGGATACCACGAATGCGTGCCAGCAACTGCCCGCTTTGCGCAGTATCCACCAGCGGAATCAGACGATAGCCTACCTCCAGACAGAGTACATCTTCCAGCTGTACGTCCTCCCAGGAAGCCTCTGCCACCTGGGCCGCTTCCGCTTTGCCTTTTGCCGTTTCACGATCCTTGTTGCCTTGCAAAGGCGTACCGCTGAGCGCGGCCTGTTGTTCACGCCCGCGCAGCCACCAGGCGGTGCCGAGTAGAGCAGAGGTAAAAAGTAAAAACACCAGATTAGGCATGCCCGGAATAATACCCAGCAGGCCGATTACGCCGGCGGAGAGCAGCATGACGCGTGGATTCGTCATCAGCTGACTGACCATCTGTTCGCCTACGTCCTGCTCGGTGGCAACCCGCGTCACGATGACGCCAGCAGCGGTAGAGATAATCAACGCGGGGATCTGACCGACCAGCCCGTCGCCAATAGTCAGCAGCGTGTAGGTCTCACCAGCCTGGGCAAATGACATATCGTGTTGCAGCATGCCGATCGTCAGGCCGCCAATGATATTGATGGCCATAATCAGCAGACCGGCAATCGCATCACCGCGCACAAACTTACTGGCACCATCCATAGAACCATAAAAGTCAGATTCCTGGGTCACTTCGTTACGACGGCGTTTTGCTTCATCTTCGCCAATTAACCCGGCATTCAAATCGGCATCAATCGCCATCTGTTTGCCTGGCATGCCGTCCAGCACAAAGCGCGCGCCGACTTCCGCAATACGTCCGGCACCCTTGGTGATGACCATAAAGTTAATAATGATCAGAATGGCGAACACGATTATGCCGATAGCGAAATTACCGCCAACCAGAAAGTGACCAAAAGCTTCGACCACCCGGCCAGCCGCCGCTCCGCCGGTATGACCCTCCAGCAGGATCACACGCGTGGAGGCAATATTCAGTGCCAGCCGCAGCAGCGTTGAAAACAGCAGCACGGTAGGGAAGGCGGAAAATTCCAGTGTTTTCTGTGTAAACATCGCCACCAGCAATATCATCAGCGACAGCACGATATTGAAGGTGAACAACATATCCAGTAAGAACGCCGGCAGCGGCAAAATCATCATAGCCAGAATCAGCATGATCAATACCGGGCCGGCCAGAATTTGCCACTGCGTCTGTTTAAACTGCGGCAAGCGTAGTTTGCTCGCTAAATTTGACATCACTCTTGGCTCTTAGGTTTGAAATCCAGCGCTTCAGGCACCGGAAGATTGACGGGTTTTTTCGGACGTATGCCGCCTGCGTTACGCCAGCGGCGCAGGCCATAAACCCAGGCGAGAACTTCCGCCACTGCGCTATACAGGGTGGTGGGAATCGGCGCATTCAGTTCGCAGTGGCGATACAGCGCACGCGCCAGCGGCGCTGCCTGCAGCATTGGAATATTGTGCTCTTCAGCCACGGCGCGAATACGCATTGCCGTTTCACCTGCGCCTTTAGCGATTAAAACAGGCGCAGCCATCGCGCCCTCTTTGTAACGCAACGCAACGGAGTAGTGCGTGGGGTTATTGATGACCACGTCGGCCGTTGGCAGCTCCGCCATCATGCGGCGCGTTGCCGCAGCACGCTGTAGCTGCTTGATACGCGCTTTAATATGGGGATCGCCTTCATGCTGCTTATGCTCGTCACGTATTTCCTGTCGGCTCATACGCAGCTTTTTCATATTGCTGAAGAGCTGGTAGAAAACGTCATAACCCACCATTGGGATCAGCGCCAGGATCACCATCAGCAGACAGTCCATAATCAACTGGCCAAAATGACGCAGCGCATCGTTCAGCGGCTGATTCATCAGATGAATCAGTTGCTGCTTATGCATAAACAGGTAAAAACCGCAAACGCAGCCGACCAGCGTGACCTTCAGCAAACCCTTTAACAGTTCAGAGACGAACTGCGCGGAAAGCATGCGCTTAAGACCGGAGAGCAGTGAAAGCCGCTTCAGATCCAGCTTAAAAGATTTACCGCCGAGCTGCAGACCACCCAGCAGCATGGGCGTCATTAACCCGGTCAGGAACAGCCCCGGCAGCAGCAGCAGCAGCGCACTTATGGCGAGATCGCCCAGATTGCGCAGATGAAGCCAGAGTTGTGCCGGATCGCGTGCCAGCAGCGCGTCGAATGTCAGCCCGCCTTTTAACAGATGGGTAAGGTGGCCGACCACATTCTCACCGCCTGCCAGCATCAGCGACCATCCCACCAGTAGCATCATCAAAGAGGTCAGCTCTTTGGATCGTGGGATCTGTCCCTCTTCCCGTGCCTTTTGTCGTCTGTGGGGCGTGGGGTCTTCCGTTTTTTCTACATCACTTTCTTCAGACATCGCTAAAAGCCAAGGCTTTCCAGCAGATCATCAACCTGATCCTGCGAGGCGACGACGCCTGCTTTGGTATGATCAAGCTGCGGGCCATTTTTCAGGTTACCCGGGTGGTCGGCGGCGACGGCGGCCTGTGGTTTCTCCGGCATATTGTCCACCAGCATCTGTATCAGACCCTGCTCAATATGGGCGATCATATCCATCATTTTCTTGATCACCTGACCGGTAAGATCCTGAAAATCCTGCGCCATCATGATTTCCATTAGCTGCTGATTGGTCTGCTGAGCAACGTCCGGCGTCTGTTTTAAAAACTGCCGTGTGTCGATCACCAGCGCACGAGCGGTGGTCAACTCAATCGGATTTTCAAACCACTCATCCCAGCGCGCCGCCAGGCTGTCCGCCGTGCTGTTAAGGTTGTCCTGTAAAGGACGGGCGATTTCCACGCAGGTGAGTACGCGATCGGCGGCCTGAGAGGTTTTATTGACCACATAATTCAGGCGATCACGGGCGTCTGGCATGACCTCTGCCACATCCATAATGGCGCGATCGAGGCTCAAATTATTCAGGCTGTCACGTAGCTGACGCGTCAGATGTCCAATTTGTGAAAAAATAATCCTTAGATTTTCAGCGGATTGCGCATTCTGCTCTGCTTCCATGCTTCCTACCATCCCAGTTTTTCGAAGATTTTCGTCAGTTTTTCTTCCAGTATGGCGGCGGTAAAAGGCTTAACCACGTAACCGCTGGCACCCGCCTGCGCCGCCGCAATGATGTTTTCTTTTTTGGCTTCCGCCGTCACCATCAGCACCGGTAAGGTTTTGAGGCGTTCGTCTTTGCGGATTTCATTGAGCAGTTCCAGGCCATCCATATTGGGCATATTCCAGTCGCTGATGACAAAATCGAACGGCGAAAGCTGTAGCTTGCCCATCGCATCGTTGCCGTCTTCTGCTTCTTCTACGTTGTGGTAGCCCAAATCTTTTAGAAGATTACGCACAATACGACGCATGGTTGCGAAATCGTCTACCACTAAAAAACGTAAATTCTTGTCTGCCATTTTTATTATCTGTCCATAGTGAAAGTGAAATAACAGGGGTTGGTCATGCTGATAAACCGCTATATACGGCGCGCCTGCCCGACCACATTGCTCAGGATGTGCTGACACATCTGATCGATATCGACAATCTCATCCACACAGCCGAGCGCGACGGCTTCGCGCGGCATGCCGTACACCACGCAGGTTCTCTCGCTTTGCGCCAGGGTACGGGCGCCTGCCTGGTGCATCGCCTGCATTCCCTGCGCACCGTCATGACCCATACCGGTTAAAATCGCGCCGACCGCATTCTTCCCGGCATATTTCGCGACAGAATGAAAAAGCAGATCCACGGAAGGACAGTGGCGGTTTACCGGCGGGAGATCCTGCAGTTGGGCGTGATAGTTCGCCCCGCTACGGGTCAGTCCAAGATGAATGCCGCCAGGAGCCAGATAAGCATGACCGGGCAAAATCCGGTCACCGTTTTCCGCCTCTTTCACCGTAATACGGCATAACTTATTTAGCCGTTCAGCAAAGGAGCGGGTAAAACCGGCAGGCATATGCTGAGTGATCATGATCCCGGGGCAGTTAAGCGGCATGGCGGTTAATACCTGGCGCAATGCTTCCGTACCGCCGGTCGATGAGCCGATCGCAATGATTTTCTCACTGCCGATTAAGGGGCCGGTTGGCAGGCGTGCCGGCGCAGAAGTTTCGCTATAGCGCTGAAAATTACGTACCCGGGCAGCCACGCGAATTTTATCGGCGATCAGTTCGCTATATTTCAGCATACCGTCCTGCAGCCCCATCTGAGGCTTGGTAACAAAATCAATGGCGCCCAGCTCCAGCGCATTGAGGGTAATTTCTGACCCTTTCTGCGTCAGGGATGAGACCATGATCACCGGCATCGGACGCAGGCGCATCAGGCGTTCCAGAAAGTCCAGGCCATCCATGCGCGGCATCTCTACATCCAGCGTGAGGACGTCAGGCGAATGGCGCTTGATCAGATCGCGGGCGATAAGCGGGTCGGGGGCCGTTGCCACCATTTCCATATCGGGCTGTTCGTTGACGATTTTGCTCATAATGCTGCGTATTAGCGCCGAGTCATCAACGCAAAGTACCTTGATTTTATTCATGTTCGCTCCTGAGCCAGGCAGTAAACCGACTGTCCGCGCAGACGAAACGGCCCGTTTATATTGCTGAAGTTTTCTGAATGTCCGACAAACAGCAGGCCGCCCGGCTTTAGCATGTTCTCAAAGCGTTGCAGAATGCGAAGTTGGGTTGGTTTATCAAAATAGATCATGACATTACGGCAAAATATGGCGTCGAAGCGGGTATCAAAGGGGGCGGGGACCCGCCACTCAGGCGACAATAAATTGAGCTGCTGATAATGAATGTTAGAGAGCAGCGCGGGCTTCACTTTAACCTGCTCCCGCTGCGCGCCGGTACCGCGTAAAAACCAGGTGCGCTTTTGTTCCGGCGTCAGATTTTGAATATCCGCATGTCGGTAAACGCCGGTTTCAGCCTTTGCCAGCACTTCGGTATCAATATCCGTTGCCCAGATACGCGGACCATTGAGATGGGGACCCAGCGCTTCATGCAGCGTCATAGCGATAGAGCAGGGCTCTTCGCCTGTCGCAGCGGCGGTACACCAAACGCTATAGTTGCTTTGCCTTGAGCGAGCATGTTCAGCCAGAATGGGAAAATGGTAGGCCTCCCGGAAAAAGGAGGTCAGATTGGTTGTCAGGGCATTAATAAACTGTTGCCATTCATCGCTGAATGGATCTGACTCCAGTGAATTTAAGTAAGCGGTAAAGGTTTTCATGCCCAGCTGACGTAAGCGGCGCGTAAGGCGGTTATAAACCATGTCATGTTTTTGATGCGTCAATACGATGCCCGCACGCTGATAAATCAGCGCAGTGATTTTTTGCAGTTCCGCTCCGGTTAAAACAAAGTCGCTCTGGATATTCACAGTTGTATTATTCAATGGGATGATTTCACTTTTCTTACCGCACTGATTTCTATAAAGAGCAGCCATATCCGAAACCAACGCGTAGCCTGTGGCAGCAAGTAACCTTCTGATGACAGATAATAAATACCGCAGGGAAGGCTGCCGATTGCGATGTCAGTTAGATAAGAAATACCTGAAATAAATAATGAACCTTTCTCGTTACACGGACATGTTCATTATTTCCTGATAAGCACTGACTAATTTGTTACGAACCTGGATGCCCAGGTTGAGCGCAATAGAAGATTTTTGCATGGAAACCATGACGTCATTGAGACCAATGCCCGGGGTGCCAGTCATGTAATTCTCTGACAGGCTTTTGGAATGGTTTTGTAACTGGCTAATATTGTTAAGGCTGTTAAGTAAAAGGCCGGAAAAAGATACTGGTTCGCTATTTTTTGTATCATGAACAGACAGGCTATTTCCTGACATTGAAATCTTATTCGCCAGAAATTGAATCTGTTCCAGCACACCTGTAGATTGGATTGACATAGCATTCCCTTATAAATAAACGCTGACAGACGCAAACGTCATGCCAGCTTTTTTCCTTTTATTAACTTCTGATTAATAGTGAGAATAACATGTTTCTGAATGTGGTAGATAATGCAAATAGCCGACATAAGCTCGCATTTATTAGCGCTTAATATTTTTATCAAATGGAGGATAATCCTTAAAGGCGCGTTGCCGGTAAAAGGCATTCCGCCTGTTAATATTGGTATCGGAACTGGCGCGCAGACTAATGGCTTATGGTGCAGATTGCATCATCTTTTATTCAGGTAGGATGACCGCATGGATGCCAGTGATAACAGTAGTAAACCTAACACCCAATTAAACTTTACCTCGATGGTAGAGCGATTTCGTGCGAATCCTCGCTTTCTGTTTATTATTCTTGCCGCTGCATTTATATCAGTGATTATTGCGCTGTTATTTTGGGCGAAATCTCCCGATTACCGTGTTCTGTATAGCAATATCAGCGATGAAGATGGCGGAGCCATTGTCGCGCAGCTGACACAGATGAACGTGCCCTACCGTTTTCAGGAGCATGGCGGTGCCATTATGGTGCCCGCCGATCGGGTATATGAGGCCCGCCTGAAACTGGCCCAGCAGGGATTGCCAAAAGGCGGACAGGTGGGTTTCGAGCTGCTCGACCAGGAAAAATTTGGTCTTAGCCAGTTTAACGAGCAGATTAACTACCAGCGCGCGCTTGAAGGCGAACTGGCGCGCACTATTGAGAAACTGGGCCCGGTACGCAGCGCGCGCGTGCACCTGGCGATCCCTAAGCAAACGCTGTTTGTACGCGAGCAAAAGTTACCTTCCGCCTCGGTAACGCTGGATTTAAATGCGGGCCGCTCACTGGGTGCAGGGCAGGTTAATGCGATTAGCTGGCTTATCTCCAGTGCGGTGCCCGGCCTGAATGTCGATAATGTCACGCTGGTCGATCAGCGTGGTAATTTGCTGACTCAGCGCGGCGATCAGGCGCTCCAGACCAATCAGCTTAAATATATCAATGAGATCGAAGCGGATTATCGCCAACGTATTCAGGCTATTTTGGCTCCGGTGGTAGGCGCGGCCAATGTCAAAACACAGGTCACCGCGCAGATCGATTTCACTACGCATGAGCAAACGGCAGAGCAATATCAGCCGAACAGCGCGCCGGAAAACATGGCCGTACGTAGCCGCCAAATCAACAGCAGCGAGCAGGGGAATAAAGCAGGGCCGGGCGGCGTGCCGGGCGCGCTAAGCAATCAGCCCTCCGCTCCCACCACCGCGCCGATTGAGCAACCCGCTACGGCAAATAATTCACAGAAGGGCGCTAATAGCGAGGCCGTATCAACTCAGCCTTATAGCCGCCAAAAAGATGAAACCACCAACTACGAACTGAACCGTACGCTTACCCATACCAAACGCAGCCCCGGCACGATCGAACGCCTCTCGGTGGCGGTCGTGGTGAACTATCAGCTGGATAAGGAAGGCAAGCCGGTCGCGTTGGATAAAGAACAAATGGAGAAGATCCAGGCGCTGGTTAAAGAGGCGATGGGCTACTCCAGCGAGCGCGGCGATAGCTTAAACGTAGTCAACTCCCTGTTTACTGATGAGCCGGCCGAGCCTGAAACGCCGTTCTGGCTGCGTCCTGTCTTTATCGATTCGATGTTGATGGCGGGTCGCTATTTGCTGGTGCTGCTGGTGGCATTGGTGCTATGGCGCAAGATGCTGCAGCCTTTCTGGATTAAGCATCAGGAGCTGGCGCTACAGCGTCTCGAACTGGAAAAGGAAGCGCGTCAGGCCAAGCTGGATGCACAGCTACGTAAAGCAGAAATGCGTGAGCAGGCGAAAGCGCAGCAGCGTGTGGAAACTGAAGTCAACGTGCAGCAGTTGCGCAGTATGGCTGAGCAGGACCCGCAGGTTATCGCTCTGGTACTCCGTCAGTGGATGAATAAGGAACAGTCATCATGAATGCATGCGACAAAAGCGCGATCATCATGCTAACGCTCGGCGAAGAGCGTGCTGCGGAGGTCTTTCGTCATCTCAATACCCATGAAGTAACGCAAATCAGTAGCGCGATGGTCAGCATGAGTGGCTTTACCCATGAGCAACTGGCTGAAGTGCTAAAAGAGTTCCAGCAAGATGCGGGCGATTTCGCCGCGCTTACCGTTAATACCAATGATTATCTGCGCAATGTGCTGATACAGGCGCTGGGTGAAGAGCGCGCTTCCAGCCTGCTGGAAGATCTGCTGGATACCCAGGGCAATAATAGCGGCATTGAAACGCTGAACTTCATGGAGCCGCTGGCGGTATTTGAACTGATTCATGAAGAACATCCGCAAATCATCGCCACCATTCTTGTGCATCTGAAACGTGCCCAGGCGGCGGACGTGCTGACGCGCTTTGATGAGCGCGATCGTAACGACATCATGCTGCGTATTGCCACCTTCGGCGGCGTACAGCCTGCGGCGCTGCAGGAACTGACAGAAGTACTGAATAATTTGCTACATGGCCAGAACCTCAAACGCAGCAAAATGGGTGGTATTCGTCCGGCTGCCGAAATTCTTAACCTGATGAAATCGCAGCAGGAAGAGGCAGCGATTGAGGCGGTACGTGAATTTGACCATGAGCTGGCACAGAAAATTATCGACGAGATGTTCCTGTTCGAAAATCTGCTGGATACCGACGATCGCAGTATTCAGCGCATCCTGCAGGATGTGGATAACGAAACGTTGATTATTGCCCTGAAAGGCGCAGAGGCGCCGCTGCGCGATAAGTTCTTCCGCAATATGTCGAAGCGTCAGGCCGATATTATGCGCGAGGATCTCAGTGCACGCGGGCCGGTACGTATGTCGCAGGTGGAAGCCGAACAGAAAACCATTCTGCAGATTGTGCGCCGCTTAGCGGAAAGCGGTGAAATTAACATTGGCGGCAGTGAGGATGTCTATGTCTGATCTTCAGCAGTTAACCGGCTGGCAGATCTGGCAGCCGGAAGATCTTTGTAAAGCAGATATGCTGTCTGACGATGTGCAGATCATGAACAGCGAATCGACGCCAGAGCAGCAGCAGGCAGAGCTGCAACGGCTGCGACGCCAGGCAGAACAAAAAGGTCTGGCGCAGGGGCTGGCGCAGGGCATTGAAGAAGGTCGTAAACAGGGGCACCAGGAGGGTTTTCAACAGGGGCATCAGGCCGGTATTGAGCAGGGCCTGGCAGAAGCCAGAGAACGCCAGCAACAAACCACGGCGCAATTTACCGAGCTGTTGCACTCGCTCCAGGCGGCGATTGATAACCTTGAGAAGGTCATTCCGTCGCGTCTGGTGCAGCTGGCGCTGACAGCAGCCCGTGCCACCCTGGGTAAAAACCTGGCTTTCGACAACAATTTGCTGCTGGAGAAAATCCAGTCGCTGTTGCAGCAGGAGCCGCTGTTCCAGGGGCCTGTTCAGCTCTGGGTAAATGCCGACGAGTTTTCCACGGTGCAGGAGCAGCTGGGTACTGTACTGGCGCAACAGGGCTGGGAGCTGCGCGCCGATGACGCTATGTTGCCCGGCGGCTGCCGCATCACCTCGGCAGAATGCGAACTGGATGCCACCGTTTCCAGCAGCTGGCAGGCGCTGTGTCAGCTCAGCCGTGAGGATTATGGCGCATGAGTCAGCGACTTGCACGATGGCTGCAAGCCATTGATGACAAAGAACAGCGGATAATGAGCTTATCCGGCATACGCCGCTACGGCAGATTAACGCGAGCTACCGGCCTGATATTAGAAGCCGTGGGCTTAACGCTGCCGATCGGCACATTGTGTCGGGTAGAGCGTGACAGCGCGCACGGCGGCGACAGCGTGGAAAGCGAAGTTGTCGGCTTTAACGGACAGTTGCTTTATCTGATGCCGCTGGAGAATACGGATGGCATTCTGCCGGGCGCGCGAATTTATGCCCCGGATACCGGTACGACTAAAGGCAAAATGTTACCGCTGGGACAGGCATTACTGGGTCGGGTGCTGGATGCGCGCGCCCGACCGCTGGACAACCTGCCTGCCCCCGAAACGCGCCAGCGCGGCGCGCTTTTTTCCACGCCTTTTAACCCTTTGCTGCGTGAGCCGATCAAGTCTGTGCTGGACGTGGGCGTATGCGCTATTAATGGCCTGTTAACCGTCGGGCGTGGGCAGCGAATGGGGCTTTTTGCCGGCTCCGGCGTGGGGAAATCGGTGCTGCTCGGCATGATGGCGCGCTATACCAAAGCGGATGTTATTGTGGTTGGGCTGATTGGCGAGCGTGGCCGCGAAGTTAAAGATTTTATTGAGAATATCCTGGGAAAAGAAGGGCTAAGCCGCGCTGTCGTGATCGCCGCACCGGCCGACGTTTCACCTATCTTGCGGATGCAGGGCGCCGACTACGCGACGCGCATCGCGGAAGACTTCCGTGACCAGGGGTTAAACGTCTTGCTGATTATGGACTCGTTAACCCGCTATGCGATGGCGCAGCGTGAAATTGCGCTGGCAATTGGCGAACCTCCGGCCACCAAAGGCTATCCGCCTTCGGTTTTTGCTCGTTTGCCTGCGCTGGTGGAGCGCGCCGGCAATGGCGTGCAGGGAGGCGGCTCGATTACCGCATTTTATACCGTACTTACCGAAGGGGACGATCAGCAGGACCCGATTGCCGACTCGGCGCGTGCGATTCTGGATGGTCACGTGGTGCTGTCGCGTCGACTGGCGGAGGCGGGACACTATCCCGCCATCGATATTGAAGCCTCTATCAGCCGCGCCATGACCGAGCTGATCCCACCCCAACACTACAAAAAAGTACAGCGTTTCAAACAGCTGCTTTCTGCCTGGCAGCGCAACCGCGATTTGATTAGCGTCGGCGCCTACGCTGCCGGCAGCGACCCCTTGCTGGATCGGGCGATTGAGCTCTATCCACAAATGGAGCGTTTTTTGCAGCAGGGAATCTATGACCGCAGCGAATATGAAGCCTCGTTCGCCGCGCTCTCTGCGCTGTTTCCCGATTTACCTGATCACCACAAGGAGAGTAGCGAATGACACAGCGTTCCCCAATGAAGGTGTTGTGCGAGCTGGCGGAACAGACTTTAAGCGATACCACGAGCCAGCTTGGCAAGGTGCGCCAGGTTCACGCCAATGCCGCCGCACAGCTTGAGCAGCTAACCCGCTATGAGCAGGAATATGGACAACAGTTACAGACGACGATGTCAGCTACCGGCATGCCGGTGATCAACCTGCTCAGCCATCAATTTTTTATCTCGTCGCTTGGTCGGGTTGTTAAACAGCATGCCGGTCATGTTGCTGCTTGCCAGCAATCGGTCGATCAGGCACTGGATCGCTGGAAAAAAGACAAGCGACGGCTGAACGCCTTTGAAACCCTGGTTAGCCGGGCCGATAGTGTAAAGCAGGCGAAAGAAAATCGCCTGGATCAGAAGTTAATGGATGAATTCGCGCAGCGCGCAAGCTTAAGGAACAGCGGTTTATGATGATTAATACCATCGCCTCCCTGCCGGGCGTGGCCCCCGCAGCGGCGGCAGGCAATAGTATCGATACCGGTTTCGCCAGTGTGCTGGATAGTGAACTCGCCGCTGTTACGGACAGGTGTATGCCTCTTATACAGGGAAAAGAGCAACGACCAGCCAGCGACAAACTGAACGAAGAGGATCTTGATGCGGTTGCGGCCTGGCTGCTGCCGGCTGTTCTGCCTGATGCCATATGTGCCTCGCTGCCGTCTGCGGCCGTGGCAGAAACCACTGCCGCTGCGCAACCTGCTATGGCCAGCCTGGCTAAAGCTGTCGCTGCGCCGCAAATCGGGCAGCCTGGCAATGCGCTACATGCATTAATCAATGACACCGATGCGCTTCAGGCCACAACAGAAAAAGGCACGTTGCAAACGGCACATCAAAATTCCGCCGATGAGATGCTGCGCATGATCGCCAGCCCGCGGGCCGCTCATCACAGCGGAAAGCCTGCCGAGCCGAACACGCAGCAAAGCCCCGCTCCTGACGCCTTAATTAAGCAAGCTATCGGCGTAGCGCAGGGTCTGGAAGGTGAAGGTGACAATGCTGTTCTGTCCGTTGATAATCGCGCGCAGACAATGCCTCTTACCGCCGCACCCGCTACCTCCCCGGCATCGCTGGCGACACCCGCTGCTACATCCTCAACGTCCAGCACCCTGCTACCGGTCGCGTATGGCGTGCTGGAACCGGAAGTAGGATCGCCAGCCTGGCAGCAGGCGCTTAGCCAGAAACTTAGCGCCTTTACCCGTAATGGCGTTCATCATGCCGAGCTGCGTTTACATCCGGAACATTTAGGGCCGTTACAGATCAAGCTGCGTCTGGATCAGGATCAGGTTCAGTTGCACTTCGTTACCGATCATCAGCCGGTGCGCGCTGCGCTGGAGGCCGCTATGTCTCATCTGCGTACCTCGCTGGCCGAAGCGGGAATTCAGCTGGGTCAGGGTAGCGTTGGCCATGATGGCGCTGCAGCATGGGGTTCTTCAGCTGATGCTGATTCAGGGCAATCTTCGCTTTCTCAAAAAGAGACCGGTGCAGAACCGCTAATTGATGTGGAAGAGGAAATTACGCCTCAGCGAATTTATTCTCCCACGGGCATAAGCATTTTTGCATGAAGAATAGAGTCAATGATTTACCATCAGTAATTTCTTCTTTTTGACGAATTGTTCAGGGGCTTGCTTGTAATAGAATTGGCTATTCAATGGATCTGTATAATTGAACGTCAGGTAGTTTATAACAGGAATTGTTAATTCGATGTCAAATAAAAAAAAGTCGACGAAGACAGGGAAAAGTAAAGCAAGATCGTTATTTATTTTCGTCATTTTACTTTTGGCGATAGCTGCCTGCGCCATTGCCGCCTGGACTATGTACGAAATGAAAAACATGCAGGCGCGCCTGCTGTCAGATGATACACCTCATGAGGTCATTGAAGTTGTCGAGCCGATAGCGCCCATTTATGTCCCGCTGGATACCTTTACCGTTAGCCTGAAGCCTGGCGGTGAAGAGTACGATCGCGTTCTTTATATTGGCTTAACGCTGCGCGTAAGTAATGAAGAAGATAAAACCAAGATAGAAAAATATTTGCCGGAAGTACGCAGCCGTTTATTAGTGCTATTTTCCGGACGCAGCGCGGAAGAGTTATCGGTTAACGAAGGCAAGTCGCAATTAATCCAGGATATTAAAAAAATATTAAACATGCCTCTTGATGAAACCCCAGGAGTGACTGTTACGGATGTTTTGTTTAACGCCTTTATATTACGGTAACGCTTATGTCTGACAGCATATTATCGCAGGCTGAAATTGATCGCTTGCTCAACGGCGGCGGCAGTAGTGAACCTGAACAGGTCGAGAAAGAGCTGATTGGCGATGAAAACATCAAGCCTTACGATCCCAACACTCAGCGCCGCGTGGTACGTGAACGTCTGCACTCGCTTGAGATTATTAATGAACGCTTTGCCCGGCAGTTTCGGATGGGGCTGTTTAATCTGTTACGACGCAGTCCGGATATCACCGCTGGCAATATAAAAATCCAGCCCTACCATGACTTTGCCCGTAATCTCCCGGTGCCGACCAACCTCAATTTAGTGCATATGAATCCGCTACGCGGAACGGCACTGTTTGTTTTCTCGCCCAGCCTGGTTTTTATGGCGGTTGATAACCTGTTTGGCGGCGACGGGCGTTTTCTCACCAAAGCGGAAGGACGTGAATTCACGCCAACCGAGCAGCGTATTATCAAGCGTATGCTGTCGATGGCGCTGGAGGCGTATGATTACGCCTGGAGCTCTATTTTCAAATTAGAAACTGAATATGTGCGCGCTGAGATCCAGGTTAAATTCACTAATATCACCTCGTCGCCTAACGATATTGTGGTGACCACGCCCTTCTATGTGGAAATAGGTTCGCAAAGCGGCGAATTTGATATCTGTATTCCCTTCAGCATCATTGAACCGCTACGTGAGCTGTTAAGTAATCCGCCACTGGAAAATTCGCAACAGGAAGATGCTCAGTGGCGCACAGTACTGGCTTCGCAGGTAAAAGATACCGAACTGGAGCTGGTGGCGAACTTCACCGACATGCAAACACGCCTGTCAAAAATTCTCGCGCTGCAAAAGGGCGATGTTATTCCGTTGGACAAGCCGGAATACATTGAAGCATGTGTTGATGGTTTCCCGGTTCTTTCGGGCAGCTATGGCTGTGTTAACGGTCAATATGCTCTCAAAATTGAGAAATTATTAAAACCTAATTTACCGTCATTAAATAAGGAGCAATATCCCCATGAGTGACGCAAAACAACCGTCTGAGACTGAGGATCAGTCTACAGACAACCTTTGGGGGGAAGCGTTAGCCGAGCAGCAGACTACGGAAAGTCAGGCTAACGCACCGGTTATAACGAAAGACACACAGGTTGCTGCATTTAGCGAAGATCTCAAGCTTATCCTTGATATCCCGGTAAAAATGACCGTGGAACTGGGCCGTACCAAAATGACAATCAAAGAGTTGTTGCGTCTGAGCCAGGGCTCAGTGGTCACACTCGATGGGTTGGCTGGTGAACCGCTGGATATTCTGATTAACGGCTATCTTATCGCCCAGGGCGAAGTGGTCGTGGTTTCCGATAAATTCGGTATTCGTATCACCGATATTATTACGCCTTCTGAACGTATGCAGCGTTTAAGCAGGTGACGGTTAACCAGAATGCAGATCTGTTATGAATGATGCTTCTACCACCCTCTCGCTGATCACTCAGGTGAGCGGCGCGTTGGCGATTGTCGTCCTGCTAATTATTTTCTGCGCCTGGCTGGCGCGTCGCTGTGGCTTTGTCAGCCATGGCCGCGCGCAGGGGGCAGCGATTGTGGTGAAAAGCAGCCATTCGCTCGGCCAGCGCGAGCGTCTGGTGGTGGTAGAGGTGGATGGTCAACGATTGCTGCTGGGCGTTACGCCGGGCGCGATTACCCGCCTTAGCCGCCTTAGCCGCCTTGCTCACCCTGCTGAGGCACAGGCTGCGGCGGCGGCAGATTTTCAGCTTACCCTGAGGCGCTTGCTGAAACGCGGCAAAGCGGAACCTGAACAATGAGTTCTTTAATCTCTACCGTAAAGCGTTGCCGGCTGGCGCTGGCGTTGTTGTCTTTACTGCTGCTGCCGCATGCGGCCCTGGCCGCCAACGGCGATATTCTGCTGACGCGGGGCGGCGGCGGCGAAAGCTGGTCTTTGCCGATCCAGACGCTGGTTCTGCTCACTTCTCTGACGTTTTTACCTGCCATCCTGCTGATGATGACGGGGTTTACCCGCATCATTATTGTGCTGGGCCTGCTGCGTAATGCGTTGGGTACGCCCTCCACGCCGCCTAATCAGGTGCTGCTGGGGCTGGCGTTGTTTATTACCTTTTTTGTGATGTCGCCGGTGTTTAATCAGGTGTATGAGAATGCCTGGCTGCCGCTGTCGCAGGATAAGATCACCATGGAAGAGGCGCTGCCGCGCGCGGCGAAGCCGATGCGTGAATTTATGCTGAGCCATACGCGCGAAGCCGATCTGGCGCTTTATACCCGCATGGCGAAGGTAGATAACTACGCCAGTCAGGATGAGGTGCCGCTGCGTATTTTGCTGCCCGCTTTTGTTACCAGCGAACTAAAAACCGGTTTCCAAATCGGCTTCGCGGTATTCATTCCATTTCTGATTATCGATCTGGTGATCGCCAGCGTGCTGATGGCGCTGGGGATGATGATGTTGCCGCCCGCCACCATTTCTCTGCCGTTCAAGCTGATTCTGTTTGTGCTGGTGGATGGCTGGCAGCTCATTATGGGCTCGCTGGCTCAGACTTTTATCAACTGACGGGATAACAGATGACGCCAGAAAGCGTAATGGCGATGGGGTTTCAGGCCATCCGGGTAGGACTCATGCTGGCCGCGCCGCTGCTGCTGGCGGCACTGGTCACCGGCCTGATCGTCAGTATTTTACAGGCTTCCACGCAAATCAATGAAATGACGCTGAGTTTTATTCCCAAAATTCTGATGATTGTCGCGGTGGTGGTCGCGCTTGGACCGAGCATGCTCTCAACGATGCTGGACTATATGCGGGCGCTCTATACTACTCTTCCTCAGATGATTGGCTGATATGCAGAGTCTGTCGCTGGATGCGCTGCCACTGCTGGTGAGCCACTACTTTTGGCCGCTGATGCGTGTGCTGGCGCTGTTTAGCACCGCGCCGGTATTTAATGACAAGTCGATCAGCGCTCGGGTTAAGGTGGGGCTGGCGGCGATTATCGCTCTGCTTCTGGGGCAAAATCTGCCTGATAACGCCATTCCACTGATCTCCATTATGGGGCTTTGGGTCGGCTGCCAGCAGTTGCTGATCGGGGCGGCGATGGGCCTGACTATCCAGTTACTGTTTGTTGCCGTACGCTATGCCGGTGAGATTATCGGGCTGCAAATGGGCCTCTCTTTCGCCATGTTTTACGATCCTAACGGCGGCGATAATATGCCGGTGGTTTCCCGCCTGCTGAACCTGCTGGCCATCCTGCTGTTTCTGCTGTTTAACGGCCATTTGCTGATGCTGGAAGTACTGGCGGAAAGTTTTCAGTTGCTGCCGGTAAGCACCGCGCCGCTGAACCGCGACGCATTTAGTGCGATCGCGTCTTCCGGCAGCCTGATTTTTCAGTTCGGCATTGCGCTGGGACTGCCGGTGATCACGCTGTTGCTGGCAATCAACCTGACGCTTGGCTTACTGAACCGCCTGACGCCGCAGCTATCCATTTTTGTGGTGGGGTTTCCGCTGACGCTCGGCATAGGAATGCTGGTGATGTTGCCGTTAATGAATCATTTCGCGCCTTACTTTTATCATCTAATGGAAATGGTGTTTACCCGGCTCTCGCAGATTATGCTGCTGTTCAGATTGGGCTAAAAAAAGGCCGCAGCCCGATCGCTGCGGCACGGATAATGCATTTACTCACCTTCAGCCAGTGCCATCAGGCGGGTTTCGCCTCTTTTTTGCCGCGTGCGCGTAGCGCTGTGAGCGGGCCTTCTCCGCTCAGGGTGAAAACAGAGATCAGGGTAAAGGTGAGCGCCACCAGACCCAGCACCAGATAAGCGCCGTGGAAGCCCAGGCTGTCGTACATATAGCCCGCAAACAGCGACATAAAAATCATCGACAGCTGCTTAAAGAAGCAGAAGCAGACCAGATAGATAGTGGCAGAGAAACGCACCTCAAACTGGCTGGTAATATATTTAAAGCAGCCGACAATCAGGAACGGCACCTCAAACATATGCAGAGTTTTCAGGATCACCACCTCCAGCGCTGAAGTGGCAAAAGAGGAGCCGATAATGCGTACTGACATAATGGTGCCCGCCAGCAGCAGCGCATTCTTCCCGCCAATGCGGTTCACAATCAACGGCGCAAAGAACATGATGCTGGCATTCAGCAGCTCGCCCATCGTGGTGACGTAGCCGAAGACGCGCGTGCCCTGTTCGCCGGAGGCAAAAAACGAAGTAAAGAAATTGGCGAACTGCTGGTCGAACACATCATAGGTACAGGAAACGCCGACAACATACAGCGACAGGTACCAGAGCTTAGGATTTTTAAACAGCTCCAGCGCCAGACGCAGATTAAAGGGCGAGGGGTTAGCGCCCAGCGAGTCGGCAACCGTGGCGGAAGGCTGCGCCTGCGGTTTAGCGATAAACAGCAGGATCGCCAGAATCACCGCACAGCCCGATCCAAGCCAGAACACAAACTGGTTATTGATGGTGAACATAATGCCGACAATCGAGGCGCACAGCGCCCAACCCACGCAGCCGAACATACGCGCGCGACCAAATTCAAACTGGCTACGGCGGCTGACTTTTTCAATATAGGCTTCAATAGCGGGCGCGCCGCCGTTGTAAATAAAGCCAAGGTAGATGCCGCCGACAATCGCGCCGAGCAGAATGTGGGTCTGCAATAGCGGGCCAAGCACGTAGATAAAGAAGGGCGCAAACATCACCAGCATGCCGGTAATAATCCACAGCAGATGTTTTCTTAATCCCAGCTTATCGGAAAGCAGGCCGAACACAGGTTGAAACAGCAGGGAGAACAGCGAGATGCAGGCGAAAACAATACCGGTATCGCTTTTACTGAGGTGGTTGATGTCATGCAACCAGATCGGGAAAAACGGAAAATAGGCTCCCATGATGAAAAAGTAAAAGAAGAAGAACAGCCCGAACATCCAGAAGTTGGTATTTTTCAGGTAATACATAACGTTTTTCCTTAAGGTTATCGCGGGGCAGAGAGGCCAAACCTGCCCCGGCTAACGCTCAGCGCGTGTTAAACACGCACCCAGCTCACTTCATAGTGATAATGGTTATCCTGTAGCAGATATTCCGGCGAGACGCTGGGACTCCAGGAGTCATCGCCGCCTACGCCCATATGGAACCCATCCAGATTCAGCCAGCTTCCCGGCTCCTCCTGTAACAGATGGCGGTGCGTAACGTCGCGCAACTGTGCCTGGCTGTAGCGGCTGAGATTAAAGTGGAAACGACCACGCCATTCGTTGTCGCCATACTGCAACCATTCGCTGTCGCAGCGCAGGCCGTTTTCGCTGGGGAAAACATACGGGGTATAGAGCGCCGCCAGCGGCAGCTGCCAGCGATCGTAGCGGGCAGACTGTTTGCGATCCGGATAGTTTTCATGCGGGCCAAGGCCGAGCCAACTTACCTGCGGCTGCACCTGCGCCAGCTGGCAGGTGAGTCCAATACGTGCTGGCGCCGGGATGCCTGGCGCGACATCCACATCCACGCTGATATGCAGTTCACCGGTGTGGTCGATGCGATACGTTTTACGGCTGATAAACAGGATTTGGTTCTGATAGCGCCAGCTGTGCACCGTATGCAGTTGTACTTCACGGCTAAGACGCTCTGCTTCGCACCGTTCCAGCTGCGGCTCCATCTCATAGAAGCCTGCCGCTTTCCAGCGCTCTACCCAGGCGTTGGGATCGATGCGTGCGGCTTCGCTAACGCCGATATCATTATCCAGTGGCGCACGCGTAAACTGATCCTGTAATGGCTGTAGCAACGCCGCTTCCCCGCCTTTCCACCACTGAGTCAGCAGGCCACTTTTCCTGCTGAACTGCCAGCGCTGTGCACCAAGCTGAATATCAAAGGCGTGCTCGCTGACGCGAAGCTCAGGAGCTTCGCCTGTACCGTGCGGCGCGGCGGGCAATGTTAATGGCGAGGCCAACGGCCACTGCTGCCAGGCGCAGATATGTCCTGCCTCAGACCAGGCGGTGGCGGCAATTTGCTGCACCTGCACCGTCAGCCATACCTGACCGCTGGCGGTAATCGCAGGCAGATCGCTGAGGGTAATCAGCTGCGTGCCTTCAGGCGCGATATCCAGATGAACCGTGCCGCTGGCCAGAGTGCAGCCTTCCTGCGCCAGCGTCCAGATCAGCTGTTCGTTATCGCAGCGGCGGAACAGATATTCGCTGGCGATCTCCAGCTCAACCGGCTGCGTGCTGTTCAGCGTAAAGCGGAAAAATTGCTGCGCCTGCTGCGCTTCAAATAGCGCCGGGTGCGGCGTGCGATCGGCAAAGACCAGGCCATTCATACAAAACTGACGATCGTTCGGCTTATCGCCGAAGTCGCCGCCGTAAGCGGCATAGGGTTTGCCGTTATCGTCATAGCGGGTCAGCGATTGATCGACCCAGTCCCAGACAAAACCGCCCTGCAAACGCGGATACTGACGAAACGCCTGCCAGTATTTATGAAAGCCGCCAAAGCTGTTGCCCATGGCGTGTGCGTATTCGCACAGAATCAGCGGACGATGCTCATCCGGCATGCCGATCCATTTTTTTATCGACCACTTTGGCACCTGCGGGAAAGGCTGATCCTGATCGACGCGCGCATACATCGGGCAAATAATATCGGTGGCCGCGCTGTTAGCGCCGCCGCCTTCGTACTGCACCGGTCGCGTCGGGTCGTTAGATTTAATCCAGCGGTAAAGCGCGTCATGATTGTCGCCGTGTCCCGACTCATTGCCCAGCGACCAGATGATGATTGAGGGATGATTGCGGTCGCGTTGCACCATGCGCGTCACGCGCTCGCTCATCGCGGGCAGCCAGACGGGATCGCTGGAGAGGCGGTTCATCGGCTCCATGCCGTGCGTTTCGATATTGGCTTCGTCTACCACATACAGTCCGTAGCGATCGCACAGTCGGTACCAGAGCGGATGATTCGGATAATGCGAGCAGCGCACCGCATTAAAATTATGCTGTTTCATCAACAGAATATCGCGGCGCATGGTCTCTTCATCCATCACCTGACCGTTCTCTGGATGATGCTCATGGCGGTTGGTGCCGCGGATCAGCAGGGGTTTGCCGTTCAGCTTCAGCAGACCCTGCGAGATTTCTACCTTACGGAAGCCAACATCACAGGCCTCCGCCTCCAGTAACATACCGCTACGGTCATGCAGCAGCACCACCAGACGATAAAGCGTGGGCGTTTCGGCGCTCCAGAGCTGCGGCGCGGCAACCGGCAGGCGCAGCGTGGTGCGATCTTTCCAGGCGCCGCGCTCATCAACGATCTCGCTGCCGAGCGGTTGCTGACGCTCGCCCAGCATCTCTTCGCCGAACCAGAGCTGCATCGTAACCTGCACGTCCGACAGCGACGCGCCGTTAACCACTACCTGCGCCTTAAGCTCGGCATGGCTAAAACTTTCATTAAGCTGGGTTACCACCTGCAGATCGCTAATGCGGGTGTGGGGCTTATGCAGCAGTGAGACATCGCGGAAGATGCCGCTCATGCGCCACATATCCTGATCTTCCAGATAGCTGCCGTCGCTCCAGCGCAGCACCATAACTGCCAGACGATTAGCGCCCGGCTGCAGCACTGCGCTCAGATCAAACTCGGAGGGCAGACGACTATCCTGGGCATAGCCGATCCAGTGGCCGTTGCACCATAAATGAAAGGCGGAATTCACGCCGTCAAAAACAATACGTGTCTGACCAGAGGCGAGCCAGCTTTCATCCACATGAAATGTGAGCGAGTAACAACCTGTTGGATTATCTGCCGGAACAAAAGGTGGGTTAACCGGAATCGGGTAGGTCACATTGGTATAAACTGGCGCATCGTAACCCAGCATCTGCCAGTTTGAGGGCACCTTGATATCATCCGCGTCAGTCAGATCCTGTTGCAGCCAGCTTTCCGGCACCGCTTCCGGTCGGGAAAAATAGCTGAATGCCCAGTGCCCGTTCAGGCTCTGCAGGCTGGTGGAAGGCGTATCATTTCGCGCCGCCTCCGGCGATCGCCAGCTGCAGAAGGGCGGATGGGCAGGGAGCTGATTGAGTTGGGTTACCGCCGGATTTTCCCAGTCGCGACGTGCCAGGATGGCGCTTAGCGTGGCGGCTGATGTGCCTGCTGTTACAGTCATGTGCTTTTCCTTATGCTTTTGTGATGCGCTCACATTTAATAGCAATATGGTTTTGACTCACAGGGATGTAAAGGCGCGTAGCCGGAATCGGTGATGGGATTCACAAATAATCTGGGAAGGAGTAGCCGAAAAGGGGGTGGTGGGCGGCTTTGCTGGCATCAGCCTGCCGCAAACGGGCGAGGCCGTGGCCTGACCCGCAAGTAAATGTATAATGGGGACGGCTTGTCTAACCTTCTGAAATATTTAATGGTGCGCTTCTGATTCGTCGGGAAAGCAACGCCTCGGGGCGACTATTTCAGACGTGCCGCCTGACGCGCCAGCTGCATCAGCGCATCTGACAGCGCCTGCGGAGAAAGCGTCTCACTTCCCGGCGCTGCGGTGGTTTTACGTATTACCAGGCTAACCGGCAGCAGCTCAGAACGCGTCGGCGCATCGGGCTGACAGATCATCTCCACCAGCCGCTCCACGCTGTTTTTCCCTAACATTCTGAAATCCTGCTTGATGGTGGTCAGCGGTGGAATAAAGCAGGCGCTGTCAGCGGTATCGTCATAACCGATAACCGAGATGTCACCGGGCACTTTCAGGCCCGCTTCAGTAATGGCCCGTAGCGCGCCTAATGCCATCTGATCGTTCGCTACCAGAATCGCACCAGGCTGTGGGCCTTCATTCAACAGCCGCGTCACCTGCTGATAGCCGGAAAGCGCGCTCCAGTCACCTTCCATGATCGCCGTTGCCTGTAGCTGATGCTGCGCCAGCGTCTGCTGCCAGCCTTCAAAGCGCAGACGCGCCGAAACTGAACTTTGCGGCCCGGCTAACAGCGCAATTTCCCGATGACCCAGTTCCAGCAGATGCGCCACGCCCAAACGTGCGCCCTGGTCAGGATCGAAAATGACGCTGTTGGCGTCCAGCTGCGGCGAGACATCCAGAAACAGCACCGGCACCTCCCGACATAGCGCCACCAGGCTTTGCGCCTCTTCATCCTGTAGCGGAATATTCACGATAAGGCCGTCCACGCGCTGTGCCAGCAGATTATTAATTGCCGCTCTGGCCGCTGCCGCGCCGCTCTGCTCGGTCATTGAAATCACCACGTTAAAACGTTTTTCCCCAGCCCGGGATTTAATGGCGGCGGCAATTTGCGAAGGCGCGTGCAGTGAAAGATCAGAGGTCGCAAGCCCGATAGTGTGACCAATTTTGCCCGCCAGCTGCTGTGCCACGCGGTTAGGCACATAGTTCAGCGCCAGCATCGCTGCTTCAACTTTTTGTCGGGTCTTCTCTGATACGTTTTCCGCCTGGTTTATTACCCGCGAAACGGTCTGGTAAGAGACGCCGGCATACTGTGCCACATCATAAAGGGTTGTCGACTTCGCTTTCATCCCAGCTTCCTTAATGCATCCGCGTGGACCGAACGGTCACTCATGGCGTAGATAGTATGTCGGGCGACAAGTAAAGTAAAAACAGGAGCTAAACAGACGGCCTTTTGGTAGAACAAAGCGTGGCGGAACCCATTATAATGGCTGACGCTCTTTCCTGATTGCTGATTGCTGATTGCTGACGGGCGTTAGGGTGAGCTGTTTGTATAAGGTCTCTTTTTCTGGATGAAATTAATACAAATATGACGGCGATCAGAAGGGCTTACGCCAAAATGCAATAAATTGTTGTGGCTTAAAAAAGACCTTTATCGTAATGAGCTGATTCTCAATACTGACAGATAAACAGTGTAACCTGAAAACTTAAGCCAAATAAGAAGAGTCATCTATTTCAGTGAGGAAAAGTCTCGCGGGAAAAGCTAATTTTTTATTGTTGCAAGTTTTTTGTCGTTAATTAAACGACCTCAGGGGCTGACACAGATAACGATAAACCTTGTTAAAGCCCTATCAGCGATCAAATAGATTTATTAAGATAGGCAGGGCGTTTCCACTGTTCTGTCTGGTATCAGACTAACAGTGATATCGTCTTCATTGAAACAATGAAATCAGGCTGGAAATTTCACTTTATTAGTGCACTACTTTGAATGGAGTTCTTATGAAAAGTTTAGTTAAGTTATTAACCGTTTTCGCGGTTATAGGGGCTTTGGCAGGCTGCGCACGTACTGCGCCAGTTGATAATATTCACACCACAATTAACGCTGGCCATACGCAAACGCAGGTCAAAAATGCGATTTTGAAAGCAGGTGCTCAGCGTAAGTGGATTATGAGCGAAGCGGGTCCGAACGTTATCAAAGCGCGCCAGCAGTCACGTGACCATATGGCCGAAGTATTGATTAATTACTCGGCTACCGGCTACGCCATCAACTATGAGAACAGCCTTAATTTATTGGCGTCCGGTGGTAAAATTCACAAAAATTATAATCGCTGGGTCCGCAATTTAGACAAAGACATCCAGATCAATCTCGCCACCAGCGCTATGTAATAAATATTTACCCTAAAGTCGGACCAGTAATGGTCCGATAACCTCATTTTCCCCAGGACAGGATTGCTCTTCATGTACGAAAAGGACACGCTCAGCGCACTGGATGCTATTACCGAAGCGCAACGAATTGCTTTTGCGCCAATGTTATTTCAGACGGCATTATGCTTACGTAACGCCGGTGTGCTGGAATATCTCGACAGGATCGGAAAGGAAGGCGCTACTCTGGAAGAGATCGTTGCCCACTGTGATTTGAGCGAATATGCTATTAGCGTCCTGCTGGATATGGGGTTAAGCGGTCGCATTGTGACTTGCCAGGATAAATACTATCGTCTGGCGAAAGTAGGGCATTTTTTGCTGCACGACACCATGACGCGTGTAAATATGGATTTCACTCAGGATGTCTGTTATCAGGGGTTATTCTTTTTAGAACAGGCATTAGAAGAAACAAAACCTGCCGGATTAAAAGTATTTAGCGATGCGGAAACGATCTACCCGGTACTGTCACAGCTACCTTCGCCCGCTCGCGAAAGCTGGTTCGCATTTGATCATTTCTATTCTGATGCTGCTTTTAACGCGGCACTACCTTATATTTTCGCCAGCGGGCCAAAAAAATTATATGATATTGGCGGCAATACCGGGAAATGGGCGTTGAAATGTTGTCAGTACGACGAAAATATCGTAGTTACTCTGCTTGATCTGCCACAACAAATTGAACTTGCCCGCCAGAATATTGAAAATGCAGGTCTGTCGCATCGTATCGGTTTTCATGCGGTAGATATGCTGGGTGACGCGCCGTTGCCTGAAGAGGCCGACATCTGGTGGATGAGTCAATTCCTCGACTGTTTTTCTCCCGATCAAATTATCGCAATGCTCAAGCGCATTGCAGATAAGATGAAGCCGGGCGCTCGGCTGTGTGTAATGGAATTGTTCTGGGATGCGCAGAAATTCGACGCTGCATCATTCAGCCTGAATGCTACATCGCTCTATTTTACCTGTATGGCCAACGGTAATAGTCGCTTTTACAGCGTAGAGAAGTTTTATCACTATCTGGAAATGGCTGGCTTCCGGGTGGAGCAACGCATCGATAATCTCGGCGTTGGTCATTCTTTATTGCTATGTGAGAAATTTTAATATTCCAGCAGGTTGTGGCGTTGATTAATGCGCCACAGAGTGGCTGATCGATTGCGGATGCCGTTGATGAAATTTACCTTAAACCTTATCGATTGGCAGGCCAGAGCGCCTGGACTCAGTGACGCTTCGCAATGGGGAGATTGGGCGCGTCAGCCTTATGCCATCAACCCTGACGAGCCACAGGCAAAATTGACAGAACTCCCGATGATGACCGCCAGACGGCTGTGTTCCGGCAGCAAATTAGCTGTGGACTGCGGGTTGGCAATGTTACGTCGCCACCGTATTGACGCGGTGCTTTTCAGTAGTCGCCACGGCGAACTGGAGCGCAACTATCGCCTTCTTCAGGCTCTGGCGTATGGCGAAGATATGTCGCCGACTGACTTCGCCATGTCGGTACATAACTCTGCGGTAGGGAATCTGACGATCGCTGCAAAGCAGCCGATAGTTTCTTCCTCATTATCGGCAGGTATGGATACTTTTCAGCAAGGGCTATGTGAGGTCATTTGTCTGTTGCAGGCGGGTTATCAACGCGTATTGATGGTGGATTTCGACGGTCTGTTACCTGCTTTTTATCATCCAACTCTGCCGCCACACATGCCAACCTGGGCATGGGCTGTAGCGATGGTGTTTGAAACGGGCACTATGCTGCGCTGCACAACCCAGAGTGGAAGCGAAGGGGCGGAGCCGCCATTGCCGCAGAGCCTGCAATTTTTGCAACATTACCTGAACGATACCGCTGAGTTCACCGTTGCCGGAGAGAAGGTTCAGTGGAACTGGAGCCGCAAATGATGCGACAGTTCGCCTGGTTGAATCGGCTCTGGCGTTTGTTAATGACGGGCTTTTGTTTCGCGCTGTTCGGCATCGGCGGGCTTTTGTTGTCGCTGATCTGGTTTAATCTCCTGTTACTTATTGTTCGCGATAAAAAACGACGGCGGCGTGTTGCCCGCCGCTCTATTTCAGCCAGCTTCCGTTTTTTCCTGATGGTGGCGAAGGGGGTTGGCGTATTGGCGTACCGCATTCACGGCGCTGAGATTTTGCGTAGCGAGCGTGGTTGTCTGGTCGTGGCAAACCATCCAACGTTAATTGACTATGTGCTCATTGCTTCCGTCATGCCAGAAACGGATTGCCTGGTAAAGGAGGCGCTGCTGAAAAATCCGTTTGTTAGCGGCGTAATCCGCGCGGCGGATTATCTGGTCAACAGCCAGGCCGATCGATTATTGGCACAAAGCCAGGCGCGGCTGGCCCATGGCGACACGCTATTAATCTTTCCGGAAGGCACGCGTACCCGGCCTGGGGAAGAGATGATCCTACAACGCGGCGCGGCCAATATCGCAGTACGCTGCTGTAGCGATCTTCGTGTAGTGACTATTCGTTGCAGCGAACATCTGCTCGACAAACAGAGCAAATGGTATAACGTGCCCCCGGCAAAACCTCTGTTCGAGGTTACCGCAGGTCAGCGGGTACAGATTGAATATTTTTATCATGCTAATACACAAGAACCGGCGCTGGCGGCAAGGCAGCTGAACCGGCATCTTTTAGCGCAATTACAATCAGTTGAGAACACTTCCAGGACTTAATAATGCAAGCGCTTTATTTAGAAATTAAACAACTCATTATCAACACATTGAATCTGGATGAGCTGACAGCAGACGATATTGACACTGATGCGGCGCTGTTCGGGGAGGGCTTAGGGCTGGACTCTATTGATGCTCTGGAGTTGGGACTGGCAGTAAAAAACCAGTATGGCATCGTACTTTCTGCTGAAAGTGAAGAAACGCGCCAGCACTTTTTCTCTGTGGCTACATTGGCCTCTTTTATCCATTCACAACGCGTTTGATAACGAGCCTGCTATGACAGAACAAAAAGCAATCTATCAGGAAGTTTCTGCGCTTCTGACCAAACTGTTTGAAATCGATCCTGACGATATCAAACCCGACGCCCGCCTGTATGAAGATCTCGAGCTGGATAGTATTGATGCTGTCGATATGATTGTGCAGCTACAGAAAAAAACCGGCAAGAAGATCAAACCGGAAGAATTTAAAGCCGTACGCACGGTGCAGGATGTTGTCGACGCGGTAGAGCGTCTGTTACGCGAAGCCTGATTATCGTGTGTGGTTTCAGAAAGCTACCGGGTGTTCAGGTAGTAACAGGAATGACGCTGCTGGCCTGGCCGTTTGTGGTCTGGTTCGGCCTGTCGCATAACAGTCTGCACTGGTTGCTGCCCTTAATAATAGCGTTGTTGGTGTTACGCTTATGGCAGGCAAAACGGAAAGCGGGGCCGATGCGCTTTATGATGCAAAGCGCATCGTTGGTGGGTATTGTCCTGTGCGTTGCCAGTACCCTGCTTAAAACGCATCAGTTGTTGCTGTTTTATCCGGTGGTCGTCAACCTGTTAATGCTTATCTTGTTTGGCGGTTCGTTATGGACGGCAATGCCGCTGGTCGAACGCCTGGCGCGCCTGCGTGAGCCTCAGCTTCCCCCGGAAGGCGTTCGTTACACCCGGCGTGTCACCCAGGTATGGTGCCTCTTTTTCATTATCAATGGCAGTATCGCTCTGTTTACTGCGCTACAGGGCGATATGCATCTGTGGACCGCATGGAACGGTATCATCGCTTATGTGCTGATGGGGACGCTGATGGCGACCGAATGGCTGGTGCGGCGTCAGGTAATAAAGCGGAAAACATCATGAATCACATTCTCCCTTTATCGCAGTGGCTTAGTAAATCTCGTCCGGATGATACCGTCATCGCCTGGCTTGGCGATCATACCTGGACGCTAGGGCAGTTGCGTTATGATGTCGCCCTGTTGGTTGATGATCTGCAAGGTCAACAAGACGAAGAGCGCTGGGCGCTCTGTTTCGAGAACAGCTACCTGTTTATTGTCGCGTTACTGGCAACGCTAAGCGCGGGTAAAACGCCGGTGATACCCGGACACTGTCGGGTTTCCCTGCTGGAAGAGCAGCGTTCGTTGTTTCACGGTGTGTTGAGCGACCAGGCGCTGGACTGGCACGGTGTGCTACGCGTGGTTTCCTCAGCAAACACGAGCGCACCGGAAGCCACGGTGTTGCCCACTATCACGCCCAGCCGTTGCATTGAACTCTACACGTCCGGTTCTACAGGCCAGCCCAAACGGGTAATAAAAAGCATCGCTGCGCTTGATAAAGAAGCTGCCCTGCTGGCCGACCGCTTTGGCGGGCAGCTGTCAGGCTGCCGGGTTGTTGCATCTGTGGTTCCCCAGCACCTCTATGGTTTGACTTTCCGCATCTTCTTGCCCTTAGCGCTTGGAATGCCGCTGCACGCTGCGATGCTCTATTATGCTGAACAGCTGGCCGCGCTTGATCATCAGCACCGTTATCTCTTCGTCAGCAGTCCGGCTTTTCTTAAGCGTCTGGATCATAAGCTGACGCCGCCGCCCGTGAAGGTGATCCTTTCCGCTGGCGGTATGCTCTCATGGCAGCACGTCCTCGATACGCAGCGTTGGTTTGGCGTCTGGCCTGATGAAATCTATGGCAGCACTGAAACCGGCATTCTCGGCTGGCGGCACCGCCATCAAGATATGATTCCGTGGCTTCCCTTTCCGGGCGTACGTATTACGCCTGAGGATGACGCTTTTCGCGTCTTCTCACCGTTGATTGCCCAGCAAGAAGGATTGCTGTTGGATGATATTTTACAGCTTGAAGATAACGGGTTATTTCACCTGGTCGGACGACATGGACGCGTCGTGAAAATTGAAGAAAAGCGCATCTCACTAAGCGAAGTGGAACGCCGCCTGATGGCACTGGAGGGTATCCGTGATGCAGCGGCGTTACCGGTCACGCGGGGCGGACGACAGGGAATTGGCGCTGTGCTGGTACTGGAAGAGCCACTACGCAGGATGTGGCAGCAGACAAGCGGTAAGAAGCTGGAACTGTCATGGCGACGCGCGCTACTTCCCTGGCTGGAACCGGTCGCCATTCCCCGCTATTGGCGGATAGTGGATGAGATCCCCGTTAATAGTATGAATAAGCGTGTCTATGCACAATTACAGGAGACATTTCATGAAAGCCCGTGAAGTTGAAATCTATCAGATGGCACCCGGGCAGGCTGCGATTGTCCTGTATCTCGATCCGACGCTGTTTTGGTTCCAGGGGCATTTTGCTGTTCAGCCGTTGTTGCCCGGTGTGGCACAGCTTGACTGGGTGATGCACTACGCTGGGATGCTGCTGGCCCCCGACTTTCGTTTTCACAGCATGCAGAATGTGAAATTTCAGGCGCCGCTGCTGCCGGGTAATACCGTTACGTTAACGTTGAGCTGGCAAGAGGAGCGGCAGATCCTGACGTTCAGCTTTCAGCGTCATGAGGGGGATGTGCGTCATACGGCCAGCAGCGGGAAGCTTCGCTTATGCCGTTAAAATATACGCCCTGTGCCGTAATCCCCTGCTACAACCACGGCACAATGATGGCGCAAGTGCTTGCACGCCTCGCTCCGTTCCAGCTACCAATAATTATTGTCGATGACGGTAGCAATGAAGGAACACGGCAGACGCTTGAAGAGCTCGCCGTCCTTTACCCGCAGCTGACGCTTATCCGTCTTGCACAAAATTCAGGCAAAGGTGCGGCGGTGATCCGTGGCCTGGAGGTGGCGTCTCAGGCAGGGTTTACGCATGCGGTACAGGTGGATGCCGACGGGCAACATGCCATTGAAGATATTCCGGCAATGCTGGCGCTTTCGGCGCAGCACCCCGACGCGCTGATTTCCGGCCAGCCTGTTTATGATGACTCGATTCCGCGCTCGCGCCTGTACGGGCGTTGGGTCACACATATTTGGGTATGGATCGAAACGCTTTCATTGCAGTTGAAAGACAGTATGTGTGGCTTTCGCGTTTACCCGATCGCTCCGACACTGCAACTGGCACAACGCATCACGTTGGGTCAACGTATGGATTTTGATACTGAAGTGATGGTGCGTCTCTACTGGCAGGGCAATACCAGCTACTTTGTGCCAACCCGTGTCACTTATCCGCAGGATGGGCTGTCGCATTTTGATGCGCTAAAAGACAACATACGGATATCGCTGATGCATACCCGTCTGTTCTTCGGCATGCTCCCACGTATTCCTTCACTGTTAATGCGACGGCGTACACATCACTGGGCGAAACAACGCGAAGTGAAAGGATTGTGGGGAATGCGCATCATGCTGGCAGTCTGGCGATTGTTGGGACGTCGAGCCTTCTCACTTCTGCTTTGGCCGGTCGTTGGCGTTTACTGGCTAACGGCTAATTCTGCCCGCCGGGCATCGCAGTCATGGCTTGCGCGCGTGCGTCGTGAATTGCAGGCACGTCATGGGATTACGCCGCCACATCTCAACAGCTATCGTCATTTCCTGCGTTTCGGTGACGCCATGCTGGATAAAGTGGCCAGCTGGCGCGGTGAGCTACAGGTAGGACGCGATGTGGTATTGGCCCCTGGCGTGGAAGCGGTGCTTAACCTGCATCAACCCCAGGGTAAGTTGCTGCTGGCGTCCCATTTAGGCGATGTTGAAGCCTGCCGTGCGCTGGCACAGTTGCAGGGTGGGAAAGTCATTAATGCGTTGGTGTTTAGCGAAAATGCGCAACGTTTTAAACAGATCATGGCTGAGAACGTGCCGCAGGCTGGGCTGAATCTGATACCGGTCACCAACATTGGCCCGGATACGGCCATTATGTTGAAAGAAAAACTGGATCGCGGTGAATGGGTAGCGATAGTCGGCGATCGCCTTGCGGTTAATCGCCAGCGAGGCGGCGACTGGCGGGTGGTCTGGAGTCCATTTATGGGCCAACCTGCACCTTTCCCCCAGGGGCCGTTTGTGCTCGCTGCCGTGCTGCGTTGTCCGGTACTGCTGATTTTTGCCCTTAAGCAACAGAATAAACTCCATATCTACTGCGAGCCGTTTGCCGATCCGCTACTGCTGCCTCGCGCAGAACGCCAGACAGCGCTGGAACATACAGTCAACCGCTATGCTGCCCGCCTTGAGCACTACGCACTGCTGGCGCCGCTGGACTGGTTTAACTTTTTTGATTTCTGGCATTTACCTGACGCCGACGATAAGGAATAGAGAGTGCTTGACGATCCCCGCTTTACGACCGAGCTAGAGCTTACCGTGCCGTTTCACGATGTTGACGTTATGGGCGTGGTATGGCATGGCAACTATTTTCGTTATTTTGAAATTGCCCGTGAAAAACTATTGAACCAGTTTAACTACGGCTACCGCCAGATGAAGGCATCAGGTTACGTTTGGCCGATAGTCGATACGCGTGTCAAATATCGCAACGCCCTGACCTTTGAGCAGCGCATTCGCGTTCGTGCGCAACTGGAGGAGTATGAGAACCGCCTGCGTATCGGCTACCAGATTTTCGATGCAGCTACAGGCAAGCGCACGACAACTGGCTACACCATACAGGTTGCCGTGGAAGAAAGTAGCCGGGAGATGTGTTTCGTCAGTCCGCCTGTGCTGTTTGAATGTCTTGGAGCCGCCCAATGAAATACTGGCCCTTACTTATTTTGCTGCTCAGCCCATGGGCCAGCGCTGTTACCCTGGATGAACTTCAGCAGCGCTTTACTGAACAACCTGTCATCCGTGCTCATTTTACGCAAACGCGCGCCATTAAAAATTTACCGCAGCCGCTGCGTTCGCAGGGGGATATGCTGATCGCCCGTGACACCGGGCTGCTTTGGGAGCAAAAAAGCCCATTCCCGATGATGATGCTGCTGGATGATTCACGTATGGTTCAGGTGATCAACGGCCAGGCACCACAGGTACTCACCGCAGAAAACAATCCGCAAATGTTCCAGTTTAATCACCTGCTGCGTGCGTTATTTCAGGCGGATCGTAAAGTGCTGGCGCAAAATTTCCGTATCAATTTTCAGGACAACGGTGAAGGTCGTTGGTCGCTGCGTTTAACGCCTGTTACCACGCCGCTGGATAAAATATTCGCCACCATAGATCTTGCCGGGCAGACATACCTTGAGACGATTCAACTCAATGATAAACAAGGCGATCGCACCGATATTACGCTTTCCCAACACCAACTGTCGCCTACCCGGTTAACTGATGAAGAACGCCAACACTTTGCCGCCTATTAGCGCTCGGCGCTCGGCGCTATTGTGGGGCATCGTATGTCTGGCGCTGCTGAGCCTGTTACTGCTATTGCTGCCGCAATCCAGAATGAACAGCAGCGTGCTGGCAATGCTGCCAAAGCAGGCGCTGGGAGCGATACCTCCCGCGTTAAATGATGGCTTTATACAGCGTCTTGATCGCCAGATGGTTTGGCTGGTCAGCCCCGGAAAAACCGCCGATCCTACAGTCGCTCAGGCATGGTACGCACAGCTTAAAGATTCGCGTGCGCTCGCCGATGTAAAAGGGCAGATGGATGTAGCCAGTCAACAGGCCTGGGGAGCGTTTTTCTGGCAACATCGTAACGGATTGATTGATAGCGCGACGCGCACGCGCTTGCAGAATGGTGGTGAAGCACAGGCGCAATGGATCCTGTCGCAGCTTTATTCCGCTTTTGCCGGCGTCAGTAGCAAAGAACTGCAAAACGACCCGCTGATGTTGATGCGTGGCTCGCAGTTGGCACTGGCGCAAAACAGCCAGCGTCTGCGTCTAATGGATGGCTGGCTGGTTACGCAAGATGAGGAAGGCAATTATTGGTACTTTCTGCACGGTGAACTGGCGAATAACGCGTTTGATATGCAACAAACCCGGCAACTGGTCACTACGCTGGACGCGATGCAGCAAAAGCTCAGAGAGCAATATCCACAGGCGCGGCTGCTATCACGCGGCACGGTGTTTTACAGCGACTATGCCAGTCAGCAGGCGAAACGGGATATTTCAACCCTCGGCGTGGCGACCCTTCTTGGCGTAGTTCTGCTGATTATTGTGACGTTTCGATCGCTGCGCCCTCTGCTGTTATGCCTGATCTCTATAGCCATCGGTGCGCTGGCGGGGGCTGTCGTCACTCTGCTTATTTTTGGCGAGCTTCATTTGATGACGCTGGTCATGAGCATGAGCATTATCGGTATTTCAGCAGACTATACGCTTTATTTTCTGACAGAACGTATGGTGCATGGTGCAGAGACCACGCCGTGGCAAAGCCTGGCGAAAGTACGTAACGCACTGCTGCTGGCGCTACTGACTACCGTAGCGGCTTATCTGATCATGATGATTGCGCCTTTCCCCGGCATTCGGCAGATGGCGATCTTTGCGGCGGTAGGGCTAAGCGCTTCCTGTTTAACCGTGCTTTTTTGGCATCCATGGTTGTGTCGTGGCCTGCCGGTGCGCCCGGTACCGTTAATGACCTGGATGCTGCGCTGGCTGGCTGCATGGCGACGTAAAAAAGCGCTTTCCTGGGGGCTGGTGGCGGCACTGGCGCTGTTTTCTCTGGCCGGACTCGCGACGCTGCGTATCGATGACGATATCTCGCAGTTACAGGCGTTACCGCCAACGCTGCTGGCACAGGAAAAAACCATCACGCGTCTGACCGGACAAAGCGTTGATCAAAAATGGTTTGTGGTTTACGGCAAAACGCCAGAGCAAACGCTGACGCGGATGGAAACTTTTGCGTCAACCCTGGAGCAGGCGAGACGCGCAGGTATGATAAGCCACTACCGTACCATCCCGCTTAATTCACTGGCACGGCAGCAGCAGGATTTACAGCTATTGCGCGCAGCTATGCCCGCCGTAACGCGGTTGCTACAACATGCCGGGCTGGGCACGGTTAACCCTGATCTCAGCGCCATGCCTGTATCGGTAGATGCCTGGCTTGCCAGCCCCGTCAGTGAAGGCTGGCGTCTGATGTGGCTGACATTGCCTGATGGCACAAGTGGTGTGCTGCTCCCGGTCGACGGCGTAAAAAATAGCGCGGCGTTGAGCCGACTGGCGGATAAACAGCCAGGGGTGGCATGGATCGATCGCAAGCAGGCGTTTGATACGTTATTTGCACTTTACCGCACGGTGCTGAGCGGTCTGCTGGGCGTGGCCTTGCTGGTGTTTGCCTGCGGCGCTATAGCGCGTCTCGGCTGGCGCAAAGGGCTGGTAAGCCTGCTGCCCTCCGTGCTGTCGTTAGGGTGCGGGCTGGCGGTGCTTTCATTCAGCGGGCATTCGGTGAATCTATTTTCGTTGCTGGCCCTGGTGCTGGTGCTGGGTATCGGCATCAACTACACGCTGTTTTTTAGCAACCCGTGCGGCACACCGTTAACTTCGCTCCTGGCGATTACGCTGGCGATGATGACAACTTTACTCACGCTGGGGATGCTGGTTTTTAGCGCCACGCAAGCGATCAGCAGTTTTGGCATTGTTCTGGTCAGCGGCATCTTTACTGCCTGGCTGCTCTCGCCATTGGCGATGCCTGATAGAAAAAGAGAAAAGAAAAAATGAAGTTACATAACATTTGGCGTGGCGTTAGCCTGCTCGCCGTAGTGCTGCTGACCGGTTGTAGCCATGATTTACAGCATAATAGCAGTAGCCGACCACAGGCCTGGCTGGAGCCAGGCACACGCGTTACGCTCCCTGCGCCAGGCATTTCCTCTGCGGTCAATTCTCAGCAACTGCTGACTGGGACGTTTAATGGCCAGACGCAATCGTTGCTGGTGATGCTAAATGCCGATAATAAAAAAATCACTCTGGCAGGCTTGTCATCCATCGGGATCCGCCTGTTTTTAGTGACCTATGACGAAAAAGGGTTGCATACCGAGCAGTCTGTTATCGTACCGCAGCTTCCCCCAGCCAGCCAGGTGCTGGCAGACGTTATGCTCAGCCATTGGCCGATTGTCGTCTGGCAACAGCAACTACCCGCGGGCTGGACGTTGAACGATAAAGGCGACAGGCGTGAATTACGCAATGCTAACGGTAAGCTGGTCACCGCGATCGTTTATATGCGGCGAAAAGGCCAGCGTATGCCTGTCAGCATTGAGCAATACGTCTTTAAATACCACATCACCATTCAATATCTGGGTGACTGACATGATTTATATTTCTGCCTTCGGCCTGCTTAACGCATTAGGGAATGATACCGCAGAGATTGCTGCCAACCTGGTGCGAGGGGTTGCTCCTGGCATGCGTGCGCGTGCCGGTTGGTTACATAATCATCCCGAGGCAGTGTTGGGTGGGGTGGACGGCGAATTGCCCGCTATACCCGACGCGCTGTCTGCGCACCGCAGCCGTAACAACCAGTTGCTGCTGGCGGCGCTGGCGCAAATTCAGCCTCAGGTAGAGAGCGCTATTACGCAATTTGGCCGTGATCGCATCGCTGTTGTGATGGGTACCAGCACCTCAGGGCTGAATGAAGGAGACGAACATGTTCGTCTGACGCTTAATAATGAGCCAAGCCTGTGCTGGCAGTATCCGCAGCAGGAACTGGGCGATCCCTCGCGCTTTCTCAGGAACTGGCTGGGTCTGGAAGGGCCGGCTTTTACGCTATCTACCGCCTGTTCATCCAGCGCCCGGGCTATCATCAGCGGTCGGCGTCTGATCGAGGCCGGTCTGGCTGATGTGGCCCTTGTCGGCGGCGCGGATACGCTGAGCCGTATGCCGATCGGCGGCTTTCATAGCCTGGAATCGTTATCGCCCAGTCTGTGCCAACCGTTTGGCCGCGACCGTTGTGGCATAACTATCGGTGAAGGCGCAGCGCTGATGTTGCTAACGCGTGAACCGCAGCCTATTGCGATATTGGGCGTCGGTGAATCCAGCGATGCCTGGCATATCTCCGCACCGCATCCGGAGGGCGAAGGAGCCATTCGCGCTATTCGTCAGGCGCTGGCAGAGGCTAACATGCAGCCTGATGATGTGGGTTACATCAATCTGCACGGTACCGCCACCACGCTTAACGATCAAATTGAATCGAAAGTAGTACATGACCTGTTCGGTGAGCGCGTGCCCTGTAGCTCAACCAAGCATCTGACCGGTCACACGTTAGGCGCGGCGGGCATTACCGAAGCGGCTATCAGTGCCCTGATTTTGCAGAAGAACCTGCCGCTGCCACCACAGGATTTTAGTCTGTCCCCCATCGATCCTACGCTGCCTGCCTGCGCTATTCTGCGACAGGCACAGCCGCTGGTTCGTCCGGTGATCCTGTCGAATTCTTTTGCCTTTGGCGGTAATAATGCCAGCATTTTGCTGGGGAGAAGCGTATGAGTCACTATTTGCCGCCGGTAGCGTATCTGCCGCACGATGCGCCAATGTTGTTATTAGACGATGTTGTTTGCGTGACGGACAGTGGCGCTCATTGCCGGGTGGCAGTGAACCGTGACGGTGTGCTGGCACCATTCCTTGATGCACAAGGCAACTTACCCGGCTGGTTTGCGCTGGAGCTAATGGCGCAAACCGTGGGCGTCTGGTCCGGCTGGCATCGCCAACGGCGTGGTCAACAGAGCATCGCGCTTGGCATGGTTCTGGGAGCGCGTGAGCTGGTTTGCGCGGTGGGGCATTTACCTGGCGGCGTCACGCTGGATATTAACGTCAGCTTGCTGATGCAAGATGAGCGTTTCGGCAGTTTTGACTGTGCGATTCGTATCGACGAAGAGACAGCGGCGACAGGCCGCGTAAATACTTTCCAGCCGACGGCGGAAGAGTTGAATTCGCTTTTTAATCAGGGGAATAAAGGATGAATCGTTCAGTGCTGGTCACCGGCGCCAGTAAAGGAATCGGACGCGCTACCGCTTGTCAGCTTGCCGCTGATGGTTTCATCATTGGCGTGCATTACCATCGCGATGAGGCGGGTGCCAGAGAAACGCTACAGGCGATAGAACGGGCTGGCGGTCAGGGTCGTCTACTCTGCTTTGATGTTGGTAATCGTCAACAGTGCCGTGACATTCTTGAGCAGGAGATTGCTACACATGGTGCATGGTATGGTGTGGTAAACAATGCCGGTATTGCCCGGGACGGAGCCTTCCCGGCGCTCAGTGAAAATGACTGGGATGATGTAATACACACCAACCTTGACAGCTTTTATAACGTCATTCATCCCTGCATTATGCCAATGATTAGCGCACGACGCGGCGGACGCATTATTACGCTTTCGTCGGTCTCAGGCGTCATGGGCAATCGTGGCCAGGTAAACTACAGCGCAGCTAAAGCAGGGATTATCGGCGCGACTAAAGCGCTGGCGATTGAGCTGGCAAAGCGCAAAATTACCGTTAACTGCATCGCACCCGGGCTGATTGATACCGGTATGATCGAGATGGAAGAGGCGGCGTTAAAAGAGGCAATGGCGCTTATCCCCATGAAGCGCATGGGACAGGCAGAAGAAGTTGCCGGACTGGCCCGTTATTTAATGTCTGACGTTGCGGGATATATCACTCGACAGGTCATTTCTGTGAACGGAGGGATGCTATGATTCGCCGTGTCGTTATTACGGGTATGGGTGGCGTTACCGCTTTAGGCGAAACCTGGCAGGATGTTTCTCGCCGTCTGCTGACTTATCAAAACGCGGTACGTAAAATGCCGGAGTGGCAGATCTATGAGGGTCTGCATACGCTGCTGGGCGCGCCGATCGATCATTTCAGCTTGCCCGATCACTATACCCGCAAGCGTATCCGCGCTATGGGGCGGGTTTCGCTGCTTTCTACCCGCGCAACTGAGCTGGCGCTGGAACAGGCTGGTCTGATCGGCGATCCGGTGCTGATAAATGGTCAGACAGGTATCGCTTACGGTTCATCCACTGGCAGCACCGGTCCGGTAAGCGAATTTGCCACCATGCTCACTGAGAAACACACCAATAACATCAGTGGCACAACGTATGTGCAAATGATGCCGCACACCACGGCGGTAAATACCGGGTTGTTTTTTGGTCTTCGTGGTCGGGTTATTCCAACCTCCAGCGCCTGTACCTCCGGCAGTCAGGCGATCGGCTATGCCTGGGAAGCCATTCGCCACGGTTATCAAACGGTGATGGTTGCAGGGGGCGCAGAGGAACTTTGCCCCTCTGAAGCTGCCGTATTCGACACATTGTTTGCTACCAGCCAGCGCAACGATACGCCTGAAATCACGCCGTCGCCGTTCGATCAGCAACGCGACGGACTGGTCATCGGTGAAGGTGCCGGGACGCTAATCCTTGAAGAGCTTGAGCATGCCAGAGCACGCGGCGCAACCATTTACGGTGAAATCGTCGCGTTTGCGACCAATTGTGATGCTGCGCATATTACCCAACCGCAGCGGGAGACGATGCAGATATGCATGGAACAGTCGCTGCGTATGGCTGGATTAACGCCGCGAGAGATTGGTTATATTTCGGCGCATGGTACGGCCACTGAGCGGGGAGATATTGCAGAAAGCCAGGCGACAGCGATGATTTACGGCGACAAAACGCCAATCTCTTCATTAAAAAGTTATTTTGGCCATACGCTGGGCGCATGCGGTGCGCTGGAAGCATGGATGTGCCTGCAAATGATGCGTGAAGGCTGGTTTGCGCCAACGATAAATCTGACGCAGCCGGATGAGCAATGCGGCGCGCTGGATTACATCATGAGCGAGGCCCGCCATATTGATTGCGAATACCTGCAAAGCAATAACTTCGCCTTCGGCGGCATCAATACTTCCATTATTATCAAACGCTGGGCTTAAAGATGTACCAGGTTGCGCTGGGCAAAATTTCTGATTTGCAACAGCAGCCGCTTTCGCCAGGCCTGCGTCAGTTAGCTCCCACAGGGCCACGGCGTGCGGCGTGGCTGGCCGGACGCGTGCTGCTTAGCCGCATGCTTTTCCCGCTGCCGTTGCCTGAAATTATCTATAGCGATAATGGCAAACCCGCTTTTCATGCCAGTGTGCCGCTGTGGTTTAACCTCAGCCATAGCGGAAATAATATTGCGCTGATAGTCAGCGATGAAGGAGAAGTCGGCTGTGATATTGAGATTATCCGACCTCGTGAAAACTGGCCACGGCTCGCTGATGCAGTATTCAGTGCAGGCGAGCGCCAGTTAATAGCAGCAGAACCAGAACCTCTTCAGCTTGCTGCATTCTGGCGCATCTGGACATGTAAAGAGGCGATTTTGAAGCAATCTGGCGGCCATGTATGGCAAATGGCGCAGATTGATAGCACGGCACTGGCGCACTCCTTCGTGAGCCAAACTTTTATCGCCGGTTCTCTTAGTCTGGCGCTCTGTACTCCGACACCGTATCTATTAAACATTAACGATATTAGCGGGCAACGCAGCTTATGGGATCTGGTTGAACTACGTTGATAAAACCGCCGTCGCTAACGTTGTAAAATCCAGAACGCTGCTCCTCGCTAGCTAATCACCTCCGCATTTTGCTGCCGGTACTCTTTCGGCGTGCTGGCGTAGCTTTTCTTAAACACCGAATAAAAATATTGCAGTGAAGGGTAGCCGCACATCTGTGAAATCTCATTAATCGGCACGGAAGAGGAGACCAGCAGCGCCCGTGCCCGTTCCAGCTTCTCGCTGTGGATGATGGTGTGAATGGTCTCGCCGGTTTCATCTTTAAAGCGTTTTTCAAGGTTGGAACGCGACATGCCTACTGCATCCAGCACCTGCTCAACCTTGATCCCTTTACAGGCGTTAAAGCGGATATAGTGCATCGCCTGAATCACTGCCGGATCGTGCAGCGAGCGAAAATCTGTTGAGCGCCGGGCGATAACCTTCACCGGCGGCACCAGAATGCGTTGTAACGGCAAGGTTTGCCGATCCAGCAGCCGATGCAACAGCTTGGCCGCCTGATAGCCCATCTGTCGGGTACCCTGCGCCACTGAGGAGAGCGCCACGCGCGACAGATAGCGCGTCAGCTCTTCGTTATCAATGCCAATCACGCACAGCTTTTCCGGAACCGGAATTTTCAGATGCTCACATACCTGCAACAGATGGCGGGCACGCGCATCGGTAACGGCGATAATACCGGTTTGCTGCGGCAGCGTTTGCAGCCAGTCGGCAAGCCGGTTTTGCGCGTGCTGCCAGTAGGCGGGTGCGGTCTCCATGCCCTGATAAACCACGCCCTGATAGCGCTCTTTCGCTACCAGCCGCCGAAAGGCATATTCCCGCTCCTGCGCCCAGCGTTTGCCACAGGAGGCGGGCAGGCCATAAAAAGCAAAGCGGTTAATGCCTTTCTCTTTCAGATGCAAAAAAGCGCTCTCTACCAGCGCGGCGTTATCGGTCGCGATATAGTGCACGGGCGGATAATCTTCTGGCCGATGATAAGAGCCGCCCACGCCCACGATCGGCACATCCACATTCTGCAGCAGCGCCTCGATATCTTTATCGTCATAGTCCGCGATCACGCCGTCGCCGAGGCACTCATGCATGTTATCGATACGGCAGCGAAAATCCTCTTCAATAAAAATATCCCAGTCGGTTTGCGAGGCTTGCAGATATTCACCGACACCTTCCACTACCTGGCGGTCATAGATTTTATTGGCATTAAACAGCAGGCTGATGCGAAAACGTTTCTCAAACATGATCACTCCTGGTTTTTATTCTGCATCTTGATTACCACAGTGAAACCAGCCGCAGAAAAAAATTGGTGAGCCCTGTGATCTGCTTCGACGATTACACGCGCCGCCGGGTGGCGGAGTCCATCCATACCGCTAACAGCAGGATGGCGCCCTTAACGATGTACTGCCAAAACGCCGGCACATCCATCATGCTCATGCCGTTGTCCAGCGAGGCCATAATAAACGCGCCCATCACCGCGCCCGCTACCGAGCCGATGCCGCCCGCCAGGCTGGTGCCGCCGATAACGCAGGCGGCGATAGCATCCAGTTCTGCAATATTACCGGCGGAAGGTGAACCCGCGCCCAGACGTGAACTCAGGATCAATCCCGCCACGGCTACCAGCAGGCCGTTAATCGCGAAAACCGCCATTTTGTTGCGCGCAACGTTGATGCCAGAAAGGCGGGCCGCATCAAGGTTGCCGCCAATCGCATAAATACGGCGACCAAAAGCGGTGCGGGTCGCCATAAACATCCCGGCCAGCATCAGCAATGCCAGAATCAGCACCGGCGTAGGCACGCCGCGATAGTCGTTCAGCAGCCAAATCGCGCCCAGCACCAGCAGCGCGGTCATCGTCTGACGCGTCACTGCGTTGCGGGCTGGCGATTGCTCCAGCCCCATCTGCTGACGCCGCAGCCGCAGCCGCCACTGCCAGGCGATAAACAGACCAAGGCCGATAACGCCGAAACCGAAGCCAATGCCGTCCGGCAGATAGCTTTGCCCGATTTGCGACATCGCCGGGCTGGTGGGCGCGACGGTAGTGCCGTTAGTGATCCCGACCAGCACGCCGCGAAAGGCCAGCATCCCGGCCAGCGTGACGATAAACGAGGGGACTTTACGATAGGCGACCCACCAGCCGTTCCAGGCGCCCAGCAGCAGGCCGAGCGCCAGCGTAACCACAATGGTCAACGGCAGCGGCCAGCCCAGCCAGACATCAAAAATCGCCGCCGCGCCGCCCAGCAGCCCCATCATTGAGCCAACCGACAGGTCGATTTCCGCAGAGATAATCACAAACACCATCCCCACCGCGAGAATGCCGGTGATCGCTGTCTGGCGCAGCAGGTTAGAGACGTTGCGCGCGCTGAGATAAGCGCCGTCGGTCATCCAGGTAAAAAACAGCATAATCACAATAATCGCGGCCAGCATTACCAGCACCTGCAGATTAAGCAGGCGCAGCTTGCCTGGCGCGCCGCCGCCGCTGGTGGGCAGCATAGCGGTATGGGTTTTAAGCATAATGTTCACTCCGCAGGGCCGCTTCCATCACCTGTTCCTGCGTCAGGTTATGGTTCGGCAAGTCAGCTTTGATTTGTCCTTCGTGCATTACCAGTACGCGATCGCTTAATCCCAGCACTTCCGGCAGCTCGGATGAGATCACAATAATGGCGATGCCCTGTTGCACCAGCTGATGGATCAGCTTGTAAATTTCGACGCGGGCACCGATATCGATGCCGCGCGTGGGTTCGTCGAGGATCAAAATTTGCGGGTTAAGCAGCAGGCATTTCGCGATCACCGCCTTCTGCTGATTGCCGCCGCTCAGGCGACCTACCGCCAGCTCTGCGGAAGAGGTTTTCACCCGTAGCTGGCGAATAGACGTATTAATAGCAACCTGCTCGCGCGCCTCATCCAGAACAGAGAATGCGTTGCTGAACTGCCCCAGCGCCGCCAGGGTGATGTTTTTCCCTACGCCCAGCAGCGGCACGATGCCATCTTTTTTACGATCTTCCGGCACCATGGCGATGCCGTGCTGAATGGCCTGCTGGCAGTCCCAGCGGCGCGGATTAACCCGATGTTCTTTGATGGTGATCTGGCCTTCCCAGCGCCCAGGCCAGAGACCGGTCAGACACTGAACGGTCTCTGTGCGTCCGGCCCCGACCAGCCCGGCGATACCGAGGATCTCCCCGCGTCGCAGCGTAAAGGAGACATTATTTACCCGCCGCAGATGACGGTTAACCGGATGCCAGGCGGTAAGATTTTCCACGCGCAGGATCGCCTCGCCCTGTTCATGCGGCTCACGTGGATAGAGCGCCGTCAGCTCGCGCCCGACCATCATGGTAATAATATCGTCCTCGCTCAGGCCCTCTGCCGCACAGGTGGCGATATGCTTGCCGTCGCGAATCACGCAGATGGTGTCGGATATCGCCTTAACCTCGTTGAGCTTGTGCGAGATATAAACGCAGGCGATGCCGTGATCGCGCAGATCCTTAACGATCCCCAGCAGTACGCTGGTCTCCTGTTCAGTAAGAGAAGAGGTTGGCTCATCCAGAATCAGCAGGCGCACCTGTTTGTTCAACGCGCGGGCGATTTCCACCAGCTGCTGTTGACCAATCCCTAAATCGCCGACGCGCGTATGCGGCGAGATATCCAGCTTTACCTGCTTTAGCAGCCGCTGACAGCGTAGCGCCATGGTTTCGTCATCCACCACGCCGCCCCGGCCGATCTCGCTGCCGAGAAAGATGTTTTCCAGCACGGTAAGCTGCCGGACCAGCGCCAGCTCCTGATGAATAATCACGATGCCCTTGCGTTCGGTATCGCGAATATTGGCAGGGCGCAGCGGTTCGCCAGAAAACAAAATCTCCCCTTCGTAGTCGCCCGCCGGATAGAGGCCGCACAGCACCTTCATCAGCGTCGATTTACCGGAGCCGTTTTCGCCACACAGCGACACCACTTCGCCCGGCTCAAGGCGCAAAGAAATATCGTCCACGGCCTTTACGGCACCGAAGCGCTTGGTAATGTTTTTCATTTCCAGTAGCGTGGTCATGACTTTCTCCAGCAATGGAATAGCCACCGGGCGGCGGCAGCGGGCTTAGAGATCGCTCTTTTTATGGAAGCCGTCAGCGACGATGGTGCTGTCAATATTGCTTTTATCAACCGGGATCGGCGTTAACAGCCAGGCGGGAACCGCTTTCTTGCCGTTATTGAGCGTGGCGTTGGCCTGTGGTTGTTTATCATTCCCCAGCTCAACGGCGATTTTTGCCGCTTCATCGGCCAGTTTGCTGATCGGTTTATATACCGTCATGGTTTGCGTGCCGTTCATAATGCGTTTGATCGCCGCCAAATCCGCATCCTGACCGGAGATAGCCACTTTCCCCGCCAGCCCCTGCGCGGAAAGCGCCTGAATTGCGCCGCCAGCGGTAGCATCATTAGAGGCAACCACCGCATCGATCTGGTTATTATTGGCGGTTAGGGCGTTCTCCATGATTTTCAGCGCATTTTCCGGTAGCCAGGCGTCCACCCACTGATCGCCGACGACTTTTATTTTGCCCTCATCAATCAGCGGCTTAAGCACTTTCATTTGGCCTGCGCGGAACAGACGGGCATTATTATCCACCGGCGAGCCGCCCATTAAGAAATAATTCCCCTGCGGCACCTGCTTAACAATACTCTGCGCCTGAAGTTCGCCTACTTTTTCATTATCAAAAGAGATATAGAAATCGATATCGGCATTATTAATCATGCGATCGTAAGCCAGTACTTTAATGCCTTCCTGCTTCGCTTCGGCAATCACATTGCTTAATACCTGGCCGTTGTAAGGAATAATCACCAGCACATCAACGCCGCGATTAATCATATTTTCAATTTGCGCCATCTGGGTTTCTTCATTGCCGTTGGCTGACTGGACAAATACGCTGGCGCCCAGTGCTTCAGCCTTTTTGACGAAAATATCGCGATCTTTTTGCCAGCGTTCAAGGCGCAGATCGTCAATAGCCATGCCGATCTTGACCTCTTTCGCGTTGCCGGCCTGGCTAAACAGAGCCAGCGCGGCGCAAACGGCCAGTAAAGTCTGTTTCATTTTCATCATCATTACCCTGTAGGTTGAGGTGTTTTTTATCAGAAGGTTCCTGAACAGGCTGTTGGATTCTTGACCTGACCGCATGCTTTCTTCAATTACAGATTTTTATCCCGGCATTACGTTTTTTGGTTTATTGCTGGTTTTATGATGGCGATCGATGTTTTAGCGTGAAACAGATTCGGTAACGTTATTTTTTGCGCGCCGACGCGAAGTAAAAGCCGCCGCCAGCCCTATTTTGCGACGTGACGCACAGTTAATAATTATCTTAATTGCGGTGTGAAATAACGTAATTGAGAGAGAGGCTGACGCTTACCAAAATAGAGCCATCTTCGCTGACCATTTCCGGTCAACTTGTTAAGGAGTAAACGATGCAGGCTTATTTCGATCAGATTGAACGCGTTAGCTATCAGGGGCCGGACAGCAGCGATCCGCTGGCGTTTCGTCACTATAATCCTGGGGAGATCCTGCTGGGTAAAACCATGGCGGAACATCTGCGCTTTGCCGCCTGCTACTGGCACACCTTCTGCTGGACAGGCGTAGATATGTTCGGCGTCGGCGCGTTCGATCGCCCATGGCAAAAATCGGGCGATGCGCTGGAGATGGCGAAGCGTAAGGCAGAGGTCGCCTTTGAGTTTTTTCATAAGCTGAATGTCCCTTTTTACTGTTTTCATGATGTGGATGTCTCGCCGGAAGGTGATTCGCTGAAAAGCTATCAGCATAATCTGGCGCTGATGACCGACGTGCTACAGGAAAAACAGCAGCAAACCGGCGTTAAGCTGCTGTGGGGCACCGCCAACTGCTTTACCCATCCGCGCTACGGTGCGGGCGCCGCATCAAATCCTGACCCGGAAGTGTTCGCCTGGGCCGCCAGCCAGGTGTGCAGCGCCATGCAGGCGACGCACCAGCTCGGCGGAGAGAACTACGTGCTGTGGGGCGGACGCGAAGGTTATGAAACCCTGCTGAATACCGATTTGCGTCAGGAGCGCGAACAGCTGGGCCGCTTTATGCAGATGGTGGTGGAGCACAAGCATAAAACTGGCTTCCAGGGCACGCTGCTGATCGAACCGAAACCGCAGGAGCCGACCAAACACCAGTATGACTACGATGTAGGCACGGTTTATGGTTTCCTGAAGCAGTTTGGCCTGGAGAAAGAGATTAAAGTCAACGTGGAAGCGAACCACGCTACGCTGGCCGGGCACAGTTTTCATCATGAAATCGCCACCGCGATTGCGCTGGGCATTTTCGGTTCGGTAGATGCCAACCGTGGCGATCCGCAGCTGGGTTGGGATACCGACCAGTTTCCTAACAGCGTCGAAGAAAATGCGCTGGTAATGTATGAAATTATCAAGGCGGGCGGTTTCTCTACTGGCGGGCTGAACTTTGATGCCAAAGTGCGGCGTCAAAGCACCGACAAGTACGATCTTTTTTACGGTCATATTGGTGCGATGGATACCATGGCGCTGGCGTTAAAAGTGGCGGTGCGCATGATTGAAGCGGGCGAGCTTGATCGCCGTGTGGCACAGCGCTACAGCGGCTGGAATGGCGAACTGGGCCAGCAGATTTTGCAGGGCGAAATGTCGCTGGCGGCGCTGGCCTCGCATGCGTTAGCGCAGCAGTTTAATCCACAGCATCAGAGCGGCCGCCAGGAGCAACTGGAAAACCTGGTGAACGGCTGGCTCTACCGTTAATCAATCAAAGGGAATCGCAGCATGGTTATCGGCATCGATTTAGGCACCTCCGGCGTGAAGGTAGTATTGCTGAACGACGCGGGCGAGGTGGTTGCAAGCCAGACGGAAAAGCTAACGGTTTCTCGTCCGCAGCCGCTGTGGAGCGAGCAGGATGCCGATAGCTGGTGGCAGGCGACCGATAAGGCGATGCGGGCACTGGCTCAGCAGCACCCGCTGAGCCAGGTTCGGGCCATTGGTCTGAGCGGGCAGATGCATGGCGCAACGTTGCTGGATGCGCAGCATCAACCGCTGCGTCCGGCGATTTTATGGAACGATGGCCGCAGCCTGGCACAGTGCCAGCAGCTGGAAGAGGCGCTGCCTGAAGCGCGCAGGATCACCGGTAACCTGATGATGCCGGGCTTTACCGCGCCCAAACTGCTGTGGATAAAGCAGCATGAGCCAGAGATTTTTACGCGTATCGCTAAGGTACTGCTGCCGAAAGATTATCTGCGCTGGCGGCTGACCGGTGTTTTCGCCAGCGATATGTCCGATGCGGCAGGCACCATGTGGCTGGATGTGGCGCAGCGCTGCTGGAGCGAAACGCTGCTTAACGCCTGCGGGCTGACCCTGACGCAAATGCCGACGCTGTTTGAAGGCAACCAGATCACCGGCTATTTGCATGCGCAGCTGGCGCAGCAATGGGGAATGGAAAGCGTACCGGTAGTGGCGGGCGGCGGCGATAATGCCGCAGGCGCCATCGGTAGCGGGATGATTAACGCCGGGCAGGGCATGTTGTCGCTGGGCACCTCCGGCGTTTACTTTGTGGTAAGCGAGGGTTTTCTGGCGAATCCGGAAAGCGCGGTACACAGCTTCTGTCATGCGCTGCCGGATCGTTGGCATTTAATGTCAGTGATGCTCAGCGCCGCCGCCTGTCTGGAGTGGACTGCCGCGCTGACCGGCTGCGCCGATGTGCCGACATTGCTGGCGGAAGCCGAACGGGCGCGATCCGATGTGCCGCCGCTGTTTTTCCTGCCTTATCTTTCAGGCGAGCGCACGCCACACAATAATCCGCAGGCGAAAGGCGTGTTTTTTGGGATGACCCATCAGCATGGCAGGCCGGAGCTGGCGCAGGCGGTGCTGGAAGGCGTGGGCTATGCGCTGGCGGAGGGGATGGATGCGGTACATGCCTGCGGCATCAAGCCATCCAGCATTATGCTGATCGGTGGCGGCGCGCGCAGCGCTTACTGGCGACAGATGCTGGCGGATATCTGCGGACAGACGCTGGATTATTGCCAGGGCGGCGATGTTGGTCCGGCGCTGGGGGCCGCGCGTCTGGCGCAGCTGGCGCTGCATCCGCAGCAGCCGCCAGAAACGCTGTTACCCATGCTGCCTTTAGCGCAGCGTCATCAGCCCGATGCGCAACGCCATCAACGTTATCAGGCGCGGCGTGCGCATTTTGCCAAAATTTATCAGCAGCTTAGCATGCTGATGGAGACTGAGTCGTTCAGCTAGCGCTTAACTCACCAGGTGACGCCGGTCGAGGCGACGCAGCGCCAGCGCGAGCAGCAGGCTGCCCGCCAGCGTAGTGGTGAAAACCAGCGCAATATCCAGCAGCGGCCACTGTTTATGGTCCAGATAGTGCGTACGCATAAAGTGGATGAACAGCGCATGAAAGCCGTAGATCGGCAGGGAATTGCGCGAAATCAGCGCCAGTCCCGGCAGGGGTCGGTTAAGGCAGTTTTTAAACAGGACAAACAGGCTCAGCGCGCCGATAAACACCAACGGCCCGCAGTAGAGATACCAGAGATCGGAAAATGCGCCGTTAACATGCAGCTCTTTTTTGGTGCCGACCGAGATGCCCGCCACGCACACGATAAACAGCAGCGCCATCAGCCAACTCACGCCGCGCCTGTCACACTGCATGGTGCCAAGCGCACGGCCCAGTAGGGCATAGAGCAGATAGTAGATGCTGTCCCCGCTGATATAGAGGTTTACCGGCAGCCACTGAAAGCGGCCTGCAGCCTGCTCGGCGGTGTTTGGATTCGCCAGTACCGCCACCACCAGAACCATCACGATAACGTAGCGCGCCGTGGCCGGTTTCACCTGAATCAGCGGTGAAAACAGGTAGATAGTGATAATCGCAAAGAAAAACCACAGGTGATAAAACACCGGTTTCTGTAGCAGATGCAGCAGTGAAAGTTTTTCACTGATCGGCGTCAGCCAGCTGATATAGATCAGCGCGACGGCGCTGTAAAACAGCAAACAGAGCACAATGCGCAGAAAATGACGCGGCTGCGCGCTGCGCTCGCCGAAAAACAGGTAGCCGGAAATCATAAAGAACAGCGGTACGCAGACGCGCGAAGCGGAGTTCAGCAGATTTGCGCTATCCCAGGCAGATTCCGCCACCTGGCCGCTGTTGGTGATATACCAGGTAGTGGTATGGATCATGATGACCATCAGGCAGGCCACCGCACGTAAATTATCTATCCAACTGATCTTTTGCGCCGACATTTTTTCCTCATAAAGCGAGCACTTACGTTTATGAGCGTAGCCAGGCCGCCGCGCTTCAACAACTTTCCGCCAGCAGGAATCAGATTCCATCCCGCTGTCGCCTGCGGTTGAACCTTAATGAAACAAAGCGGCGGCCAGACGAGATCACAGGCTGCATAACGCCCGGTCAAAGGGTATACTGACGCACACTTTTTTAACTCACCCGTATCGCGTGCGAATTCAACATGCAAAAGTTTGATACCAAGACCTTTCAGGGCCTGATCCTGACCTTGCAGGATTACTGGGCGCGTCAGGGCTGCACCATTGTTCAACCGCTGGACATGGAAGTAGGCGCTGGCACTTCTCACCCGATGACTTGCCTGCGAGCGCTGGGCCCGGAGCCTATCGCCGCTGCCTATGTGCAGCCTTCTCGCCGTCCTACCGACGGGCGCTACGGGGAAAACCCGAACCGTCTGCAACACTATTATCAGTTCCAGGTGATCATTAAGCCGTCACCAGACAACATCCAGGAACTCTATCTTGGCTCGCTGAAAGAGCTGGGCATCGATCCTGGCGTTCATGACATCCGCTTTGTGGAAGACAACTGGGAAAACCCGACGCTGGGCGCCTGGGGGCTCGGTTGGGAAGTCTGGCTGAACGGTATGGAAGTCACGCAGTTCACTTACTTCCAGCAGGTTGGTGGCCTGGAGTGCAAACCGGTTACCGGTGAAATCACTTACGGCCTGGAGCGCCTGGCGATGTATATCCAGGGCGTCGACAGCGTTTACGATCTGGTCTGGAGCGATGGCCCGCTGGGTAAAACCACCTACGGCGACGTGTTCCATCAGAACGAAGTTGAGCAGTCCACTTATAACTTCGAATATGCCGACGTGGATTTCCTTTTCACCTGCTTTGAGCAGTATGAAAAGGAGGCGCAGATGCTGCTGGCGCTGGAAAAACCGCTGCCGTTACCGGCCTACGAGCGCATTCTGAAAGCGGCGCACAGCTTTAACCTGCTGGATGCCCGCAAAGCGATCTCGGTTACCGAGCGTCAGCGCTATATTCTGCGTATTCGCACCCTGACCAAAGCCGTGGCTGAAGCCTACTACGCCTCCCGTGAGGCGCTGGGCTTCCCGATGTGCAATAACAACAAATAAGAGGCAGCCATGACTGACAAAACTTTTCTGGTGGAAATCGGCACCGAAGAGCTGCCACCAAAAGCGCTACGTAACCTGGCGGAATCTTTTGCCGCTCAGCTAACCGCCGAACTGGATAGCGCGGGCCTCGCCCACGGCGAGGTGAAATGGTATGCCGCACCGCGTCGTCTGGCGCTGAAAGTGGCCAACCTGAGCGCGGCCCAACCGGATCGCGAAATTGAAAAACGCGGCCCGGCCATCGCTGCGGCCTTTGACGCCAGCGGCGCGCCGACCAAAGCGGCTGAAGGCTGGGCACGCGGCTGCGGCATTACCGTGGATCAGGCCGAGCGTCTGAAAACCGATAAGGGCGAGTGGCTGATGTATCGCGCCCAGGTGCAGGGCGAGAGCGCACAGAAGCTGTTGCCGGGCATGATCGCCACGGCGCTGGCGAAGCTGCCGGTACCGAAGCTGATGCGTTGGGGCGACAGCGACGTGCAGTTTGTGCGTCCGGTACATACCGTTACGCTGCTGCTGGGCGACGAGTTGATCCCGGCTACCATTCTGGGCATTGAGTCAGGCCGCACGCTGCGCGGACATCGCTTTATGGGTGAGCCGGAGTTCACCATCGATCACGCTGACCAGTATCCGGAGATTCTGGAAACGCGCGGTAAAGTGATGGCGGATTACGAAGCGCGTAAAGCCAAAATCAAAGCGGACGCCGAAGCGGCGGCGCGTGGGATCGGCGGCAACCCGGATCTGAGCGACAGCCTGCTGGAAGAGGTGGCTTCGCTGGTTGAGTGGCCAGTCGTACTGACGGCGACCTTTGAGGAAAAATTCCTCGCGGTGCCGGCGGAAGCGCTGGTCTACACCATGAAAGGCGACCAGAAATATTTCCCGGTTTACGGCAATGACGGCAAACTGCTGCCGCACTTTATCTTCGTCGCTAACGTTGAATCGAGCGACCCGCAGCAGATTATCGCCGGTAACGAGAAAGTGGTGCGTCCGCGTCTGGCCGATGCCGAATTCTTCTTTAATACCGACCGTAAAAAACGCCTGGAAGATAATCTGCCGCGTCTGGAGACCGTGCTGTTCCAGCAGCAGCTGGGCACGCTGCGTGACAAAACTGACCGTATTCAGGCGCTGGCGGGCTGGATTGCTGCCCAGACTGGTGCGGACGTCAATATGGCGACCCGCGCCGGTCTGCTTTCCAAATGCGACCTGATGACCAATATGGTGTTTGAGTTTACCGACACCCAGGGCGTAATGGGCATGCACTATGCGCGCCATGACGGTGAGGCAGAAGAGGTTGCCGTAGCGCTGAACGAGCAGTATCAGCCGCGTTTCGCCGGTGACGATCTGCCTTCCAGCCCGGTTGCCTGTGCGCTGGCGATTGCCGATAAGATGGATACGCTGGCCGGTATCTTCGGCATTGGACAGCATCCAAAAGGCGATAAAGACCCGTTTGCGCTGCGCCGTGCCGCGCTGGGTGTGCTGCGCATTATCGTTGAGAAGCATCTGCCGCTCGATCTGCAAACCCTGACCGAAGAAGCGGTGCGCCTGTATGGCAGCAAGCTGAGCAACGAGAAGGTTGTGGATGAGGTGATCGACTTTATGCTGGGCCGTTTCCGTACCTGGTATCAGGAAGAGGGCCACAGCGTCGATACGATTCAGGCGGTGCTGGCGCGTCGTCCTACCCGTCCGGCCGATTTCGATGCGCGCATGAAGGCGGTTTCGCACTTCCGCACGCTGGAAGATGCTGCCTCGCTGGCTGCCGCCAACAAGCGTGTCTCTAACATTCTGGCAAAAGCGACTGAACCGCTGAACAGCAGCGTGCAGGCGTCGCTGCTGAAAGAGAATGAAGAGATCAAGCTGGCGACTTTTGTGACTGCGCTGGAGAGCAAGCTGCAACCGTGGTTTGCTGAAGGGCGTTATCAGGATGCGCTGATCGAGCTGGCTCAGCTGCGCGAAGCGGTAGATAACTTCTTTGACAAGGTGATGGTTAACGCCGAGGATCCGGCGGTGCGTATTAACCGCCTGACGCTGCTGGCGAAACTGCGTCAGCTGTTCCTGCAGGTGGCGGATATTTCTCTGCTGCAGTAACCGCTTTCTTGTGATGATTCACGCCGGGCAATCTTTACAGGTTGTCCGGCGTTGTTGTTTTTCGTCCAGCCTAACCTGCCTTTCAGGCGCGAGCTATAGCATAAAGCGATAGCCTTCCAGCGCTTTAACCGTCATCGGCAGGTTCTGTCTTAATAGCGTCTGTAGATATTCATCCGCGTTCACAGGCGGCTTTTTCAGGCCTGGAATGTTTCATTAATAAAGCCCAGCTCCTGACTCTGGTCTGCCAACTCCTGTAGTGCTTTATTACTTTCTTTGGCACGCTTTTCTTTGTATTGCATAAGGTCAGAAAACAGCACGCGGCGATGACGACTCGTTTTATGAAATGGCAACGTTCCACTTTCTGAAAGCTTCACCATGTGAGGTCGGGAAACATTCAGAATATTGGCAGCTTTCTGCGTAGTTAATTCAGCATGAATTGGAACAACCTGAACTGCGTTACCTTCGGCCAGTTCTCCCGGTATGTTCATTAGCAACATCAGGGCGGATGTGGGTAACTCAATATGATGAGCAACGTTATTTGCATCCTGAATTGATATTTTTTGCGTTTCCAGCTTTGTAGCGAGAAATGCAGCCATTTCTCTTTGTCCACGCAAAGCAGCCTCAATTTTTTCGCAGTCGGGAGGATCAAGCTGCCCAGAATTGAGTCCGTCATATTTTTTACTGGGGTTAGAAATGAAGTTCGGAAAATATAATAATAAATTTAGCTATTTATTTTATTTAACTGATGCTTAGCATAAATACAGGCAGCGGCAGCATTAAAAGATTAATCAAAATATACGAAAAGAAAAATATACGAAATAAACGAAACGCATGTGCACCGACAGAGCTTCTTTTTCCGATAACGCCTAATGCCAAACCAATAAGCTATCCGGATCACAGTTATCAAGAAACGTAATTTGATAACCAGAAAACAGAATACAACCTGGCGCAGCGGCATACTTTCTTAAGCCTGCCGCTCTACGATCGCGATACTACGCTGCTGGCGCTGGGCAGTAACGATCAAAAACCAGACTATGACTGGCATAAAGAGACAGCTTACCAGTTGTTTAGACTGGATGATGGGCGTGAAGCACGGTGTGAGGTGCCCGCCGCCGACGGTGCGACGCTGTTTACGCTGAGGGCGCGTCGCGAAGGGGAAACGTTAACGGTGCAGGGCGAAGGCTGCGCGACAAACTGGACGCTTTGTCTGCGTAATATCCATGAAGTTAAAGAGGTGCAGCAGGGGCGCTACACTGTGAGCGAGCAGGGCGCGATAATTACGCCCGCCAGCGCAGAGTCCAGGCGGGTGATTAGGCTGTAATCCGGTACCTCCGTTCAGGCCGCAGGCGGCACCGTGCGGGCAAAGCTTTCACGCTGAAACATTTTTTCCGCCAGTTTCACCAGCGACGGGCGATTAACGCACCAGTTCGGCGCGACGTGACGGAAATTAAGATAGCCGATGGCGCAGGCGGCAGCGATATCAGCAAGATTAAGCTGCTCGCCGTTAAGCCAGGTCTGGTTTGCTGCTTCACGCTCCAGCGCATCCAGCCCGCGCTGAATCTTATGCCGCTGGCGCAGCATCTCTTCTGGCGACTGCTGTTCAATCGGGCGCAGCTGTTCCCGCACAATAACCAGCGCTGCGTCGCAGATCCCGTCAGCTAATGCCTCCAGCTGCCTGACCTTTACCGCCTGAAAAGCATCTTCCGGTAACAATTTTGGCGTCTGTGGCAGGGTTTCCAGCCGCGCGGCGATGATTGACGAGTTATACCAGCACTCACCGTTATCATCGACCAGCGCCGGAACTTTGCCTAACGGATTGTATTGCGGTACGTGGCTCTCTTCGGTCCAGGGCGATTCATTGACAAACTCAAAGGTCAGGCCTTTTTCCAGCATGATAACTGAAATTTTGCGTACATAAGGGCTGGTATAACTGCCGATAAGTTTCATTAAGGTGATCCCCTGCCAGCAAATAGTTGAAATTGCCAGGCCGTCGCCGTCGGCGGCCTGGCCGTTAACGATTAGTCAGTGCCAGGAAACAGAAACGGATTCAGGCTGCTGCGTGCAAAGCCTTCCTGCTCCATACGCGCATCCAGAATCAGCGAGGCGAGATCGTCAGCTACCGGCTCAACCGCCGGATCTTTCTCCTGCCACAGCATTTTCAGATAGGTGCCGCAGTCACCGCAGCTTTCCGCCTTTATTGCCGACTGTTCACTTTCCAGCGACCAGTAGTGCAAATCGCGCGTCTGCTCGCAGTTGGTGCATTTGGCGCGCAGTACATACCATTCGCTTTCACACAGGTTGCAGTGCAGGTAACGCAGTCCGCCGCCCTGGGTGCCCATGTGCACCACGCTGGATACCGGCACGCTGTTGCAGACCGGGCAAAACTGCCGCTGTTCACCATACTCAGCGCGCGCTTTGCCAGGAATTAACGCCGCCATTTGCGCCCAGTAAACCGACAGGGCAGCCCAGATAAAGGGCGCCTTATCGCTGCTTACCTGGGCGAAATCATGCTCCAGCAGGGCAGTCGCCAGCGCATCCAGCTCCGGCGCAGAAGTTTTTTCCAGATTCTCCAGCACCGCCAATGCCTGACCGGTCATCTCCGGCTTCAGTTCGGCAATCAGCGAATGCAGCAAACGTTGCCAGTGGGGATCGCGCGGCAAAGTATGAATATCCAGCGGCGGTTTACCGCTGGCGGCAGTTTCTACCAGGCGCGCATGGAGATCCATATGCAGCGGGTGATCGTAAAGTACGATCTCCTGCGCTTCGGCAATAAACGCGGCAAAGCGCAGATAGTCGCCCAACGGATTTTTTTCTGCCAGCTGGCGCAGACGCGCAGCGCGGCGGCTGTATAAATTTTTCAGCCTGGGGAAAAGTAACGGCGGAATCATATCCGCCGTGGTTTTGTCGCTCTTCTCCAGCTGTTCTTGCGGGATGATGCGAATAGTCATCAGGGACGTTTTTCCTGTTTTGTCGGTTGGCTCTGCTGTTCACGAACAGCGCGATACCAGCGCGGATGGTGCTGCTTCGCCCACAATGGCGTAACCCAGCCTTCCACCATTGCAGTCAGCGTGCCTTTTACCCACAGCGCGGCGTAAACATGCACCATTATCACCACAATCAGGCCCACCGCCGCCAGCGAATGCACCAGTAAGGCCAGCCGGATAAGCGGAATGGGAAAGGCAGCGGCGAAGTAAGGACGCCAGATGACAATACCACTCGCCAGCAGCAGCAACAGACTGATGATAGCAGCCCAGAATACACACTTCTGTCCGAAATTATAGCGGCCGGTATCGCCGACCTCCTCATTCATGGCAACTTTATGGATGTTTTTTGCCCACTCAATGTCGTCACGGTTAACCAGGTTGTGCTTCCAGTAGCGGAAAAACATCAGCATAAAGGCCAGGAACATCGCTACACCGATAAAAGGATGCAGAATGCGCGCCAGCTGCGGCGTGCCCAGCAGGTGTAATAACCAGTTAAACGATGGGAAGAAAAAGCCCAGGCCGCTAACGGCGGCGAACATGAAGCAGAACGCCACAATCCAGTGATTGATGCGTTCCGGCGCGCTGTAGCGCACAATCAGGTCGCGTTTTTTCATTATTTCCGATCCTCTTTGTCCTGCTGTTCACTATCCTCATCGTCTTTGACCCGGTTCGGGCCGATACCCACGTAATGGAAAAGCGAACCGGCAAAGGTGGCTGCAAAACCGATGGCCGCCAGCGGTTTCCAAATCCCTTTCCAGAAGGTCACCGTCGGGCTGATGCAGGGGTTTTCCGGCAGACCGTGATAAAGCTGCGGTTTATCGGCATGGTGCAGCACATACATAACGTGCGTACCGCCGACGCCTGCCGGATCGTAAAGACCAGCATTTTTATAGCCGCGCGTTTTCAGTTCCTCGACGCGCTCTGCCGCCAGCTGCTGCATGTCCGCTTTGCTGCCAAAGTGAATAGCGCCGGTAGGACAGGTTTTCACGCAGGCAGGCTCCTGACCGGCGGTGACGCGATCCACGCAGAGGGTGCATTTATAAACGCGGTTATCCTCTTTATTCATACGCGGCACATTGAAAGGGCAGCCTGCTATGCAGTAGCCGCAGCCGATACAGTGTTCCGATTGAAAATCAACGATGCCGTTTGCGTACTGAATGATAGCGCCCTCCGCCGGGCAGGCTTTCAGGCAGCCAGGATCGGCGCAGTGCATACAGCCATCTTTGCGGATCAGCCACTCCAGCCTGCCGTTCTCTTCTACTTCCGAGAAGCGCATAACCGTCCAGGATTTCGCGGTCATATCGATCGGGTTATCGTACACTCCGACGTTAGTACCGGGTTCATCACGAATATCGTTCCACTCTGAACAGGCGACCTGGCATCCTTTGCAGCCGATGCAGGTTGTTACGTCGATCAGCTTCGCCACTTCCTGTTGATGATCGCGCGCCTGCGGCGGCGGCGTTAAACCGTTGGTCGCGGAGCGGCGGATGATGTCTTGCGATTGATAAGCCATAATCGTTCTCCCTTACACCTTTTCCACGTTAACCAGAAAGCCTTTGTATTCAGGCGTTTGTGAATTGGCATCGCCAACTGACGGCGTCAGGGTATTGGCCAGGAAGCCTTTTTTTGTCGCGCCTTCAAAGCCCCAATGGCAAGGTATGCCGACGGTATCCACCTGCTTATCGTTAATGGTCAAACGACGCAGGCGTTTGGTCACCACCGCTTTGGCTTTGATATAGCCACGCTGTGAGCTGATTTTGATCTCATCGCCAGCCTTAATGCCTTTATCGGCCGCCAGCTCAACGCCGATTTCAACAAACTGCTCAGGCTGAGCGATAGCGTTTAACAGCGCATGCTTGGTCCAGTGGCGGAACAACTCGGTAATCGAGTAGGTGGTTGCTACATAAGGGAATTTATCAGCTTGTCCCAGCGTATCGGCATCGCGCTGGAAAATACGTACTACCGGGCTGTGGACCTGAGTTGGGTGCAACGGGTTGGTGCCGGTAGGGCTTTCCATCGGCTCATAATGCTCTGGGAAAGGGCCATCGGCCAGCTTATCCAGCGCAAACAGATGCCCCATGCCGTCCGGCAGCATAATAAACGGCCCAACCTGTTTTTCTGGCGGCGAGGTTAACGGATAATCGGGCACGTCGTAGCCCTGCCAGCGCTGCCCATTCCATTCAATCAGCTTACGTTCCGGGTCCCAGGCTTTACCCTGTGGATCGGCGGAGGCGCGGTTATACAGAATGCGGCGGTTAGCGGGCCATGCCCATGCCCAGCCGGAGATTGCGCCCAGACCGGAAGGATCGGCATTATCACGCCGCGCCATCTGGTTGCCTTCCGGGGTCCAGCTACCGGTATAGATCCAGCAGGCGCTGGCGGTGGTGCCGTCATTGCGCAGTTCAGCAAAGGAGTTAAGCTGTTGGCCCTTTTTCAGCAGCAGCTTGCCGTTATCATCATAAATATCGGTCAGCGCCTGACCATTGCTTTCACGCGCTACCTCTTCCGGTTCCGGGTTGGCAGGATCGGTATAGTTCCAGTTCATTGCCAGTAACGGTTCCGGCGCGGTGCCGCCTTCCTGACGATAAAGTTCGCGCAGGCGCAGGAAGATGTTGCCCAGAATTTTACCGTCGTGCAGCGCTTCCGCCGGTGGCTCGGCGGCGGCCCAGTGCCACTGTAGCCAGCGGGAAGAGTTCGCTACCGAGCCGTTCTCCTCTGCAAAGCAGGAGGAGGGCAGACGGAACACTTCTGTCTGGATTTTGGCAGGATCGACATCGTTAAATTCACCGTGGTGCTGCCAGAAGCTGGCCGTTTCGGTGCTGAGCGGATCGATAACCACCATATATTTCAGGCGAGATAAGGCCCGGAACGCTTTGTTTTTATTGGGGAAGGCAGCCAGCGGGTTAAAGCCCTGAATGATATAGCCGTTGAATTTCCCCTGTTCCATCATCTCTGCCTGCGCCATGCAGTCATAGCTTTTGTCCCACTTGGGCAGCCAGTCGTAACCCCACTGGTTATCCGCCGTGGCGTTATCGCCGTAAAAGCTTTTCATTAGGCTGACAAAAAACTTATCGGTGTTCTGCCAGTAGTTAACCTGGCCGGGCAGTGGAGAAACGGGCGTCGCCTGCTGCAAATAGTGAGAGAGCGTGGTTTGCTTTTCAGAAGGCAGCGGCAAGTAGCCCGGCAGGCTTTGCGCCAGCAGGCCGAGATCGGTATAGCCCTGGACATTTGAGTGGCCGCGAAGCGCGTTAATACCGCCGCCCGGCATGCCAATGTTACCCAACAGCAGCTGGATAATCGCAGCGGTGCGGATGATTTGCGCGCCGTTGGTGTGGTGCGTCCAGCCCAGCGCGTAGAGAATGGTGGCGGTGCGGTTGGGCACGCTGGTGCTGGCCAGCGTCTGGCAAATGGTGAGAAACGCTTCCTGCGATGTTCCGCACAGGCGGCTGACCATTTTCGGCGTATAGCGGCTGGCATGTTTTTTCAGCAGGTTCAGTACACAGCGTGGATGCGTGAACGTATTGTCACGCCTGGCCTCGCCGTTTGCGTCCAGTTCATAATGCCAGCTGCTTTTATCATATTGCTGCGACGCTTCATCGTAGCCGCTGAACAGGCCCTCTTCAAAGCGGTAGCCTTCGCTGACGATCAGTGAGGCATTGGTATAGGCTTTAACATATTCGTGCTGGATTTGGTTATGCTCCAGCAGATAATTAACCACGCCCATCAGAAAGGCCACGTCGCTGCCCGCGCGCAGTGGAGCATACATATCCGCTACCGCCGCCGAACGGTTAAAGCGCGGATCGACCACGATAACTTTGGCTTTATTATGGGTTTTGGCTTCAATAACCCATTTAAATCCCACCGGATGGGCTTCCGCCGGGTTGCCGCCCATAATCATCACAACATTGGCGTTTTTGATGTCATTCCAGTTATTGGTCATCGCGCCCCGGCCAAAGCTGGGAGCCAGAGCCGATACCGTTGGGCCGTGACAGAGGCGCGCCTGGTTTTCCAGCGCGACGATGCCTAAAGCACGGGCGAATTTATGATCGAGTAGGCCTGTTTCGTTACTGGCGGCGGAGGAGCAGAGCATGCCGGTTGTGGTCCAGCGGTTTACCGTTGTGCCTTGCGCATTCTTTTGCTGGAAGTTAGCATCACGGTCGGCCTTCATCAGCCGGGCAATACGATCGAACGCCTCTTCCCAACTGATACGCTGCCATTTATCGCTGCCTGGCGCGCGGTATTCAGGGTATTTAAGCCGCTGTTCGCTATGGATATAATCCAGAACGCCGGCCCCTTTCGGGCAGAGCGAGCCCCGGCTGACCGGATGATCGGGATCGCCTTCAATATGGTAAATAGAGGAAACGGCGTTTTTAGCACCGTCGCCTCGGCTATAAATCAGCATGCCGCAGCCAACGGAACAATAAGTACAGTTATTTCGGGTTTCCTTTGCCCGAAGCAATTTATATTCTCTCACGTTTGCGAAGGCAGCAGAGGGCGTAAAGCCTAATAATGTTAGAGTTGTCCCTGCCATGCCACCCGCACAGATTTTAAAAAAACTGCGTCTGTTAATATGCATAGTATTATTTTTTGCTCAAAACATTGCCGGAGCCCCAAAAAATAACACTCTTCAGGCTAATTTTTTTGATGAGCGTCAATAAGTAACTATATTGTTATCGTTTTTTAAACGGTTAATTATAAAGAGGTATATCGCTTAAATTGTTCAATTTAAAGGTTTGATTAAATTAATTAACGGTGATGTGAATTTTCCGACCTTTTAAGGGCGTCGCTTTGACGTGGATATTTTAATTAAAGGGATACGGTTACGTTATTCGCATTTTATGTGTAGCGATTTTTTTGCCATGCGCAGGCGGCAGGTTCAGAATTGCGGCACAAAATTTACACGCTGTGCGGCTTAAGGTTACACCTTAGCCTGTGTGGTTGTGGCAATCGGGTAGACGTAAATTGAAATCTGAAGATCAACAAAATGTCGGGACGATAACGCCTCTTACCGGCGTAAGCGAAGTACAGGTATGGCAGCGCGATGCGCTGGCGGAATCACGCGGTGACTGGCTGGCCGAGGAAGTGCCGGTGGCGCTGGTGTATAACGGCATTTCACATGTTGTTATGATGAGCACGCCAAAAGATCTTGAAGCGTTTGCGCTGGGTTTTTCCTTATCGGAAGGCATTATCGCCGCGCCGGAAGAGATTTACGGCATGGATGTAGTGCCCGGCTGTAACGGAATCGAGGTACAAATAGAGCTTTCCAGCCGCCGCTTTATGGCGCTGAAGGCCCAGCGTCGGGCAATGGCCGGGCGCACCGGCTGCGGCGTATGCGGCGTTGAACAGCTTAATGAGATCGGGAAACCGATCCAGCCGCTGCCGTTTACACAGAAGTTTGATTTGCGCTTGCTGGATAATGCATTGCGCCAGCTAAAAGATTTTCAGCCGGTCGGACAGCTGACCGGCTGTACCCATGCGGCGGCATGGATTGGAGATGCCGGCGATCTGACCGGCGGTTGTGAGGATGTAGGTCGTCACGTTGCGCTGGATAAGCTGCTGGGTTACCGCAGCCGTCGGGGATGGGCTCGTGGGGCGGCACTGGTTTCCAGCCGCGCCAGTTATGAAATGGTGCAGAAATCAGCCATGTGCGGCGTGGAAATTTTGTTTGCCGTCTCAGCGGCCACCAAACTGGCGGTGGACGTCGCCGAACGCAGTAATTTGACGCTGGTGGGTTTCAGCAAGCCAGGCCGTGCAACGGTTTATACGCATCCTCAGCGGCTGACATGGTCGCAGGATTAAAATATAAGACAAAGCTCATTCTGCTGAAATGCAGATATAACTGCCCGTAATCTGCACGGCAGTTATATTCCGTTCATATTCGTTGTTCGGTCCACGCACGCGTAAGTGATATCTGTTATAACCTTATAAAGAGAGGGGCATTGATAATCCTTTTCCCGATCATTAATTTAACTATAATGATCCAACTGCTTACGCGGTGCTTACAACTAAAAAGTGCCGCTCCTACAATAAATGGAGATGATGAACATGAGTTATTCACTGCCATCCTTGCCTTACGCATACGACGCACTGGAACCGCATTTCGACAAGCAGACGATGGAAATCCATCACACTAAACATCACCAGACCTACGTTAACAACGCTAACGCAGCGCTGGAAGGCACCGAGTTCGCTGACCTGCCGGTTGATGAGCTGATCACCAAACTGGATCAGGTTCCGGCAGAGAAAAAAACCGTACTGCGCAACAACGCGGGCGGCCACTACAATCACAGCCTGTTCTGGAAAGGTCTGAAAACCGGCACGACTCTGCAGGGCGAGCTGAAAGCTGCGATTGAAAAAGATTTCGGCAGCGTTGAGAAATTCCAGGAAGAGTTTGAAAAAGCAGCGGCAACCCGTTTTGGCTCCGGCTGGGCGTGGCTGGTGAAAAAAGGCGACAAGCTGGCGGTGGTTTCTACTGCTAACCAGGACAGCCCGCTGATGGGCGAAGCTATTTCCGGCGCTTCCGGCTACCCGATTCTGGGCCTGGACGTATGGGAACACGCTTACTACCTGAAATATCAGAACAAACGTCCTGACTACATCAAAGCATTCTGGAATGTAGTGAACTGGGACGAAGCTGCGGCACGTTTTGCTAACGCAAAATAAGCGCAGGCTACGATCGAGTAAAGAACCGGTGGGCTAAGGCCTGCCGGTTTTATTTAGAGAGTATCTTATTAATTTGTGTTTAGTCATATTCTATCCTCCGTATTGTTATTAAATAAACTCTCCTGCTTGCTAAATCTATTAGCGCATTAACGTCCTGTTTATCTTCGCTGCCGTAATATCGCCATATAGTTCATCCATTCTGATAAATATTATGTCAACTATTACTGAGAACCCGACGCCCGGACCGTCGATGGGGTCACTGTTTTTCCAGCTAAGCTTCGGGAAATTTAAGCCAAATAAACTCTGGGAATGCCCACGCTTTCGGCTGAAGTTTTTACTGCGTTCGCTGGCTTATCCCGTAACCACTTTTTCCTATATGGAGCAGATGGCTGAACTGCCGGCCATGCGTCAGGCTCTGCTTATTCAGGGATTGCTGCCAGCGAAGATCCATCGCCCTTACCTTTGCTCGCTATTTAGTGTGAAACAGCGGGCGCAGGCGCTGTTGGCGCATTACCGTACCCTACAGCAGTTGCCGCATACGTTATATCAGCTGTTCCTGTCGCCGGTTGATCAAACCATGGCGCGCCTGCAGGGTAAAAATAATGAGCAGTTTGATATTGTTTGCAGTACCGGGCGTTACGATCGGGAAGGCGAAATAACACTGGTACTGCTCTATAACGCGGTGACCCTTGCCTCGCTCTCTTTTTCGTTTATTGAACAGCAAGGGCAGCGAGCAATATTAATTGGGGGATTACAGGGACCCCGTAAAACGGTAAATGCCGATATGATCCGCGAGGCCACGAAAGCCAGCCACGGCCTGTTCCCTAAACGCGTATTAATGGAAACGCTGTTTTACCTGGCCGGGCGCTGCCAAATTAAACAGATTCAGGCGGTAGGGGATAATACGCATGTTTTTCGCAGCCTGCGCTATCGCCACAGCAAAAAAGAGGTGTTTCACGCCAGTTACAGTGAATTTTGGCTGTCGTTAAATGGGGAGGCGCTGCCGAATGGTCTGTACCAGCTGCCGCTGGCGATGCCGCGTAAACCGCTGGAAGAGATCGCCAGTAAAAAACGCGCGGAGTACCGTCGGCGCTATGAGTTTATGGATGCGCTGGAGCAGCAGCTGGCGCAGGTTGTGGCCGGGTAAGGCATCAGGCCGGGCTTAATCCCGGCCTGCAGACTCAGAAAGCTTTAGGCGCGAAGCCCGTCATCTCTTCCAAACCCATCTCTTTACCCAGCGCGGTCATTGGGTGCACCACCACCAGGCCGCGCACGCTTTTTTTCAGCGCGCCCATATTTGCCTGTTCTTTTTTGGTGATAGCCCGGCTGAAAGGCAATTTTTGCAGCTTCTGTGCTTCTTTGCTCAGCTTCTGGTCACGCACGTCGCGCAGACGTTCGATCTCTTTGACCAGCGCTTCTTTTTCTTTCAGCAGCGCGCCGAGTTTCTCCGCATCGCCCGATTCCAGTAACATCGGCTCTTTACGATTGAGCGCATCCAGCAGATCGCTGAGGCGCTTGATTTCGGCTTTTTCCTGCTCTTTCATGACGATTACCTGTACTGATGAATAACCGATAGGATACACGAAAAGCGTGCGGGACGCGGGGCTACTTTTTAAAGGCCTGCTTCATGCTGATGCGGGAGATCAACTCGGTCAGCGAAAGCACCATGGTTGAACGCAGCACCTGTTGATAACGCTGTTGCTGCATGGCACGCAGCTGCTCGTCATCGGCAGAGAAGTCAGGGCGGGGCGGCCAGGCGCTGACGCAGTGCAGCTCGCTGAAGGGTCCCAGAATCTCATCATCGCTAAAACGGTAGTCGCTGTGGTCATGGTTCAGCTCTTCACGTAGCGCCATCAACAGCTCGCAGTCTTCATACTCCTGGCGACTAATCACGCCCAGGCCGTAAATCAGCTTCAGCCTGACTGACATCTCGCCCAGCGGGCCATTGCCGAATAGCAGCGGCTCGACGGCATATTTCACCGCATAGTCATCCTTGCGAAACACCTGAAGCACCAGCAGATTGACCGCCTCGGTCAACAGCTCGACGGCGGCAATCAGGAAGCTTCTTACCGAGCGTCCGGCATTCAGGCGCTCCAGCACCTGATTTTCAAAAGCCTGCTTCTCTTCCATTGTTGCCTGTACATTTATCATTCTGCGCGCGGGCACAGCCTGGCTGTGCCCTCGTTGCTCGCCGTTAAACCGCATCGGCAGCGTGCGCATTATGGCATTGCAGCATAGGCCTTAACCACCGCGGCAACCACTTCGCTATTAATATCAAGACCGGAAACCTGTGCCAGCGCAGCCTGCGGACCCGCTGATTTCAATAGTGCTTCCAGCTCCTGCGCCTGCGGATCCTGCGCGCTGCGATAATGCATGGCGGCAGCGATGCCTTTCACCAGATTATCGTGCGGTAGCTGATACTCCAGCGTGCCCAGCGTAGGCTTGATCAAACGGTCACCGGCGCTGAGCTTACGCAGCGGCTGACGACCAACGCGCTCTACGTCATCTTTCAGGTAAGGGTTTTCAAAGCGGCCCAGGATCTTGTCGATATAGGCGGCATGTTTCTCCGGGTCAAAACCGTAGCGTTTGATCAATACTGCGCCGCTCTCCTGCATAGCACCTTTAACCACTGCGCGTACCGCTGGATCGAGGATAGCGTCGCGAATGGTTTGATGCCCGGCCAGCTGTCCCAGGTAAGCGGTAATCGCGTGACCGGTGTTCAGGGTAAAGAGCTTACGCTCAACAAACGCCATCAGGTTATCGGTGAGTTCCATGCCCGGGATGGTGGGTAACTCGCCTTTGAACTGGGTTTTATCCACAATCCATTCGCTAAAGGTTTCGACAGTAACCGCCAGCGGATCGTTGCTGCCCGCTTCGCCCGGCGGCACGATACGGTCTACGGCAGAATCGACAAAGCCGACGTGCTGCTCAACCCAGGCGTGAAGATTTTCCGGCAGGGCGGCCAGCACATGCTGTTTTAGCTGGCTGGTGCCACGCACCATATTTTCACAGGCGATAATATTTAACGGGCGGGAATTAGCGCTATCACTGCGTTTGGCCAGGCCGCGCGCGATACTGCCAGCGATGCGCTCCAGAATCTGTGGGCCAACCGCCGTGGTAACGATATCAACCTCGGCAATCAGGGCGATTACCTCATCGCTGGTACTCTTTACCGCGCTAACGCCGGTGACCATCTCTACCTGCGCCTGTTCACCGACAACGTGAACCGGATACTGGTGGCGCGCGTTCAGCGCATCAAGCACGGCCTGGTTCACGTCGGCGAAAATCAGTTCAATACCGGCGTCTGCCAGCAGCTTGCCGATAAATCCACGACCGATATTACCGGCACCGAAATGTAATGCTTTCATCGTTGCTAAACCTTTAAACAAGAAAAGGGTAAGGGGCCGACGTGGCCCCTTAATTTAAGTAAGCGATCAGGCGGGCTGACCGGTTAGCAGATCCAGCACTTCCTGCACGCTGGTGGTGTTGGCCAGACGCTCAATGACGCTTTCATCATCCAGCGCGTTGGTCAGGCTGGTGATAACCTGGATATGCTCGTTGTTACGGGCGGCAATACCAATCACCAGGCGGGCGATATCTTCTTCTTCTTCGCCGAAGCGTACGCCCTGCGGATACTGGCAGAACACCACGCCGGTTTTCAGCACGCGATCTTTCGCTTCAACCGTTCCGTGCGGCACCGCAATGGATTCGCCCAGATAGGTTGGCGTCAGTTTCTCACGTTCCAGCATCGCATCGACATATTCCGGCTCAACATAACCGCCTTTCACCAGCTGCTCACCGGCAAAGCGGATCGCCTCTTCTTTGTTGGCGGCGTGTTGACCAAGGAAAACGTTGCTGGCACCCAGCTTAAACAGATGTTCGTTGCTGGTGTCGTAGCTGTCGCTCAGGGTAGCCGTTACCTTTTCACGATGGCTGGCACTGCGCTGCGCTTCTACCAGACGTGCGGTTAAATCGCTGTACAGACCGCTGTCGAGGAAGTTATTCAACGAAATATGCTGTGCGTGCGGTGCCTGGCGCATGGCGCGCTCGGTCAGGTCGCGGTGGGTGATCACCAGGTCAACATCGCCCGGCAGGGCATTGATGGCGGTATTGGTGACGGAAATCTGCGTCAGCCCGGCATCCTGCACTTTCTTACGCAGCACGCCGGCGCCCATCGCGCTGGAACCCATACCGGCATCGCAGGCAACGATGATTTTACGCACGTGGCTCAGATCGCCGTTCATCGCGGCAGCAGCAGGCGCACCCGCCTGACCTTTAGACTGCGCTTTCATATCCTGCATACGGCGGGTTGCCGCTTCGATATCGTCTTCGTCTTTGACTTTGCTGGTTTTCAGCAGAATTGCGGACACCACAAAGGAGACGGCGAAAGCAGCCAGAATAGCGGCGATGTTGGCGAAGTAGGCCCCTTTTGGCGTCATCGCCAGGACGGCAAGGATCGAACCCGGGGAAGCCGGAGAGACCAGGCCGCCGTTGAGCAGCGTCAGGGTGAAGACGCCGGCCATACCGCCGAGGATCACCGCCAGCAGCAGGCGCGGCGCCATCAGCACATACGGGAAGTAGATTTCGTGGATGCCGCCCAGGAAGTGAATAATGGCCGCTCCGCCAGCAGACTGTTTCGCATTGCCTCGACCAAAGAACATATAGGCCATCAGCACGCCCATGCCCGGACCCGGGTTCGCTTCAATCAGGAAGAATATGGATTTCCCGGCTTCGCTGGCCTGCTGAATGCCCAGCGGCGAGAAGATACCGTGGTTAATGGCGTTATTCAGGAACAGAATTTTCGCCGGTTCCACAAAGATAGAGGTCAACGGCAGCAGGTTGTTCTGCACCATGACATTCACGCCAGCGGCAAGAATACGGGAGAGACCTTCCACCAGCGGACCAATGGCGAGAAACGCCAGAATAGCCAGCAGCATGCCGATAATGCCGGCGGAGAAGTTGTTAACCAACATCTCGAAGCCGCTTTTAATTTTACCCTCTACCGCGCGGTCAAAGGCTTTGATCGCCCAGCCGCCCAGCGGACCGGCAATCATGGCACCAAGGAACATCGGCATATCGGCACCAACGATCACGCCCATGGTGGTGATAGCGCCAACTACGCCGCCGCGATCGCCGCCTACCAGGCGGCCACCGGTATAACCGATCAGCAGTGGTAGCAGGTAGGTAATCATCGGGCCAACCAGTTTCGCTAACGTTTCGTTAGGTAACCAACCGGTAGGAATAAATAGCGCGGTGATGATACCCCAGGCGATAAACGCACCGATATTGGGCATCACCATATTACTCAGAAAGCGACCAAAGCTTTGAACCTTGACCTTGACTGATGAGGACATAAAAACACACCCCTTATTGTTACGCGCTGACAAATAAGAGAGCGCGTGATTTTGTTAAGACGCTTCGGCGGGGAGCCGTCGAATTACTGTATGCAGGCGGACTCTAGCACGCGTTTATGACGCTGCGTAGTGAGCCACCTGATGTGAGAGAGATCACGCTTTTGGGGGAGGGAAAAGGGCGTTTTTCGTGAGTAGGATCACATAAAGAGGCTTCCTGAAAAGCGCTATGCTGAAATAATCACCGCACTCACGCGGGTTTATGTGATTAAGATCACAGTTTATTGCTGTTAGTTTGTTTCTAAATTGTGATATTGATCACAATAAACTTTTGGATAAAAATGCGGCAGATCACACTTTTGCCTGGACCGAAATGCGGGTGCCGAAATGTATAGGGCACCCGCTGTGGTTTTTACCGTAGCCCATTCTGTACGGCGTTTTGCGCCTGCGTCAGCGCCTGCGCTTTCGATGATACGTTGCTCATTAACGTATTGTACTGGCTGGCCTGCTCCTGGGTAGGGAACTGCACACCGTTATCATTAAAGGAAACGCGCGTTCCCTGCTGTTGCAGAAAATCACCTGCCTGCACCACATCCTGACTCAGCGATTGCAGCGCTGGCAGCAGCGGCTGCAGGGTAGCTGCCGGTTGTGTAACGACCTGGGTATAGGCGCGATCGTAAATTGACTTCAGATCGTCAGGCTGTTTCAGCGCGGCTTTGCTGCTGTCCGCCTGGCTTTTCGCGTTTTGCAGCTGCTGCGCCAGCACGCTCAGCGTACCGCTTGCCTGACGCAGCGCATCGCGGCGCGTCAGATAATCCTGCGGAACACGCAGCGCGGACAGCTCGTCCACTACCGGACGCAGACCCTGGTCCACCGCTTTGTTTATCTGTTGTGAAAAGCCATAAATAATGGCGTAATCGCTGGCGTAATTACCAAAGCGCTGTTTTTGATCCTCACTCAGCGCAGGCAAATGTTCGCCGCTGCGCATGACGGTATTCTGTAAAAAATCACTAAAGGCCTTGCGCTGTTCACCCTCTTTATCACCGCAGCCGGTAAGCTGCAGGATGACCAGTACTGCTGCCAACGGCAGCCACAGACGCGTCCAGCCGCGGGAAACTCCGGTCGCCATAGCGTTTACTCCTGTAAATTAACAAACTCGCTGTTTAATAAGGCCGCATCTCGCCGCCTTTTTAAGGTGCCTAAAGCATAGATCAATGCGATTAGGCTGAATATGGGGAAGAATGAATTAATCACGAATTATCGTGAAGTTAGCGATTTCGTGTTTGTGATAACTCTTTTTAAGCAGAATGCAGGCCTGGTAAGGCGCTAACTGGCGGCACGGCTAAAAGCCGCCAGCAAGATCAAAAAATTTTTTAAAATTGGGCGGCAAAACCCCAGGAATCATCTAATAATTAAATTCCCGATTGATGTTGCACAGTTCTGACCCCTTCATTTATGCAACAAACCGGCATTCTGAGCCTGGGCTTCAGGTTCTTATCTCTGTTTTCCTTCACGTTGTTCAAAGTGAGTTTTAGGAGTTTGCTATGGAAGTAAAAGACCCCATGGTTGAGTTACTTAGCAGTCTTGAACAAATTGTATTAACACGGAATGTCGTTGGTGCCCCTGTAGCGCAGCAAGAAAAAACGGTTTCAGTGCCAGAACCACAACGCCTGCGCGAAATGACCGGTATGAAAATTGATGAATTTGCCCGCGTGATGGGCGTGAGCGTCTCTTCAGTGAAAAGCTGGGAAGCGAGACGCACTCGCCCATCAGGTAGCGCCCAAAAGCTGATGCAACTGCTGCACTCCAATCCTTATCTGGGGCGACAGCTGCTTGACTGAATGCACAGAACGTTGAAAACCCGCCTGATGGCGGGTTTTTTATGCCTGACGCTCAGACGGGATGATGAATCAGCGGATCTGTCTGAGGTGCGGTGGGAGGGATGAGATATGATGTTGTATCAAGCTCTGCCCGTTCAGCTATCGCCCAGAGATCGCCGGTTGCCGCTGGCAACACAAAACCAGCAGATGTCAGCGCGTCATCGGGTAATGATGTACTTTCCCTGTGCGATGCGTCCTCCACAAGCCCCTGATCCAGTCCGAGGTCGGCCAGCGTTAAGGTCTTCGCCGATAGCATGGCGTCAGACGTGCCGGTATTGAACGTCAGCGACGTTTCATTGGCGATGGCCCATTCGCCGCTATCGGGATCGTTGAAATAGATGCCCGCCTCTAAGCGATGCTCGCCGTCGGCAATGCCCGCCAGCTCGCCTGCCGGAATGGCCACTTTCCAGTGACCGCTGCTGTCAGTGGTGGTCTCCCAGCGTAAATTATCCAGGGTAACTACAACCTGTTGACCGGTCCAAAAATAAAGGCTGGTGCCGCTGAGCACCTGTACGCTGTCCACTTCGCTCTGGTCGATAATGTCGTCGCCCAGCGGGTTTATCAGCATTTGCGGGGTATAGGCTCTGCTACCTTCATCCTCGGTAAATTCCAGATTTCGGGCAGTAACCACATTGTGTTGCCCCGCCTCGCCCAGCGTGACGCGAACGATTTGTGCATCATAGCTGTCCAGCGCCTGCATATCTTCGGCGGGGATCGTCAGGCTCCAGCGTGGATTAGTGTCATCGCCCGTCAGCGTGGTTTGATAGTGCTTGCTATGGAACTCTATGTTTACGCGCGTGCCCAGCGGCGCGACGCTGGCGTCCAGCACACCGCCGCTAAGGGTCAAACCCTTGTCATAAACCTCGAAAGAGGTGATCAGATTTTGTCCGTCTACCGTATCCAGAGTAGCGCCAAATAGCGGCGCGTCGGTATCGGTATTCAGCGTCAGGGTGCTGGTGTCGCTTAGCTCGCCCCACTGTACCTTTATCGGAACCTCGCCATCGGGCAGGGCGCGAATATCCTGATCCGGGATCCAGACCATCCAGCTACCGTTGGTTACCTGTGCGCTATAGCTTTTGCCGTTTAACGTCAGGTTAATATCGCTCCAGTCGTTGCCGGTAAAAGTACCGGTAATCAGATAATCTGGTCGGATATCGTCGGTACGGATAATGACATCATCGCCCCAAACTGCATCAAGCCGCACATAAGGGCCGTCAGGTGGCACCGCCGGATCGAGATTAATGTAAACCGTATCGTCAGCGCTGTCGCCGTTGGCGTTGTTCCGCACCGTGGCTTCAAAAATAACGCCGCCGGTACGTAGCTCAGGGACTTTATCTGCCGGGATCGTGACCTGCCATTGACCCTGATGTACTTCCCCGGTCCAGGCCCAGTCGCCCAGCTGTAGCCAGACTTCACTGCCGTCGGAGATGTTGGTAGCACTGCCGCTGACCACCAGGCCGCTCAGTTGGTCAAGCGTCAGACGGCTATAATCTTCCAGCGAATCAATCGTCAGGGAGGCAACGTTTTCTGTGGCGTTGCCCGGTTCGATAGTGACCCAGTGCTCGCCAGTCAGCGGGCCGCCGTTGGGGGTTGAACCCGGAACCGTGACTTCTATGCGTAGCGCACCCGCCGGTAAATTTTTCAAATCATCGGCAGAGAGAGAAACGCGCCATTCGCCCGTTTGATCAACAATACCGAAAAAGGCGTTATTGCCCAGCGCATCGGGGAAGCGTAACTCAACCAATTGTCCGGCTGGCACATTTAAACTATCCCCGGTGATGGTCAGCTCCGTCTGTTTTTCGCGTGCGTTGATGATGTCATCGCCGGAGACAGGATTAATCACCACTCTGGTTTCGCTGCCGGTATCGATGCCGCTAAAATAGATGGTTTTGCTGAGTTCAGCGGTTTCGCCCTGTGCATTGGTGATGCTCAGTACCAGCGGTATCTCACCAGTTGGCTGTGATAACAGATCGCCAGGGGCAACCGGCAAACGCCAGTCGCCATTTTCATCTATCCGCGCCTGATAGCGCAGATCGCCAAAGGTGATATTCAGGTAGCTGCCAGCCGCGACGTTAGTGACATGACCGGACAGCACTTCTGTTAGCAGCGCCCACTGGATGTCATCGGCGTCAAAGTTGTTGTAAGGCACATCGAGCGTGATATACGGCATGGTTAATGATTCACCGACGGTAAATTCGCGTACCGTGGTGGCGGTTTCGCGTAGATCTTTTACCCAGGCGATCAGCGTGGCAGGGCCATTATTCAGCTCCGCCAGATCGCTGGCCGGGATCTCCGCCTGCCAGTGATTATTTTTTACCGTTGCGGCATAGATATCGTCTCCGAGCTGTACCCAAACCTCTTTACCGCTGGCTACATTGGCGGTGGTGCCGCTGACGATCAGACTGCTTTGCTGCTCAATTGCCGTCAGCAGATCATCGCCAGTGATACTGTTGACGTTAATCTCTGCCGCATACGAGGTACCTTTTTCGTTGGTTACGGTAAAGGTGCGCTCGTCGCTGCTGTAGCTGTCGCCATAAATACTCGGTGCGCTAACAGTAAGGGTATGCTCGCCGGGCGTCAGGTCTTTCATCATTTCTGGCGTGAGCACGCTGCTCCATGCGCCGTTGGCATCTACCGGCACTTGCCAGCTTTTTCCCTCCAGCGTGATGGTCACCATCTCGCCTTCCGCTACCCGCTCCGTCAGGCCGGAGATCACCTGGCCGTGCATCTTTTCCCGTCCGATCAGTTCATCATTCCCGGCAATAGGGCTAATGGCGATACCCGCCGCGCGGCCATCTAACATATCAACAACCGACACCTTACGGATTTGCTCGGTGGCGTAGCCCTGGTTGTTGGTCACGCTGACCACCAGATCGTGAGTGACGCTGGGATCAACATTAATCAGGTTGGTAATCGTTGAGGGCGACAGGGGAATACGCCATTCGCCATTTTTATCCACCAGACCCTGATAAGTCTGGCCGTTAAGGGTAACCTGAACGTAATTGCCGCTTTCTACATTGCGCGCGGTGCCAGAGAGATTGGCGAAGGCGTAATAGTCAGCGGGGGAGGTGGCAGAGAAGCCGTCTTCAAACAGAGGATTAATAGTAAGGCAGGGTTTTTTGCTCATGATTATCGTCTCGTATGCAGGGTTGAGGAGGAACGAGCGATATCAGATATAATCAAGCATCTGCCAGCAAGCACGCTTTTTTGCTGGCATAAACGTCTGATATAACGGCTTAAGTCAAAAAATAATTCCGTTGATAATCACAAGGGTCACTCTGCACTGGTTGTTTTTTAATCAGAAAAGTGACCGCACTTTATTTATCACTGGAACCACTGACGCAGCGCGATTATCAGAATTGCCTCAGCATGATGGTCAGAGCACATATTTTGCCGCCTGACGAGTAAACCAGGCTTCCGGCACGTTGTAAGGCTTTTCGCGCAGCTGCGCCATGCCTTGTTCTATTGTCACCTTCGCCTGCTGCCAAAGCGTGGCGTCACCCTGCTGTAGCAAGCCGATCTGCACCTGTTTTTCCACCAGATAAATGCGTGCGAAATCGGGGTCGTACTGCACGATAGCGCGCGTGTTATCAATGATATCTGCCAGCTTAATGGTTTGTGCGTCCGGCGCGGCGTCGGCAGTATGACGAAAATGCGCCACTTTACGCGCTGCCCGATTTTTTGCCTGCGGCTGGCTGCTGTCGGTCAACATGCCGACCAGCGTAGCGACCTCAGCGCCAAATTGCCGTTCAATATCCGCAAGCGTAGTGCCGGTATCTTCCACAGTGTCATGCAGCCAGGCGGCGGCCAGCATATGTTCATTATCCGTAACGCTGCGCACCAGCTCTACTACCGCCGCTGGATGAACAATATAGGGTTCATCGGTATATTTGCGGCGTTGTCCGGCTGCGGCGTGCACTTCGGTGGCATAGCGTCTTGCCTGTTCTTCCAGTGATTGCATCTTACCCTCCTGGCCTGGTTTAAATATCGCTTGCAATTATGTAGTGTACTATTTAACTTGTCACGCATGAGTAAACATCAAGATGACAAAAAAGCTTCGGGTGCGCTACTGTCGCTGGATAGCCAGCTCTGTTTTGCGCTCTATTCCGCCAATCTGGCGATGCACAAGCTTTACCGGCAGCTGCTGACGCAGCTTGATATTACCTATCCACAATATCTGGTGATGCTGGTGCTATGGGAGCGGGATGATATTACGGTTTCCGACATTGGCGAGCGCCTGTTTCTGGATTCCGCCACGCTGACGCCGCTGCTAAAAAGGCTGGAAGCGGCAGGGCTGGTACTGCGCCAGCGTTCGAGACAGGATGAACGCCAGGTGGTGGTCACCTTAACCGAAGCGGGGCGGGCGCTGCGCGCAAAAGCATTAAGCATTCCTGAAGCGGTAGTCTGTGCTGCGGAGTGTGATGTCGCGACGCTACAGGATATGAAAGCACAGTTGAACAGGCTGCGCGATAGTCTCATCCGTTAGCCGTCTACTTTTCAGCCACTGACAACGGTAGTGGAAGCAACTAAGATCTATAATGCCGGGCTTATTAAATAGCTCGCGATTTAATAGCGAATAAACCAACCAGAGGGTTATCTATGTCATTAGAAAAAGTCGTTTATCAGGCAAAAGCAAAGGCAACGGGCGGACGTGACGGTCGCGCTACCTCTTCTGACGGCGTGCTGGACGTAAAACTGGGCGTACCCAAAGAGATGGGCGGCGCAGGCGGCGAAGCGACTAACCCGGAACAGCTGTTTGCGGCAGGTTACTCCGCCTGTTTCCTCGGCGCGATGAAGTTTGTGGCCGCGCGCGATAAAATCAATATGCCGAAAGAGGCTTTTATCGAAGGCGAAGTAGGTATTGGCCCGTTGCCGACCGGTTTTGGTATTGAAGTCACGCTGAATATCCATCTGCCGGGTATGGATCAGGCAGAAGCGCAAAAGCTGGTGGACGCCGCGCATATCGTTTGCCCTTACTCGAATGCGACCCGCAATAACATCGATGTCACTCTAAATATCATCAACTAATACAGCCTGGCGAACGCCACTTTTTGCGCGTTCGCTCTTTTATTTGCCGCTAATTCCCGTCTATTAAGGGTGTGCTTTCTGGTTACGATAGCGAAATTTCGCTGATCCTGTCGGCTAATTGTGGTTAACTGGCAGCGCTTCACCGGAAAAGGTTCCTTTTTCCGTTCAGAATCCTCTTGTTCATCACACAAAATGAATATTGCGATTACCGGTAAGAACTCTGGCGCAACGAAGCGGTCTGAAGAATGCTCGTAAAGTAACTGCTACGCCGGGAATATAGAAGGTCGAATGAATTATATAAAATCACTTACTCAGCAAAAACTCTCTCTTTTGCTGTCACTCTACATTGGTATTTTACTGAATCTCCCCATATTTTATCGTCGGTTTGATCCTTTCCTCAGCAAGTCTACTTTTTCTGACTGGCTGTCAGCGGCGGCAGAAGTCGTTGCTATCGTTTTGCTCACTTTCTTCCTGATGCGTTTGCTGTCGCTGGGCGGAAAACTTTTTTACCGTATCCTGGCTACCATGCTGGTGCTGTTTTCCGTGGCCGCCGGTTACTATATGGCCTTTTTTAATGTGGTGATTGGCTACGGTATCATCGCTTCGGTGATGACCACCGATACCGATCTCTCTAAAGAAGTGGTGGGCTATCAGTTTGTTCTGTGGATGGTGCTGGTCAGCGCGTTACCGCTGCTGATGATCTGGCGTAACCGGCTGCGCCTGACATTAATCGAACAGCTTAAAACGCCCGGTCAGCGGATCAGGCCGATAGCGATTATGCTGCTGGCGGTCGCGCTGGTCTGGCTGCCGATTCGCTATTTTGACAAGCTGCAAAAAGCCAACGAAGAGATCACTAACATCGATCTGCCCAGCTATGGCGGCGTGGTGGCGCACTCTTATTTACCCTCTAACTGGCTGTCGGCGCTGGGTCTGTTTGCCTGGACGCGCATCGACGAAACCGTTGACGGGCAAGAGCTGCTCGATCCGGCGAAAAAATTCACCTACGTGGCCCCGCCCGGTATTGATGATACTTACGTGGTGTTTGTGATTGGCGAAACCACCCGCTGGGATCACATGGGGCTGCTGGGCTATGAGCGCGACACCACCCCTAAGCTTTCCCATGAAAAAAATCTGGTGGCTTTTCGCGGTGAGTCCTGCGATACCGCTACCAAGCTCTCGCTGCGCTGCATGTTTGTTCGTGAAGGCGGCACCATGGATAACCCTGGTCGGACGCTGAAAGAAGAGAATATCTTCGCCGTATTGAAATCGCTGGGCTTCAGTTCAGAGCTGTTCGCCATGCAGAGCGAAGTCTGGTTTTACGATAATACCCATGTCGATAACTTCGCTTTTCGCGAGCAGATTGGCTCAGAACCGCGTAACCAGGGCAAGGCAGTGGACGATATGCTGCTGATCCCGGAGCTGAAAGCCTCGCTCGATCGTCATCCCAACGGCAAACATCTGGTGGTGCTGCATACCAAAGGTTCGCACTATCTCTATTCGCAGCGCTATCCGCGTAGCTACGCACGCTATACGCCAGAATGTATGGGCGTGGATGAGGAGTGCAGCAAAGCCCAGCTAATTAACGCCTTTGATAATTCTGTGCTTTATACCGATACCGTGCTGGACAGCGTTTATGATCAGCTGCGTGATAAGAAAGCGATTGTGTTTTACGCTTCCGATCACGGGGAGTCGATCAGCGACAATATGCATCTGCATGGTACGCCGCGCGAGATGGCACCGCCGGAGCAGTTCCGCGTACCAATGATTGTCTGGGCCTCTGATAAATATCTGGCCGATGCGCACAATAAGCAGGCTTTTGAACGTTTGCAGGCACAGCAGCGCATTGGGAAAACCCATCGTCACGTTGAGTTCTTCGATACCATTCTTGGCTGTCTGGGTTATACCTCGCCGGATGGCGGGATCAAGGCGGCGAATAACTGGTGTCAGGCTCCTGCGACCGTAACGAGCAGCAAAAGTTAACCCGCAGGGCGCACCCCGCCTGAGTGAATGCTTTTCATGCAGTTGATGCGCGCTGCATGAAAAAGTCATTGACGCCTGACGGCGACCTCAGTAAGATGCGCCCCCATCGGCGAGTAGCGCAGCCTGGTAGCGCAACACGTTCGGGACGTGTGGGTCGGAGGTTCAAATCCTCTCTCGCCGACCAAATTCCCAGCCCCAGTCAGCAATGACTGGGGTTTTTGCGTTTCAGGGCAGCGATCTTTATAAGACCTGGCTCAAAACCACGGCTTTTTTTTCCCCGTCACGTTTCTGGTTTCCTCGCTCTGCGATAACGCCTTTTTGTGTTCTGAAAAAGGATTTCAATGAGCAGGAAATATCATGACCCCATGGTGCTGCATCCCAATCGCCTGTTTACATCAGTTGGAACCTGCGGCACCAATCAACCCAGTGAAGTGAAAAAGCTACAGCGTATGGTGATGAATGCCGGTTACCGGCTCGCCACTGGACGCAGGCTGGCTATTGATGGCGTTTGCGGCCAGCAGACTTTAGAAGCGATCCGCTGGTATCAGCGCCTGCTGAATCTTTCACCTTCCGGATTGGTTACGCCTGTTTCCATCTACTTTATGGATGCGTTAAAAGCGATGTCGCCCGATAACCAGCCGCATCATCCAGGCGGTTTACTGCGGGTGAGTCAGGGACAGTTCACCTTTGATAACGAAGGGCTGGACTACAGCACCGCAACGGTGCCTTACCGGGCGACGCCAACCCCCTGGTTTTCACGTGTGCTGCACTGGCCGGGAGGCTTTTCTGGTGTCACGTTAGGGCGGGGGTTTGATATGAAGCTACGTAGCGCAGGGGAAATCTACAGCATATTGCGTCAGGCTGGCCTGGAAGAGCATAAGGCGGTGATCTGTTCCCGCGCGGCGGGCCTGAGCGGCAGGGCGGCGCAGCAGTTTGTCACGGTGTTTGGCCCAATGGTTGGAGAAATTACCCATCAGCAGCAGATTCAGCTGTTTGAGATCGCCGGGCATACAAAGATTGATTATGCCCGCGGCGTTTATCTCAGGCATTCGACAAATGTCACACCGCGCTTATCCTGGGAGCGGATAGATAAGAAAATAAAGGACATATTTATTGATACTCTTTACCAGGGTAATAAAAATGCCAAAGTTATGGCAAAATTAATCGCGCAGGGAAGCAGCAGAGAAAAAATAATTCAGCATCTTAAAGACAATAACTATTATCAAATGGATGCAAGAAACCGGGCCAGGGTAGAATATTTAAAATGAAAAAATCATGTGTTTTAATTTTTCAGCTGTTTTTTATATCCATCGCTTATGGTTCAAGTATGCTAGATGGCAATATGCTAAAGCCCTGTTTTCGTCCAGATGAGGACAGCCTCGAATGCATTATTACTATTACGGAAAGATCGGAAAGCGCTTTAAATCTGGCTTACAATAAAAAGCTTAAGGAAATAAAAACGGCAGATGAAATGCGCTGGTGGCTAGGCAGTAAACTACAAAAAACGCGAATGGCCAATAATTTTATCATCAGTCAGCGGCTATGGCTGGATTACAGGAAGAGCTACTGCGAAACCATTGCCGCCCCTGAAGAAAACACGCATGCTTATGGTGAGGCGCAGGCACGTTGCCAGATTAATATGAATCAGCGTCGAATTGATGAAATCAACATGCTTTATCATCCGGAATTAGAGAACCGATAGTTTTATGCCATTTCCCGGACCATTATCTAAAGTTATGACGCGCGCTCAGGCCATAACTTCCTCTTTTGCCCCTCAGGCGCCACCAGCGCAGGAAAACCAGCATTAATCGCGCTTTTATCCTTTCGCTCACCGTCACATCTGGCTTCTGTGCTTAATTCGCTCTACGCATAACTTATGGCCGAAGATTGCATATTGCCGTTTTCTTGTGCCGATATCGCAGCATTTTTAGCTAGCTCTTTGACTGAACAGCTCGCTAATCGTTCAGTTATGCAGCGTTCAACGATAAATTTTAATCGTTTTTTTGCGGTTAAACCTACTGGCTGGCGCATTTTTCACCCGACGTTTATAGGGTTAAACGGCTTTGCAATAAACTTTCCAACTGGTTTTGTTATCGGATGGTTTTTTTTATGTTTGCTTGCTGTTTCTCACACTCTGTGTAAATACCTCATATCTGTATTGACGTTCTTTCATTCTGTTGACAAATTGATGTTTCACTGGAGTAAGGGAAGCAGATTCTTCTGATAGATTTCATGCTATCAGAACCACCCGCCACCCCTTATCTCCTGTTGCCTTCGGCAACTCGCACCGGCCGCACAAAAAAAACACAGGCCGGGCATACGCGCACAACACACATCACATATTGGAGCATAAGCATGAGTATTTCCTTGGCTAAATCAGGGGTGCTAAAGGTCGGCCTGAGCCTGATGGCGATGACGGTTGCCGTTAGCGTTCAGGCAAAGACTCTGGTTTATTGTTCAGAAGGATCGCCAGAAGGTTTTAACCCGCAGCTGTTCACCTCCGGTACCACTTATGATGCCAGCTCCCGCCAGGTTTATAACCGTCTGGTGGAGTTCACTATCGGTACTACCGAGCTGCATCCGGCGCTGGCCGAAAAGTGGGACATTAGCGAAGATGGCAAAACCTATACTTTCCACCTGCGTAAAGGCGTGAAGTGGCACACCACTAAAGATTTCAAACCCACCCGCGATTTTAATGCAGATGACGTGATATTCACCTTTGAGCGTCAGCTTGATAAAAACAACAAATATCACGGCGTCTCTGGCGGTAACTACGAATACTTCGAAGGCATGGACATGCCCAACCTGATCAGCAAAGTTGAGAAGGTTGATGACTATACCGTGCGCTTTACGCTGACCCGTCAGGAAGCACCTTTCCTGGCCGACCTTGGGATGGATTTCGCCTCTATTCTCTCAGCAGAATATGCTGACAAGATGATGCAGGTGGGTACGCCGGAAAAAGTCGACCTCAATCCTGTTGGTACCGGCCCGTTCCAGCTGCTGCAGTATCAAAAAGACTCACGCATCCTGTACAAAGCCAACGCCGAATACTGGGGCACCAGGCCGAAAGTCGATCGTTTAGTGTTTTCTATTACGCCGGATGCTTCGGTGCGCTACGCCAAACTGCAAAAAGGCGAGTGCCATGTTATGCCTTACCCGAACCCGGCGGATATTGCCCGCATGAAGCAGGATAAGAACATCAACCTGATGGAGCAGCCAGGTCTGAACGTTGGCTATCTCTCGTTTAACGTCGAGAAAAAACCGCTGGATAACCTGAAAGTGCGTCAGGCGTTGACCATGGCGGTAAACAAAAACGCAATCATTGAGGCCGTTTATCAGGGTGCCGGTCAGCCAGCGAAAAACCTGATCCCGCCGACCATGTGGGGCTATAACGATGCGGTGCAGGATTACTCCTACGATCCGGTTAAAGCCAAAGCGCTGCTGAAAGAAGCGGGCATGGCCGATGGTTTTGCTATCGACCTGTGGGCGATGCCGGTCCAGCGTCCTTACAACCCGAACGCGCGCCGTATGGCTGAAATGATCCAGTCCGACTGGGCGAAAATCGGCGTGAAAGCCAAAATCGTGACCTATGAGTGGGGCGAATATCTGAAGCGCGCCAAAGATGGTGAGCACCAGACGGTGATGATGGGCTGGACCGGCGACAACGGGGATCCAGATAACTTCTTCGCCACGCTGTTCAGCTGCGCGGCGGCAAAAGATGGTTCTAACTACTCGCGCTGGTGCGATAAGTCGTTTGAGGACCTGATTCAGCCAGCCCGCGCCACGGACGATCATGAAAAGCGTATTCAGCTTTACAAGCAGGCTCAGGTGGTAATGCACGATCAGGCGCCTGCGCTGATTATCGCCCACTCCACGGTCTATGAGCCGGTAAGTAAAAAAGTGTCCAACTACGTGGTAGATCCACTGGGCGGCCACTACTTCGTAAACGTCGATATCGCTGAATAATCTACCGGGCCGGCAGCGTCTGGCCCGATAAATTACGTTGCTGTCGCTGCCGGTGATTTTACGGGTCGCGATGGCCCGACGGCGATGTCTGCGGGCTGAAGCGTTTTCATCCTCTTTCCCGGACGAAAAAAATGGCTAAGGCGCAATCTATTGCGTCGCGGCTGGCTTCACGCCAGCGCAGGATGTGAGCAAAAACCCGCCCTAAGCGGTGGGATAAAAATAGAGAAACCGGATTATGCTGCAGTTCATATTCCGACGTTTGGGTCTGGTGATCCCAACGTTTATCGGTATTACCCTGTTAACGTTCGCTTTTGTACACTTGATCCCCGGCGATCCGGTACTGATCATGGCCGGCGAACGCGGGATCTCCCCTGAACGTCACGCACAGCTTATGGCCCAACTGGGGCTGGATCAGCCGCTGTGGAAACAATATCTCACCTACATCAATGGCGTGCTGCACGGCGACCTCGGCATCTCCCTGAAAAGCCGTACGCCGGTATGGGATGAATTTGTGCCGCGCTTCAAGGCTACGCTGGAGCTGGGCATTTGCGCCATGCTGTTTGCCGTCGCTATTGGTATCCCGGTTGGCGTGCTGGCAGCGGTAAAACGCGGCTCCATATTCGACCATACCGCTGTGGGCATCTCGCTGACCGGCTATTCGATGCCGATTTTTTGGTGGGGCATCATGCTGATTATGCTGGTATCGGTGCAGCTTGACCTGACGCCGGTATCAGGACGATTAGGCGATGCGGTGTTCCTGGATGATACGCAGCCGCTGACCGGCTTTGTTCTGATCGATACGTTGATTTGGGGCGAGCCGGGCGATTTCCATGACGCGGTGATGCATATGATCCTGCCCGCTATCGTGCTGGGCACCATCCCGCTTGCGGTAATTGTACGCATGACTCGCTCATCAATGCTGGAAGTGCTGGGCGAAGATTATATTCGTACCGCCCGCGCCAAAGGGCTGACGCGGATGCGGGTAATTATCGTCCACGCGCTGCGCAACGCGATGCTGCCGGTGGTTACCGTTATCGGCCTGCAAATCGGTACGCTGCTGGCGGGCGCGATCCTGACCGAGACTATCTTCTCCTGGCCGGGCCTGGGGCGCTGGCTGATTGAGGCCTTACAGCGCCGCGATTATCCGGTGGTGCAGGGCGGCGTATTGATGGTCGCCACGCTAATTATTCTGGTTAACCTGCTGGTTGATCTGCTCTATGGCGTGGTAAATCCGCGCATTCGACATAAAAAATAAGGGGGCGCTATGTCTGTTGTAAATCCGGGCGGCGTCAGCGCTGCACCCGTGCCGATGACCCCTTTTCAGGAGTTCTGGCACTATTTTAAACGCAATAAGGGCGCGGTCGTCGGCCTGGTCTATATCGTGATTATGGTGACACTTGCGGTATTTGCCGATCTGCTGGCGCCGCACGGTCCGGCGGAGCAGTTCCGCGATGCGCTGTTACATCCGCCGGTATGGCAGGAAGGCGGCAGCTGGCAATACATTCTCGGTACTGATGACGTGGGCCGCGATGTACTGTCGCGCCTGATGTACGGCGCGCGGCTGTCGCTGCTGGTGGGCTGTCTGGTGGTGCTGCTGTCGCTGATCCTTGGGGTGATCCTCGGTCTGCTGGCGGGCTACGTTGGCGGAGCGGTGGATGCCACCATTATGCGTCTGGTCGATATTATGCTGGCGCTGCCAAGTCTGCTGCTGGCGCTGGTGCTGGTGGCGATTTTCGGCCCGTCGATTGTTAACGCTTCGCTGGCGCTGACCTTTGTTGCGCTGCCGCACTATATTCGCCTGACCCGCGCTGCGGTGCTGGTGGAAATCAACCGCGACTATGTCACCGCTTCCCGCGTAGCCGGGGCCGGTGCCATTCGTCAGATGTTCATTAACATTCTGCCTAACTGCCTGGCGCCGCTGATTGTGCAGGCGTCGCTGGGCTTCTCCAACGCGATCCTGGATATGGCCGCGCTGGGCTTTCTCGGTATGGGCGCGCAGCCGCCGACGCCGGAGTGGGGCACCATGCTCTCCGACGTTCTGCAGTATGCGCAGAGTGCCTGGTGGGTGGTCACCTTTCCTGGACTGGTGATCCTGCTGACGGTGCTGGCATTTAACCTGATGGGCGATGGCTTGCGTGATGCGCTCGACCCGAAACTCAAGCAGTAAAGAGGCACCGAGATGGCATTATTAAATATAGAAAAATTGTCGGTGCATTTCGGCGAAGAGAAAGCACCGTTCCGTGCGGTTGACCGCATTAGTTACCAGGTTGAACAGGGCCAGGTTGTGGGTATCGTAGGGGAATCCGGCTCCGGCAAATCGGTCAGCTCGCTGGCGATTATGGGGCTGATCGATTATCCCGGCCGCGTAATGGCGGATAAGCTGGAATTCAACCAGCGCGACCTGAAGCGCATCTCTGAAAAAGAGCGGCGTCAACTGGTGGGGTCGGAAGTGGCGATGATTTTCCAGGATCCGATGACCAGCCTGAACCCGTGCTATACCGTCGGCTATCAGATTATGGAAGCGATAAAAGTTCACCAGGGCGGCAACCGTCGTACCCGGCGACAACGCGCTATCGATCTGTTGAATCAGGTCGGTATCCCCGATCCAGAATCGCGGCTGGACGTCTATCCGCACCAGCTTTCCGGCGGTATGAGCCAGCGCGTAATGATCGCTATGGCTATCGCCTGTCGGCCACGTCTGCTGATTGCCGATGAGCCAACGACCGCGCTTGACGTTACCATTCAGGCGCAGATTATTGAGCTGCTGCTGGAGCTGCAAAAGCAGGAGAACATGGCGCTGATCCTGATTACGCACGATCTGGCGCTGGTGGCGGAAGCCGCGCAGCACATTATTGTGATGTATGCCGGACAGGTGGTGGAAACGGGCAAGGCGAGCGATATTTTCAAAGCGCCGCGTCATCCTTATACCCAGGCGCTGTTGCGCGCGCTGCCGGAATTTGCGGCCGATAAAGCACGTCTGGCTTCGCTGCCGGGCGTGGTGCCGGGCAAATACGATCGGCCCAGCGGCTGCCTGCTGAACCCGCGCTGCCCTTATGCCACCGACCATTGCCGTGTGGAAGAACCTGAACTGCGTGATATTCCGGGGCGTCAGTCCAAGTGTCACTATCCGCTGGATGATGCCGGGAGACCAACCTATGCGTCCTGAAACTCAAGAGCAGCAATACCTGCTGCAGGCTATCGACCTGAAAAAGCACTACCCGGTGAAGAAGGGGCTGTTCGGCGAGCCACGGCTGGTGAAAGCGCTGGACGGCGTTTCCTTTAACCTTGAACGCGGGAAAACGCTGGCGGTGGTGGGCGAGTCAGGCTGTGGCAAATCCACCCTGGGCCGCCTGCTGACAATGATTGAAACGCCGACTGAAGGGCAACTGTTCTGGCATGGGCAGGATCTGCTGAAGCACGATCCGCAGGCGCAGTCGCTGCGTCGGCAAAAAATCCAGATTGTGTTTCAAAACCCGTACGGCTCGCTGAACCCGCGTAAGAAAGTGAGCCAGATACTGGAAGAGCCGCTGCTGATCAATACGTCACTCAGTAAAGCGGAACGCCGGGAAAAAACGCTGGAAATGATGGCCAAGGTGGGGCTAAAGACCGAACATTATGACCGCTATCCGCATATGTTTTCCGGCGGGCAGCGTCAGCGTATCGCTATTGCACGCGGCCTGATGCTGGATCCTGATGTGCTGATCGCCGACGAACCGGTCTCGGCGCTGGATGTTTCGGTGCGCGCGCAGGTGCTGAACCTGATGATGGATTTGCAGCAGGAGATGGGGCTCTCTTACGTCTTTATTTCGCATGATTTATCGGTAGTGGAACATATTGCCGATGAGGTGATGGTGATGTATCTGGGTCGCTGCGTGGAGAAAGGCACCAAAGAGGCAATTTTCACCAATCCGCGTCATCCTTATACGCAGGCGCTGCTTTCCGCGACGCCGCGTCTGAATCCGGACGACCGCCGCGAACGTATCAAGCTGACCGGCGAGCTGCCCAGCCCGCTGAGCCCGCCGCCCGGCTGCGCCTTTAACGCGCGCTGCCGTCGCCGTTTCGGCACCTGCGTCCAGTTACAGCCGCAGTTGAAGCAGTATGGCGATCAGCAGATTGCCTGTTTCGCCGTGGATCAGGATGAGCAGCAGAAAGTGAGTTAAGCTTTAGGCGCGGCGGGCAAGCTTGTATCCGTTCCGCCGCAGCTTTATGACGTGGCCTGAAGTCTACATTCATCTTTAAGCCTGGCAATAGACGATTGGCGGGCTTTTTTAGTTAAGGCAGCAAGATTATCGATTATTCGATACCATATTTCTTCTGTTTAACGAAGTCAGGCTGTTTCCAGTTGGGGCCTTTTTTGATAAGCATCTTATCTCCCCACTCCACAATGCCTGCTTTATGTAGTCTTTCAAATGTTTTCAACAGCTCGCCATTACCTACGACATCAAACCGGTAACGTACAAAAAAATTATCTAATTGAGGATATCCGATCCCTTTTGTTGAACTGGCAAAGAAAGATACCACATCGCTAACGCTCTCTTTTTCAATCATCGTTTTAAAATCAATCATAGTCCTTCCCTCCAGGCTTGCTCCTCTGAAGCTTTAACGGCCTCAGGCGTATATAAAGGCTCATGCCTCTCATTAATTTTGTAGTCTTCTAAGGTAGCTGTATGAGTATTGTTCCAGACTTCTGCCTGATTGCTGGGTATTGCTTCATCTTTAATCCCTAAGTTACGATATCGCTCAAGCTCCCTAATCTCATGGGTATAAAAGCGTTTATCGATATCTGTAGCCTGCAGCTCACCCTTCAGGATTTTCTCCAGTCGTTCAATCATTACTTTATTTGCAGCAGATTCAGCAAACCGCCCTGTATGCAGCTTTACTTCTTCTATTCCTTCACGATCAATGACGGCAGTACGCCAATCCAGATCTTTAATCGGGCCGCCTGCCTTTTCAGTATGAAACTCGCGTCCGCTATGTTTACCTTTAGCATTCGTTTCACCATAAGGATTGCTAAGCACTACATATACAGGCTCTACGCCTGTACCGCTGGCATCGGGGCGCCAGTAGATAAAATCCTGAGGTTCTACAATATCCGCTATTGGCGTCGTGATCACCTGAGCATAGGGTATCGGCTGAATTTCACCGGATAGATGGCGAGGGAAATCAAAAAGTGAGTTTCCATGTATATCACCGGTATGTGAGGGTGATGGCGTATTTACCGGAACGGGATTAATTAATATCGTGCGTGACGGGGAGCCCTTTCCGGCGGGAACGATAATGCGATCCAGCCCTGTTTTTTCATCGCGTTCAACTTTAAGCACCGGTACCGTTTTTGACAGACCGCCATCCCCTGTTTTTAGTAATTTCAGCACAGGATGGTAATGTTCCTCTGCCAGCGAGGCGCGCACCGGTAGCTCCACACTATTAACGCCTGGCTGGAGAGGAGGGTTTGTCCCTGTTAAGGCGTCTAACGGCAGCGAAAGTGCCAGAGGAACTTTGTCGCTACCTTTGCCAGCATTTGCTGGCCAGAGCCCTGCAATAATAACGGCTGCACTTAGGCTGGATGAACTAAGCAACGCTGCGGCACCCTGAAGCCACGCGCTTTGCAGGCTTTTAACTAACTGAGGCGCTTTGAAAAGCTGATTAATGTAGTAACTGCCCCCGATAGTGATTTCTTTAGCTATGGTGGTTGCCGTGGCGGAGGAACCAATCCATGTGCCGTAGCCCGCAATAGTAAATTCTATGGTACCTGGCAGGCCGCCCAGAATAAGGGCATTAGAAGCAGGCATTGCCGCTTCTATTTTGGCCATTGCTTCAGCGGCCGTTTTCGCTTTGGCTTCCGCCTGCGCTCTGGCTTTTGCTTCAGCGGCAGCTTTCGCTTTAGCTTCCGCCTGTGCTCTGGCTTTTGCTTCAGCGGCAGCTTTCGCTTTAGCTTCCGCCCTGGCTTTTGCTTCAGTGGTGCCTTTGGCTGTCGCCGCCTGGTTTTCAGCAGCCTGACGCTGTCGCACTTTTTCTGCTGTAATTACGCAAGTCATAGCAATATACAGGGGTGCCTGCTTACTGCCCGGTGGAAAACAGGCAATAAAATCATGTGTATTACTACCAACCGTCGCCCCGGCTGGGCGCAATTTTCCACTCTTGACTGATGTTTTCCAGGGGAGTTTCTGCTCTTTTACTCCTTTGGCCGGAAAGCTGAGGTAGAACTCCAGAAAGTTAAATTCCCCAGGCATCATGCCGCAGAAAAAAGCCGTCGAACCGCCATACTTTGTGGCTCTTACCGGGATTAGCGGTATATGAAATAAGCTTTTTTTGTCCCGACGGCGGCAAGGTGCTGTTTCCCGCCATGTACTTCATCCAGAATGCGCATATTAACGCCTACGCTTTTAGGCAGGGAAGAGCCCGCCGCAGGAAGGGAGGCATCCGTCATCACGCTGGCTGGCACAATAGTAATAACCGGCACTTCCGAATTCCACATTGATGGTTCGGCGTACGCTGGCTCAAATACCCAAAAATCCGCGCTCATCAGGCTATCTCCCTGCGGTGAGGCATAGCCCTGCTTAACCTGAGTAATGGAGGCCAGCGTCTCCTTTCGCATTTGTTGCGGAACATCGATTTGCATGCCATCAACAGCAGGTAACCAACCATTACCGGTAAGCGGATCGAAGCCGGTACTGGTAATCTGATTGAAAATCTCCTCAGGAGATGGCTTGTTTGTTTTCGGCCAGACAATCATAGTATTCCCGCCTATCACGCCATCGGTAGGAATACTATCTTTAGTCAAACCGTCATTTTTGTTGTTTCCCATCATCTACTCCTTGTAAAACAGGGTGAAATGTCACTGTATTTATATACAGGTGATTCCGTCCTAAACTTATTGAATTCCTTTCAATAATTTATTGTGTTTATTTCCATCTGTTGGGTTAGATTTAATTAACAGGATTATCGTTATTGATAATAATTTTTTTAGTTTAACTTTATGAAGTTAAAAGGCGTTGATGTGTTACCTCTTAGCTAATCTGGCGAGATACATATTTCTTCTTTAATATGCATTTCGCTAACTCTTACAAGAAATCTCTCAAATTAAGTTCTTTAGCTTTGATGACCTTTTTATACAAAGCAGACACTATACTTACCAGGCCAGATATCATAATGATAAGAACGTTCTTATGGTCGAACTTAAGACTTCATAAAAGGAAATGGCCGGGGTATAAAAGGTGTAACGCCTACAAATTAATAGATGAATAATAAGGGTTAATATGGAAATTACTGCTGGATTGTTTAAATCAAGGAAGAAACCAGCTGATGAAAATGAAGTGGTGCTGAAAGAAATAATAGCAACACATCATAATTCGCTTTATGAAAGCATTATTTGTCAAAACCTCCTGTCAGGAATTAATAACGTTGAGGTTATTCGCAACTCGTTGCTTACCTCCAGCGATCAGCTGAAAAAAGAGGAGGAAATTATTGAAAAACTTAATGAAAAGAACCTACAGGCACGAAATTTTATTCATGCGCTGTTGGATAAGATGTGCGAGTTTGAAAAGCATGCTGAAAATGGCAATGAGGTCAGTCGGGCGCTACAGGCATCGGTAGAGGATATCAGGGAATGCGTAAGCGATATTAACCGTCTGGCTAACCAAACCGATCTGCTGGCGATCAATTCAGCGATAGAGGCTGCCCGGGTGGGCACCATGGGGCGTGGTTTTACTGTGCTTTCAAAGGAAGTAAAATGCCTTGCGGAAGAGGTAAAAAACCAGTCAGCCAAAATAGAAAAAATTACTAACGATATTAAAAAGTCGGCCGATCAGGTTGCTGATAACTGTACAACCGTAATTAAGGCCCACGTAATTGTTAGACAAGAGGTTAATGAAGCCTGCGAAGCCTTAGAAGAGGTGATCAAACGTTCAACGCGTATGCAATCCGTTATGCGCTTTATTTCCCGGCAACAATTTCTGAATACGGTGAAACTTGATCATATTGTCTGGAAGCAACAGGTCTATTCCCTGCTGTTCAATAAAGATAAGAGAGGCAAAGTTAACACCCATCATGAATGCCGGTTGGGCAAATGGTATTACGAAGGGGAAGGACTTGTGCTGTTTGCCGGAAATGAGAAATTTCGTCAGCTTGAACGGCCTCACGCTGAAGTTCATAACAGTGGACGTGCAGCGTTAACCGCATTTTGCCAGAATGATGTTAAAGCAATGGCCGACTTTCTGGAAAAAATGGAGCAGGCCAGCTCGCAGGTAATCCTGATTATCGATGGCCTGATCGAGCAAATTGCTCCGGGCGATATTGCCTGAGTCTCACGGCCATTAAAAAAGCCCGCATCATTTAGCGTACGCTGACGGTTAACGATCCAGTCAGCGTAGTGAAACGATACGGACTTCTTATCTCCCGATGTTAAAACGTGGCGGACGCCGGTATATAACGCGCCCGCCAGAACCGGGATTTATTGCGGATAGGGCACCCAGTCGCCGCCGTTCAGGCGTATCCACGGCTTGCCCTGATACATCATCACAATCGCATTATCATTTTCTGAAACAACCGGCGTCTGCGGCAGATTTTCCGTCAGCACCGACATATTTACATTCGCCGCATTAAATACCTGTCCGTCAACCACGCGTGAAATCAGTTCAGAAATCGCCAGCAGGCTGGTCGGGGTATCTACGGTTAACGCCTGTCCCTGATGCGGTGCCTTCATGCCGACAAAACGAATGCCTACCGGAACGTGGGTAATGCCTGGGCTGGGAATATCACGCAGACCGGACATCTGCATCTTATCGCCTACCACGGCGGCCCCATGCTCCGGCACCACCATCACCAGAACCTGGCGTCCCGATTTTTCCAGGTTCGTCAGGAAAGCATCCAGCTGATCGAACAATACCTGCGCACGCGGCTTATAGGGTGCGGTGCCGGTGCTGCCGAGCGCGCGCGTCCCGTCATGCAGCGGGATCAGGTTGTAAAAGGTCGCGGTGCGTGCATCGCTGCTTTGAATACGATCGTCCAGCCAGCGCTGCATCAGCTGCGCATCGTTATAAACCGGCGAACCGTCAAACGAGGTCAGTTCCGGCGCAATCCCGGCCTGCGACATTAACGGTGCCTGAAGATCGCCATCCACACGCAGCTCCTTCAGGTAATTACCGAATACGCCGCTATGGTCCATCATTAACTGTTCTTTAAAGCCCAGCTTTGCCAGGTTATCAAACAGGTAGCACTGCCGATCCGCAGGTTTATAAAGATCGCTATGGGAAGTCTGACCGCAGCTGGCGCGCAGCAGTCGAATACCGGCCGGGCCGCTGTAGCCGGTTGCCGAGTTGTAATTGCTGAACAGAATATCAAAATGCTTCCACAGCGGATGGTCACGCAGCTGAACCGCATCAATATCTGACCAGGCGAGCGAACAGATATTAATAATCAGGATGTCAAACGGCTGCGAGTCAGGCGACAGCGTCGCCGGGAATTGCGTAACGCGCTGTTTCTCCGTTTGATAAAAGCGGTTCAGATAAGCGGTCAGGTTGGCGCTGGTCGGCGGGGCGGATTCATCCAGCGCGTTTTTATCCGCAGCGGCGTTATTGGCTGGTGTTTTATTGTTCAACACCACATCCGGCGTGGCCGCCTTATTTGGCAACAGTGAAACAGCCGGGCCGGCAAGATTAATGAGGTTTATCCAGATCAGCAGCAGCGTCACCAGCACCGTGATCCGTAACCACTGAGAAATAAACAGATACAGCACCAGCATCACAAAGGCGGCACCGACCATCTGCCAGTTAATAAACCGATTCACCAGGTCAAGCAGATAAGCGCCGGAAAAGCTTGCCAGCTGCCCGCCCTGGCTGATAATGCTTTCCGGGCCGGGGAGCCAGGTATCGTGCCAGAACAGCGCAAAGCCGAGCGGTAATGAGATCCAGCTACGCAGACGGTGCAGCCGCAGCGAGGGAAGGGGAAACAACAGCCAGGCGAGGAATACCAGGTTCGTCAAGGCATGAAAATTAAGATAGCCGAACCACAGCAGCGCAAACTTAATTAAAAAATAGAAATTCCAGCCGCCCAGCCCGCGCCAGCTACGCCAGAAAGCAGCCGTGGAAGACGGCGTCTTTTTACTCTCAGTCATTATTTATCTTTATCCGTTTTGTTAGGCCGACGTTGCCAGGTACCTTCATATTTTAATGAGCGTGGCGACAACAGCCGCTGCGTGACGCTGCGCCAGCGGGCGGGAAGCCAACGGGTATACAGTGGTCTCAGCAGCAGCGCGATCAGCACCAGCAGAATTGAAATCTGCACGCCATCAATAAGTGTCATTCGCGCACAACCCCCGATCTATTAAAGCTGAGTACCACCGGCTGCGGTGTCTGACGTTCAACCGGCTGCGGCGGCGTTACTTCCGGCAGCGCCACCTTCGTCGCTGGCGGCATATCTTTCCACGCCTCCGGCACCAGCGTTTTCATCTGCCTGACTTCCGAAAGGATCTGTAAATCTTCAAACCAGACCAGACGGTTGGAAAACAGCTCATCGTGCGGCAGACGGAAAATAAACTTCAGCGCGGTATCAAGATCGTTATAGCGGCATGAGGAGAGAAACAGATAGAGTCGATCGCCGCGTACCGTTACCAGATCGCCATAACGACGCGGCTTACACAATGTGAGCGCTTGCTCAGGTCTTAACTCAGGCACCGGGCGCAATGCTACCAGCAGCCCTTTGCCATTTTCCGGCAGTAGCGTATTGCTGACCAGCTGCGTAACCGACTGGCAAAAGGTATCCAGCGATAGAAATCCGCGCTGCTGCAGCGGCTGTAGCGACTGCAACAGTGCATCAAGATTGGCAGGCACATGGCGGTTATAACGCTGTCCCTGAAGGCTTTCCAGCGTGGTCAAAAAGCGCGACATCGGTGCGCCAAAGGGCACGATGGCGTTAACGCCGCAGGCCAGCAGCAGCCGCTCATCGCTGTAACGCAGGCTGGTTTGCATTTCACGCACCATAATCTTCAGCCCGGCTCCGCGCATGCGCCGCAGAGTGTGGATATGCTGCGAGAGTATGCGGATCTCCTCGTTATGATTTAGCGAGAAAATCACCGTAGCGGAATCCGCCTGCTGGGCGCGTGAGGCAACCATATCGTTACTGTCAAACAGCTGCCAGTGGCTGGAGAGGGGCGGCGCGCCCTCCAGAACCTGGCGTTCTGCAATACAGATGGCTTCATCATTCAGCGTCAACGGCGTATTCTGGTCATTTTCACGCATTGCCGCAAAGCCGGCGTCACGTGCGGTTAAGCGTAGCGCCCGATCCGCCATCAAACGTTGATCGTGACACCACCAGCTAACACGGTAATTCCAGCTGTCCTGCTGATATTCCAGATGCGCCAGGCCGTTTAATTGCCGAAAGGTGCTCAGTAAAGTCTGTCGTAAACTATTTACACCGGAGCCGGAAGTAATAATTAACAGGCAGCAATCCCGAGCGGCCAGTGTACGGTTGATTTTTTTTATCCATGCGATTAATTCCACAGGTGATAGTTTTTCTATGAAAGAAAAATTAGTGAAAAATAATATCAATCGCGGCTTCGCTGAAAGCGTGCGGGCTAAATCTTCCGGTAAATCTAACAGCGCACGACGTTTTTCCGGCAAAGAATAAAAAGGAATACGCTCTGGCCCATTGGGCAGCGCGGGTTCCAGTAATGATTGCGGCTTTTCACCAGCGCTAATTAGCGTCAGCGCCTGCTGAGCGCCAATAACCTGACGCGCCAGCAACCGGGCATCATCAGGCCGGTTAACGGTAAGCCAGTAGCAGCCCGGCGGCTGCATTTCTATTAATTCATTCTGAACCTGCTCAATGCCGAGCGTAAAAGAGAGTGCCATAGAAGTTTCGCAAATTGGTTCAACAGAAGCTATTTTATTATAGACAGGGATTTATTTCGCCTGGATAATTTAAACAAATATAATAAAGTGCCAGCTCATACGCTTATGTCTTTATCCTTACTGTGGGTAAGGAAACTCAACGCTATTCAATGTCTTTCTAAATGGCAAGGTAAATGAAAAAACCGCAAGAAATTTCTGTTATGTCTGACAATTTCAGGCTAAATGATGACATTAGTAAGCTTGGCGAAGCTTTTTCTTTTTCTGCATTTCGCTATGTTGATATTGCGCGTGAAGAACGACTGGCGTCTATTCTTGCACGCTGGCCATTATTAAATGAGCTATCCGCGCAACAAAAGGAAAATGCATGCCGGTCTTAGCGCTACAGGGCGTGCGGGGAGGCGCGGGCACCACTTCCGTGACGGCGGCTCTGGCCTGGGCGTTACAGCAGCTGGGCGAGCCGACCATCGTGATGGACTGGTCGCCCAGCAATCAGCTGCGCCAGCATTTTAATACGCCGCAGAGCGAGACTCGCGGCTGGATGCGCGCCATGCTGGACGGTGAAGACCCACAGCATGTGGCGTTACGCTACCCCAACGGCCCTGACTTTATCCCGTTTGGCCAGCTAACCTGCGCAGAACGCACGCGCTTTTACACCGATCCAGCGCCGTTCGTACATGCATGGCTGCCTTACCTTGCCGCGTTAAAAACCCATTACCGCTGGGTTTTACTCGATTTGCCGGGCGGCGAGCAGCCCTGGCTGCAGCCGGTTTATGCCCAGGCTAAACAGCTGATTCAGCTGCTGGTAGCCGACGGCAACGTTCATTTGCGGCTGCATCAGCCCGTTGATGAGCTGCAGCCGCTTTATCTGCTCAACCAGTTTAACGCCAACAGCAAAGTTCAGCAGGATCTGCATCAGCTGTGGATCAGCACGCTGCGCAATCTGATTCCGCTGATGATCCATCGTGATGAAGCGCTGTTTGAAGCACTGCTGAATAAACAGCCGCTGGGAGAATACCGGCCGCTGGCGCTGGCCAGCGAAGAGATCACCACGCTGGCGAGCTGGCTAATGCTGCATATCCGCGAGGAGAGCGTATGAATCCGTTACGCTGGCTAATTGCGGCGCCAGCCTGGCAGGCACTGAGCGCGCGTTATAACGGCTATCTTCAGGCTGGCACCTCAAGGCTGGCGGCCAGCATTCACTGCTTCTGGCTGGTGCTGGGCTGGTCGCTGCTGCGTTTTGAAAGCGCTGGCTGGCAGCGGATTATTGCGCAGCGCCGCACGCTCTACCCGCATATTTCCCCGGAGCGCCCGCGCCCGCTGGACATCGTGCGCTTTTTTACACAGAGCCTGTGGTTGTTGCTTTTCCTGCCGCAGGATGGCAGCGCTGTTAGTCAACGCAAAAGGTTTAACGCGTTTCGCCACCTGTTCAGCTGGCGTCAGGGCTTTCATCAGTGGCTTGATCGCCTGCCGCAGCGTATTCAACATGGCGATCGGCTGGAACAGCGGCTCAGCCGCTTGCCGCCAGCGCTGCGCAAATTAGTCTTTGTTTTATCGAGCATTGCTGCTGCCCTGCTGGCGCTGCTCTGTATCTCTCAGCCGCTTGATCTGTTTACACAGTTTATCTTTGTGGCGATGCTGTGGGGGCTGGCGATGGTGGTGCGCCGTGTGCCGGGTCGGCTGGCGACCATGATGCTGATCGTGCTGTCGCTGACGGTTTCCTGCCGCTATCTCTGGTGGCGTTATACCTCCACGCTGAACTGGGACGATCCGCTCAGCCTGACGTTCGGTCTGCTGCTTATCGGCGCGGAAACTTACGCCTGGGTGGTGCTGGTGCTGGGCTATTTCCAGACGCTGTGGCCGCTGCATCGTCAGCCGGTCTCGCTGCCGGAAGATCCGCGCCTGTGGCCAACAGTTGACCTGCTGGTGCCCACTTATAACGAGCCGATGAGCGTGGTAAAACCCACAATTTACGCCGCGCTGGGCATCGACTGGCCGAAAGATAAGGTCAATATCTACATTCTTGATGACGGTAACCGCCAGGAGTTTCGCGATTTTGCGGCCAGCGTTGGCGTGCGTTATGTGGCGCGCCCGACGCATGAGCACGCCAAGGCGGGCAATATTAATAATGCGCTGCGTACCGAATGTCAGAGCGAATTTGTCACTATTTTTGACTGTGACCATGTGCCGACGCGCTCTTTCCTGCAAATGACGCTGGGCTGGTTTATCAAAGATAAAAAGCTGGCGATGCTGCAAACGCCGCATCACTTTTTCTCTCCCGATCCTTTTGAGCGCAACCTGGGCCGTTTTCGTCGCACGCCGAACGAGGGCACGCTGTTTTATGGTCTGGTACAGGATGGCAACGATACCTGGGACGCCACTTTCTTTTGCGGCTCCTGTGCGGTATTGCGCCGCAGCGCGCTGGATGAGATCGGCGGCATCGCGGTAGAAACCGTGACGGAAGATGCGCACACCTCGCTGCGTTTACATCGTCGCGGCCATACTTCCGCCTATATACGCATCCCCCAGGCGGCTGGCCTGGCAACGGAAAGTCTTTCTGCGCATATCGGTCAGCGTATTCGCTGGGCACGCGGCATGGTGCAAATTTTCCGTCTCGATAACCCCCTCATGGGCCGTGGCCTGAAGCTGGTACAGCGACTTTGCTATGCCAACGCCATGCTGCACTTCCTGTCGGGCATTCCGCGCCTGATTTTTTTGCTGGCGCCGCTCGCCTTCCTGCTGGCGCATGCCTATATCATTTTTGCCCCGGCATTAGCGATCGCCATTTATGTGCTGCCGCATATGCTGCATACCAGCCTGACCAACTCGCGCATTCAGGGCCGCTACCGTCACTCTTTCTGGAGTGAGGTCTATGAAACGGTGCTGGCCTGGTACATTGCCCGGCCCACCACCGTGGCGCTGTTTAATCCGCACAAGGGCAAATTTAACGTGACGGCGAAGGGCGGCCTGGTGGAAGAACAGCATCTCGACTGGGTGATTACCAAGCCTTATATGGCTCTGGTGCTGCTTAATCTGGCAGGCGTTTTCATGGCGGTCTGGCGTATCGCTTACGGCCCGGAAAATGAGGTATTGACGGTACTGGTTAGCCTGCTGTGGGTGTTCTACAACATGATTATTCTTGGCGGGGCGGTGGCTGTTTCGGTCGAAGCGCGTCAGATTCGTGAGGCGCATCGCGTGGAGATGGCGATGCCCGCTGCGATTGCCCGTCAGGATGGTCATATGCTGCCCTGTACGCTGCGCGACTATTCGGACGGCGGCGTAGGCGTCGAACTGCGCGAAACGGATGCGCTGAAAGATGGCGAAGAGATCTCTCTGCTGCTGCGACGTGGTCAGCAGGAGTTCAGCTTCCCGGCAAAGGTGCAGCGCGTATTTGGCCGCCGGGCCGGTATCCGTCTGACTAACCTTTCCACGGCGGAACATATTGAATTTATCCAGTGTACCTTTGCCCGCGCTGATACCTGGGCGCTGTGGCAGGACGGCTTCCCGGAAGATAAACCGATTCAAAGCCTGACCGACATAATGATTTTGGGCTTTAAAGGCTATATCCGCCTGGCTGAGTATGGGCCGGCGCGATTACGCCAGTTGTTCTTAATGCTGACTGCCTTCCTTTCCTGGCTGGCGTCGTTTTTTCCCAAAGGCGTAGGAAGCGCAACGGCAGGCGTTGCCGGTGTGAAACAATGACTCAACTGATGATGCGACAATGACGAGAAAAATAAGCTGGTTTACCGCAATGCTGATGGGGCTGCTCCCGCTAGCCCATGCTGCCCCTGAACCCCATCCTGCGCAGCAGGCGATGGGTATTGCTCAGGTAGAGGAAGCTGCTGCGCCCGCTCAGATTCAGCCTGCCGATGCGCAACCCGCTGACGCTCAGCCCGTGGCCACGGTTGTTACGCCGTCAGTTGCCGGTGCGCCGGTGCGTAACAGTGAGTTAAAGTTCACTAACGTTGCGCCGCCGCCGGGCAGTTTGGCGCTACGGGGCATCCGTACGGATGGACAAATCGAGTTTGGCGTACGCAGCGATGAATTGGTAACGCAGGCGGTGCTGCATCTGACCTGGCGCCCTTCACCGGCGCTGCTGCCAACCTTATCGCATTTCAAGATTTACCTGAATGATGAGCTGGTGGGGCTGGTAACCATCACGCCGGAACAGCTGGGTAAAGAGAGCCAGACGACAGTTAACATCGATCCACGCTTCATCAGCGATTTTAACCGTGTGCGCTTCGAGCTGGTCGGGCATTACACTAACATCTGTGAAAATCCTGCCAACAGCGCCATCTGGCTCGATATTGGTAAAGAGAGTCGGCTCGATTTAACGCTGCAAAAACTGCCGCTGAAAAACGACCTTTCTGACTTCCCGGAACCTTTTTTCGATAGCCGTGATAATCGTCCGTTGCAGCTGCCAATGATATTTGCCAGCGCGCCGAATTCTGATGAGCAACACGCGGCGGCGCTGCTCGCCTCATGGTTTGGGGTACGGGCGCAGTGGCGCGGCCAGTCATTTCCGGTGCTCTATAATCAGCTGCCGCAACAGCAGCATGCGGTGGTTTTCGCCACCAACGCGCACCGGCCCGACTTCCTGAAGGATTATCCGGCAGTTGATAAACCCACCGTGGAAATCATCAGTCAGCCCGACAACCCCTATCAGAAGATGCTGCTGGTTCTGGGGCGCAACAATGAGGATCTGCTCACGGCGGTAAAAGGTATCGCCCAGGGCGATGTGCTGCTGCGCGGTCAGTCCGCTACCGTTGAACAGGTGAAACAGCTGACGGCTCGCCAGCCTTATGATGCGCCAAACTGGGTGCGTACCGATCGCGCCACCCGGTTCTCTGAGCTGCAACAGTATGAAAACCAGCTGCAGGCAGACGGCATTCAGCCCTCTCCGATTAGCCTGACGCTAAACCTGCCGCCGGACCTGTTTCTGGTGCGTGCGCGCGGTATCAAAATGGATCTGGCCTACCGTTATACCTCGCCGTTGCAAAACGACGGCTCGCGGCTGGCGGTTAACCTGAATAACCAGTTTATGCAGGATTACCCGCTGCAGGTAAAAGACGATAGCGGCAAACAGCTGCTGCATATTCCGCTGATTCAGGGATTACAGGATAACGGCACTTCGCTCACTATTCCGGCGCTGCGTCTGGGAGTGATTAACCAGCTGCGTTTCGATTTCGATTACGCTGCCACCGTGATCGGCGGCAGCAGCGATGGACGCTGTGAGACGGTGTCGCCGGTAACGAATCATGTGGTAGTGGATGGTAATTCCACTATCGATCTCTCCGGCTATCGTCACTATATCGCGATGCCTTCGCTGCGTGCTTTCGCCAACGCTGGTTTCCCGTTCAGCCGCATGGCCGATTTATCGCAGACGCTGGTTCTGGTGAACGCCCAGCCGCAGGCTGAACAGGTAAGCGCTCTGCTGAATGCCGTAGGCAATATCGGCGCGCAAACCGGTTTTCCGGCGCTAAACGTGCAGATCAGCGACGACTGGTCAAAAGCCAAATCAACGGATGCAGATATCTTGCTGATTGGCACAGTACCTGATGATTTACGCGAAGATAGCCGCATAAATCTGCTGGTCGAGCGGGCAAAAAGCTGGGTGAATAAGCCGATGCGCCAGGCGGTACTGGATAATGTTGATACGCCGGCAGGCGATCGCACCGCCGCCAGCCGCACCACCATTGTTTCCGACGGACCGATGGCGGCGATCATTGGCTTCCAGTCTCCCTTCCACGATCAGCGCAGCGTCGTGGCGCTGCTGGCGGACAGCCCACGCGCTTACCAGCTGTTAAATAACGCCCTGCTTGATAGCGGTAAACGCGCCGCGATCTACGGCTCCGCCGCCATTATCCGCGAATCTGGCATTAACAGCCTGCGCGTAGGCGACAGTTACTTTGTCGGGCATCTGCCGTGGTGGGAACGTCTCTGGCACGCGCTGGCGTCCCATCCGCTGCTGATGGGGCTGTTTGCGGTGGTTGTCGTACTGTTGGTGGCCCTGATGGTTTGGCGGCTGATGCGGCTGGTGACGCGTCGTCGACTGGGTAATGAGGATGATGAGTGATTGCGCTAATACTGCGTTACACAATGCTGGCGCTGATGTTACTGGCCGCAGGGCGCGCCAGTGCGGAATGCGCCACCTGGCCTGAGTGGGAGCAGTTTAAACACCACTACATCAGCGATCAGGGACGGGTGATCGATCCCTGGGAGGGGAAAAATATCACCACCTCTGAAGGACAGAGCTACGCGCTGTTTTTCGCGCTGGTGGCCAACGATCGGCCAACGTTCGATCTGCTGCTGCGCTGGACGGAAAACAACCTGGCGGCGGGCGATCTAACGCAGCGTTTACCTGCCTGGCTGTGGGGGCAGGAGAGTAAAAGCGGTAAATGGCAGGTGCTGGATGAGAATCCCGCTTCCGACGCCGATGTGTGGATCGGCTGGACGCTGTTGCAGGCAAGCCAGTTATGGCACAGCCGCAGCTATCAGGTCACCGGCACGCTGTTGTTAAACCGGGTTGCGAAAGAGGAAGTCGCCACTCTGAAAGGCTTTGGCCTGATGCTGATGCCGGGCAAAGCAGGTTTTATCCAGTCGGATAGCTGGATGATTAATCCCAGCTATCTGCCGCTGCAGCTGTTAACACGTCTTAGCGCGTTAAAAGGCCCCTGGCCGGAGATCAACCGCAACGCGCTGCGTCTGTTGCAGCAGACCGCCCCGAAAGGCTTTGCGCCGGACTGGTATGTCTGGCAGAGCGGCAGCGGCTGGCGTCCTGATAAAACAAAAGGGCCGATCGGCAGCTATGACGCTATCCGGGTCTATCTGTGGGCCGGCATGCTGAGCGATAAGGATCCGCGCAAAGCGCCGCTGCTGGCGCATTTTGCGCCGATGGCACGCCTGACGGAAGCATCAGGCGCGCCGCCGGAGCGCGTGAATGTGCTGACCGGTGAGCCAGCGAATCATGGCAACGTGGGCTTTTCGGCGGCGCTGCTACCGTTCCTGGAAGGCTCAAGTGCGCTAACAGCACAGCAACAGCGCCTGGAGCAAAGTCCACCCGGCAGCGACGCCTACTACAGTGGCGTTCTTAACCTGTTTGGCAGTGGCTGGAGTGATAAACGCTACCGTTTCAACCTGCAGGGTGACCTGCTACCGGCGTGGGATCCGCAATGCGCAACGTCAGATTAAGCTGCCTGAGCCTTTTACTGCCGGGCATGCTCGGCATCAACAGTTTGCCTGCCTGGGCGGTCGAAGCGGCGCGCGAAGTGTCGCCGGTTGAATGGCTGCTGGAACAGGTGCGCACCGGGGAAGCGACCAACAAATATGAGTTGGTGTCGCAGGCGCTTTATCGCCTGGATAAAATCGATCCTGATAACCCGGAAGTGATTGCCGCCCATCTGCGGCTGGCGTTACGTCAGGGCGATCAGGGTAAAGCGCAGCAGTATATGGCGCAGTTAAAGCAGATTGCGCCCGACGCACGGGCAACAAAAGAAGCGCAGTCCGGCATGCTGCTGATTAACGCCGAGGGGCGTCAGCAGCTGCAGCAGGCGCGTTTGCTGGCAACTTCCGGTCGTTTAGCGGAGGCGCGGGCGGCCTGGGATACGCTGTTTAACGGCACCTTCCCCGACGTGAACCTGGCGCTGGAGTACTGGAGCCTGGTCTCCCGTATCGACGGCCAGCAGTCGGTGGCGCTGGCTAATCTGCAGGCGCTGGATCAGCGCTATCCGGGCAACGTCGGCGTGCGTATGCAGCTGGCGCGGCTACAGTACCAGAATAATAACTCCACCCAGGCGACCGAAAAGCTGAAAACGCTGGCGGCGAATCCGGCCGGACGCGATCAGGCTGCCGAACTGTGGCTGAGCAATATTCAGGCGCAGCCGGTCACCGCAGAGAGCGTGGCGCAGTTGCAACAATATCTGGCAACCTTTACCAGCGGCGAGGCGCGTGAAAACGGCGAACAGGAGCTGGCGCGTCGGCAAAAAATGTTGGCTGATCCCGCCTTCCAGCTGCGTTCGCGCGGGCTGGCGCTGGTGGATAAAGGCGCAGGCGCAGAGGCGATACCGGCCCTGCAGGCGGCGCTGAAGCTAAACCCAAACGACGCCGAGCTGTTGGGCGCAATGGGGCAGGCGCAGGCGCGTGCCAATAATCGCGCCGCCGCTGCCCGCTATTTTGAGCAGGCGTTGAAGGCAGGTCAGCAAAGTACCAGCGTGGGCATGTGGCAGAGTTTGCTGCAAACCAACCGCTACTGGCTGACGATCGAAAACGGTGATAAGGCGCTGGCGCAAGGCGATATTGCCGGAGCCGAGCGCCAGTATCAGCAGGCGCGCACGCTGGATAATAGCGATAGCTATGCGCTGGTCGGTTTAGGCGATGTGGCGCTGGCACGTAAAAACAGTGCGGAGGCGGAGCGGCTGTTCCATCAGGCATGGAAAATGGATCGCACCAACAGTACGGCGGTGCGGCGGCTGGCAGCAATTTATCAGCAGCAGTCGCCGCAAAAAGCGATCGCCTTTATCAATGGGCTAAGCAGCGAACAGCAGCGGGCGCTTGGCAGCACGCTGAACAGCCTGCGTAGCGATATGCTGCGCGCCGAGGCGGATACGCTGGCCCAGCAGGGCAACTGGGCACAGGCGACGGAAAAATATCGCGCGGCGCAGCAAAACGCGCCGGACGATGTCTGGCTCAACTATCGGCTGGCCAACGCGCTGGTTAATACCGGCGAGCCGCAGCGCGCTGATAGCCTGATGACCACCATGGCGCAGCGTCTGCCAGCCGATCCCACGCAAGTTTATGCCCACAGCCTTTATCTCTCCGGCAGCGATCGGGATGACGAAGCGCTGATCCAGCTTAACAGCCTGCCGCAGGCGCGTTGGGATCAGAATATGCGCGAACTGGCAGAACGCCTGCAGCAGAATAAAGTTTATGCGCAGGCTGAGGCGCAGCGGGCAGCGGGCAATAATAGCGCGGCGGTCGCGCTGCTTAATGAACTGCCCGCCTCGCCACGGCGCGATATTACGCTGGCTGACTGGGCGTTGGCGGAAGGCTATCCGCAGCAGGCGCTGGCAGGTTACCAACAGGTGCTGGCGCAGGATAAAACCAGTCAGGACGCCGCGCTGGGGCAGATAGAAGCGCTGGTGGCGCTGAATCGCAAGGCCGAGGCGCGTAGCGCGCTGAACGCGATGCCTGTCGGAGCGGCGGAGGCGAGCCTTAATGTCGGACGACGGCTGGCGAATGCCTGGCAAAGCGTGGACGATGCCGCGCGTGCGCGTCAGCTATATCAGCAGTTGAAACCGCGCGCGCAGCAGGAAGCGCCTTCGCAAGGCAGCGCGCTGGTGTTTCGCGATGCGGCGCGGCTGGAGCAGCAGCCTGAACGGGCTTTACGGGATTATCAGCAGGCGATGGTGGCCAGTGGCATTACGCCGACGCTGCCGAAAGATAACCTCGCTTTTACCCGGTTAATGCGTAATAACCCGAGCGATGACTGGCTGAAGCGCGGTATTCGCAGCGATGCCGCCGAGCTTTACCAGCGCCAGGATACCACGCTGAAGCTGGAGCAGGACTATTCGCGTAATAAAGGCACCGGCGGGATTTCCGATCTCACCGCGCATACCACTATGTTGCAGCTGGAGACGCCGCTGGCCGCTGGAAAAAGCTTTGTGCGCGTCGATCGCGTTGACGTTTCGGCAGGCACGTTTTCCACTGAAAACGGCCAACATACCGAAGTGTTCGGCACCTGTGCCGATAACGGCACCGCAGGCTGTAGCGGCAATCTGAAACAGCGTGCGGAAGGGGTGGCCGTAGGCGCAGGCTGGCAAAACGATCGCTGGTCGGCGGATATCGGCACGTCGCCGATGGGCTTTGAAGTTGTGAACTGGGTGGGCGGCGTCAGCTGGAACACCGATGTTAAGGATGTGGGCCTGACTTTTACCGCCTCGCGGCGACCGATTTCCAGCTCGCTGCTGGCCTATGCCGGCGCGCGCGATCCCAGCCCGCAGGGCGGAAAAAGTTGGGGCGGCGTGGTGGCGACTGGCGGCGCAGTCGGCCTGAGCTACGATCGCGGTGGATCGCATGGCGTTTGGGCCGATCTTAGTGCGCATCAAATCACCGGTAAAAATGTTGCCGATAACAGTCGCGAGCGTTTGATGGCAGGCTACTATTATAAGTTGATAAACGAGGATAACCGGCGCGCCACCATTGGCCTGAACAGCATGCTGTGGCATTACCAAAAGGATCTTAGCGATTATGCTTTTGGGCAGGGAGGCTATTACAGCCCGCAACAATATTTTTCCCTGGCGGTGCCGTTAAACTGGCGGCAGCGCACTGAGAACTGGTCATTTGAGGTTGGCGGCTCGGTTTCCTGGTCGCGTTCAAAAACCCATTCGCAGCAGCGCTATCCGGTTTATCCTGGTTTTGAAACGACGGCGAATGAAACCGTCGCAGGAAGTTCCGGCAGCGGCTTCGGCTATACGCTGCGTGCGGCGGTAGAGCGACGTCTGACGGCGCACTGGACGCTGGGCGTGGCAGTGGATATTCAGCAGGCGAAAGATTATACGCCCAGCCACGGTCTGATTTACGCTCGCTATTCGCTGAGCGGTTGGGAAGGCGACCTCGACCTGCCGCCGCAGCCTTTAGCTCCTTACGCTGACTTCAAGTAGCGTCCTGCCTGGAAAAACCCTAAAACGGTTTCCTGCCGTCACCATCATTGCTTAAAAAACAGCAACCATGAGATATACTCCTGGTTGCTTTTATCGTTATTGCCCGCTTCCCGGGGCCTGGAGAATAGCTTTGCGCGTTAGTCGGTCACTTACGATCAAGCAGATGGCAACGGTATCTGGCGTTGCGGTAGTGACTATCTGTATTTTTATCGTTATTCAACTTTTTCATTTTGTGCAGCAGCGCAGGACAGACTACGCCCAGCAGATGGAAAACATCGCGCATACGGTGCGTCAGCCGCTGTCCGAAGCGGTGCTGCGTGCCAATATCCCGCAGGCTGAACGCATCCTGCAATCTTTAAAACCCGCCGGTATTCTTTCACGCGCCGAAGTGGTGCTGCCTAATGCTTTTCAGGCGTTGCATACTGATTTTGAGAATGAAAAAGCGGTGCCGCGCCTGATTGCCCGGCTGTTTGAACTGCCGGTACAGATCACCGTACCGCTGTATTCGGTGGAGAGCGCCGCCTCGCCGAAGCCACTGGCCTATCTGGTGCTGCAGGCCGATTCATGGCGCGTGTACCAGTTTATCCTCAGCACCATGGCCACAATGCTGACCACTTATCTGCTGCTGGCGCTGATCCTCTCCATTGCGATCAGCTGGTGTATTAACCGGATAGTGATCCATCCGCTGCGCGATATTGCTCATGCGCTGCAGGATTTGCCGCCGCAGGATATCCTGACTCATAAACTGCCGCTGCCAAAGCTGCACCATGACGATGAAATCGGCATGCTAATTCGCAGCTATAACCGTAACCTGCAGGTGCTGGAGTCGGTGCATGATGAGATGAGCCGCCTGACCACGCATTATGTTTTAACCGACCTTCCCAACCGCACGCTGTTTCTGGCGCTGCTGGAGCAGCACTTAAAAGCCGCCGTCTACAGCGGGCCGTTTACCGTAATGGTGGTGCGCATAGAGACGCTGCTGGAAGCCAACGGCGTGCTGACGGAAGAGCAGCGCGATACGCTAACTTTGACGCTGCTGGAAAAAATTCGCGGCGTTATTGAAGAGCGAACCGTGCTGGGTCAGCTTGGCGTCAGCGATTTTGCGCTGCTGGTAAAAAAGGCGAACAACCCGTTTCGTGCCTACCGTCTGGCACGTAATCTGATGAATCGTCTGCATCAGCCGGTCAGCCTGCATGAGGTGCAGCTACGCCCGACGCTCAGCATTGGTATTGCTCAGCGCGACGCCAGCAATATGAACGCGCCAGAACTGTTGGGGCGCGCGGTTTCCGCCATGATGTCTGCCCGTCACCAGGGCAAAAATCAGATTCTGTTTTTCGATCCGTTGCTCACCGAGCGGGCGCAGCGGCGGCTGACGCAGGAACACGATATTTTGCAGGGGCTGGAGCAGGAGCAGTTTGCACTGTTTTTACAGCCGCAGATTAATATGGCCAGCGGGGAGCTGGTCGGCGCAGAGGCGTTGCTGCGCATGCGCCAGCCAGACGGCAGCTATAGCCTGCCGGAAGAGCTGATCACCAATGCTGAGGAAATTGGCGTTATCGGCGCGCTTGGGCGCTGGGCGCTGGAAGAGGCGTGCCGGGTACTGGCAGCCTGGCAGAAGCGTGGTATTCAGCTGCCGCTGAGCGTAAATATTTCCGCTATGCAGCTACGCGAACCGGGCACTGTCTGGCATCTGCAGGAGCTGTTAGAGCGCCACCGTATTCAACACGGCAGTCTGGTGCTGGAGTTAACCGAAACCGCGCAGATTGGCGATACCGCTCAGGCAAAAAGCCTGCTTGGCGCGCTGCAGGAGGTGGGCGTGGCGGTAGCGCTGGATGATTTCGGCACCGGCTATGCGAATCTGAGCTATCTGCATCAGTTCCGCTCGCTGCCAATCAGCAAGCTAAAAATGGATCGCAGTTTTGTGTCGGCGCTGCCCAATGACGATACGATGGTCAGGATTGTGGCGGCTATCTCGGAAATCACCGCGCTGGATGTGGTGGCGGAAGGCGTTGAAACGGCTTCGCAACGCGACTGGCTGCTGGCGCGCGGCATTACTATTGGGCAGGGCTATCTGTTTGACGGGCCGCTGTCGCTGAAAGATTTCGAGAAATGGCTGGCAACACTCTCTCCTCAAAACTAGTGGTAAAGGGCCGCGCTCCCGCTCATAACGCGTGAAGGGTATAGCGAGGCCTGCAAAACCCCAGCATTTAATTCTGAATATCTGGTTATAGATCTTTTAACTGAAGCGTTTCAGTTCATAAATTTTGATTATGGCCCGTTCGGGTGGTGACAGAACATATCAATCTTGTTAATGCGGTGTTATTTTTTCGCGCTATGTATTGATGATAAAAACAGCTAACGCCTCGTCCCCACGCCGTCAACGGATACGCTTTTATGAAAACTTCTCTGTTTAAGAGCCTGTATTTCCAGGTATTAACCGCGATTGCCGTCGGTATCCTGCTTGGGCATTTTTACCCGGAACTGGGTGCCCAGATGAAACCACTGGGTGATGCTTTCGTCAAATTGATCAAAATGATTATCGCGCCGGTGATTTTCTGTACGGTCGTCACCGGTATTGCCGGTATGGAAAGCATGAAAGCGGTTGGCCGCACCGGCGCGGTGGCGCTGCTCTATTTTGAAGTGGTCAGCACGATTGCGCTGATCATCGGCCTGGTAGTGGTAAATGTGATCCAGCCGGGTGCCGGTATGAATGTCGATCCCGCTACGCTGGATGCCAAAGCAGTGGCGGTTTATGCCCAGCAGGCAGAGCAGCAGGGCATTGTGGCCTTCTTGCTGGATGTGATCCCCGGCAGCGTCATTGGCGCTTTTGCCAGCGGCAATATCCTGCAGGTTCTGCTGTTCGCTATTCTGTTTGGCTTTGCGCTGCATCGCCTGGGCGATAAAGGCACGCTGATTTTTAACGTGATTGAGAGCTTCTCGAAAGTCATCTTTGGCATCATCAATATGATTATGCGCCTTGCTCCGATTGGCGCTTTCGGTGCCATGGCCTTTACCATCGGTAAATATGGCGTTGGATCGCTGGTGCAGCTGGGTCAGCTGATTATCTGCTTCTACCTTACCTGCTTTCTGTTTGTGGTGCTGGTGCTGGGCACTATCGCCCGCGTTACCGGTTTTAATATCTTTAAATTTATCGCCTATATCAAAGAAGAACTGCTGATTGTGCTTGGCACCTCCTCCTCTGAGTCCGCATTGCCGCGCATGCTGGATAAGATGGAAAAGCTGGGCTGTAAAAAATCAGTGGTCGGGCTGGTTATTCCTACCGGCTATTCATTTAACCTTGACGGCACCTCAATCTATCTGACGATGGCCGCAGTATTTATCGCCCAGGCCACCAACAGTCATATGGATATTTTCCATCAGATCACGCTGCTGGTCGTACTTTTGCTCTCCTCGAAAGGCGCGGCGGGCGTTACCGGCAGCGGCTTTATCGTGCTGGCCGCAACGCTCTCTGCGGTAGGCCATTTGCCGGTCGCCGGACTGGCGCTGATTCTGGGCATCGACCGTTTTATGTCCGAAGCACGGGCGTTAACCAACCTGGTCGGTAACGGGGTGGCGACAATCGTAGTGGCGAAATGGGTCGATCAGCTGGATGAAAAGCAGCTGCACGATCAGCTGTCATCAGCGAAAAAGGCGAAAAAACTGCCGGAAACGTCGGTCTAACGCCTGATATAAAGCGCATCGCCCTGCGCTAACGTGCATGAGGACGCCGCCTGGCAATCAGGCCGCGTCCTTTTTTATTGGGTAACCGCCGCATATGGCGTCATGAGTTGTACAGCTTATGAACGCCTGCGGTGCTACAAACGCGCTAAATCTATAAATAACCATAAAAAACCTTTATCTGTGCCCGCTGTGACTTGCCCTTGCAGCGGGCATTTGCATAATAAAGCCCACACAGACTGTGTCAGCTCATGGCACCGGAGATGGCCTGGCACGGTTAACGTTCATTTTATTTCACGTCGTTGTGTGACAACCTCGTTTTTGCGTGGTCTAACTGCCGGTGCGCCCGCTGTGCGTTATCAACAGGAAGATAGCGTCAGACTATCGTGCGTCATCAATGAAGATTAAGTTGGTAATTGAGTAGGGGTTCACATGCAGGGCACCAGAATGCGTCTTTTGGTTGGTGGGTTGTTGCTGGCGGCCGTCAGCGGCACATTGCAGGCTGAAACACTACAACCCGATCCCGCCTGGCAGCAGGGCAAATTAGATAACGGTTTTAAATGGCAGCTGCTCAGCACGCCGCAGCGTCCCAACGATCGTGTGGAAGTTCGCCTGATGGTGAATACCGGATCGCTGATGGAAAATGCCCAGCAAACCGGCTTTAGTCATCTGCTGCCTCGCCTGGCGATGGTCCATAATACCGAGCTTGATCCAGCGCAGCAGCGCTCGCTCTGGCAGCAGGGAATGGACCCCGATCGTCCGTTGCCGCCAGCCGTTACATCCTATGAATTCACGTTATACAATCTCAGCCTGCCAAATAACCGCCCGGAACTGTTGAAGGAGGCGTTAAGCTGGCTTTCTGCCACGGCAGGCAAAATGTCGATCAATGAGCAGGTGGTAAACACCGCGCTTGGCGCTGACGATCCCATCGCCAGCTGGCCGCTTAATCCACGTGACGTCTGGTGGCGTTACCGGCTGAAAGGTTCCACGCTGTTGGGGCACGATCCCGCCGAGCAGCCCAAAGCACCGGTTGATATCAATCAGCTTGGCAGCTTCTATAAGCAATGGTATACGCCCGATGCCATGACGCTCTTTGTTGTTGGCAATGTTGATAGCCGCGCCCTTAGCGAGCAGATTAATAAAGCCTTCTCGCCGTTAACAGGCAAGCGTGATACGCCAGCACCGATGCCGACGCTTGCTCCATTGCCGCCGCAGCCGGTTACTCTGGTGAATCCCAGCCTGAAGCAGGATCGTCTGTCGCTAATCTGGGATATGCCCTGGCAGCCCATCCGTGATTCGCAAAATCTTATCCGCTACTGGCAGAGCGATCTGGCGCGTGAAGCGCTGTTCTGGCATGTCCAGCGCGTATTAAGCGACAGCAAAGCGCAGGGCGTTCAGGTGGGCTTTGACTGCCGCGTGCTTTACCAGCGGGCGCAGTGTGCGATCAGCATGGATTCCAGCGCAGAAACGCTGGAGAAGAATATGACCCTGATTGCTCACGAGCTGGCTAACGTGCGTGATAATGGCCTGCCGCAGTCGGAGTTTGACGCGCTGATGGCGCAGAAAACCACCGAGCTGAATAAATTGTTCGCCACTTATGCGCGTACTGATACCGATGTATTGATGAGCCAGCGTTTACGCTCGCAGCAAAACGCGGTAGTGGATATTGCGCCGGAGCAGTATCAAAAATACCGGCAGGATTTCCTGAATAGCCTGACGCTGACTGCGCTGAACCAGGAGCTGCGTCAACAGCTGTCGCAGGAGCTGACGATGGCGCTGATGCAGCCGCAGGGCGAACCAGAAGCCAATATCAAAGCGCTGCATGAGAGCTGGCAGAAAATCATGACCCCGCCGCCGGCTCCGGTGGCTGCCACACAGGAAGAGGGCAAAGCGGAAGTGTCAGATATTCCGGTGCCACAGTCATAAAATCATCGCCGGTGGGGGTTAAATCTCACCGGCGTTTTTTTGCGCGCTGTCAGACTGTGGTGGTAGCGGTTTTTTTCGCCCGCAGCCATTCAGTTACCAGCATTGGCCAGCTGGCTAACGGCGAATCGGCCAGATTGCGCATCCCAAAGCCGTGGCCGCCGCGCTCATAAAAATGCAGTTCCACCGGCACTTTTTGCTCCCGCAGGGCGCTGAAAAAGGCCATGCTGTGGGTGACCGGCACGCTTTCATCATCAACGGCATGGATCAGCAGCACCGGTGGTGTTTCACGCGTCACGCGGGTTTCCAGCGAATAAGCTTCCAGAGTTTTATCGTCCGGCCATGCGCCAAGCAGCCGCTGACGCGATTCGGCGTGCGCCAGACCATCGCGCATGGAGATAACCGGATAGACCAGCACCAGCGCATCAGGACGCGCCGAGAGTTTGTCTGCGTTATCCTGCGGTGGATAAAGCTTTTCGCTAAAGCGCGTACCCACGCTGGCGGCAACGTATCCGCCGGCGGAGAAACCCAGCATCACAATGCGTTTACCGTTAAGGCCGCGCGCGGCACGATCGCGCAAAACGCGAACTGCCCGCTGTGCGTCAGCCAGCGGCGCATCGGCCCCTTCATGATGTCCATCTCCCGGCAGGCGATAGGTCATTACCGCCAGCGTATAACCCATTGCGGTGAAGAACGTCGCCAACGAACTGCCTTCGCTATCAATCATAATGCGCGCAAAGCTGCCGCCTGGCGCGACCAGCAGCGTGGTGCCGTTTGATTCTTCCGGATACCAGACGGCCAGTTCAGGACAGCGAACGCCGGACGCTGCCCGATTGTAAGGTTCAAATTCTTTGGCTAAATCGATGATTTGCGGTTTAGCGGTCGACTGACTGGCTCCGGGCGCGTCGCCTTGTGGCCAGAGATTGAAAATATCTGCTTTCATAACCTGTCCTGATTAGCGTGATGTTAGGTGCCGGAGCCAGGTACTACGAAGGCGGGGCATCATTAATCATTGGCGTTGAAAGGCATGCGCGTCCAGCATTTACTGTGCGCTAAACAACAGAATCAGAATTAGCCTGGCGAGGAGAATGCAAATTTAGCTTAGGTGAAAATAGTGATTTTTATTAATTGCTTGCGACGCAAAATAAAGAAAAGGCAGAAAGATAGGCAGGGCTTTCTTGCGTGGCAGACAGCTGTTGCGCTAATAAAAACCGCCCCGGCTACGCGAAGCGGTTATTAGTGAAGCGCTTGCCTGCCGGCTACCAGTTACGCAGCTCGGCGTAGGGCACCATAACATGCTCCCGATAGGCCGGACGCTGCGTTAAGCGCTGATAATAATTTTCCAGAGCAGGCAAGGTGGGGCGCTCAATCTCCAGCGTGTAATAGCGGTAAAGCAGCGTGCCAAACAGGATATCTGCGACCGTTAGTCGATCGCCTGCCAGATAGTCATGCTGCGTCAGCCGCTGGTCGGCAATCTTTAGCAGCTTCGTGAGATTATCCAGCGCGGCGGCGATCGCCTGCTCATCCCGCTCCTGCGGCGCGGTGACAAAAACCGGCCAGAACACCGGACGCATAAAGCTCACATAGACGTTAGACTTCGCCCATTCCGCCCAGATATCCACGGCCGCACGCGCCAGCGCGTCCTGGGGCCAGAAAGCATCATCGCCATAGCGGCTGGCGAGGTAACGGACAATGGCGGCGGATTCAAACAGCGGCTGGCTGTCGCCATCACGCAGCACCGGCACCAGGCCGTTGGGGTTCATCGCCAAAAACTCTGGCGTATGGTTACCGCCATATTTGTGTCCGATGTCGATGCGCTGGTAAGGCAACCCCATCTCGCCAATACACCACATTACAGTCTGTACATTCGATGACGTTTTACGTCCCCAAACCTTAAGCATTGCTTACTCTCCTGAGCGATAGCGGAGCCTACAGCATAAGCGCCGCTTTTAGCGCGGCATAGCATTAAGCGGAATAATTGCGCCGCGATGCTGGATAACCGTGCTGGCAGTCAGGTGACCACGCTGCGCCGCTTCCTGCGCGCTGCCGCCGCACAGCCGCACCGCCAGATAGCCTGCGCTAAAGGAGTCGCCCGCTGCGGTGGTATCGATAATTTTTTCTTTTTCCAGCCGGATGGCCGGTACTTCCAGCAGCGGCTCATCGTTCAGCGCCACCAGACAGGCATCCGCGCCGCGCTTGATAACGATTTCGCTTACGCCGGCGGCGCGAGTGCGGGCAATCACCTGCTCTACAGGCGCTTCATCCCATAGCGCGGTTTCATCATCCAGCGTCAGAAAAGCGATATCGGTGCAGCTGAGCATGGCCTGATAGGCCTGCTGCGCCGCCTCGCGGCTTGCCCAAAGGCGTGGTCGATAGTTGTTATCAAAGATGACTTTGCCGCCGTTAACGCGACAGGCAGAGAGCAGTGTCATCAGCCGCTGCCGATCTTCTGCTGACAGAATCGCCAGGCTGATGCCGCTGAGATAGAGATAATCGAATTGCGCCAGCTGCTGGCAAATCGCCTCTGCCTGTGGGCTTTGCAGCCAGAAACGCGCAGCGGCTTCATTACGCCAGTAGCTAAAGGTGCGTTCGCCGTGCGCATCAGTTTCAATCACGTACAGGCCAGGCAAGCGGTTATCCAGGCGCTGAACCAGCCCGGTCTGCACGCCTTCCTGCTGCCATGCGGTAAGCATTTCACTGCTGAAATTATCGTTGCCCAGTGCGGTAATGTACTCTACCGTCAGCTGATCAGCCTGCGTTTGACGTGCAATATAGACGGCGGTGTTCAGCGTATCGCCGCCAAAGCCTCGCTTCAGCGCCTCTCCCTGTGATGAAAGTTCGATCATGCACTCGCCGATTACCGCTATTTTTTTCCCTGCCATCATAATCACCCCCGTAATAAAAGGCTTTAGTCTCCACCGAGCGCGGCGGTGAGTCAATATTTTAAAACAGCGTTTTAATTTAACTTAAGTTGTTAATTTGCTGATATAAGCAGCGATAAAGCAATAAATCACCATGTTATTGTTACGATTGAAAAGGTTTCTTGCTGTTAAAGTAGCTGCCTTCAACGCAGCGCTGGCTCCGAAAACTTTACCAGTATGCTGCGATTGACTCAGGAACAGGGCCTGACTATCAGGATAAAAATCATGATGATGAATAAAATAAGTCATCGGCTTCCTTCCTCAATTGTCATGCAACAACATCAAGAACAGCGGCACTATTGGCTGGGATGCCAGCGTTTTTACACCTTCCAACCGATTTATCAGGTTACGGGCCGCCTGATGGCAATTGAGCTACTGACGGCGGTGTCGCATGCGTCTGCGCCGGGTCAGAAACTGTCGCCGGAACGCTATTTTGCTGCACTGGATATTCCCCAACGCTTATATGTTATTCAGGAACAGCTGGAGCTGCTAAGCCAGCGGGAACGCTTTTTCGAAGATGCCGGATGTGTTGCGTCGGTGAATATCGACGGGCCGGCGCTACTGGCGATTCAGCATCACGCGCCGCTGCGTGCGCTGATTGCCCGCCTGCCCTGGGTTCGCTTTGAGCTGGTTGAGCATCATGTTCTGCCGCAGGAAGAGATGGTGGTGCAGATGCCGGAACTGGGCGCGCTGTGGCTGGACGACTTTGGCTCCGGCATGGCGAACTTTTCTGCGCTGACAGAGCTAAGCTACGATTACATCAAGCTGGCACGCGAGCTGTTTATTCTGTTGCGTAACAGCGAAGAGGGCCGCTGCCTGTTTACATCACTGCTGGCGCTGATTAATCGCTACTGTAAAGGGGTGATTGTCGAAGGAGTGGAGACGGCCGAAGAGTGGGAGCAGGTGCGCAATTCGCCCGCTTTCGCTGCGCAGGGCTATTTCTTTGCGCGTCCGCAGCCTTTTGATGAACTGGTTAATCTGCCGTTTCAGCTTGCCGGATGCTGATTTGTCTCCTCTCTACTATCTTTACCAGATAGATTGCAGGTAAGGAGATGGAGATGTCACGCACAGGAAAAGTTACCAGCTGGGTTATTGGGATTTTTTGTTTGCTGGTTGTGGTGATTGTGGTTGTAATCGCAACCTTCGACTGGAATCGCCTGAAGCCAACCATCAACCAGAAAGTCTCTACGGAGCTGAACCGACCTTTCGCGATTCGCGGCGACCTTGGCGTTAACTGGGTGCGCAACCGCGATGAGCCGGGCTGGCGTCGTTGGGTGCCCTGGCCGCAAATACATGCCGAAGATATTGTTCTGGGCAATCCGCCCGATATTCCTGACGTCACAATGGTGCACTTACAGCGTGCCGACGCGACAATTTCACCGCTGGCGCTGCTGCACAAAGAGATTTTTATTCCCTGGATCAAGCTTCAGCAGCCAAACGCCCGCCTGATCCAAACCGCCGATAAAAAGAACAACTGGACCTTTGAACTCGCCAGCAGCGACCAGCCAGAGACGGAGCAGCAGCCTTCCGCCTGGTCTTTTCGCCTGGATAATATTGTGTTTGATCGGGCGCATATCGCCTGGCGCGATGCGATTAATAAAGCCAATGTGAAAATGGAAGTGGATCCGCTGGGCAAGCCGGTGGCTTATAGCCAGATTGCTGGCGGCGATGATAAGCAGAAGGGCGCAGCGGATTTCATCTTTGGCTGGCGCGCCAGCGGCACCTGGAACGATCAGCAGCTTGAGGGAAGCGGTAAGCTGGGCGGCATGCTGTCGTTGCGCAGCAAAACGACGCCTTTCCCGGTGCAGGCTGAGGTACGCAATGGCTCGACGCGCGTCGGGATTACCGGCAGCCTGCAGGATCCGCTTAATCTGGGCGGGCTGGATCTGCGCGTGCGTTTTTCCGGCGATACGCTGGCTAACCTTTACGATTTAACCGGCGTACTGCTGCCGGATACCCCGCCATATGAGACCGATGGTCATCTGAAAGTAAAATTCCGTGAAAAGGGCGCTACCGTTTACCATTACGAGAATTTCAATGGTCATATCGGCGATAGCGATGTTCACGGCACGCTGACCTATACGCAGGGCAAACCGCGACCGAAGCTGAGCGGGGAAGTAGAGTCTCGCCAGCTACGCATGGCGGATTTAGGGCCGCTGATTGGCGTGGATTCTGGCAAAGACAGCGACAGCAGCAAGCGTACAAAAGCAAAAGGTAGCGACAGCAGCAATCAACCTGCCGATCGTGTGCTGCCGCATGATCGTTTCGATACTAAAAACTGGGACGTAATGGATGCTGATGTGAAATTCAGCGGCAAGCGTATCGAGCACAGTAATTCGCTACCGTTAAGCGATCTTTATACCCATTTACAGCTAAAAGATGGCGATCTGCTGTTGGATCCGCTGCGCTTTGGCATTGCGGGCGGCTCTATCAATTCAACTATTCGTCTGGAAGGTAGTCGAACGCCCATGCGTGGCCGGGCTGACCTGCATGCTCGTCGGTTGCATCTGCGCCAGCTTTTACCGGACGTAGAGGCGATGCGTAGCAGTATGGGTGAGTTGAATGGCGATGCGAAGTTAAGCGGCACCGGCAATTCCGTAGCGGATCTGTTGGCTACCAGCGATGGCGATATGAAGCTGCTGATGAACGAGGGCGTGATCAGCCGTAGCCTGATGGAGATTATTGGTCTGAACGTGGGTAACTACGTGGTGGGCAAGCTGTTTGGCGATGAAGAAGTGCGTATCAACTGTGCAGCCGCCAATCTGGAGGTGCGTAACGGCGTTGCCTCGTCGCGGCTGTTTGTTTTTGATACCACGAATGCCGTGGTTTACCTTTCCGGTAACGTTAACTTTGCCAATGAGCGCATGGATCTCTCTATCAATCCGGAAAGCAAAGGCGTACGTATTGTTACTCTGCGCTCGCCGCTATACGTGCGCGGTACCTTTAAAAACCCGGATGCAGGCGTGAAAAAAGGCCCGCTGCTGGCGCGCGGCGCGGCGGCAGTAGCGTTAGGCACGGTACTGACTCCGGCAGCAGCGCTACTGGCGCTGATTTCCCCCAGCGATAATGAAGACAATCAGTGCGTGAATGTCTTACAGCAAATGAAGGAGCAGAAGTAACGCGCAACGTAAAAAAGGCGTCATTTAGACGCCTTTTTTATTACCGCTTTTGGTTACGCCTCATATAGCGTTTGATGGCGCGTCTCTTTACAGGCGATTAGCGCAATGAGCGTGAGCAATGCCATTGCCGCCAGATAGAGACCGACGGCAAACAGGCCGTAATTAGCGTTAAGCCAGGCGGCGATATAAGGTGCTACCGATGCGCCGAGAATCGACGACAGATTGTATGAAAATGACGCGCCGGTATAACGCACTTCCGTGGGGAACAGCTCCGGCAGCAGCGCGCCCATCGGGCCAAAAGTCAGGCCCATAATGCTCAGGCCGAGCAGCAGAAACACCATCATCATCGTCTGGCTGCCAGATGCCATCAGCGACGGGAACAGCAGCGCAAAAACCAGAATCCCCAACGTAATCACGATCATGGTTTTACGGCGACCATAGCGGTCAGCCAGAAGACCGGCGATCGGCACCATCACGCCAAAACCGATCACTGCCACCATCAGCATCCACAACAGGCTGTTGCGTGAAAAGCCGAGACCGGCTGGAACCGGCGCGGTGCCATAGCTCATTGAATAAACGGTCATAATATAAAACAGCGTGTAGGTCGCCAGCATGATAAAGGTGCCAAGGATCGTTGCACCCAGATGCTTGCTCAGCAGCGTACCGATGGGAATGCGTACCTGCTTTTTCTCTTTCTGCACTTTAGCGAATACCGGACTTTCATGCAGCGACACGCGCACGTAAAGGCCAATAATTACCAGCACCGCCGACAGCACAAACGGCACACGCCAGCCCCAGCTCATAAACTGCTCGTCAGTTAACAGCCAGGAGAGCAGCAGGAAGGTGCCGTTGGCAAAGAAGAAGCCAATCGGCGCGCCAAGCTGCGGAAAAGAGCCATAGAGCGCGCGTTTCTTCGCGGGCGCGTTTTCCGTTGCCAGCAGCGCTGCGCCGCCCCATTCGCCGCCCAGACCCAACCCCTGACCAAAGCGCGCCAGCGCCAGCAGCAGCGGTGCAAAAACGCCAATGGTAGCGTAGCCGGGCAGCAGACCAATAACTACCGTAGAGATCCCCATGGTTAACAGCGAGGCAACCAGCGTGGCCTTACGACCCACACGATCGCCGAAATGACCAAATAGCGCTGAGCCGATAGGGCGCGCGATAAAAGCAATGGCGAAAGTTGCCAGCGACTGTAGCGTGGCGACGGTGGCGTCACCCTGCGGAAAGAAAATATGTGGGAAAACAATCACTGCGGCGGTGGCATAAATATAGAAATCGAAGAATTCGATAGCGGTTCCCACCAGCGACGCAATAACCACTTTACTGCGCGAGTTAACCTGAGCGTTGTCGTTTTCAGTATCGATTGTTGGAGCGATGGATGCTTGCATAATTGTTTCTTATTTGTAAATCGTGTTCAGGAATCTTACGCACTGCCTCAGGCGCGTTCAACGGTGAAAAGCCGCGTCACGGCTGGCTTCAGCAGGTGAAAAGAGGATAATTTTTAACAATAAAGCTTTATCGGCGGATGGCAGGGTGAATGGCTGGTTTTCTGGCGGGAATCACTGCAAAACGGGAAAATAAAAGTGAGGGGTTAGTTATTCATGCTAACTGTTGCTTAAATAGTGTACACGACGCGGTATTTTCGTCTGATATACCGCGTCGTGCATGGGCTATTTTTTCTTGCGTAGTTCCAGCTGGGGGTCATCTTTATAGTTGGCAGTGGCAATCCAGGCAGCGCAAAACAGCGTCAGGCGAGCAAAGAAGTAGAAAAACGCCATCAGCCCCAGCACTGAGCCAAAAGCAGCTCCGGAGGGCGAAGCGGCCAACTTCGGCAGGGTCATGGTCATAATAAATTTAATGATCTCAAAGCCGATTGCCGCCAGCAGCGTGCCACGCAGCAGCGCTTTTTTATGGGGACGATGGCGCGGCAGGATCCAGAAAATCCACAGAAACAGCAAATAGTTGGCGCAAATAGAAATCGAGAGAGCAATCAGCGTCATCGCCGGACGCAGCCATTCGATATCTTCCAGTCCCAGCGCCCGCACAATCGCATCCTGCGCTGAGCCAGCGATAGAGGTCAGCGACAAAGTAATAATCAGCGCCAGCACCAGCCCGGTCAGGGAAATAAAGTCGCGGGTATATTTAAAGTAGATTTTTTCTTTATCCTCCTTACCCCGTTCAAAAACGTCACGCGACTGGGCGCGAATCGCTTCACGTAGGTTGCCCATCCAGTTAAGACCTGAATAGAGCGCGACCAGCAGACCGGTGATACCCACCGTGGTACGCTGCTGAACGGCCGTTTTGACCGTATTTTTTAACGTGCTGGCTAACGTGGGATCGCTGATGCTGTTGGCGATGCGTTCAATCAATTCGTTCAGCAACGTTGGATGCGACGCCAGCACAAAACCCACCGCTGCAAAAGAGACCATCAGAATCGGGATCAGCGATAAAAACGAGAAATAGGTAATTGCGGCGCCAAACTGGCTGCCCATGCGATCGGTAAAACGTGCTCCGGCGCGAATAAAATGCGCTACCGCCGGGATCGCCTGAAACCACCTTATAAAATGTGAAACCCGGCTAATCGAGCGATCAACCGTAGCGTTGCCAGTCTTGATATTAATCAGGGGTTTCTCTTCTGCCTGCTCAACAGGAGGCTGGGCGTTTTTGTCCGTCATCAACCGGAATCATCCTTTTGTTTAGGGCTTTAGCTTGTCATTATAGCCGCGCTGTTACGCAACGTAGCCTTTCAACAGCTGCGTCAGCCATTCCATAAAAACTCTCACCCGCTGGGCCAGATTGCGGCGGTGCGGCCAAAGCAGTGACAGCGGCATAGCGCGGGCGTGGAAACCGGGCAGCACTTCCACCAGTTGCTGATTTTCCAGCAGCGGCTGAATACCGTGACGCGGTGCCTGAATAATACCCAGCCCGGCAAGGCAGGCGTGACGATAAGCTTGCGTCGAGTTAACCGTCAGCGCGCCGCCGGTCTGGATAAAATGGCTGCGCTGACCGTCATAATATTCAAAGCCTGCGGGCGCGCCGCCAAATTGCTGGCTGTAATGCACCATCGCGTGCTGTGAAAGCTCTTCCAGCCGCAGCGGCATGCCAAAACGCATCAGATAGCTGGGGCTGGCGCAGTTTGCCATTTGCAGCAGGCCCAGCGTACGGCTCATCAGGCCGGAATCCTGAAGCTGGCCGACGCGCACCACGCAGTCAAAGCCTTCCCGAATCACATCCACCTGTCGATCGCTGCTGCTTAGCTCCAGTTCCAGGCCAGGATAGTGCTGCAGGAACTGCGGCAGCTGTGGAATAACGATATCGGTCGCCAGCGCCACCGGCATATCTACCCGCAGGCGGCCGCTTAGCGTGGCCGGTTCGTTCTGAAACAGCGCATCCATCTCCTCCAGCGTTGCCAGCACATCGCGGCAGCGTTCGTAATAGGCCAGCCCATCCTGAGTAAGCTGTACGCGTCGGGTAGTGCGATGCAGCAGACGTGTGCCTAATCCATCTTCCAGCGCCTGCACCTGACGCGACAGGCTGCCTTTCGGTAGTCCAAGGCTTTCTGCCGCGCGGGTAAAGCTCTCCATCTCCGCCACCGTGACAAACACTTTCATTGCGTGAATTTTATCCATTTATGCACCGTTTGTTATCAGGAATGAAACAGTGAAACGTTATTAGCATAGTTTATCGCACAAAATGTTTTCAATATGCTGGATTTTTAAGCGATAAAAAGGCAGGAGACGCATCATGAGCGATAAAATTGTATTGATAACTGGTGGCAGCCGGGGTTTAGGACGTAATGCGGCGCTGAAACTGGCGGAAAAAGGCGTTGATGTGATAATTACCTGGCGTCAACAGCAGCAGGAAGCAGAAAAAGTGGTCGAAGCCATTCATGCTCTGGGCCAGCGCGCTGTGGCACTGCAGCTGGATGTGGCTGAGGTGCCGAGCTTCGCAGATTTTATCGAACGCCTGCAGCAGACGCTGCGCACGAAGTGGCAACGTGAGCGCTTTGATTATCTGTTCAATAATGCAGGCGTTGGCATGTACAACGCTTTTGCTGAAACCAGCGAGCAGCAATTCGATACGCTGATGCTCACCCATTTCAAAGGTCCCTTTTTTCTGACACAGCGTCTTCTGCCGTTGATTAATGACGGCGGCCGCATTCTCAACGTTTCCAGCGGACTGGCGCGTTTTAGCCCGCCCGGCTATGCGGCATACGCATCAATGAAAGGCGCAATGGAAGTGCTGACGCGCTATCAGGCGCGTGAACTGGGGCCGCGCGGTATTGCGGTAAATATTCTGGCGCCCGGTGCGATCGAAACCGATTTTGGCGGCGGTTCGGTGCGCGATAATCCGGAGGTTAATGCCTGGATCGCTGCGCAAACTGCTATGGGACGCGCCGGACAGCCGGATGATATTGGACGTGCCGTGGCTGCACTGCTTAGTGAAGATACCGGTTGGATCACCGCCCAGCGCATCGAGGCATCTGGCGGCATGTTTCTGTAACCCTGAACAGGCGATGATGATGGCAGGCCAGGCGGAGGGCTTCCGCACTGGCCGCATAAGATTTACACCGTCAGGGTGCCGTCAATAAGAGTAACGACTTTGCCGCCGATCCAGATGCCATCATCGCGGTACTGAACGGAAACCAGGCCGTTACGCTGAATAACGGTGCCCTGACGCGCCAGATAATCATGCGGGCGGCCCTGTGCCGCCAGATAACGCGCCAGGCAGGCATTGGCGCTGCCGGTAACGGGATCTTCCGTTAACGCGCCCTGTTCCACCAGCAATCCGCGCACCTCATATTGCACTTTGCCATCGCTGGCCGGGCCAAACGGCATCACGCCAGAGACCCCGGCATCCTGCAACAGCTGCGCCAGACGCGGTACGTCGGGAACAATATCCAGTACCGCCTGCGCCGAGGCCATCGGCACCAGCAACCAGCGGATGCCCATATCAACAATTGTCACCGCCTGCTGCATATCAAAAGCTTCGCTGTTCAGGGCGGCGGCGATGCCGGGATGCTCCCAGCCGGTTAGCACCGCCTCCGGCGCGGCAAAGGCCAGATCGCCGTTGGCGACCACAGAAATGGGCACCAGCCCCACGCCGCATTCCTGCACCATACGGCCCGGCGTTTTAACCAGGTGGCCCGCCTCCAGCAGCGCGTGCGCCGTACCCAGCGTAGGATGACCGGCAAATGGCAGCTCGCCCTCAATAGTAAAAATGCGCACCCGATAATCAGCGTCAGGATGCTGAGGCGGCAGGACAAAGGTGGTTTCAGACAGGTTAGTCCAGCGGGCGATAGCCTGCATTTGCGCATCGCTCAGCGCGCTGGCATCAAGGATCACCGCCAGTGGATTACCACAGAAAGCGGTATTACTGAAAACATCGACCTGCTTAAACGGAAGAGTGAGTGCCATAACCATCCCAACGTTGATCCAGAAAACTGATTACTACCCTGTTTACGTTGCTAACGTCAATATTTAGATTGCTTTATACCTTGCTTCTGGTCCCCAACTCACTTTTCTTACAAGCTGGTCAGTAATTACTGGATAAGCAAGTTTTTCCAGGTGCGTTAATTATCCCAGAAAGTGGCAATATATTTTTTGCCGCTTAAAGGTTTTTTTGATTGGAGGGAATAAACAGGTTTTTAACTAACCCAAATACATGCCAGCTAAAGCTCCTGTAATCATAGATGCGCCAATGTTATTAGCTGGTGTAGCAGGAGCTCCTCTGGCTCCAGTTATTTTATTTAATACGCTCAAAGGAATTTCTTTCATTTTATTTTCCTCGTGTAGTTTGCTTTCATGGTCGTTTGTTTTTGAAGATAAAGTCAATGAGTAACACTGTTATATATTTGATGCCGAAGAATACCATCACGATAGTAATAACATCCCATGTATGTTGATAACTGCCATCGTACATTATTCTCAATGAAGAAAGATGAGCAAGTAATATACTGAAGCATAATCCCACTATATTAGATATGGCACTTTTTTTTAAATTTCCCATGATTATCCCAATGCTTAATTATTGAGAGACATGAATGTCATAGCGTCAGTTAATCAGATAATAAAAGCTGGCTTTTTATGTGATTAGATCGATTAATTCATATTTTATGAGAAGCATCACCTTTTGCTAAAAGATAAAACTATCTTATATATAGAGACAATGAAGATTTTAGACATAATATTTTAACTTGTGGAGCATACGCTTATTTCACAGACCCCTATACCTGTGTGGATACCGATCGGGGCGTGCCAGGCAATAAGCGGCCACGTTTCATCCAGATTTTGCGAAGAGGGGCGCCCTGATAACGGCAGAAAACTGATTACTACCCTGTTTACGTTGCTAACGTCAACGGCAACCACTATGAATAGAGTAACCATATAAAAATTCAGGGCTGAATTGATGCTGACAATATTAGGACGCGCCTCCTCTATCAACGTGCGTAAAGTGCTCTGGCTATGCGACGAGCTTTCCCTGCCTTATCAGCGGGAAGAGTGGGGCCAGGGGTTCAAATCTACCCATGAGGCGCGCTTCCTGGCGCTGAATCCTAATGCGATGATACCGGTGATCAAAGATGAAGACTTTGTGCTGTGGGAATCGAATACCATCATTCGCTACCTGGCAAACGCTTACCAGGGTGAATGGCTTTATCCGACTGCCCCGCGTGCGCGTGCGCTGGTTGATCGCTGGATAGACTGGCAGGCCACCGAACTGAATACGGCCTGGCGCTACGCCTTTATGGCGCTGGTGCGTCAGTCGCCCGCCCATCAGAACGAACGGCTGCTGGCCGCCGCCTGTAAAGGCTGGACTTACACCATGGGGATTTTAAATCAGCAGCTGGAAAAAACCGGACGCTATATTGCAGGCGATCGCTTTAGCCTGGCGGATATTCCTATTGGCCTGTCGGTTAACCGCTGGTATGAAACGCCGCTTGAGCATGCAAATTATCCCGCCGTTCGCGCCTATTATGAACGGCTTACCGGGCGGGAAGGTTACGTAAAATGGGGGCGCAACGGTATCCCGTAAAGGCAGAGGATCAAGCCTGCCGGGGCTCAACCGCGCCAGCGGGCAACCCGCTCATTTCACAGGCCACCGCGCCCGCACGACTGATGGCGTAACGATAACGATCGTCAAAGGGATAACAGCAGGAAAGACGTACTGCATGATTAGCGCGATCGCTCAGGGTGTAAAGCGCGCCGGGCGTCAGGCAGATTTTTTCCTGCAACAATCGATGAAACAGCGTCTCGGTATCAATGCTGTCCGGCAGCGTTATCCAGAAAACAAAGCCGCCCTGTGGCAGCGTGGCGCGGGTGCCAACCGGAAAATGCTGCGCAATTAACGCCCGCGCTTCATCCAGATTGGCAGCATAGCGACGGCGCAGCGATCGCAGGTGACGATCGTAGCCGCCGGTAGCCAGAAACTGTGCCAGCGTCTCGCACAGCAACGCCGATTCCGCCATAGAAGAGAAGGCTTTCAGCCGGGCAATCTCTTTGCTGTAGCGGCCTGCCGCCATCCAGCCGATACGAAAGTCCGGGGCCACCGTTTTGGTAAAGCTGGTGCAGTAGATCACCCAGCCGTCGCGATCGAACGCCTTTACCGTCGGCAGCTGTGGCTCGCGGAACTGCAGTTCATCATATAAACCATCCTCAATCAGCGGCACCTGCCATTGATTCATCAGCGCCGCCAGCCGCTTTTTATTTTCTGGCGTCATGCTACAGCCCAACGGGTTTTGCAGGCCGGGCATGGCGATCAGCGCCTGAATACGACCTTCCTGTAACACCATCTCCAGCGCATCCAGCGACAGGCCGGTTTGTGGATCGGTAGGAATTTCCAGCATCTTCAGACCAAGACTGGAGAGCAGCGGAAACAGGAAAAAGTAGGTCGGCGTCTCCAGGCCCACGCAGTCGCCCGGACGCGTCGTGGCGCGCAGCGCCAGCTGTAGCGCTTCCATGCAACCATGCGTCAGCGTAACGCTTTCGGCTGTGAGTTTCATACCCATATAGCTGGCGCGCCGCGCGATCTCTTTACGTAAGGTTTCGCTACCCGGCGGCAGCGCATAGCGTCCGATAATCTGCGGATGGCGGCGTAGCAGCGAGGCGGTAATACGCGCCAGTTTGGCCGTGGGGTAGAAGTCGCCATCACGCGGGCAGGCCAGGGAGATATTGATATAGTCGGGGTGATTTTGCGCCGCAAACACCGTATCAATCAGATCCAGCTTGGCCTGCCCCGGCGTGCTGATGGTGGTCAGATAGCCCGGACTTTTTTCCGGCGCGGGCAGCATGCTGCGCACGTAATAACCGGACTGCGGGCGCGACTCAATCAGCCCGCGATCTTCCAGCAGCCGCCAGGCGCTCAGAACGGTATTGATGCTGACCTGCTGCGCCATTGCCACCCGGCGAATCGCCGGCAAACGGCTGCCTGGCAGCCAGGTGCCGTCATGAATGGCGCTGGCAAAATTATCCGCCAGCTGCTGATAACGCCGGTTTTCGCTGAGATCGATGGACACAGTTGCTCCCTGAACGGTGGGGTACAATTTTATCAAACAGGCTTTGTACCCATTACAATAGTCTTTTGCTGTCTCTGTTACCATTCTCCGGCGCTGCATAACATAAAGCTTCTGTTATCAGCCTGGAGCCTGCCATGATCGATCCCTCTTTTTTCAGCTATGTCACCGTAATGTCGATAACCCCTGGGCCGAACAATCTGTTACTGGCGACCTCTGGCGTTAACTTTGGTTTGCGTCGCACGCTGCCGATGATCGGCGGTTTTTTGCTGGGCTGCATGGTGCAGCTGCTGCTGTTGGCACTGGCGCTGGATTTGCTGCTGGGCTGGATGCAGGAGATCCGCAAGCCGTTAACGCTGCTGGGCTGCGGTTGGATGCTGTGGTTATCCTGGAAAATCTGGCGTTCGGCAGCGCCTACGCTACAGGCCAAAGCACGACCCATGACCACGCTAGGCGGCGCGCTGTTTCAGGCGATTAACCCCAAGGCATGGCTGATGGTCAGCAATGTGGCGCTGCTCTATATCGCCGATAACGGCATTGTTACCGTGCTGACAGGATATGCGCTACTGAATCTGCCCTGCATTTTACTCTGGGCGTTTCTGGGCGAACGGCTGCGCGTGCTGCTGACGGTGGAGTGGAAACGACGTCTGTTTAATAGCGTAATGGCCGGTTCGCTGGCGCTGACGGCGCTGTGGATGCTGTATGAGGTATGGCGGTAAGTGAAAAAAGCGGCCCCACGCAGGAGGCCGCGCAAAGATTATTCCGGCACGTCGCTGCTGCCCTGCTGCGATGGCCATTTCCAGTTGCGTACTTCCGGCAAGTCTTCGCCATGTTCGCGCACGTAACGATGATGTTCGGCAATTTTCTCTGCCAGCGCGTCAAGGATGTGATCCACTTTGCCTGTTAGCGATGGAATACGCTGGATGGCCTCCTGCGCCAGGTGATAGCGATCCAGTTCATTCATCACCGTCATATCGAACGGCGTAGTGGTGGTGCCTTCTTCCATAAAGCCGCGCACATGGAAGTTATGGTGGTTGTTGCGCTGATAAGTGAGCCGGTGAACCAGGCTGGGATAGCCATGAAATGCGAAGATTACCGGTTTATCGCGGGTAAATATCTGGTCAAACTGGGCATCTTCCATGCCGTGCGGGTGCTGATCCTGGGTTTGCAGCGCCATCAGGTCTACTACGTTGACGACGCGAACTTTCAGCTCCGGCAACCAGGTTTTAAGCAGATCCACTGCCGCCAGGGTTTCCATGGTAGGTACATCGCCGGCACAGGCCATCACCACATCCGGCTCGTCTCCTGGCTGTTCAGTGCCTGCCCACGACCAAATTCCCAGACCCGCTTCACAATGTTTGATAGCCTGATCCATGGTCAGCCACTGTGGCTCCGGCTGCTTGCCCGCCACGATAACGTTAATGCGGTCCCAGGTTTTCAGACAGTGATCGCCTACCCACAGCAGCGTGTTAGCGTCTGGCGGCAGATAGATGCGCACAATATCAGCTTTTTTGTTGGCGACATGGTCCATAAAGCCAGGGTCCTGGTGACTGTAGCCGTTATGGTCCTGTCGCCAGACGTGAGAAGAGAGCAGATAATTCAGCGAGGATACCGGCTCGCGCCACGGCAGCTTGCGCGTGACTTTCAGCCACTTCGCATGTTGGTTAAACATCGAATCGATGATGTGAATAAAGGCTTCATAGCAGTTAAACAGGCCGTGACGTCCGGTCAGCAGATAGCCCTCCAGCCAGCCCTGACACTGATGCTCGCTCAGGATCTCCATGACCCGGCCATCGCGCGCCAGCTGTTCATCGTAAGACCTGACTTCCTCCATCCAGGTGCGGTTAGTAACGTCGAACACGTCGCCCAGACGGTTGGATGCGGTTTCGTCAGGGCCAAACAGACGGAAATTATCTTTATTACGCTGGAAAATCGCGCACAGATATTGCCCCAGAATTTCGGTGGACTGCACCTGCTTTTCGCCAGGCGTGGTGACCTTCACGGCAAACTCGCGGATATCAGGCGTATCCAGCTCGCGGCGTAGCCGTCCGCCGTTGGCATAAGGCGATGCGCCCATGCGCTTTTCCCCCTGCGGGGCGAGCGCACGCAGCTCCGGCTTCAGCCTGCCCTGTTCATCGAACAGATCGTCCGGCTGATAGCTGCGCATCCACTGCTCCAGAATTTGACGATGCTCTTGATTCTCACGGCAGGAAGAGACCGGCACCTGATGCGCGCGCCAGAAATCCTCAACCTTTTTGCCCTCTACCGTTTTCGGGCCGGTCCAGCCTTTCGGACTCCGCAGAATAATCATTGGCCAGCGCGGGATCGCTTCCGGCGCGTCGCCGCTGCGGGCGCGGCGTTGATACTCGTGGATCTTATCGCAGGCGTTATCCAGCGTTTCCGCCATCTGCCGGTGCATTTTCTCTGGCTCGTCGCCGCAGACAAACAGCGGTTCATAACCGTAGCCGCTGAATAGCTGATGCAGGTCTTCATCGCTGCTGCGCCCAAGCAGCGTCGGATTGGCAATTTTATAGCCGTTGAGATGCAGAATCGGCAGCACGGCGCCGTCGCGGGCGGCGTTGAGGAATTTAATGCCGTGCCAGCTGGAAGAGAGCGGGCCGGTTTCCGCTTCGCCGTCGCCAATCACGCAAGCGGCAATCAGATCGGGATAATCGAACACCGCGCCAAAGGCGTGTGACAGGGAATAGCCCAGCTCGCCGCCTTCGTTAATCGAGCCTGGGGTTTCCGGCGCGGCGTGGCTGGGAATACCGCCGGGAAAGGAGAACTGCTTAAACAGTCGCTGCATGCCGATAGCGTCTTCGCTGATCTCCGGATAGATCTCACTGTAGCTGCCTTCCAGCCAGGTATTCGCCACCATGCCCGGCCCGCCGTGGCCTGGCCCGCAGATATAGATCATATCCAGATCGCGATGGCGGATAACGCGATTAAGGTGCGCATAGATAAAATTAAGGCCGGGCGTGGTGCCCCAGTGACCCAGCAGACGCGGTTTAATATGTTCAGGCTGTAGCGGCTCGCGCAGCAGGGGATTGTTCATTAAATAGATTTGGCCCACTGACAGATAGTTAGCGGCGCGCCAGTAGCGATCGAGCAATTGGAGTTCTTGTTGGATATCAGGTGCATTCGTCATGCTTTTCCTCCGGTGACGACAATCACAATTTTGGCCAGGAAGCGCTTTACCCGGGCGAAATGAAAATCAATACTCTTTAACCCTACTAGAAGAAATCTTAATCAGCCAAAAATCAGGCTTTTTAGCGTGCTGGCAAGGAGCTGCGCTGTGCTTATCTCTGATTCTCACCTGTGGCTAACTGCACTGGTGGTTACCGTTACGATTCTGCTGTGGGCCAGTGCGCGCCTGCCGGAATTCATTACTGCACTGCTGTTCTTCGCCGCCGCAATGATGTTGCACATTGCGCCAGCAGCCAGCGTGTTTGGCGGCTTCGCCTCATCTGCCTTTTGGCTGGTGCTGAGCGGTTTTATTCTGGGCGTGGCGATCCGCAAAGTAGGGTTGGCCGATCGGCTGGCACATGCGTTGGTACCGCGCTTAAGCGCCAGCTGGCCGCGCATGGTAGGCGGAACGATCGTTATCAGCTATCTGCTGGCGTTTGTGATGCCCTCTAATATGGGCCGTATTGCGTTACTGATGCCGGTGATCGGGGCATTGGCAAAGCAGGCAGGAATAAAAGAGGGCAGCCGCGGCTGGGTTGGCCTGGCGCTGGCGGTGGGGTTTGGCACTTTTCAGCTCTCTGCCAGCATTCTGCCCGCCAACGTACCAAATCTGGTCATGAGCGGGGCGGCGGAAACCGCTTATCATCTCCATCTGGGCTATATGCCGTGGCTGTTTTTACAGGCCCCGGTGGTGGGGGTACTGAAAGGGGTAATATTAACGCTGTGCATCTGCTGGCTGTTTCCGGCACGGCCTGAGGCGGTGACGCATAGTGCGCGCCTGCCTGCCCTCAGTGGCAAGGCGTGGCGTCTGATTATCCTGCTGCTGTTGACGTTGATATTGTGGATGACCGACAGCCAGCACGGCATTTCACCCGCCTGGATCGGTCTGTGCGCCGCCTGCTTCTGCTTATTGCCGCGCGTGGGCTTTATTTCCAGCGACGCGTTCGCCAGCGGCGTTAATTTCCGAACCTGTTTGTATGTCGCAGCCATTTTAGGCGTGACGGCGGTGGTGGTTGATTCTGGCCTCGGCAACATTATCGCGCAGGCGCTGCTGGACATTACGCCGCTTGATCCCGCCACGCCTTTCGTGAATTTCATTTCGCTGAGCGCTTTAACCAGCATCCTGAATTTTGTGGTAACCGCTAACGGCGTCCCGGCGATGTTTACGCCGATGGCGCAGAGCTTCGCCACCGCTTCCGGTTTTCCGTTAGGCAGTGTCATTATGCTTCAGGTGCTGGCCTACGCCACGCCGCTGCTGCCCTATCAGGCCTCGCCGATTGTACTGGCGATGGGATTAGGCAATGTGTCAGCGCGAGACGGTCTCAGGCTTTGCCTGCTGGTGGCGCTGGTCAGCATCGTTGTATTGTTGCCGCTCTATTACGGCTGGTTCCAACTGCTGGGCTATTTATAACAGCGATAAAGTTCTGGCTGTATGGCTGATACGATTAAAAAAGGGGCAGCATGGCTGCCGCCCCTGAATAGCGCACCGATCTGAAACGTTAAGGCTTACTTGCCTGCCGCTGCAGCGGCGTGAGACGTTTCGTCATTAGCGGCGGCTGGCGTCATCGGCGAATAATCAAGTTGCAGGATGCGGCTGGTTTCCGCCAGCTCATGCTCGGTGGCACTGATATTGCCATTCAGTTTCTGGCCGTAAGAGGGGATCATCTCTTTCAGCTTCGCCTGCCATTCTGGCGTAGCGATTTTATCTTTAAACACTTTCTGCATCAGATTCAGCATAATTGGCGCTGCCGTAGAAGCGCCTGGCGATGCGCCCAGCAGAGCAGAAATGGTGCCGTCCTGAGAGGTTACCACTTCGGTGCCCAGGCGCAATACGCCGCCTTTTTCTGCATCTTTTTTGATGATCTGCACGCGCTGACCTGCCTGGATCAGATGCCAGTCTTCTTTTTTCGCCTGCGGGAACCAGGTTTTCAGCGCCGCATAGCGATCGTCATCGTTCAGCATCAGCTGGCCGACCAGATATTTCACCAGGTCAAAGTTATCCAGACCGACATGTACCATCGGCATCAGGTTGCTGAGGGTGATGGAGCCGAACATATCCCACAGGGAACCGTGTTTCAGATATTTGGTCGAGAAGGTGGCGAAGGGGCCAAACAGCAGAACCTGTTTTCCATCCAGCATGCGGGTATCCAGATGCGGCACGGACATCGGCGGCGCGCCAACCGAAGCCTTACCATACACTTTTGCCAGATGCTGCTTAACGACTTCCTGATTTTCCGTTACCAGGAAGGAGCCACCTACCGGGAAGCCAGCGTAGTTTTTTGCTTCCGGGATGCCGCTCTTCTGCAGCAGCGGCAGAGCCGCGCCGCCAGCGCCAATAAAGACATACTTCGCCCTAATCACGCGCTCTGCGCCGTTGTTTTTGAGATCGGCAACGGTAACGTTCCAGCTACCATCGTCGTTACGCTCAATATCGCGCACTTCGTGACGGGTCTTCAGACTGAAGTTTGGGCTTTTCCCCATTGATGCCACCAGCTGGCGCGTGATTTCACCGAAGTTGACGTCAGTACCGATATCAATGCGCGTGGCGGCCACTTTCTGCTGCGGATCGCGGCCTTGCATCATCAGCGGCGCCCATTTAGCGATTTGTTCGTGGTCTTCAGAGTATTCCATGCCACGGAACAGCGTGCTCTTTTGCAGCGCTTCATAACGTTTACGCAGTAGATTAACGTTTTCTTCGCCCCAGACCAGGCTCATATGTGGGGTAGAATTGATAAAGCTGCGCGGATCGTGCAGAACGCCTTTCTGTACCTGAGAGGCCCAGAACTGACGAGAAATCTGGAAGGATTCGTTAATTTCAATGGCTTTGCTGATGTCGATAGAGCCATCCTCTTTTTCTGGCGTATAGTTCATTTCCGCCAGCGCGGAGTGGCCTGTACCGGCGTTGTTCCAGCCGTTTGAGCTCTCTTCTGCGATGTTATCCAGACGCTCTACCATTTCGATAGTCCAGTCTGGTTCCAGCTCCTGAAGATAGGTTCCCAGGGTGGCACTCATAATTCCCCCGCCGATGAGCAGTACATCGACGTCCTTTTTATCTTCTGCTACTGCATGCTTACTTAGGCCGAAAGCATTCATACACAGCGCCAGAAGCAATGCTTTTTTACGCATGTGGCGACATCTCCGTCTGTTGATTGCTCAACAGGTAATTGCAGGCGAGAGCGTCCAGCTTCTGTCAGGCGGGTTGCTCTCTTTCCATAACTAAAAAGCGAGTGACATAACCGCACAAACGGCATGGGTTAACCACACGTTATAGGCGTGCTGAGAAATATAACATTCTCGTAATAAAATTGAATAATTTGTTTAAACTTTAAAAGTTGTTTGAATTTTAACCACGCTGAAGCGATCAGCTTCACACTTCTTAGCCTAACAGTACAAAAATTGTTTAGCTAACAGCAGAGGAAAAGGGATGTAGGTAAGCGTTCCCTTGCTTTTACAGCAAGGGAACAGGAGAGCGGAGTGTTAAAGCAGATGTAATTTTTTTACGTCAATCAGCAGGCTTTTGCCGTAGCGCAGTAAAGTACCGTTAACTGAAATCAAATCATCCGGTTTCACTTCCTGCCCCTGCCAGACGCCGTCGTCAATCTGTAACTGGACGGTGCCAGTGCGATCGCGCAGCTCCCAGGTTTTTTTACCGGTTTGCCGGATAATGTTGCCCTGCAGGGTTACCCAGGTTCCGGTAGAAAGCTGTGCCAGCTGATGAGCCGTATTCAGTTGCTGGTTATCTGTTACTGCACGGTAGCCATCTTTTTGATCTTCCGGCGGCGGTGCTTTGCCGTCCGGATTAAAGCCGCCATCGGCGGCCAGCGTTGGTGCGGCAAGCAGTGTAGCCAGACACAGCGTCAGGATTTTATTCATTGCCATCTCCTGCGGTCATTAACCACATGAATTACCGCTGCGCTATCAGGGGTCGCCCAGCTGCTGCACATCAATCCAGCGACGTTCGCCATCCTGACGTACGCGACCGTTCAGGCGCACCTGGTCTTTGGCATCATAGGTTTTTCCTGCCCAGACCTTTTCCGGGATAACCAGATCGATAGTCTGATCGCCGTGACCGCGCAGCTGATAGCGGTTAGCGTCTTTCTGCTTAACGATATAACCCTCAACCGTTACCCAGGCGCCGTCACGCATTGTTTTTACCAGCTCAAGCCGCGCTGAGGTCGTGTCTTCCGTTCCTTTATAACCGCTGTCCTGATTCTCCGGCGGTTTTTCGCCGCTTTTGTAGCCGCCGCTATCTTCGGCAAAAGCCGGCAGCGTGAAAAGGGCAATCAGAGCGGCGATAGTCAATTTTTTAGCCATACATTCTCCTTAATAACCATCCGTTCGGGCCAGGCGAAATATGCCTTTGCAGGATATAAGCCTGGCACAGTCTGATGAAATCGGGGGAAATCAGCGTACGGCCGCATTGATATTGCACAACTTTAGGAAAATTGTCCGGAGCGGGCGGCAGTGTTACAGCATGCCTGGCAGCTGAAATCACAGGCATAACCAGGCAATGATTAACGTTGAGCAGCGCTCAATTTTACAGCGGTATTAATAACGCGGATCGGTTTAAAAAATAAATATAGTCGTTTGAATAAAGAAAACGCATGGTAAGTCACAGTAATTGATTCCGCTTAATGCGATATTTCTGTAAAATGGCATGGTGCCTGACTTGAAAAAACATCATACTATCTTTTGCATGATGAATGCCATACAGGAGAAGTTGATATATTGATTGTTCCCCAGGGGCGACCATTGTTTATATAATCAATTTAACATCGGGGGAATGACAATCGTTTCTCTTGCGCTGTCATAAATTTTTGCGCCTAAATAGCCCCCTATCACTGAGCCATAAAGCCCAGTATGTGGTATTTTTGACATATTACCTAACAATCCTCTAATAAGAGTGCCTACCGCCTGGGATGCATCTCTTCCGCCCGAAGCTAGTTGAGTTTCTTCACGGTTTAGTCATTTCATTAGTCTGATCTCCTTGTTATCAATGGTTTTAAGATTACAAAAACCATAGCTGTTATAACTGAGTAACATACTTTCCTGGGTATGTTCTCAAAGAAACCATAATGAAAACACCCAGACACAATGAGTATGGTTGCGAAAAAATGGAGTATTTAAAGAATGATAAAAACAACTTTCTTTTCATTTCATAAATTACCTTTGTATGTTGTTAATATTTAATCTGTCTTTTTTTGAGATCAACTATAAAAATAAAAAATAGTTTTACATATAGTTAATTTCTACTTTGCCTTGTCTGCTTAATCATTGGTTTGAAATAAAATAATTCGAGGTTTTAATATTTTATATTTTCATTTAATGATTGTGAAATAATAATTTTAGATTATTTTTCTGGTGCATTAATTCCACTATTTTTAAATAGTGTTTTTGATTGCGAGAAAGAAAACAACTTATCTGACGGCCTCTTCGGCCGTCTACTTCCTGGGCCAGTTAATTATAAAGCTGACGAGACAACAGAACGCTTAAACCTTACCAAAGCGACGCCAGAGAAAGCGCAGCACAAAAAACTCTATCGTGCCCAGCAGCAAAAACCACAGGCAGAGCACAAAGGTATAAAACTGATTGAGATCGCTGAAATGAAACAGCGACATCATACGGGCAGTAAACTGCGGACCCGGAGAGGGCGCAGGCAATAGCAGCGCGGAGAGAAAGCCCAGCAGCAGAATGCTCATTGGCGCCAGCCAGTTTTCAAAAGTGGATTTCATGGAATTCAGGACAAAAAGAAAAAGAGACGTTCATTCTCCGGGATTCAGCATGATGGTTCAATGTTTGGCGTGGTCATCATGGCGCAGGGTGAATATCTTCAGCATCAAATCAATGGCTTGTGTGATAACCCACGTTGAAAAAAGGCCTGTAATCAGGATTCGTTTAGCTTTTGTTTAAGTCAGGCTTTGCATAATCGCCGGCAATTTTGTGAGCCGCTTCAAAAAAAGTTGCTGAAAAAAACCGCTGCCGTTATAATTTTCGTTGTTTTTTTCAACAAAAGTTAAGCAGGTCATGGGTTATGAAAAAGTTCTTTCGGTATGTGTTTCGCGCTTATGTTGAAACCTTTAAGCATGTGCCGCCCGGCGCGCTGAACTAACGGCAGCGCCGCACTAACACCCTCGATAACCGCGGCCAGGGAACGACCGATGGTTATCAAACCCGCTTTATGTATCTCCCGCTTCATTCTTCTTGTCTCCAGCTTTGTTTCGCTCTTATCCAATAGGCTTTTCACAGCTAAAAGCTTTGCTCTGACAACGGCCTACAGCCTGTTTCTTAAACGCCCTTTGTTGATAACCGCCGCACATTTTTATCAACCGTTCTGATTAAGCGTCCCGGCAAACAAGGCGAAGCGTTATTTAACGCCTAAACTTAGCGGGTATCCCTAACCTGAGAGCAGCTGATGAAGAGAGCAACCCGGAGGCGCGGGCCGAATAACCGCACACTTCTTCTCGGTATGGCCGCAGCAGTGGCCGGGACGGCGCTATTTGTTAAGCAATGGCGTAAATGGCAGCAGACGCCGCCGGTGGGCATTCATAGCCATCAGGCAGGTCTGGCGGGCTATTACCAGCAAGTCGGGCCGTGGCGAATGTTTACCCGCGTAACGCCAGAAAGCCGCCCTGGCCTGCCGGTGGTTTTGTTGCATGGTCTGGTGCTGTCCGGGCGTGCCATGGAAGACCTGGCGCTGGCATTAGGCTGGGAATATCGCGTACTGGTTCCTGATCTGCCCGGTTTTGGCGGCAGTTCGCTTCCGGCCTCGCAGCCGGTGTTAAGCGTTGATCAACTGGCAGAGGCGTTATGGCTGTGGATGCAGCAAAATCAGCTGTCGCGCGCTATTTTTATCGGCAACTCTATGGGATGCCAGGTGCTGGCTGCGCTGGCGGTTGCGCATCCTGAAGCGGTTGCCGGGCTGGTACTGCAAGGGCCTACTGTCGATCGTCATAACCGTACGCTGCTGCGCCAAATTTGGCGCGACTGGATCAATGGCCGACGGGAAGCGCATCGTTCTCCCGCCGCGCTTAGCCGTATCGATTATGCCAAAGCGGGTATCTGGCGCGCCATGAATACCATGCGCCTCATGATGCGCGATCGCATCGAGCAGCGGCTGCCACATATCAAAGCGCCAACGCTGGTGGTGCGGGGATCGTTTGATGTGGTTTCGCCCGCTCGTTGGGTCACAGAGATGGTGGCGCTGCTGCCGCGTGGCGAGCTGATGACCATCCCGCAAGGTACGCATACGCTGCACTACGTTTACCCGTGGAGCTACAGCCGCGCTATCCGACCTTTTATTGCTCGCGTGCAGAAGGAGCAGGAAAACCATGAGTAAACCACCAAAAGGCGTTGCCCGCTTTGACTCTTCGGCAGCGATGGTAATGGCGCTCAGCAATGCGCTACATCAGCGCCCTTTTAGCAGCCCAAGCCAGTCGCCTACGTTGGATCGCATGCTGCCGGCGTTGAATTTACTGCCTGAGCGCGTCCGTGAATGGGGCTATGCGCTTGGCGGTATGGCTGAAGGCATTACGCTAAGTCAGGCGCAGCATCTGGATATTGAAGGCATCGCGCGTTGGGTAGCGAATCAATATCCGCAGCAGCAGTATCAGGCCGCTTTTGTCGGCTCCTCTAACGGCGCGATGGTACATCTGGCGGCGGCGATGGGCGTGCCCTGGCTGCCGCAAACATTTTTGTGTCCGGTACGTTCATCGCACAACGACCCGGATGATGCACAGAAAGGCATGGCGGACGGCAAGCCGATTACCGATGCGTTGCTGGCGGCCTCACCCCATCTGGCGGTTCATCATATGCAGGATCCGAATCAGGATCGTTTGATGCTGGACCAGATGTCCTATTTCCGTTTAAAGCACCGTAAACTGCCGCTGGAATATCATGAGTTTTTGCTTAGCGCGCTGCCGCCAGGCGGAACGCTGGTAATCAATCACTGTACGCAGCAGTGGCCTGCCACGCGTACCAGCGATCGCTCTTTTTATCAATTTGGAGCGGTAGGGGGCGCAACGGAGCAGGAATATTTCTCTGGCGGGCCACGAGTAATGGAATATCTGGCACGTAACGGCGTTGAACGTGAAAAATGGGAGCCGCCTGCGCCGGACGTTACCGTACCGGAGGCAGAGTGGGGGTTTGATGCGCACCTGATGGCCGAGCTGAAAAAACTGGCGAACAGCCAGAACTGGAAACTGGTAGAGCTGCGTTATGAAAACCCGGAAGCGCTGAGCTTTGTGACTGCCGAAATTTATCGTGACTGGTATCTTTCGGCAGGCGTGATCGCTTCGCGGCTGGTGGTGGATAATTTCCTGTTAATGGATCCCTGGACCACCATGCAGCAATATGCGATTCCTTTCTGGCTGACCTTCTGTACTGAGCCTTCTGCCAGCTCACTACAGCGCTATCTTGAGCGTCAGCCTCGGTTCCGTAATATCGATCTGCTGCTGTTTTCTCACGGCACGGAAAGTATCGGGATGGCTTCGATTGAACGCTGGCAACAGCTGTTGAATTACGCTACCGATGAAGGCGCATTTGTCGGTGTTGATACGGAACGCTTCCCGCGTGATTTCGCAACGTTATCGCGTTTTGATGAGGAATTGAAACAGAGAGCGCCGCTGTTACCGCCGCCGGAACCGCTGACGACTGAAACATTTTTAGCGGGCGTACAGCGTTACGGGGAAAAATTTCAGGTGGAGTGTTTGCTACATAACTGAGAAACAAGATGAGCAGTCAGGCCCTGTGACCTGACTGCTACTCAACAATTACTGCGCTTTTTCAGCAATAAGGGTGAGCTTTTCATCAGTGGCTTTCTCTTCCTGCAGCGTTTCTTCCAGCAGGCGAGCCGCTTCTGTATAGCCCAGCTTCTGTGCCAGCGCACGCAGCGTGCCGTAAGCCGCGATTTCGTAGTGTTCCACTTTCTGTGCTGCGCCGATCAGGCCAGCATCACGCACCACGCCTTTCTCGACGGAATCGATGATTTCCTGCGCTTCTTCTATCAGGCCTTCCATCGCATGACATTTCATACGCTTAATACGCACTTCAGGGGTCGCTTCTACCAGCTGATCAAGACGCTCGATCTGGCCCTGGGTTTCTTCCAAATGAGTTTTGAACGCTTCGATAAGATTCTCATCGCTAGCGGCACGCGCCATTTTTGGCAGGGCACGACTAATTTGCTTCTCAGCGCTGTAAACATCAGACAGATCGTGAATAAACATCTCTTCCAGCGTTTTAATACTCATCGTAATCTCCATAACCAAAGGATAATAATTTATAAGTTCAGGGGTGGCATGCCCTGTTAATTTCAGTATAGACAAAAATAAACAACTGCAACGGCAGAATGATGAGATTAGGATTCATCCTGCTGCTACCGCCTCGCTTGTTTTAAATAAAGTCTGCGCTGCCTGGCTTATTAATAAAAGGGCAGGGAATAGGCTGATACAAAGAAGGCGATAAAGCAGAGAAAAAAGAACGGGCGCAAGAAGTAACACACTTACCCGCAGTACGCCAGCGCGCACTACGGGTTAACTAATTTTACAGGGAGTTACCCGGCTTTAAATTAGCTGCGGCGGCTATTTTGTCCGCCTTTTTTGCCTGCTTCAGAGGCTTTTTCGCGGTCATTTTTAAAGTTACCGCCGCTTTGTTGGCCGCCTTTCTTACCGGCTTCAGAGGCTTTTTCACGATCTTCTGCAAAGTTACCTGAACCACCACGATGCTGAGTCATATTATTTCTCCTCGTGTGTATTAACAGAATGCATATATTTATCAGTGGGCGATAAATATATGCGCATCCAACGTTTTTAAATTTAGCGGTTGAGAATGATATTGCAAGGCGATGGCAGCTAAAAGTTTTTCTTATGGCGTTTTATAGAGCATAAGTTCGCGTTACATAACGGGTAAATGAAAATGTTATATTTTATGAATGACGCCTGAAATATATATCTGGCGCCTCGTCTGTTAATGCCAGAAAGGCAGAAAAGCCTCTGCGGCTACCCATAATAAACTCTTCCTGGCTCAGGATCACAACGCGCTTTCCGCAGGTCGGATCAGTGAAAAAAAGCAGGCCGTTTCGTTTTGTTTGGTCTTTAATTATTCAGCAAGCTAATTCACAACGGAGGAGATGACTGATGAATACCACATGGTTACGATCCCGTGAGCTTCCCCATCTGGGATCCTTTATCGTGTTGAAGAAAGGTAAAGTGGCCTGGCTGCTGTTCCGTAACGGCGGCGCGGTTTTTCGCTCTGCGCAGTGGCTACGGCGGCATTGTCATGCCTTCGAACCTGTGAATGCCTCCTCTCAGGTACGTTAATTTGATTTTTACCGGCGTCGGCCACGCTGCTGGCGCCGGAGCAGGCTCTCTGTTTTACATCTCTTTGATTCATGAGAGACGTGCCTTTCACCAGGTCTCTGTGAAGCAGCAATGCTATCTTTACGCCTTTGCCTCGTCGTATCCGGAAAACGTGGCCTTAACCGGATAATTTAGCAGATTAACTATTTTAGCTAATTGCGTAATAAACAAAAATAATTTATCGGCTCAATTGGCGTAATTAACATCAGCTCATCATTGATGAGTAAAGAGTGTAATTTGCAAAAATGTTGATGATACTTATTTCATCAATTTATTTTGCTAAATCGCTTATTGCATTGAGGTGTTAAAAGTTAGCGGGCAAGGAATAAGTTATCGCCAGTATGACCCGCCCGGTTAAAGGCGGGTCAGTATAGCCATCACTTACCGATCAGAAATACTTCAGCCAGCGGATATCACGCCTTTGTTGCTTTAGTCGGGCAAAGGCGCGTACCGGCCACCACAGCAGCAGCGCCAGCAGCAGCATACAGAACCACAGCTGCCAGACGGCATCGAAGCCGAACCAGTCACCCTGATTTTTCCCCCAGCTTGCTTCAGCGACCAGATACATACCTTTCAGAACGTAAAGATGCAGCAAATAGAAAAACATTGGCGCGCTGCCAAATACCGCCAGCCAGGCAATAGTACGACTGCGCTCTTCGATACGTTCAAACAGCGCCAGCAGCGTCAGGCCAACTGCCAGCGTCAGGCAGATAAACAGCAGGGAGGGTGGATATTTGGTGATATTAAAAAACGCCATTGCGCTTTCGCCCAGCGTATTGCCCGCCTGCCACGGCTTTTCACCATAGCCGTTAAGCAAACGTAGCAGCACGAACAGCCCCAGCAGGCTGGCGGCGCTGGTCAGCAATATTTTGCCGCGCGTTGCGCGGTTGCAGGCCGGTTGCCAGAGCTGGCCCGCACAGTAGCCCAGCGCAATGACGCCAATCCACGGCAGCACCGGATAGGATGTACGCATCCGCAGCGAATCGCCTAATTCAATCCAGCCGCGATCGTGCAGGATCGCCCACGGCAGGTGCCAGAACGTACCGGGTGCAGCATGAATATGGTCAAGCAGATTATGTCCCGCCACCAGCACAATTCCGATGGTGACAATAGCCCACAGCGGCAGCCACAGCAGCCCGCCAAGCGCCAGCATACTCAGGCCAATCGCCCAAATCACCTGTAAATAGAGCACTTCCGGCGGGAAGCTAAAGGTCCAGGCGAAGTTAACCAGCGTTAGCTCCAGTGCCACCAGCACCAGACCGCGCTTCAGCAGGAACAGCGACACGGCCTTACGGCTTTGCTTTTTTTGCTGATAAAGCGCGGCGGAGAGACCAGTTAAAAATACAAAAACCGGCGCGCACAGATGCGCCAGAGTACGGCTGATAAACAACGCCGGATCGGTGTTAGCGACATCGATCGGATCGGCAAGTTGTTTATGCAGATAGAAGGTTTCACGCACGTGATCCAGCAGCATTAACAGGATCACCAGGCCACGCAGCGCATCAATAGCCTGCAGCCGTTGAACAAGCTTATCGGACATATCCTTTTCCTGGTAGTATAAAGAGCGAAACGTTATATCATAACAAAAGGTTGTGACTCAAGGGCGTGAGCAGCTGCATCATCGTTCACTGTAGGCAGAATGCCAGAGTGTTTTCATTGCCAGGCCGCTCAGGCTGTGGCTAAAATAACTGCCCGGGGTGATGGCGTTCCACCTTACCCAACCGCTACTCTTCCTTTGAGCGCTGATGACGCCTGACACCACACTTTCTCACCGGGAAGGTGTGACGCATGTCAGGATAGCGCTCTGCCTTCTTGCTGCGTCATATCTCGTTGAATTAAAACCATTATTGAGCCTTAACGACAATGTTGAAATCTATGCTGGCAGTTATGCTCGGGGGCGCCGCAGGCTGTACGCTGCGTTGGCTAATTTCGTTGCGCTTTAATGCGCTGTTTCCAAATTTACCGCCGGGTACGCTGCTGGTTAATCTGCTGGGCGGCCTGATCATCGGTATCGCCACCGCCTGGTTTATGAAGAATCCGCACCTTTCTCCAGAGTGGAAATTGCTGATTGTCACCGGACTGTGTGGCGGGCTGACCACCTTTTCCACCTTCTCCACAGAAATCATGTTGCTGATGCAAAGCGGCAAATATATCTGGGCAATGGGTCACGTGCTGGTTCATGTTGTTGGCTCGTTGCTAATGACCTTTGCCGGTTTCACCCTGGTTACCCTGCTGGGCTAGATAACCTTCTACAGTTAAACCGGGCGGCGCAATTTACGCGCCGGTTTTCCCGGTGAACAAGGAGGATGAATGACTAACCCTGTATTTCTTAATCTGGTACTGCTGGAAGGCGAACCGCTTACGCTGCTGCACGCCGCGAAGCAGGCTGGTTTCGATGAGGTGGAGATCTGGCAGGAAAATGTGCAGGCGGCAGAAGGCGGTGCAAAGGCCATCCGGGCGCAGGCGCAGCGGCTTAATCTGGGGTTCACCAACTGTCAGGTGTTGCGCGATTTCGCTGGCGCACCGCTGGCACTGCGTGAAGAGAAGCGACAGCAGGCGCAGCAGTTTTTTCAGCTGGCGCAGGCAATAGGTTGCCGCACGGTTCAGGCACCTGCCTGCACACGCGAGGATTGCCAGGCTGAGTTGATTGATGAAGATTTGTGCTGGCTCTCCGCCGAGGCGGCGCGGCATGATTTGCGCATCATGTATGAGCCGATGGCCTGGAGCACGGTGGATAACCAGCTGGGGACGGCCTGGCAACGGCTGAAACGGCTCGATTTGCCCAACGTCGGGCTGGTGGTGGATCTGTTCCATATCGCCGCGCGTGACGATGATGCCAGCGTGCTGGAAGACATTCCGCCGCAGCGGATTTACGAAGTACAGTTGTGCGATATGGCTGAGGCGGTCACGCCAGACGATATGTCGCAGCTGATCGATAGCGCGCGTCATCATCGTCTGCTGCCCGGTGATGGCATTTTGCCGGTAGCGGATTTTGTCGCTGCGCTGCAGCGTAAAGGCTATCGCGGCCCGGTCGGAATTGAGGTGTTTAACGATCGGCTGAAGCAGCAACCGCCGCAGGTTGCTGCTGCGCAGGCGTTTGCCGCCCTGCGCCGGTGCTGGCCTTAACGCCTGTAATGATTAGTGCTCGCTGCCTTTAAAGCAGCGGGCAATAAAATTAACCGCTCGCTGTGCGCCGGAGCCGGAAATGGTATGGCCGACGCCGCTTTCAAACAGGGTTTCTACCGACATGCCCGTTGCCTTCAGGCGCAGCGCGGCAGATTCCGTCTCCTCCCACGGGATCACCGGATCGGCTCTGCCGTGCACCAGCAGTACCGGCGCGTTACGTACCGGCATCAGCGGGTCGGGCGTAGCCAGACGACCGGAAAAAGCCACCACGCCCGCTAACGGCCAGCGCCCGGACGCCAGCGCATCCAGCGCCATAATCGACCCCTGCGAAAAGCCCACCAGCAGTACCTTTTCCGGTTGTGTAATCTGATGCGCGCTCAGCAAACCATGCAGCGTCTTATCAAAGGCGGCGCGGGCTTCTCTTACCCGTTCCCCTCGGTTTTGCGCGGTTACGCCGTCCAGGCTGAACCACTGAAAGCCGGGACCATGATCGAAGCGAAAGGGCGCATCGGGCGCGGCAAAAGCGGTGGCAGGCAGCAGCGGCGCCCAGTGCGGGCCCAGCCCGGCCAGATCGTCACCGTTGCTGCCAACGCCGTGTAGAAAAATCACCAGTTTTTTTGTCATCTTCGCCTCCGCGTGGAAAGTTTTGTCCTGCGCTTTTACATTTCGAAGTTAAACCATTGCGGCTATTTGCACTAAGATCAGTGATTCGTAGGGCAAAAAATGAGCACATTTATGCTATTTCGCCGTTTCGAACGTTATATCAATATCTTTCAGGATGCACCCGGCGAAGCACCGCCGGATAGCGTTGGAGCCTTTTACAGTTATTTTCTGCGTCAGGTTTGGCGCAGCTTTGCCGCGCTGCTGGCGGTCGGCCTGATTGTTGCGCTGATTGAAGTCGCGCTCTACCGTTATTTAAGTCAGCTGATCGATATGGTCAACGCCTCAACGCCTGCCATCTTCTTTCAGGAAAACTGGGGAACGCTGCTGTGGATGGCGGCGGTAGCGATGATTTTGCGTCCGCTGTTTATCGGTTTGCACGATCTGCTCATCCATCAAAGCATTGGCCCCAGCCTGGGCAGCCTGATCCTGTGGCAGAACCACAGCTACGTGCTGCGTCAAAGCCTGAAATTCTTCCAGAACGATTTTTCCGGGCGAATCGCCCAGCGCATTATGCAGACCGGTAATGCGCTGCGTGATTCGGCAGTCCAGACCGTTGACGCTATGTGGCACGTTTCTATTTACGCCATCACCTCGCTGGTGCTGTTTGCCGAAGCGGACTGGCGGCTGATGCTGCCGCTGATCGCCTGGATTTTCGCTTATGCCAGCACGCTGCGCTATTTTGTGCCGCGTATCAAAGCGCGATCGGTGATCTCTTCTGAGGCGCGTTCAAAGCTGATGGGCTGCATTGTTGATGGTTATACCAACATCACCACGTTAAAGCTGTTTGCTCATACCGATCTGGAGCAGCGCTACGCGCAGGAGGCGATAGGCGAGCAAACGCAGAAAACGCAGCAGGCCAGCCGGATGCTGACCAGCATGGATATAACGCTCTCTACGCTGAATGGCTTACTGATCGGTTCCACCTGCGGGCTGGCGCTGTGGCTGTGGAGCGAGTCGCTGATCACCGTCGGCGCGATTGCGCTGGTAACCGGGCTGGTGATCCGTATTGTGAATATGTCCGGCTGGATTATGTGGGTGGTCAACGGCATTTTTGACAATATCGGTACGGTTCAGGATGGCCTGACCACCATTGCGCAGCCGCTAAGCGTCACCGACGAGCCGGATGCTAAACCGCTACGCGTAACGCAGGGCGGGATCCGTTTTGAAAATGTCCATTTTGACTATGGCGGCGGTCGGCGGGTAATCAATAACCTCAACCTGGATATTCAGCCCGGCGAAAAGATCGGGCTGATTGGACCATCGGGCGCGGGAAAATCGACGCTGGTTAATCTGCTGCTGCGGCTGTATGACCTGGAAGGCGGCAGCATCAGCATTGATGGTCAAAATATTACAAAAGTCACCCAAACCAGCCTGCGGGCACAGATTGGCATGATCACCCAGGATACCTCGCTGCTGCATCGATCCATTCGCGATAACCTGCTGTATGGCCGTCCGGACGCTACCGAAGAGGAGCTGTGGACGGCGATCCGTCGGGCGCGCGCCGATGAATTCATTCCGCTGCTTTCCGACAACCAAGGGCGTACCGGGCTGGATGCGCATCTGGGCGAGCGCGGCGTGAAGCTTTCCGGTGGTCAGCGCCAGCGTATCGCTATCGCACGCGTGCTGTTAAAGGATGCGCCAATTTTGATCATGGATGAGGCCACTTCCGCGCTCGATTCAGAGGTAGAGGCGGCGATTCAGGAGAGTCTGGATACCCTGATGGAGGGCAAAACGGTGATCGCCATTGCCCACCGTCTCTCGACAATCGCCAGACTCGATCGGCTGGTGGTGCTGCAACAGGGCAAAATTATCGAGATGGGTAATCACCAGCAGTTGCTGGCGCATAACGGGCTGTATGCCCGTTTGTGGCGTCATCAAACCGGCAACTTTGTCGGCGATCATTAAGCCTGTCCACGGCGGTAGGGCAGCGCATCACGCGCTTCCTCCGCCCAGGCCAGTACGCCCGCCTGCTCCTGCTGTAAAAAATCGCCAACCGCTGCGCGTAATCCCTCATGGCGTAGCCAGTGCCATGAGCGGGTAAGCGTAGGTTCAAAACCGCGCACCAGTTTATGTTCTCCCTGCGCGCCCGCATCGAAATGGCGCAGGCCGTGGGCAATGGCATAATCCATTCCCTGCCAGAAGCAGGTCTCGAAATGCAGACGGTCAAATTCCGCCAGGCAGCCCCAGTAACGGCCATACAGGGTATCGTCGCCGATCAGGCTAAACGCCATCGCCACCGGCTGCGTCCCGCGTTGGGCAAAAACCACCTGGATCGCGCCGGGCATACGCTCCGCCAGCAGGCTGAAAAAGTCACGCGTCAGATAAGGCTGCTGTCCGCGTACTGCGTAGGTATTGGCATAACAGGTATAAACAAAATCCCATTGGGCTTCGCTTAGCTCACCGCCGCTGAGCCAGTGAAAGCTAATGCCATTAGCGGCAACCTGTTCACGCTCTTTACGGATCTGCTTACGCTTGCGCGACATCAAGGTATCGAGAAAATCCTGAAAATCGCGATAGCCGGGATTATGCCAGTGATACTGGCAGCCAAGGCGCGACAGCCAGCCGGGTTGCGCAGTCAACAGCACATCACTGCGTGGATCGGTAAAGTTAATGTGAGCGCCAGAGAACCCCTGGCGGGCAAGCGCCTCAGGCAAGGCTTCCAGCAGCGCCGTCAGCGATGTAGCATCGCCCAGCAGACGCGGCCCGCTGACCGGACTAAACGGAATAGCGCCCAGCCATTTCGGATAATAGGGAATGTTGGCGCGATAACAGGCGTCCGCCCAACTGTGATCAAACACATATTCACCCCAGGAATGACTTTTCTGATAGCCTGGTAGCGCCGCACGCAGCTGTCCCTGTTCCAGGGCGACCCAGTGTGCGGGTTGCCAACCGCTTTCTGCGCCAACGCTGCCGCTCTCTTCCAGCGAACGCAAAAAAGCGTAACGTAAAAACGGATTGTTATCAGGCAGTAGCGCATCCCAGTCGGCGGCAGAAACGGCGGCGAGCGAAGTGAGAAAGGAGAACGACATCAACAGGCTCCGACAGATGGCGGGCGAACCATAAACCGGTTGCCCGAGAGTGAAACTTCACCTTAGCATATTTGGCTTAATCACTGTCTTCACGCATATTCAGCGCCAGCGCGCTGGCGGGATCGAACAGCGACAGGCTTTCGATCTGGTCAAGCAGGATAACCTTACGAAAATCGAGCGCCGACTGCGGCTCTGAGGTCAGGTCAATATCGTGTTTGGCATACCAGGCGCTGTAGTTGTGCTCCACCACCAAATCAAGCGTTTTACTGTCACGGTAGCCACTCAGCATCGGGATCACTACCACGTTGTTGGCATCAGAACTGTCGAAGGAAGAGGACATGATCATGCCGATATAGATACGGTGGGAGGTCAGCGTGATCCACGCCAGTTCGCCTCCTTCCATACACTGATAAAGCAGATGTTCCACGCCATTGGTACGGGTAAGCGAATTATAGAGTTCGCGACGGCCACGTCCATCAAGCCGCGCGCTGCCCGCCCAGTTAGAGCGATAGAGACAAAACAGCACGGCAAAGGTCAGCATAATCACCACCGGCGCCTGAATGCCAAGAAAGCTCCAGTTCATAAATTCGATATGGTAATGATGATGCCCGCTGCCGAAATATTGCGGCAGTTTATTCATCACCGCAGAGGTGACCAGCAACAGCAGCCAGATAATCGCGGTGGCAATCACGCCCTGGATAACAAAAATACAGCCATAAAGTGCGACCAGGAAATAGACGTCCCAGCCAAACGTACGTTTAAATTTGAAGCGCGTAGAGAGATCGCGACTGCTGTACCAGTAGCCACAAACCATCAGCACCATAAATATTGCCGTTCCCATGTTATGCCCTCTTTAATGCTTCGACGTGGCGGGCAAAATCTTTCTGCACCTCCTTGCTGTGAATATTGACCATCGCGCTGCCATTTTCATCGATAACAATACGATCACCATCGTCAATCGAATCCTGGACATCATCCTGGGACATGACCTGCAGTAGTTTTTCCGGACTGGTGAACAATGAACGCATCAGCTTTAACATCTCTTTCCTCCTTTTTGTCCATAAGTGTAGGAAGGGATAGCGGCTTTGGGGCGGGATCTGTCTGAATCAGACAGCGAAACGGCAAAAAAACGGGCGCAACGCGGCGCCCGCTAACAGAGATCAGAAATCAACGCTGGCCTTGAGCACAATTTCACGGGGGTCGCCTACCGCCACGCGCAGGTTATTGCCGCTGGAAGGGTACCAGGTGGTATCGAACAGGTTTTTCACGTTGACCTGCCATTTCACCCGATAACTATCCACTGGCGTACTCCATGCAACAAAGGCATCGGCGACGATGTAATCATCCAGATAAAAACTGTTGGCGGCGTCACCGGCACGACGTCCTGTGTAACGTGCGCCAATCCCGGCACGCAGGTCGTCTGCCGGCAGCAGTCCGGTGGAACCGAAATCGTTGGTGAGAAACAGTGCGGCGGTATTGCGCGCGACGTTAGCGAGTTCGTTGCCGTTATTATCCGGATCGGACGTGACGCGCGCGTCGGTCCAGGCATAGCTGCCGACCAGGCTCAGGCTGTTGGTCAACTTGCCCGCGACATCCAGCTCCACACCCTGTGAACGCACCTTACCTGCCGTGCGGGTAACGGTTTCGCCATCCACCAGTTCGCTGACCATTACGTTGCGCTTGTGAATATCGAACAATGCCAGCGTACCGGTTACCCGACCCGCAAGATCGATCTTCGCGCCCACTTCATACGCTTTGCCCAGCTCCGGCGGCAGCGCGCCGATTTGAGTGGAGATAGAGGTATTCGGCTTAAAGGATTCGGTATAGCTGGCATACAGGCTCGACCAGCTATTGATGTTGTAAACCACCCCGGCGCGCGGCACCAGACGGCTATCGGAAGCGTCGGTATTGGTGACAAACGGGCGGCCTTTGCCCGACATCACGTCGAAGCTGTCATAGCGCAGCCCGCCCAGCAGCAGCCAGTGCTCATTCAGGCGCATCGCATCCTGCATAAACCAGCCGCGGCTATCGACGTTTTCCCGCTGGTCGCTGTCTTTAGCGCTGACTGTTGTTGAGGCAGGCAGAACGCCATAAACCGGATCGTAAACATTAAACGAGCTATCTTTTGTGCCGCGGATCATATCGCCACGGAAGGTGCGATCCGCTTCGTAATCAAAGCCGAACATCAACTGATGATTGACCTGGCCCCAGTCAACGTCGCCGTTAAACGTCAGTTGCACCATCTGCGAACGACTTTCTGCGGCGGCAGTGGCGTCCGCCTGACGTGTCAGAATGCCGGTTTCTGCATCAAAGGCGGTGGCGCGCGCCTGGTTATCGCTGTAGCGGTTGCGGCTAAAGCTATAGGTTAACTGTGAACGCCAGCGATCGTTCAGCGTCTGGTCAAGCTGGAAACTGAGCGTGTCCTGATCGCCACGCGTGGCGTTGTAGCCTTCATCGAATCGGCGCTCACGCGGGGTATCCACCGGCTTGCCGGTGCGGGAGTCAATTACCGTGCCGCGATCGAACGGCGTCAGATACTCCATGTGCTCCCAGGAGACGCGTACGGTGGTGTTTTCGCCGTACCACATCAGCGAGGGCGCAATCACCGTTTGACGGTTGCGGCCAAAGTTGCGCCAGTAGTCGGTTTCACTATGATCGATAATCATGCGTCCGGCAAAGCCTGTGGTGCCAAGCGGGCCGGTGACATCCAGCTGACCGCCGCCGCCGCCAAAGCTGCTGCTGCGTCCTTCCAGATGCACCTGCGGCGTCAGCTGCGGCTTTTTACTGATGACATTAATCAGGCCGCCCGGCTCGTTCATGCCGTACAGCATGGAGGAGGGCCCTTTTAGCACCTCTACGCGCTCGCTGGTGGGTGTAAAGTTGCGAGCCTGAACCGAACGCACGCCATCGCGCAGAATGGAGCCGTCACGGTTATCGCCAAAGCCGCGTTTAATAATGGCATCCTGCGTGCCGCCCAGCGTGTTGGACTGAGTAATACCACTGACATAGCTCAGCGCCTCATCCACATCCTGCGCATCGCGATCGTCGAGAAACTGCTGCGGCACCACCGTCACATTCTGCGGCGTATCAATGATTTTCATTGGTGAGCGCGTGGCAGTCACGCTGCTGTGTGGCTGATAGCCCGTGTCATCAGCGGTTTCCTGCGTGACAACCAACGTATTTTCCTCGGCCTGCAACGCTGGCGGCAGCAGCAGGCTGGCCAGCAGGCACGGGGCGATTTTATTCATTTGATAATTGACTCCAGAAGGTCCCTGAAAAATCCAGCGGTAAAAACTGCTGGTAAAGTTGTTGCATGGTTTGCTGCGGATCGACATCGGCAAACAGCTGCGGATAGAGCATTTTAGCGATCCATTCGGTAGCAACGACGTGATATGGGCTGAGATAGAAGTTGTGCCACAATGCACCCGCACGTCCGTTGCGCACCGCCGCCAGCTGTCCGATCAGCGGCTGGGCAGCCATTACCTGTTGGAAGCTTTGTCTGGCCTGCTGCGCATTAACCTGCGGCCCCAGCGCAACGGTTTTGGCATCGCTGTCGGCGCGGGCCATTCCGGTGGCGATATAGACCTGCGGCTGGGCGGCAAGCACCTGCTCTGGATTTAGCTCACCGAATACCCCTTTTACCGTACCGGCCGCGATATTTTCACCGCCTGCAAAGCTCACCAGCTGGCCGAGGTTACCCTTAACCGCTGTGGTGCAGCAGGTATCGCGGCGCCCCAGATGCAGATGTAATATTACCGTGGTGCGTGGGCCTTGTCGGTTCGCCAGGCGCTGCTGAATGCGTTGCATATGGGATTGATAAAACGCACTAAACGCCTGCGCGCGCTGCGGCTGGTTCAGCACGTCGCCCAGAATTTTGATACTGGGAAGCGTGTTATGCAGCAAGTCGACACGTAAATCCACGGTAATAACCGGCACACCCGCCTGCTGCATAACCTGGCGAAAACGCGCCTCTTCGCCGCCGGTTTTCGCCAGCCGTGGCAGGATCACCAGATCGGGATGCAGTTGTAAAACCCGTTCAGCGTTCAGTTCGCGAACGCTGCCTGTTCCCAACTGAGGGATCTGCGCCATTTGGGGAAAGCGTTGCAGATACTGCTGCCAGCTTTGCGCATCATATTTTGCCAGATCGCCAGGCCAGCCCGCGATATGTGCCGCCGGATAGCCGGGTTGCAGCAGGGCGAGCGTATAGAGCATCCGGCTTTCCCCCAGAAAAATGCGCTGAGGCCGATCGGGAACGGTAACGGTTGTGCCAGTAATATCAATGATTTGCCGCGCAAGAAGAGAGTGGCTGAGCAGTAACAGCAGAAAAAGAAGTTTGCGCATGGGTCAGGCTAGAGAGATGGAAAACCAAATGATAATAAAAATCAGTTACTATCTCAACAACTGCCGCTGCGGTGGTCTGTGTATTGCCTGTCAGCCAGTCTTAACCACAAGGCGTAAGCCGGAAAGAATAACGCCGGGAAGATCGTTTGCCGAATCCGCCGAAGCGGGCCGCTGCTTTATAGCTGAGCAATAGAGATTGATGTTTTTACAATCAGCCCTCCCTCCATTTTTATACTTTTTTTACACCCCGGCCCGGTAATTTAACGCCAATTTTATACGCACTTTTTTATCCTTGCGGCTAACTGAAATGCGCCGTGGAGGTGGCTGTGAGTACAGAAATTGTGGCTGGTATTGTGCTGCTGTTTTTACTGCTGGGGTATCTGGTTTATGCCCTGGTGAATGCGGAGGCGTTTTAATGATAGCTTCCGCATTTTTACTGTTAGCCAGCTATCTGGCAGTTTTGATGCTGCTGGCAAATCCGCTGGGCAAGGTGATAGCGGGTATGGTGCGTGACAGGCCGGTGCTGCCAGCGCTGGAAAACAGAATAGGGTGGCTTTGCGGTATCGATAAAAAAAGCATGGGCTGGCTGCATTATCTGCTGGCGATATTGCTGTTTAACGCCGCAGGGCTGGTATTTCTGTTGGTTATTTTGCTGACCCAGCAGGCGCTGCCGCTTAATCCGCAGCAGTTGCCCAATCTGAGCTGGCACCTGGCGTTGAACACTGCCGTGAGTTTTGTCACTAATACCAACTGGCAATCCTATGGCGGTGAAACCACTATGAGCATCCTTAGCCAGATGGTCGGCCTGACGGTACAAAACTTCCTGTCAGCGGCTACCGGTATTGCCGTGGCGTTTGCTCTGATACGTGGTTTCACCAGTAAATCCCTGACTACGCTGGGCAATGCCTGGCGTGATTTGACACGCATTACGCTGTTTGTGCTGCTGCCGTTGAGCCTGATTATCGCGCTGCTGCTGGTGAGCCAGGGCGTGGTGCAAACATGGAACGCCAGCGTGGACTTACAAACCCTGGAAGGCGCAAAACAGACGCTGGCGCTTGGGCCAGTCGCCTCACAGGAAGCGATTAAAATGCTCGGCACCAACGGCGGCGGCTTCTTTAACGTTAACTCGGCTCATCCGTTTGAAAACCCCAACGCGATCAGCAACCTGATTGAAATGCTGGCGATCTTTCTGATCCCGGCCGCGCTCTGTTTCACCTTTGGCGAAGTGGCAGGCGATCGCCGACAGGGCCATGCGCTGCTCTGGAGCATGAGCCTGATGTTTATCACAGCGGTTGCGGTGGTGATGTGGGCTGAGCTGCGCGGCAATCCGCACTTTCTGACGCTGGGCGCAGACAGCGCCATCAATATGGAAGGCAAAGAGACACGCTTTGGCATTCTTAATTCCAGCCTGTTTGCAGTGATCACCACCGCCGCCTCATGCGGCGCAGTAAACGCCATGCATGACTCCTTTACCGCGCTGGGCGGCATGATCCCGATGTGGCTGATGCAACTGGGCGAAGTGGTGTTCGGCGGCGTTGGCGCAGGGCTGTACGGCATGCTGTTGTTCGTGGTGTTGGCGGTGTTTATCGCTGGCCTGATGATAGGCCGCACCCCGGAGTACCTCGGTAAAAAGATCGACGTCCGTGAAATGAAGCTGACCGCGCTGGCAATTCTGGTCACGCCGACGCTGGTGCTGCTCGGCACCGCGCTGGCGATGATGAGCGAAGCCGGACGCGCAGGCATGGCGAACCCCGGCACCCACGGCTTTAGCGAAGTGTTGTACGCCGTCTCGTCGGCGGCCAACAACAACGGCAGCGCCTTTGCCGGCCTCAGCGCCCACACCCCGTTCTGGAACCTGTTGCTGGCGTTCTGCATGCTGGTGGGCCGCTTCGGCATCATCATTCCGGTGATGGCGATTGCCGGTTCGCTGGCGGCGAAAAAGATCCAGCCGGTCAGCAGCGGCACACTGCCAACCCACGGCCCGTTGTTTGTCTGCCTGCTGACGGGCACCGTGCTGCTGGTGGGGGCGCTGACCTTTATTCCTGCGCTGGCGTTAGGGCCGGTGGCAGAGCATTTACATCCTGTTTTGCGTTAACGGGCGGAGAAGCTGATGAGTCGTCAACAACAGGCGCTGTTTGATGCAGCGCTAATGCGCGTCGCTATCGTCGACGCGTGCAAAAAACTGCATCCGCGCGTGCAGTTTCGTAATCCGGTGATGTTTCTGGTTTATCTTGGCAGCCTGCTGACCACCCTGCTGGCGGCGGCGATGGCGGCAAGGCTGCTGGCCGGTGAGGCGAGCTTTACCGGCGCGATTGCGCTGTGGCTGTGGTTTACCGTGCTGTTCGCTAACTTTGCCGAAGCGCTGGCGGAAGGGCGTAGTAAGGCACAGGCCAGCAGCCTTAAAGGCGTAAAAAAAACCAGCTTTGCCAAAAAGCTCAGGACGCCACGCCACGATGAACCCTGGCGGCAGGTCGCGGCAGAAACCCTGCGCAAGGGTGATTGGGTGCTGGTGGAGGCGGGCGATATCCTGCCGTGCGACGGCGAAGTGGTGGAGGGCGGCGCCTCGGTGGATGAGAGCGCGATCACCGGCGAGTCCGCTCCGGTAATTCGCGAGTCGGGCGGCGATTTCGCTTCGGTCACCGGCGGCACGCGTATTCTTTCTGACTGGCTGGTGATCCAGTGCAGCGTGAATCCAGGAGAAACGTTTCTTGATCGCATGATTGCGATGGTGGAAGGGGCGAAACGGCGGAAAACGCCAAATGAAATTGCCTTAAGCATTCTGCTGATCTCGCTGACCATCGTGTTCTTGCTGGCAACCGTCACGCTGTGGCCGTTCTCTGCGTGGGGCGGTCATGCCGTCAGCGTTACGGTGCTGGTGGCGCTGTTGGTATGCCTGATCCCGACCACCATCGGCGGCCTGCTCTCCGCGATTGGCGTGGCGGGCATGAGCCGCATGCTGGGCGCTAACGTGATTGCCACCAGCGGGCGTGCGGTAGAGGCGGCAGGCGATGTGGATGTGCTGCTGCTGGATAAAACCGGCACCATTACGTTGGGTAATCGTCAGGCGACGCATTTTATGCCTGCGCCGGGCGTCAGCGAACAGCAACTGGCGGATGCAGCGCAGCTGGCTTCGCTGGCGGATGAAACGCCGGAAGGGCGCAGCATTGTGGTGCTGGCGAAGCAGAAATTTAATCTGCGCGAGCGCGATCTGCAAAACATGGACGCCACTTTTATTCCGTTCTCGGCGCAAACGCGCATGAGCGGCGTTAACGTGCAGGGACGTAGCATTCGCAAGGGCGCAGTGGATGCGGTGCGCAAACATATCGCCGCCAATCATGGTCTCTTCCCGTCGCAGGTCGAGGCGCTGGTTGAAGAGGTCGCCCGTACCGGCGGCACACCGCTGGTGGTAGCGGACAACGAGCGGGTCATGGGCGTGGTGGCGCTGAAGGATATCGTTAAAGGCGGTATCCGCGAGCGCTTTGCCGAACTGCGCAAAATGGGCATTAAAACCGTGATGATCACCGGAGATAACCCGCTGACGGCGGCGGCGATTGCCGCAGAAGCGGGCGTGGATGATTTCCTGTCGGAAGCGACGCCGGAAGCCAAGCTGGCACTGATTCGTCAGTATCAGGCGGAAGGGCGTCTGGTAGCGATGACCGGCGACGGCACCAATGATGCGCCAGCGCTGGCGCAGGCAGACGTGGCGGTGGCGATGAACTCTGGCACTCAGGCGGCAAAAGAGGCGGGCAATATGGTCGATCTCGACTCTAACCCTACCAAGCTGCTGGAGGTCGTGCATATCGGCAAGCAGATGCTGATGACGCGCGGTTCGCTGACCACGTTTAGTATTGCCAATGACGTAGCAAAATATTTCGCCATCATTCCGGCCGCTTTCGCCGCAACTTATCCGCAGCTCAACCAGCTTAATGTGATGCATCTTCACTCACCCAACTCCGCCATTCTGTCGGCGGTGATTTTCAATGCGCTGGTGATTGTTTTTCTGATCCCGCTGGCGCTGAAGGGCGTTAGCTATCGACCGCTCAGCGCGGCGGCGTTATTGCGTCGCAACCTGTGGCTGTATGGCGTGGGCGGTCTGCTGGTGCCTTTCGCCGGGATTAAGCTGATTGATATGGCGCTCACCCTGCTGGGCTGGGCCTGAGGAGAAAAATATGTCTATTTTACGTCCCGCTCTGACGCTGTTCGTTCTGCTGGCGCTGTTAACGGGGGGCATTTACCCGCTGGTCGTCACACAGCTGGCGCAGCGGCTGTTTCCGCTGCAGGCCAACGGCTCGCTGCTGTCGGCAGAAGAGCGCGTGCGCGGCTCGGCGCTGATTGGCCAGGCCTTTACCCGCCCCGACTATTTTTGGGGACGGCCATCGGCCACGGCGGAAACGCCCTATAACGGCGCGGCTTCGTCGGGCAGTAACCTGGCGGCAAATAACCCAGCGCTGGACCAGGCGGTTCGCGAACGGGTGGCGATGCTGCGCGCCGCAAATCCACAGGCCAGCCGGTCAGTGCCTGTTGATTTAGTCACCGCTTCCGCCAGCGGGCTGGATCCGCACATTTCACCAGCGGCGGCCAGATGGCAGGCGACGCGCGTGGCGACAGCGCGTCAGCTGCCGCTCAGCACCGTGCAGCGGCTGATTGATGACAATACCGAACGCCCGTTGCTGAAATTCTCTGGCGAATCCGGGGTGAATGTGGTGAAACTAAATATGGCTCTGGATGCGCTGGCTCCCGCACGCTAGCCGATCCTGGCTTTCTTTACCGCTCCGGCACAGGCTGGCGGTAATTAACCTTCTCTTTTTATCTTTTCAGGGATGCTGATGAACGGTGAGTTAGCCCGCCCCGATCCTGACGCGCTGTTGTTACACGGCAGCCATCGCGGCAAGCTCAAAATTTACTTTGGCGCCTGCGCAGGCGTTGGCAAAACCTTTGCCATGCTGCAGGAGGCGCGACGGCTGCGTGCTCAGGGGCTGGATGTGCTGGTCGGGATTGTGGAAACTCACGGTCGTGAGGAAACCGCACGTCTGCTGGCAGGGCTGACGTTACTGCCGCGTCGGGCAACCGGACGTTCGCGCTATGAGGAGTTCGATCTGGATGCGGCGCTGGCGCGGCGTCCGGCGGTGATTCTGATGGATGAGCTGGCGCACAGCAACGTGGCAGGCTCGCGCCATCCGAAGCGCTGGCAGGACATTGATGAACTGCTGGAGGCGGGCATTGATGTCATGACCACGGTAAACGTTCAGCATCTGGAAAGCCTGAACGATGTGGTCGGCGGCATCACCGGCATCCAGGTCCGCGAGACGGTGCCCGATCCCTTTTTTGATAAGGCGGATGAGGTGGTGCTGGTGGATCTGCCGCCGGACGATCTGCGCCAGCGCCTGAAAGAGGGCAAGGTTTACGTTGGCGATCGGGCGGAGCGGGCGATTGAGAACTTTTTCCGCAAAGGAAACCTGTTTGCCCTGCGCGAACTGGCACTGCGGCGCACTGCCGATCGGGTTGACGATCAGATGCGCGCCTGGCGTGATATGCAGGGGCGGGAAAAGGTGTGGCACACCCGTGATGCCATTCTGCTCTGCATCGGCGATCATACCGGTAGCGAGAAGCTGGTGCGTACCGCTGCCCGGCTGGCGTCGCGTCTGGGCAGCGTCTGGCATGCGGTCTATGTTGAAACGCCCCGACTTTACCGGCTTCCTGAAGCGCGGCGGCGCGCTATTCTACGCACGCTGCGGCTGGCGCAGGAGCTGGGCGCAGAAACCGCCACGCTGGCGGAAAGCGACGAAGCGCAGGCAGTGCTGCGTTACGCACGAGCGCACAATCTTGGCAAAATCGTTATTGGCCGACGGCCCATGCGGCGCTGGCGACGCGATAGCTTTGCCGACCGTTTGGGGCAGTCAGGACCGGAGCTGGATCTGGTGGTGGTGGCGCTGGAAGAGGCGACGCGCGACGCGCCTGAGGCACGCAATGATACACGCACGTTTAGTGAAAAGTGGGTCACCCAACTGCGCGGTACCCTGGCGGCGCTGCTGCTGTGCGCGCTGATCACCCTGGTCGGACAATACTGGCTGACCGGTTTTGATACCGCCAACGGGGTAATGATCTATCTGCTGGGCGTGGTGATTATCGCCTTACGCTATGGACGCTGGCCGTCGGTAGCGGCGACGGTGATGAATATTCTCGCCTTCGATCTCTTTTTTGTTGCGCCTACCGGGACGGTGGCGGTTTCCGATTTACAGTATCTGGTCACCTTTGCGGTGATGCTGGCGGTGGGCGTGATTGTCGGCAACCTCACGGCCGGGGTGCGCTACCAGGCACGCGTGGCACGCTATCGTGAACAGCGGGCGCGCTATCTGTACGAAATGGCTCGCTCGCTCAGTAGTGCGTTGCGCTATGAGGATATCGCCGCAGCGGGGCAGCGTAGTCTGCTGGCTACCCTGCAGGCGCGCAGCACGCTGCTGTTGCCGGATGAGAACGGCGAGTTGAAGATTGTCGGCGACAGCAGCCTGACGCTGCCGCCCGACGGGGCGATTGCCCGCTGGAGCTTCAGCAAAGGGCAGCCTGCTGGCGCAGGAACCGACACGCTGCCCGCCATGCCCTGGCAAATGCTGGCGCTGAAAACGCATGAAAAAAGCTGGGGGCTGCTGGTGATTGAGCCGGAGAATCTGCGTCAGCTAATGATCCCGGAACAGCAGCGGCTACTGGAAACCTACTGCGTGCTGCTGGCCAATGCGCTGGAACGTGTCGCTCTGGCGCGCAGCGAAGCGGCTTCGCGGCTGGCGGCCGAGCGGGAACAGCTGAGAAACGCGCTGCTGTCGGCGCTGTCGCACGATCTGCGCACGCCGCTTACCGTGCTGTTTGGTCAGGCGGAGATGCTGATGCTTGATCTTGCCGGAGAAAATTCCAGATTTGCGCCGCAGGCCAGTCAGATCCGTGAACAGACCCTCAGCACTATCCGGCTGGTCAGCAATATGCTGGATATGGCGCGCATTCAGTCGGGCGGGCTGAATCTGCAACAGGAGTGGCTGTCGCTGGAAGAGATCGTCGGCAGCGCCCTGACCCAGCTCTCAAGCCTGTTGCCGCACGATAACGTGCAGCTGGCGCTGCCGGATCGGCTGGTATGGCTGCATGGCGACAGCACGCTGCTGGAGCGGGTATTTATCAATCTGCTGGAAAACAGCGTGAAATATGCCGGGCCGCAAACGCCGCGCGGTATTCGCGCCGCCGAGCAGAGCGGACGGCTGGAAATTGAGGTGTGGGATAGCGGGCCGGGCATTCCCGCCGGGCTGGAGGAGAAGATTTTCGATAAATTCACGCGTGGCGATAAGGAGTCCGCCGTACCGGGAGTTGGGCTGGGTCTGGCCATCTGTAAAGCAATTATTGAAATGCATCAGGGAGAAATCAGCGCCCGGGCACGCGCGCAGGGTGGCGTGAGTTTTTTGATCAACCTGCCGCAGACCATTCCGCCCCCGCTGCCGGAAAGCGTGCATGAAGCCCTGCACTAACGTCATAAAGCCCTGGAGATATCCTTATAAATCCCGCCGGGGGCTTACATGAGTCAGTGACTGAAGCAGGTAAACAAAGCCAACGTTATATGCAACGTGAAGGATGTCGGGTATATACTGAGCATCTTGTTAATCAATTGACTGGACTGTATGGAACGTTTCACCGAAAACCTGATGTACGCATCGCGCTGGCTGCTGGCACCCGTTTATATTGGTTTATCGCTGGGGCTGCTGGCGCTGACAATTAAGTTTTTTCAGGAAATTATCCATCTGCTGCCCAATATTCTGGATATTGCAGAGAACGATCTGATTCTGCTGCTGCTGTCGCTGGTGGATATGACGCTGGTCGGCGGATTACTGGTGATGGTGATGCTTTCCGGTTATGAAAACTTTGTGTCTAAGCTCGATATTGACGAGCATAAAGAGAAACTGAGCTGGCTGGGGAAAATGGATTCCGGTTCGCTGAAAAACAAAGTGGCGGCATCCATCGTGGCGATCTCTTCCATTCACCTACTGCGGGTGTTTATGGAGGCGCGACATGTCGCTAACGATAAGCTCATGTGGTACGTCATTATTCATCTGACCTTTGTTTTTTCAGCTTTTCTTATGGGCTGGCTCGATTACATCACGCGTCAGGATAAGAAAGGCCACTGATTAGCCGCACCTTTGCCGCCGCTGTTGATCGCTGTACCGAAGCCATGCCGCCCGGCATGGCTTTTTCTTGATCGCCTCTGCATATGAAATAGCGCACCAACGCATCCGACCTTGTTGTTACTCACCGTAAAGCATTTCCCCGCGTCAACCAACGATATATGCCAGGCTTAATCTACTCATTAGTCACTATCACAGGAGTAATATGGATTTCCTTGCCTGGACCGCTACCAGCGGCGGGTTGCTCTTAATTATGTCTCTGGCATCGGGCTGGATCCACCGTGGCCCGGTGACCTCTTTCGGCCTGTTTCTGCTGATCGGCATTCTGTTTGGTCCCTGGGTACTCAACTTTGTCTCGCTCGATCTGTTAAGCCATCCTGAGCTAACCGCGCATATCACTGAAATCACCATGGCCGCCTCGCTGTTTATTACCGGTTTGAAGCTGCGTCTGCCGCAGCGGCTCGCCAACTGGCGTGATGGATTGCTTCTGGCGTTTCCCGCCATGTTATTGACGGTACTGGGAATGATGGTGGTCATTCATCTGATTGCCGGCTTCTCCTGGCCGCTGTCGCTGGCGTTTGCGGCTATTGTCGCGCCAACGGATCCGGTGCTGGCCAGCCTGATCTCCGTTAACCACGCGGGTGATGAGGATGAGTTGCGTGTCGCGCTCTCCAGCGAGGCGGGATTAAACGACGGCTCGGCGCTGCCGCTGCTGATGCTGGCGCTGCTGCTGTTTCATAACACCGAGCCGCTTTCAGCCGGTTTCTTTGGTCACTGGCTGGCCAAAGATGTGCTGTGGGCGATTGGGATGGGCACGCTGATTGGCTACAGCTTTGGTCGCATCGTTGGCATTGTGGCGACCCGGCTGCGAACCGTGAACAGCGATACCGCACCGAACGATTTTCTGACGCTGGCGCTGATCGCCATTACCTATGCGGCGGCGCAGTATGTTGAAGCCTCCGGCTTCCTGGCGGCCTTTGCGGCGGGCGTAGGGTTACGCCGCGCTGAGATCCACGTCATGCGAACTTTCCCGCCTGAGCAGCAACCGGAAAACGAACGTATCCCACCCGCCGAACTGCTGGTGAATCCCAACCAGCGTCATGTGCAGCAGCAGGATTATACGCCGGCGCATACGGTAGGGCTGGTCGTGGGGGATGCGCTATCGTTTGGCGACACGGTCGAACGCTTGCTGGCGGCGCTGATGGTGGTGGTGCTGGGCGTTACGCTGGCGCTGCACTGGAACAGTACCGGCCTGCTGCTGGCGGCTATTCTGTTTCTGTTTATCCGCCCGCTGGCGGTATGGATCGCCACTATCGGCACCGGAATACCTGTTGGACGGCGCATACTGATTGGCTGGCTGGGTATTCGCGGCATCGGCAGTATTAACTATATCGCTTACGCCTGGGTGCATGGCATGTCCGGCCCGCAGGCCGACGCGATGGTTGATATGGCCTTAACGCTGGTTGCCGCCAGCGTAGTGATCCATGGTGTTACGGTCACGCCGCTGCTTAATCGTCGGCAGGCCTGGCAGCAGGCGCGTCGCAAAGCGGAAGAGCAGAAACAGCAGGAAGAGCAGACGCGGCGAGAGTAAAAAACCACCGGATCAGGTTAAATAAGGCTGACGGCGATCACATTTTTTGCGCTAAACCCCGGTTCGCGACGCTGTTCGGCGTCGGTCTTTAAGGGTACATCCCGACGTTTACTTACGCTCTGTTTTTATAACGGAGCGGGTTGCCCGTTGCCTTGTCTTCTGTGGGCTTGACGTTGGAAATTAACGGAATTAAAGCCTGATAAGCCGTTGGCGTTTTCTTCTGGCAGCCGGTGCCAGCGTGTTTTCAATCAAGACCGACTGGCTAGAGTCGCAACGGCAGTGTTACCGGCATCGTCGTCGATCGCTGGTAACAGAAATGATTTAAAGGGCCCGGCGCAACAGGCGCGCCGGACCAGAGGGTTATGAGCGAGTAAAATCGATTACCATGCGGCCACGGATTTTACCTTCCTCCATCTCATGCAGGATCTCGTTGATTTCCTCAATAGCGCGGCGCTGCACTTTCGGCACCACCTTGCCTTCGGCAGCAAACTGAAAGGCCTCGGCCAGATCTTCGCGGGTGCCCACCAGCGAGCCAACAACCTCAATACCATCCAGCACCAGACGCGGTATATTCAGGCTCATCGATTCCGGCGGCAGGCCAACGGCGACAATGCGGCCACCGGCACGCATGGCATCTACCGCTGAGTTAAAGGCGGATTTCGCCACGGCGGTCACCACTGCCGCATGTGCGCCACCCACGCGTTCCTGAATCACTTTCGCCGCATCTTCAGTACGTGAGTTAATTACCATGTCCGCGCCCATCTCACTGGCGAAGGCGAGCTGTTCGTCATTGATATCCACCGCGATCACTTTGGCATTGAAGACATTTTTCGCGTACTGCAGCGCCAGGTTACCCAGGCCACCCAGGCCGTAAATCACAATCCATTTGCCCGGACGGATACCGGAAACTTTCACCGCTTTATAGGTGGTGACGCCTGCACAGGTCACGCTGCTGGCTGCGGCAGGATCGAGGCCATCTGGCACCTTAACCGCGTAATCGGCCACCACAATGCACTCTTCCGCCATGCCGCCATCGACGCTATAGCCCGCATTTTTAACTTCGCGGCAGAGCGTCTCATTACCGCTGTTGCAATATTCACAGTGACCGCAGCCCTGATAAAACCAGGCAACGCTGGCGCGGTCGCCGGGTTTGAGCGAGGTTACGCCCGGCCCGACCTCTTCTACGATCCCAATCCCTTCATGGCCCAGCGTGATGCCAGTGGTATCGCCGAAATCTCCATTCTTTACATGCAAATCGGTATGGCAAACGCCACAGCATTCCATTTTCAGACGAGCTTCGCCATGTTCCAGCGCGCGCAGCGTTTTCTCGACTACGGCTACGCGATGATCTTTAGTTACAACGGCTGCTTTCATGCTGAATACTCCATTAATGAGAGAACATAAATCCTTCTTGCTGTCGCCCTATGCTACCTGGTAAGAGTTATACGGAACAATGCGTTTGAGCAGGATGTGACAACGATCACTGGTGTACTACGCTTTAAAGACCCTTCCAGCGTAGCGCGGAACTGGTGTCGTAACGATGTTAAAACCGTTTATGCGAGCCTGTACCGCTATCCAGAAAAGGAAAACATCGCCTGTGAAAAACATGACTTATCACTCTCCCGCCAGGCAAAAAGGTTATGCCGGGCTGGGCGACTACGCCGCGATTGGCGAAGGACGTTCCGTTGCATTGATTGCGCCTGACGGAGCGATCGACTGGTGGTGCGCGCCGAATATGGATTCGCCGCCGCTGTTCGATCGCATTCTGGACGCCGGGACGGGCGGCTATTTCCAGGTGGCGCCGAAGGGAGAATGGCAAATGCAGCGCAGCTATCGCGAAAACAGCAATGTGCTGGAGACGCGCTACCAGACAAAAACGGGCGAAGTGCTGATAACGGAATCACTGAACAGTACGCTGGCGGGACGGCTGCCGTGGAATGAGCTGGCGCGTCGCGTGGAAGGCATCAGCGGAAACGTTGAGATGCAGATAATTTTTCAGCCCGGCACGCGCGCGGAGACCTGTTCGCCCTGGCAAAAGCGCATCAACGGTCATCCGGTTTATCACGTTGGCGAACTGATGGCGATGCTGCGCCTGACGGATGATGTACAGATTAATGAATGCGGCGATGAGCGCTTTACTGCCACCTTTACCGCCTCACCTGATTCCCGCACGCTGGTGGCGTTAGTCACCACCGAACGCGAACCGCTGGCGATCCCGGCACCGGAGAAAATCGACGAACGGATTGAGACCAGCCACATCGCCTGGCGCGACTGGGCGGACGGCCTGAGCTGGGATGGCCCTTACGATAATCATGTGCGTCGCTCGGCGCTGGCGCTGAAATTTCTCTGGTATTCGCCAACCGGTGCGCTGGCCGCTGCCGCCACCAGCTCGCTGCCGGAAAAGCTCGGCAACGACAAAAATTACGATTATCGCTATGCCTGGATCCGTGATGCCTGTCTGATCATCAAGGCGTTTGTCTATCTTGGCTCGCTGGAAGATTGTAAAGCGGCCTTTTCCTGGCTATCGGCCACCATACGGCGACATGATGGCGGCCTGCGCGCCTGCTATACGCTGGAAGGCGGGCAGGTGCCGGAAGAACGCATTCCGCCGCTGGAGGGCTATCAGGGAACGCAGCCGGTGCGGGTAGGCAATAACGCGCGCGATCAGGTTCAACTGAGTATGTATGGCGATATGCTGGCGACCGCGCGGCTGTTTATCCAGGCGGGGCACGTGCTGGATCTCTCTACCTCACGCTTGCTGGGCAAACTGGCGAATCACTGCGCCGACGGCTGGCGGCAAAAGGATTCCGGTATCTGGGAGCTGCCGGAAGAGCAGCACTATACGCATTCCAAAATGGCCTGCTGGCTGGCGCTCGATCAGGCGGTAGAGCTGGCGCGGGATGATCATATTGAGCCGACCTGGCTGCAGCGCTGGGAACGTGAACGGGACCGCATTCGCGACTGGATCGAAACGCACTGCTGGTCGGAAAAGCGTCAGGCTTACACTTTCTATGCCGGGAGCGAGCGGCTGGATGCCGCCGTTGCGCTGACCCATTATTACGGCAGTAAAGTCAATCCGCAGCGAATGTTATCGACCCTGACGCAGATACGCGAGGAGCTGGGTCACGGCGGCGTGATGCTTTATCGCTATTCGGATGTGGAAAAAGAGGAAGCCACTTTCGTCGCCTGCGCCTTCTGGCTGGTAGAGGCGCTGGCGGAGCTGGGTCAACGGCAAGAGGCGCGGCGCACTATGGATGAGATCCTTGAGCAGCTGTGTCAACGCGGCAATATTGAGATTTTCAATGAGATGTTCGATACGCACACTAAAAGCTGGCTGGGCAATATGCCGCAGGGGCTGAGTCATCTGTCGCTGGTGTGTGCCGCAAAGGCGCTTGCGGAGGATAAGTCGGGAGAACGCGTGTAAGTAAAAGCGCATAACCGCCTGGTTGCAGGCGGTTTATCAATAATAACGGCTCCCCTCTTATGTGAGCCGTTAAGATGCTTAGCGCATGGTGACAAACTCTTCCGCTGCGGTGGGGTGAATCGCAACGGTGTTATCAAAGTCTTTCTTGGTGGCGCCCATTTTCAACGCTACTGCGAAGCCCTGCAGCATTTCATCCATGCCGAAGCCAATACCGTGAATACCCACGATTTTTTCTTCCGGGCCGACGCAAACCAGCTTCATACGGCACGGCTGGCGATGCTGCGTAACGGCGGTGTACATCGCGGTAAAGGATGACTTATAGACTTTTACCGCCTCGTCGCCATACTGCTCGCGTGCCTGCGGCTCGCTCAGGCCAACGGTGCCGATCGGCGGATGGCTGAATACCACGGTTGGGATATTGCTGTAATCCAGATGCTCATCAGGCTTGTTGTTAAACAGACGCTCGGAGAGGCGACGGCCTGCAGCCACCGCAACCGGAGTCAGCTCAACCGCGCCGGTGTTATCGCCAACGGCATAAATGCCGGAGACGCTGGTGTTCTGGAATTTATCAACCTGGATATAGCCTTTTTCATTCAGCGCGACGCCGGTCACGGCCAGGTTCAGATTATCGGTCGCCGGTTCGCGGCCAATGGCCCAAATCAGGCAATCAACGGTTTGTTCCTGGCCGTTTTCCAGCTGCAGCGTCAGGCTGCCGTCGCTGTTTTTCACTACCGCTTTTGGCACCGACTGGGTATGCAGCGTGGGACCTTCGGCGTTCATCACTTCAACCAGCGTTTCGCTGAGTAGCGGATCGAATTGACGCAGCGGCGCATCTTTACGCACGAACAGGTGGGTTTCTGAGCCCAGCGCATTTAGCACGCCCGCGATCTCAACCGCGATATAGCCCGCACCCACCACAGCGGTGCGCTTCGGCATCTCATCCAGCTCAAAAAAGCCGTCAGAGTTAATGCCATATTCCGCGCCCGGGATCGTCGGCTGAACCGGACGTCCACCGGTGGCGATCAGGATATGGTCGGCGGTGATTTTCTCACCATTCACTTCTACCGTATGGGCATCAACAAAACGGGCGAAACCTTTAATCACGTCTACGTTGTTTTTGCCCAGCACCGTTTCGTATGAGGTATGAATGCGGTCGATATAGGCCGTACGGTTTTTTACCACCGTCTGCCAGCTAAAGTTATTCACGGTGGTATCGAAACCGTAATCAGGGCCGTAGTTATGGATCGCTTCAGCAATCTGAGCCGCATGCCACATCACTTTTTTCGGTACGCAGCCTACGTTGACGCAGGTACCACCCAGCTCTTTGGCTTCGATCAGGGCGCATTTCTGCCCATACATTGCCGCACGGTTAATGGATGCAATCCCGCCGCTGCCGCCGCCAATAGCAAGATAATCATAATGTCGGGTCATTGAGCGAACTCCAAAGTAAGAAAAGAAAACTGGCGTCAGTGTACCGTTACTCGGTGATTTCCCGCAAAGTTTGCGCCTATGATTGCAACAGGAGCCGTCTTTTTGTGCAGCCAGGCGCTTTTAGCCGGCGTTATCCTCTGAGCGTGTTGATAGCCGTGTTTTTTTACCCTTTAACACAGACCACCTGACGCAGGGTGTGCACGATTTCCACCAGCGAAGACTGCGCCGCCATCACCGCATCGATATCCTTGTAGGCCATGGGAATTTCATCAATCACATCGCTGTCTTTGCGGCACTCCACATGGGCGGTGGCACGCTGCTGGTCGGCCACGGTAAAGCGTTTTTTAGCGGCGGTGCGGCTCATGGTGCGCCCAGCGCCATGGCTGCATGAGCAAAAGCTCTCTTCATTGCCCAGCCCGCGCACGATAAAGCTTTTCGCGCCCATCGAGCCGGGAATAATCCCCATCTCGCCGCGTTGGGCCGATACCGCGCCTTTGCGGGTCACCAGCACCTGTTCGCCAAAATGCTTTTCGCGCTGCACATAGTTATGGTGGCAGTTAACCGCTTCCGCCGTGGCGCTGAAGGGTTTGGTGATTTCCCGTGACAGGGCCGCCAGCACCTGCTGCATCATTATCTCGCGGTTATGACGCGCGTAGTCCTGTGCCCAGCCGACCGCCTCGATATAATCGTCGAAATGCGGGTTGCCTTCAGCAAACCAGGCGAGATCGCGATCCGGCAGGTTAGCGATATGCTGACGCATATCCTGCTGCGCCAGTTGAATAAACAGGGTGCCGATGGCGTTGCCTACGCCACGTGAGCCGCTGTGCAGCATGACCCACACGCGGTCCGCTTCGTCCAGACAGAGTTCAATAAAATGGTTGCCGGTGCCGAGCGTGCCAAGATGGGCGTAATTATTGGTTTTCAGCAGCGCCGGATACTTATCGGTAATGCGCCTGAATCCCTTCTGTAAAGTGGCCCAGTGTTGATCCACAATATCCGGCGCGCGTTTCCAGGCGCCTTTATCGTTGCCGGAGCGGTTGCTGGTGCGGCCATGTGGAACCGCGCGCTCAATGGCGCTGCGGATGCCGTAGAGATTTTCGGGCAGGTCACCAGCGGCCAGCGAAGTACGCACCGCGATCATGCCGCAGCCGATGTCAACGCCGACCGCCGCCGGAATAATGGCACCACGCGTTGGAATAACGCTGCCGATAGTGGAACCTTTGCCTAAATGGACATCGGGCATCACTGCCAGATGTTTGAAGATGAAAGTCATTTTTGCCGTATTCAGCAGCTGATTACGCGCCTCCGGCTCTACCGGTACGCCATTGGTCCACATTTTTACCGGCGCGCTGTTGGGCGCTGATAACACCTGATATTGCGATTTCATTGTGCGTTTCCTTCTGGCTGCTGTTTCAGGCGTACGGAAGCGATGTGCTGGCGGCCTTAAACAGGGTTACATTTCTGGTTAACGGCAGGCTTGCGAATAAAGATTTATAAATAAGCATAAAGGATGCACAGAATAACGATCGGCGGAAACGGTGTTGACGATCTGCCAGCAATCCGCCAGCCTGTGAGAAGCGGGACGTAAGCCGTTTGCTGTTTCGCGCCAGCAAAAGAAGCAGCCGAACGATGCCGATCGGCTACGTAAATACCTGGCCCGCTTCGGGCTGAGCTGGGAAGCCATTCAACATCAACAAGGTTAATCCTATGCAACTGACTTTTCTTGGCACCGGTGCCGGAACGCCAAGCCTGCAGCGTAACGTTACCGCTATTGCCCTGACCTTATCGCGTCGGGGCGACTACTGGCTGTTTGACTGCGGCGAAGCGACGCAGCATCAGTTTATGCGCAGCGCGCTTAAGCCAGGCAAGCTGGATAAAATTTTTATTACCCACCTGCATGGCGACCATATTTTCGGTCTGCCCGGGCTGCTGACCAGCCGCTCCATGGGCGGCATCAGCGAGCCGCTGACGCTGTACGGCCCGGCGGGCCTGAAAACCTTCGTGGAGACCACGCTTAGCCTGAGCGGATCCTTTGTTACCTATCCGCTTGAGATCGTTGAGATCGAGGCGGGAGAGGTATTTGATAATGGCAAATTCAAAGTCACCGCTTATCCGTTAAATCATGTTCTGCCCTGTTTTGGCTATCGTATTGAAGAGCATGATAAACCGGGCTTTCTCGATGCTCAGCGGCTTAAGGCGGACAATGTGCCGCGCGGCCCCTGGTTTCAGCAGCTGAAACAGGGTGAGATCGTCACGCTTGAAGACGGGCGGGTAATTAACGGACGTGATTACCTTGGCCCCGCCACGCCGGGAAGAAAGCTGGCGATATTCGGCGATACCGCGCCGGTGGAAACCGCGCTGGCGCTGGCGGCTGAAGTGGACGTGATGGTGCACGAAGCCACGCTGGAGGCGGCGATGGAGGAAAAAGCCAATGGTCGGGGACACTCCACTACCGTGCAGGCAGCAACCGTGGCCAGAGACGCAGGCGCAAAGCGCTTTATCGCTACTCACTTTAGCTCACGCTATCGTTTTGAGGATATGCCCCGGCTACTGGCGGAGTGCCAGGCAATATTCCCCGCCACCGAGCTGGCGCGCGATTTTGCGGTATTTAATCTGTAGCGAAAGCGCTTTGTCCATCTGACGCGCGCGCCAGATGGACAGGCCGATGGTAAAAGGCGAAACGCGCTATTGATAGCGGCACCACCTGGCCCTGCGCTTATTCCGGGGTGATCCAGTTAACGCTGGTGTGGCCAGTGCCTGCCGGTACCAGCACGCGGTGCAGCCAGGGCAGCAGGTCGCGCATTTGCTGTTCCAGTTTCCACGGCGGGTTAACCACGATCATGCCGGATCCGGTCATGCCGAAGCGATCGCTGTCCGGGCGTACCGCCAGCTCAATCTGCAAAATACGGCGGATGCCGGTCGCTTCCAGATCATGCACCATGCGCTTGATCTGCTGACGCAGCACCACCGGATACCACAGGGCGAAAACGCCGGTACTGAAGCGACGGTAGCCTTCCTGAATCCCTTTCACCACCGCCTGATAATCGCTTTTCATCTCATAAGGCGGGTCAATCAGAATCAAACCACGGCGCGATGGCGGCGGCAGCTTGGCTTTAAGCTGCTGATAGCCATCGGCACGGGCCAGGCGGGCGCGACTGTCTTTCTGAAATTCGCTGCGCAGCAGAGGAAAATCGCTGGAATGCAGCTCCGTCAGCTCCAGCTTGTCATCTTCACGCAGCAGGTGGCGGGCAATCAGCGGCGAGCCAGGGTAATAGCGCAGGCCCGGCCCACGATTAAGCGCTTTTACGCAGCTGATATAAGGAGCCAGCTCTTCCGGCAGATCGTCCTGCTGCCAGACGCGGGCAATTCCTTCCAGATATTCACCGGTACGCTCCGCGTGTTCGCCGCTCAGCAAATAACGGCCAGCGCCAGCGTGCGTATCGAGATAAAGAAACGGTTTTTCTTTCTCTTTCAGCGCGGTGATGATCAGGCTTTGTACGGTGTGCTTCAGCACATCCGCATGGTTGCCAGCGTGAAAACTGTGACGGTAACTAAGCATATAAACAATGTATCCGGTGATGCCTGATGAAATGAGGCCGGAGCATGGACGCTCCGGCGGAAACTGTGGCTAGTATAGCTGGACGCCGATAAAAATACTCGGCTAGCGTTGCAGTACGGGGTAAGTAAACAGCAGCAGATGCGTCAGGTTAAAGGCAAAATGCACCAGTGTCGCGACCCATAGCCGGCCGCTCCATTGCCAGGCCAGACCGTAAACAATGCCAGCCAGCGTGGCGAAGAAAATCAGCAGCGGGCCGCCGGCAATATGCGCCAGGCCAAACAGCAGCGCGGCAATCAGCAAACCCGGCCAGCGGCCAATCCACTGGCTCAGTCGCTGCTGCAGCCAGGCGCGGAACAGCGCTTCCTCCGCCAGCGACACGAAAAACAGGTTTGCCAGCATAAATTCGCCAAGCCATGCGGGCGCGTGCGGTTCAATGCGCAACCCACCTGCCAGCGTAGCCAGTAACAGCAGAGCCGGAATAGCGGCGATCAGCGTAGGCCAGGCGAAACGCCAGCGCGGCGCGGACGCAGGCGCCTGCACCAGGGTAGGCAAACAGGCCAGCAAAATGAAGGGCACCAGCGCTTTATCGAGGTTGTAGTAAAATGTAAAAGGCGCGCTAAGCGGGCCTGCCTGCTGTTTCATGACGATGGGCGGATTATTGAAGCCGGGCACAAGATGAAGCGTTAGCGCCACGGCACCGGCGACCAGAATCGCCTCCAGTACCGGCATCAGACGCGAATGGTGCGCAAAGTTTTTGCGTATCAACGCCGTCAATGCCAGCCCAGCCAGCAGCAGCAGACCCGGCCACAGCAGCGTTTGTTGCCAAAAGGCCAGCGCCAGAGCAACCAGCAGCAAAGGTTTCACAGCGGGGCGGAAAAACAGAAGCGCCAGGAGCGCCGCCGCCAGTACATACCACATGATGTTCTCATCCTTAAGTATCAACAATCAACGGGAGAGAGACTATAACAAACTGACTAATTCAGATCAGTAACGCTAAAGCAGCGGGCGCGCCCATTGATTTTCGGGCGGCTTAACCGCATGTTAGTCATATTGCGCCCGTGCGCGCCCACATCAAACTTAAAGGACTGCGCGATGACCAATCCATTATTGACGCCATTTACTCTTCCCCCTTTCTCTGCCATACAGCCGGAACATGTCGTACCTGCCGTTGAGCAGGCGCTGGCGGCGTGCCGCGAAACGGTAGAAAAAGTGGTGGCTCAGGGAGCGCCCTACAGCTGGGAAAACCTGTGTCAGCCGCTGGCGGAGGTGGACGATCGTCTGGGCCGTATTTTCTCACCGGTAAGTCACCTTAACTCAGTCAAAAACAGCCCGGAGCTGCGTCAGGCTTACGAACAGACGCTGCCGCTGCTCTCTGAATACAGCACCTGGGTCGGTCAGCATGAAGGCCTGTATCAGGCGTATCGCAACCTGAAAGAGGGCGACAACTACGCGCCGCTAAGCCTGGAGCAGAAAAAAGCGGTGGATAATGCGCTGCGTGATTTCGAGCTGTCAGGTATTGGTCTGCCGAAAGAGAAGCAGCAGCGCTACGGTGAAATCGCTGCGCGTCTGTCGGAGCTTGGCTCCACTTACAGCAACAACGTGCTGGATGCGACCATGGGCTGGAGCAAACTGATCACCGACGAAAGCGAGCTGGCCGGAATGCCGGAAAGCGCGCTGGCGGCGGCCAAAGCGCAGGCGGAGGCCAAAGGGCAAGAAGGCTGGCTGCTGACGCTGGATATTCCCAGCTATCTGCCGGTGATGACCTATTGCGATAACCAGGCGCTGCGTGAAGAGATGTATCGCGCCTATGCGACGCGCGCTTCTGACCAGGGGCCGCACGCCGGTAAATGGGATAACGGCCCGATTATGGCGGAAGAGCTGGCGCTGCGTCACGAGCTGGCACAGCTGCTGGGCTTTGACTCTTACGCCCATAAATCGCTGGCGACCAAAATGGCGCAAAACCCATCACAGGTCATTGATTTCCTCAACGATCTGGCGCAGCGCGCGCGTCCGCAGGCGGAAAAAGAGCTGGAGCGCCTGCGCGCTTTTGCTAAACAGCAGCACGGTATTGATGAACTGCAGCCGTGGGATATTACTTATTACGGCGAGAAGCAGAAACAGCATCTGTACGCGATCAGCGATGAGCAACTGCGTCCTTACTTCCCGGAGGAGCGCGCGGTTAACGGCTTGTTTGAAGTGGTGAAACGCATCTACGGCATCAGCGCTAAAGAGCGTAAAGATGTGGATGTCTGGCATCCGGATGTGCGCTTCTTCGACCTGTTTGATGAAAGCGGCGAGCTGCGCGGCAGCTTCTATCTTGATCTCTATGCGCGTGAAAACAAGCGCGGCGGAGCCTGGATGGATGATTGCGTTGGTATGATGCGTAAAGCGGACGGCAGCCTGCAAAAGCCGGTCGCCTATCTGACCTGTAACTTCAATCGTCCGGTCAACGGTAAACCGGCGCTGTTCACGCATGATGAAGTCACCACGCTGTTCCATGAATTCGGTCACGGCCTGCATCATATGTTAACGCGAGTGGATGTCCCGGGCGTTTCCGGCATCAGCGGGGTACCGTGGGATGCTGTTGAGCTGCCGAGTCAGTTTATGGAAAACTGGTGCTGGGAGCCGGAAGCGCTGGCGTTTATCTCTGGTCACTATGAAACCGGCGAGCCGTTGCCGCAGGAACTGTTAGACAAAATGCTGGCGGCGAAAAACTATCAGGCGGCGCTGTTTATTCTGCGTCAGCTGGAGTTCGGCCTGTTCGATTTCCGCCTGCATACTGAGTTCGATCCGGCTAAGGGCGCACAGATTCTGGAAATGCTGGCTGAAGTGAAAAAACAGGTAGCGGTAGTGCCAAGCCCGGCATGGGGCCGTTTCCCGCACGCCTTCAGCCATATCTTTGCTGGCGGCTACGCAGCAGGCTACTACAGCTATCTGTGGGCGGATGTGCTGGCAGCGGATGCGTATTCTCGCTTCGAAGAAGAAGGCATTTTCAACCGCGAAACCGGTCAGTCGTTCCTGGACAATATCCTGACGCGCGGCGGTTCTGAAGAGCCGATGGAGCTGTTTAAACGCTTCCGTGGCCGTGAGCCGCAGCTTGATGCGATGCTGGAACATTACGGTATTCAGGGATAACGCCAGGCGTGAAAATTGCTTTAGTTGATGAATCAGGCACCGGAGACGGTGCCTTATCTGTTTTAGCCGCTCGCTGGGGGCTGGAGCAGGATGAACACGCGGTGATGGCATTGGTGATGACGCCGGATCGCCTGGAACTGCGCAAGCGCGATGAGCCAAAGCTGGGCGGCATCTGGGTCGACTTTGTCGGCGGCGCGATGGCGCATCGACGTCGCTTCGGCGGCGGGCGCGGCGAGGCGGTAGCCAAAGCGGTCGGTATCAAAGGGGATTACCTGCCTGATGTGGTGGACGCCACCGCCGGGTTAGGGCGCGATGCCTTTGTGCTCGCCGCAATCGGCTGTCGGGTACGAATGCTGGAGCGGCATCCGGTGGTAGCAGCGCTGCTGGACGATGGATTGCGTCGCGGCTATCAGGATGCGGAGATCGGCAGCTGGCTACAGCAGCGGCTGACGCTGCTGCATGCCTCAAGCCTGACGGCGCTGGAGGCCATTACGCCTGCGCCGGATGTGGTTTACCTTGATCCCATGTATCCGCATCGCCAGAAAAGCGCGCTGGTGAAGAAAGAGATGCGCGTGTTTCAGTCGCTGGTGGGCGCGGATAATGATGCGGATGGCCTGCTGCTGCCTGCGCGCCAGCTGGCGAAAAAGCGGGTGGTGGTAAAACGCCCGGACTATGCGCCGCCGCTGGCAGGCGTGGCAACCCAGTCGGCGGTCACCACCAAAAGCCATCGCTTTGATATTTACCCGCCGTTAGTGGGCTAAACGGGTCAAAAAGGTAGTAAGGTTTTGTTCCTTTAATCGAACAAATAGACTCTTAACTCAAAGCGTGGGGCGTTCAGGCAGAAGAGTAAAGCGTCCCGCGCCAGGGATGGCGCGGGCCGAGCTGTCAGGGATGACGCGTTTTGCGTCTTTGCGATCGGCCTGAACGCCCCACGCATGCACGATTTTTTGCGGCCAGACAACTTACACGCCTACTGCTTTCGTATACACAATTTTTTGCAGCCAGACAACTTACACGCCTGCTACTCTCGCATGCACAATTTTTTGCGGCCAGGCAACTTATACGCCTACTGCTTTCACCACGCTTACTCTTCATCCTCATCGCGCAGCGGCACAATCAGCATATCAATATGCACAGTATTAATTAGCTGGCGAGCAGAAGACATCAGCTTGCTCCAGAAATCCTGATGATGTCCGCAAACCACTAAATCCACATCATATTTCTTAATCGCCTCAACCAGCACCTGCGCCAGATCGCCGCTGCCGCTCAGGGTTTCGCTAACCGGATAGCCTGCGCCCTGCGACAGTTCAGTCAGGGCATGATGCGTCTCTTCAGAAATACGCTTCTGCATATCACCCAGATTAACGTCAATCAAACCGGTATAAAGATCGGAATAATTCACATCCACATGAATCAGGGAAACTTTGGCATCGTAAGGGCGCGCCAGAGAAACCGCTTTTTCAACCAGCAGCTTACTTTCTGGTGAAAGATCAACGGCAATCAGAATATGTTTATAAGCCATAATGGAACTCCTTCCATGTGTCACATAGCGTCAGTATAGCGCCAGTTGTTAACAAATGTGCTGCCAGCACGCCTGCTTTGCGAGCCGGATCAAGGAGTGTTTTACCTGCTTTTCAGCCCTAATGAAAATCGAAGCTGGAAAAATTTTAAACACATCTCCTACACTAAATCTTAGCGGTCCTGCTTGTGCAGAACACCGTGCTCTTCAGTTCAGAATAATTCAGACCGGTTCAATGGTGGTTGGCGAATCAGGGTGGGGCGTATTCAGCGTATCCCCGCTGCATACGCTTCGGCAGTTGTAAGCCGGGAGGGGAAACATGATTAGCACCGTCGCGCTTTTCTGGGCTTTGTGTGTGGTTTGTTTGGTAAATATGGCGCGCTACTTTTCTTCGTTGCGGGCGTTATTGATTGTGCTGCGCGGGTGCGATCCGTTGCTCTATCAGTATGTGGACGGCGCTGGCTTCTTTACCGCGCACGGTCAACCGAGTAAGCAAGTCAGGCTGGTGCGCTATATCTGGAAACGGTACTACCTCGATCATCATGACGAAGAATTTATTCGCCGCTGTGAGCGGGTACGTGGGCAATTTGTCTTGACCAGCGCGTTATGCGCTCTGGTTTTCATCAGCCTGGTGGGATTAGCGATTTGGCATTAAGCGCCATCAGAAAAGAAGCGGGCCGGATTAACCGGCCCGCAGAGACATCAGATCAGCTGTAGCGCAATCCAGTAGAGACTGCCCGAAAGCAGAATCGAGATGGGCAGGGTAAACACCCACGCCAGAGCGATACTTTTAATCGTACGGCTCTGAACGCCGCCGCCATCAACCACCATGGTGCCTGCCACGGATGATGACAGAATATGGGTGGTGGAGACCGGCATCCCGGTATAGCTGGCAACGCCAATCGACACCGCCGCTGTTACCTGCGCTGACATGCCCTGTGCGTAGGTCATGCCTTTTTTACCAATTTTCTCACCGATGGTGGTGGCGACACGACGCCAACCAAACATGGTACCGAGCGACAACGCCAGCGCCACTGCCACGATAATCCAGATCGGCGCATACTCAACGGTATTCAGCAGATCGCCTTTCAGCTTGCCAAGGAAGCGTTTATCTTCAGCCTTAACATCCGGCATCCTGGCCGCTTTTTCAGCAGTATCCGAAATACAGAGCAGCAGGCGACGCAGATGGCTGCGCTGTTCAACGCTAAGCGCATCGTAGCTGGAAAGGTTGTTCAACAGCAGCTGCGCACGGTTAATCGCAATCAGCGCCCGTGAGCTATCGCAGTGAAACTCTTTCGGCCCGTTCGGCACTTCTTCCGGCGTCGGCAGTGCAGGCGGCGTCAGCTCAACCACGTGCTGCAGCGCATCGCCATGCTGGCTGTAATACTGCTCCAGATGGTTTACCGCGTCGCGGGTGCGCGTAATATCATAGCCAGAGGCGTTCATGTTAATCACGAAGCCTGCAGGGGCAACGCCAATCAGCACCAACATAATCAGGCCGATGCCTTTCTGTCCGTCATTCGCGCCGTGAGAATAGCTGACGCCGATAGCGGAAATAATCAGCGCGATACGCGTCCAGAACGGCGGCTTTTTCTTGCCGTCTTCCTTTTCACGATCGGCGGGCGTCATATGAATACGACGACGCTTTTTGGTATTGCTCCAGTAGCGGCGCAGCAGGAAGATCAACCCGCCCGCTACCACCAGGCCAATAATTGGCGACAGGATCAGCGAAGCAAAAATATTGATCATTTTCGGGATATTGAGCGCATCCACCACGGAAGTGCCGGTGATCAGGGCGTTGGTCAGGCCAATACCGATGATAGCGCCAATAAGCGTATGGGAGCTGGACGCAGGCAAACCAAAATACCAGGTTCCCAGGTTCCAGATAATAGCGGCGAGCAGCATGGAGAAGACCATAGCCAACCCGTGCGCCGAACCGACATTCAACAGCAGGTCGGTAGGAAGCAGATGTACAATGGCATAAGCAACGCTCAAACCACCTAACAGCACACCAAAAAAGTTAAAAACCCCAGCCATCACTACGGCCAGCTGCGCACGCATCGCACGCGTATAGATTACCGTCGCAACTGCGTTAGCCGTATCATGGAATCCATTAATGGCTTCGTAGAACAGGACAAACAGCAGAGCAAGCACTAATAACAGGCCGGTATTAAAGTCGAGGCCAGCAAACAGATGTAGCATAAGCGTTACGCCATTTTCGGGGACATGAACGCGGCGCATTATCAGCGACAAACCGCGCCTGGGGAAAGAAAAATTAGACTTTTTTTGCCATAAAAGTGTAAAACGCGCGTCATCAGGCAGTAAAAAAGCTAACAAATCCGTTAGTTATATTATGTTACTTTCAGTTCGCTTTGGTTACGCTGGCCTGGACGAGAGCAAGCTATTACAATCGCGGTCTTTGCCCGGTCGGCAGGAGTGAGCAGTGGAAAAGTATGACGTTATCATCATTGGCGCAGGGGCTGCCGGGCTGTTTTGTGCGGCTCAGGCGGGGCAGCGCGGCCTGCGTGTGCTGCTGCTGGATAACGGCAAAAAACCGGGCCGCAAAATCCTGATGTCCGGCGGCGGCCGCTGCAACTTTACTAACCTTTATACCGAACCGGCGGCCTATCTCTCGCATAATCCCCATTTTTGTAAATCGGCGCTGGCGCGCTATACGCAGTGGGACTTTATTGCGCTGGTTAACCAGTACGGTATCGCGTACCACGAAAAAACGCTTGGCCAACTCTTTTGTGATGACTCGGCACAACAAATTGTAGATCTGCTGATGGCGGAATGTGAGAAAGGGCACGTAACGTTGCGGCTGCGTAGCGAAGTGCTGGCGGTTAACCGCGATGAGGCGGGTTATGCTGTCCAGCTCAACGGGGCGGAAGTGCGGGCCGATAAACTGGTTATCGCCAGTGGCGGGCTGTCAATGCCGGGACTGGGTGCCTCGCCTTTCGGCTATCGGCTGGCAGAGCAGTTTGGTCTGCGCGTTTATCCCACGCGCGCCGCGCTGGTGCCCTTTACGCTGCATAAGCCGCTACTGGAACAACTACAGACGTTGTCGGGCGTTTCGCTACCCACCACGATTGAAGCAGCCAACGGCAAGCGCTTTAAAGAGGCGATGCTTTTTACCCATCGTGGCCTTTCCGGGCCGTCGGTGCTGCAAATTTCCAGCTACTGGCAGCCAGGCGAGTTTGTCACCATCGATCTTTCACCGGAACAGGATCTCGACGCTTTTATCAATGAGGAGCGGGAGGCGCGCCCGAATCAGAGCCTGAAGAATACGCTGGCGAAGCCGCTGCCAAAGCGGCTGGTGGAGGTATTGCAGATCTTGGGCGTTGTACCGGAGGTGACGCTAAAGCAGCTTAACGCTAAGCAGCAACGCGAGCTTACCGAAAACCTGCATGCCTGGCGTGTGCAACCCAACGGCACCGAAGGCTACCGCACGGCAGAAGTCACGCTGGGCGGCGTGGATACCACGCAGCTATCTTCGAAAACCATGGAAGCGCGTGACGTGCCCGGTCTCTATTTTATCGGTGAAGTGGTGGATGTCACCGGCTGGCTGGGCGGCTATAACTTCCAGTGGGCCTGGAGCTCCGCCTGGGCCTGCGCGCAGGCGCTGTAAAATAGCGCTGCTGAGTCTTTGAAAAACAGCGGTGAAATCATTCTCAGTAAAAGGCAGAGCGGCTAATCCGGTGCGATAAGCAAAAATCAACGTCAATGGAAGACGTTAATTTTATTTCGTTAGGGCCATGCAAAATGACCTGCTTTGTTACTGTATCGCTTAACGCTTACCCGCAAAAAGTGATTTGCAGTGTGGACAGAGCATAGTGTGGCCTACCGATCTTTTTAGCGCGGTCTGGTTGGAGAAACGCTTGCAGACTGGACATTGCACGCCGGATTCCCGCCTTTTGATGAGATTCAAAAGCCATTGAAAGTGCGTCATCATTTATCCTCGAAGGGTTTTATAAACCTTAACACATATCCTGCCGTATCAGGTGATTTACCCAACGCGCAAAAAAGCTAACGCAGCCATTATTAAAATAATTAAATTTCAATATGTTGATTTCGTTAGTGTTTAATTTTTAACCGCCCGATTGCGGCTTCAAAAGGCGCGGTTAAATTTTACTCACCTATAATCGTGGGTAAAACACTCCTCTCATCACTTCCTGATATTTCTGTTCTGCCTTTTCAGACTTCTGTTAATCACAGCCTGAATGCCAGCGAACGCGATCTTTACAAGATAAAGCCTTATTTGATTTATCAGGTCTGACATACTGAAGAAGCTAAAAAGCAGGCCCCGTAATAAGGCGCATTTGCGGGGCCTGAAAAGGAAAAATAGTGTTGGTGCCGCTTAAGAGGATTCCTTCAGGTACCGGTGCAGAGTAGTACAGGAACGTCACCATTCATAAATATATGCCCACCCTTACCATTGCTATAAATATTATATTGCGCTGGCTGCTTGATATCGGTATAAAACCGCTCAAGTAACCAGACTAACGATTTATTATCAACTTCATCAAAAGCTGAGGGGATAATGGCTTTTGAGGTTAATAAATAGTTATTATTATTGACGGTAAAATCAAACAAAACCTTTCTGCTTAATACTTTATGATGGCCTGAAGCATCAATAAATTCGCCGTTCATGATAACGAAACCAGAAGAACCATCAAAAAAGAAACGCATCAGCATATTTGCACGCATGCCATTGTTTTGAACATGATGCTGTACCAGGCAGGAAAAGTGACGGTCACGGTTATTAACGGTGAAGTAAGTGATAGCTACGCCAATAACTAATAAAATCGCCACAATGAACTTAATCTTGCTTTTCATATGGCTTTTCCTAACGACCAGGATGTACAGGACCTCCTGTCTTCGTTAAGTGGATTCTGGCAAGAGAAGAATGAGATATGTTTAATAAACCTATCGTAGGTGATATAAACATGCGGATAAGCTTTGCAGTCGATATATTGACTTAGCGTGTTGTCTATTTTCTCTTTCAGGGGCAAATCATTGCGAGAAACATAGAGCTGGCAGGCACCGTATTCAGCTATCTTATCATAACTTCCCATGAATTTTTTAAAGTCAGCGTTTACCGAATTAACAAAGAAAAGCAGGCTGCAGCAAAGCAAAAAAAAGGAAACCGGGATTAATGTCTTAAACTGCGCAGCGTTGCCTTGCGGCTCTATGCGGAAAGTAGGGGCTGCGATAATGGCAGGTAATATTTCTTCAGTGCTCTGCAATTTGGTGGAAATGCTGTGATCAAACCTAAAGCCTTTGCGAGGTACGGTAATGATCCATCGATCTGCACCAGGCATAATATTTTTTAGCGCCCTGCGGATTAACGAAATGTTTTGGTAAAGCGTATTGGGGGAAACGTTATGACTGTTTTCTCCCCAGGCATAATCATACAGATCATTTTGTGATACCAGCCCATGAGTTTTTATTAATAGTTCAAGGCATTTTGTTGCTGGCTGGGTCAGTGAAGTATCTTCTTTCCCCTGAGAGTGACAGACAAGCCTATGGTTTTTTGGATAAAAATAAATAGATTCGTGAATAAGATAAACTGGACCCATAGCCACATCCTGTTTGCTAGTCATTTACGTGCTACTGTTGATTAAGACATTATCACGCTTTTATAAGAATGTGCATGCCCTTTTAATCCATATTTGGAGTAAATGAACCCTTTATAAAGCCTCAGAAGTTTCGTTATTTCATACAACGGCATAAAATTACATGTTTATTTAATGAAAAGATGACAAAAGTTGCCTTATATATGTGGCGCAGCATTTCAGCATCTTTTTTGTTACCAGTACGCAGTATTATGTGAAATTACATGAGAAAAATAAAATCTTTAAATAACCACTAATAAAAATACTTTTTCACGGCTTTGTTTTTTATCCCGCTTCAAGTTAATCGAACATTGCGAAGCGTAAATCTTTGCTATAAAGTGCAGCTATCACAGTTTTGTTGCATTATTTATGCAGTAATATCATGCGGTTGCCTTTATCTTAAGGGAATGGCTTAACTTCTTAAATATGATGAGAAGCTTATTTAAAGTGTTTGTCATTGCCTCAATTAACGGTAACGGTAATATCATTTGAGTTATCGGAGGGCCAGGATGGCTTTCCTGAAATACGAGAATCATTTGGTTTAAAGCATGATGTTCAGGGAATGACGCAATGCTCGCTTTATTGGTAATGGTGATGGTTCTGATAAATTGGTTGCGTAATTATTCAAAAAGGGATGTTGAAGTATTATGAAAGTCATTGTGTGTTCTGATAACTTTTTTTTCGCCAACGGCATAAGCGCCTTACTGAATCAGGCGGGTCATAAGACCTGGAACTTTTTTTATCATTCCGGAAATCCGTTTTCTGAAAAAGAAGATAATGAACTGGTTATCATTATTGATACTAATGAGCGAAAACCTTTACGACATCTGTTCGCATCACTGGATAAAAGGACGCTAAGAGTTTTCTTTATTACAGACGATCTCTCAGAGCAGCATGAAAGCCATCATTCTTTCCAGGGCGTTATACCGCGTAAAATTACCGCTGCGGCGCTGTTAGACAAGCTTGCTGAATCCACGGCTGGCGTCAGGCCGATGGAGTTTTTACTCACTAACCAGCAGCGCAAAGTACTGCAATATTTGATACGTGGCGTCACCCCTGGCGTGATAGCTCGAATAATGAACATCTCTGTGAAGACCGTATCGGCCCATAAACGCAAGGTGATGATGAACTTTGGCCTGAAAAAAATGAACGCACGCTCACTACACTGCATGGCCGATTTTATCTATAAGTCACTGTTGGTTTCAGAACACATTAACCGGCAAAAGCATCCACAATTTATTAGCCGACCACTGTATTAAACAGCAGAGATTCTTATCGTTGCATGTTGACTGTTAAACCCCATGGTGTAACAGATTAAAATTCCTTAGTGCTATTTAGTAACGGTTTATGTTCACGCAAAAACATTGTTGCTAACAAAGCGATGCTGCGCCCCTTTTCAGGCATCGCTTTTTTATTTCTTATCTTCTTTTGCTGCTGTCAGGCTGCTCTGCCCAACTGACTATCCACAAATCTCGCGTTTTTGCCCGCCGCTGCTTGCGGAATCGCCACAAGATACTAACTTTTAACTAATAGATTCCCTGGTGTTGGCGCAGATGCGCTCCCCGCTTGATGCGGGTTTTTTTTATATTTCCTGTGTCAAGAGATGGTCATCTCATTCACTTTTCAACATGGAGAAAGGCAATGAAAGCACTGACTTATCATGGCCCGCATCGTGTCAAAGTTGATAATGTTCCCGATCCCGGCCTTGAAGCTGCGGATGATATTATTTTGCGTGTAACGGCGACGGCCATCTGTGGTTCCGATCTGCATCTTTACCGCGGCAAGATCCCGGGTACTTCCCATGGCGATATTTTTGGCCATGAATTTATGGGCGAAGTGGTAGAAGCTGGCTCCGCAGTAACGGCGGTGCAGAAAGGAGACCGGGTAGTTATTCCTTTTGTTATTGCCTGCGGCGACTGCTTCTTCTGCCGTCTGCAGGAGTTTGCCGCCTGCGAAACCACCAATCCCGGACGTGGCGCGATCCTGAATAAAAAACAGATTACCTCACCGGCTGCGCTGTTTGGTTTTAGCGCTCTTTATGGCGGCGTGCCGGGCGGACAGGCGGAGTATGTGCGCGTACCGAAAGCAAATACCGGGCCGTTCAAGGTGCCGCCGGTGCTGGCTGACGATCAGGTGCTGTTTTTATCCGATATTTTGCCAACGGCATGGCAGGCAGTGAAAAATGCGCAGGTGACCAAAGGCAGCAGCCTGGCTATTTTCGGTGCCGGTCCCGTTGGTCTGCTTACCGCTGCCTGTGCACGTATGCTCGGCGCGGAAAAAATCTTTATGGTGGATCATCACCCCTATCGGCTGGCGTTTGCCCGGGATCGCTATGATGTGATCCCTATTAACTTCGATGACAATGACGATCCGGCGGCCTACATTATCGAAAACACTACCAACCATCGTGGCGTCGATGCCGTGATTGATGCCGTAGGATTTGAGGCGAAAGGCAGCCTGACCGAAACCGTGATGACTAACCTGAAGCTGGAAGGCAGTAGCGGTAAAGCGTTGCGTCAGTGTATCGCAGCAGTAAGACGCGGCGGGATCGTTAGCGTGCCGGGCGTCTACGCAGGCTTTATCCACGGCTTCCTGTTTGGCGATGCGTTTGATAAGGGGCTGACCTTTAAAATGGGTCAGACACATGTTCAGGCCTATCTGCCGGAGCTGCTGAATTTAATTGAGCAGGGCTTAATCAAGCCGGAAGAAATTATTACGCACCATATGCCGCTGGAGCGGGCGGAAGAAGCCTATAAGATTTTTGAAAAGCGGCAGGAAGAGTGCCGCAAAGTTATTCTGGTGCCGGGCCTGACCGAAACGTTACGTCACGTTTAACCGCTTTCAAAGACTACCCATGGGTTTCAGCCGGAATGCTGAAACCCTTTTTTTATTGATTCGCTTCTTTTAACAGGGTCATTAGTCGGGTAAGAGCGAAAAGCGCCGCCTGGTTAATAACAGATTCGCTGTCGCCGCTGAACTGCTTTCTCTCTGCCTTAATGGTCCCATCCGGTAAGCCCCAGCCAAACCAGATCGTACCGGCTGGCGTGCCGTCCGGGCCATCGTCAGGTCCGGCATAGCCGGTAACCGACAGGCTCACCGCTTCGCCAGATTGTGCCTTTGCGCCCGCTGCCATCTCTCTGGCGGTCGGCTGACTAACGGCGGTAAATTTTTCCAGCGTCCGCTCGTCAACTTTCAACAAACGCATTTTGGCTTCATTGGTATAAGTCACGAAACCGCTGCTGAAATAATCTGCACTGCTGCTGGCGGAACACATCGACATGCTGACCAGACCACCGGTACAGGATTCTGCCGTTGCCAGCTTAACTTTTGCCCCTTTGAGTATCTCTCCCAGTTCCGACGCAGCCTGCCGCAGTTGTTCGTTCATTATCGTTCTCCTTACTCGGTTGAATAAATTAAGTGTAGAAGATGCGCTTTATTTCGTTTGAAATAAATTCCTTACATGAATCAGAAAATTCGTGGGGCAAGCGGGCATTTATTATTGCTGACGCTTAATCAATATTTTAACGCTATTGTTTATTTAAATATTCTTAATCAGCCAGTAAGCAATCATCTAATAAATATGATTTCTTTTGGGTTAATAACCAGATAACTCATATTCATGCTAGGGTTTTAATAACGGTGGTATTTTTGTGTGCGCCTTTTAATTTTTTTCTTCTGTTTTATTGATGCGTCATGGTTATTACCGCAATAACAAGCGGTGATATTTTTTTTGCGAGCGGAAACAGGCGAGGCTTAAGAGGAAAAAGTCAGTGATTACACCTTTATTTAAAATAAAACCCTTAGTGAATTTTATTCGGCACAGCGTAACGCTTAGCGGCACTTTATCTTTGTCATTACTCTCTTTTACCCCTGTGGCATACGATGCGGCCTTGCTTGCGTCGGTTACTGCGGAAAAGGATAGTCTCCTGACGCTAAGTGAAGGAAATGAAATAGTGGTGACGGGTAGTGAAAATGGCCTTTGCGGTATTTGTAACCCCGTTAGCGCAACAAATAGCACCATTAATTTAGGCAATAACGTCAGCGTTAATGTTAATGGGCCGGTAGCAGGCGGCATTCTTTTACAAGGCGATAATTCTACTCTGCAGGCGAATCAACTAAAGGTTAATGTCAATGGCCATTACGGTATTCAGGTTGATGCAAAGGATGCGCAGATTAATTTAGGCCGCGGCAGCCGTATTGAAGTAAATAATAACGCTCTGATGGCCAATGGTGTTTATCTGGGTAATCACGCTTCTTTATTAGCAGATGAGCTAACCGTAATTACGCATGGTGTAGGCAACGGATTATATATTTCCGACGCGGGAACCCGAATAGATATTGGTGAGAACTCGCTTATTCAGACGCACGGTGCAGAGGCAACCGGTATCTATATTTTTGGTCGGGATAATCGCGCATCCGGCGAGCCAGCCAGTTTAAAGGCGAACCGGCTTACCATTACCACCGCAGGCGATCGCGCTTACGGCATGAATATTCAGGCCAACTCAACGGTAGATTTAGGTCGCGGCAGCCGGATTGAAACCCATGGCAAAGACGCAATGGGGATCTGGAACCTGGGTACGCTGACGGCAGATGAACTGCAGATTAAAACCGCAGGCAGTCATCTCGCCAACGCGCTGGAAGTCAGAGAGCAGGGCGTGGCGACGATCGGGGCAGGCAGCTCGCTTTACAGCGAGCGCAGCGGTGCACTGGTTGCGCGTGGCGAGGCGGCAACGGTTAACTTCAACGGTAGCGAGACGCAGCGAAACCACATTTTTTCCAGCGGCTCTTATGCGGTCTCGGCGCAGTTTGAAGGAGCCAGTGTTAATCTCTCCTGGAGCGATATTGATATCCGCAGCGACAATGGGCTGGCAATAGGCATATGGGCGCTGCGCGGGGGAAAGGTACAGGGTGATAACCTGGCGATTACCGGCAATAGCGGAACGATTGGCGCATACGCCGTAAGCGGCAGTGAAATTGATTTAACCGGAAAAACGGTTATTCGTATGGCCTCGCCGCTGGATATGGCGCTGGGCACTGAATATATTCCTGGATCTCGCGCCAGCCGTATCAGCCTGAGTGGGCTAATCGATATTGTCGGCAGCGTAAGTGCCGCTGGCGGTAATATCGATCTGAATATGACGGCAGGCTCGCTGCTGACGGGAGTAACTGCCAGCGACAGGGTTAACGGCGGCTCTTTAAATATTAAAATGGAGCAAAGCCAGTGGAATATGCCGGGCAACGCCAGGGTGGATAATTTAACCCTGGACAACAGCACGGTTAACTTTATGAGCGGCGAGCCGGGATCGCATCTTACGGTAGGCAATCTGGCCGGAAGCGGCACTTTTGCGCTGACGACGGATATCGCTGCGCAGCGCAGCGATCAACTGGTGGTAACCGGCAACAGCGCAGGCAGGCACTATTTGCAGATACTCAATCGTGGCGATATGCGCACCACGGGTCAGGAAGTGCTGACGATGGTAAAAACGCAGGATGGTCAGGCACGCTTTGCGCTTTCGCCCACCACGGAAAAAGTGGAGCTGGGCGGCTATCTGTTTGGGCTGCAAAAAACAGGACCGAACTGGCAGCTGTCCGCCACCGGCACTGCAGAGATCCCTGAGCCCGCACCCGTGCCGCCAGAACCTGCACCAGAGCCCGCGCCAGAACCAGAACCAGAACCTACCCCCGCGCCGCCAGGTCCTGCACCTGCGCCGCCGGAACCCGCGCCCGCACCAGAAGTAACGCCGAAGCCAGCGTTGGATCTGGAGGAAAACCTTGAGCCTGCGCCCGCACCGGTACCGACGCCCGAGCAGCCGGAGCTCACCAGCACGGCCGATGCAGGGGCTAATTTCCTGAATATTACCTATTTGATTAACTATGCCGAGACGCAGACGTTGATGCAGCGCTTTGGCGAGCTGCGGCAAAAGAAAGATATGGGCAACGGCTGGATCCGTGGCATCGGCGGGCGCTTTGATGATTTTGGCAGCGGCAAACTCAGCGGTTTTCGCCTGAGTTACTCCGGCATGCAATTTGGTATTGATAAACAGATTACGCCTGAAACGCCGGTCATTCTTGGTGCCTTTATGGGCGTCACCCACGGCAATGCCCATTACGCTTCCGGCAGAGGCGATCAACGATCGCAACATGCCGGGATCTATCTCACTGCGCTGGCGGATAACGGCCTGTGGCTGGATGGCATGGTGAAATATGGGCGGCTGAAAAACAGCTTTAACGTCAGAGACTCTCAGGGGGCAACGGTCTCTGGTTATGGCGCAACGGATAGTTACAGCGCATCGCTGGAGGGCGGCAAACGCATCGAGCTCTTCTCAGCACCGCAGGGTTTTTACCTTGAACCGCAGCTGCAACTAAGCTGGAGCCGTCAACAAGATGATCGTCTCGTCGCCTCCAACGGTCTGCATATCGACCTCGATGGCTATCACTCTCTGCTGGGCCGCGCCAGCGCACTGCTCGGCTATCGTGTGCAGCAGGATGGCTTACAGCTCAATCTCTACCTGAAAAGCGGCATTGTGCGTGAGTTTAAAGGTGAAACTCATTATCGCCTCAACGGTTCGCCGGAATGGCACAGCTTTAAAGGCAACGCGTGGAATAATGGCCTTGGCGTTAGCGCGCAGATTGCCAGCCAGCACGTGTTCTATCTGGAGGGGGACAGTTCCACCGGAAGCCAGTTTAATCAGCGACAGTTTAACGCCGGTTATCGCTTTAGTTTCTAAAGTGAGCAGTTGCCTTTACCTGCTTTTACTTAAGTCATGCTCCAGACTGGCCTGATTGCGCTTATATTTTTGCCGTACTGGTTGTTTTTTTACCGCTTCGGCGGTCACATTACACAGGAGCAAAATAATGAATAAGCTAACGTCCTTGGCCCTGGGGCTGATGCTGGCGGCGGGCAACGCCGCTGCGGCTTCTTACGGCGAGCAGTTGGAAGGCTTTCCGATGCCTTATCCGCTACAGCACTTCACTTTTTCTTCCCAGCAGCAGTCGCTCAGCATGGGATATATGGATGTTAAGCCGGTCGGCAATGCCAACGGTCACGTTGTGGTGCTGATGCACGGCAAAAACTTTTGCGGTGCCACCTGGGAAAGCACGCTGCGCGCTCTGAGCCAGCAAGGCTATCGGGTTATCGCCCCGGATCAGATCGGTTTTTGTACCTCGACCAAACCAGCTAACTATCAGTACAGCTTCCAGCAACTGGCTAACAATACCCATCAGCTACTACAGCATCTCGGCGTGAAGAAAGCGATCGTTATCGGCCACTCTACCGGCGGCATGCTGGCGACGCGTTACGCGCTGATGTATCCACAGCAGACCGAAAAGCTGGTGATGGTGAATCCTATCGGCCTTGAGGACTGGAAAGCAAAGGGCGCGCCCTGGCGATCGGTGGATGACTGGTATCAGCGCGAGCTGAAGCTGTCGGCGGAAGGCATCAAAAAGTATGAGCAGCAAACCTACTACTCTGGTCAGTGGAAGCCGGAGTATGACAAATGGGTTGATATGCTGGCCGGGTTGAACAGCGGGCCGGGGCATAAAAAAGTCGCCTGGAACTCTGCGCTGATCTACGACATGATCTATACCCAGCCGGTTTATTATGAATTGCCGGATCTGCGTGTTCCCACCACCCTGTTTATCGGTACTGCCGATACCACCGCCATCGGCAGCGATATTGCCACGCCGGAGGTGAAGGCGCAGCTGGGTCACTACGAGGTGCTGGGCAAAGAGGCGGCAAAACGCATTCCTCATGCCCGCCTGGTAGAGTTTGACGGCATGGGACACGCGCCACAAATGGAAGCGCCGGAGAAATTTCACCAGGCGCTGATCGAGGATTTAGCAACGTTAAAATGATCACTGCGGGAAAATTTTTTGATGGCCACAACGATTTGTTGCTGCGCCTGTGGGTAAATCATGCCGATAATCCGGCGCAGGCTTTTTTCGCCGGTCGGGAGCAGGGCCATCTCGATTTTCCACGTATGCGGCAGGGCGGCTTTGCTGGCGGGCTGTTTGCGGTCTTTGTGCCGCCGGTCGCCTGGCTGGCGGGAGAGCGCGGCCAGGAAGTGAGCCTGGTGCAGGCGCAGCACGACGCGCTGGCGATTGCCGAGGCGCAAATCGCCATTCTGCGTCAGCTGGCGGAGGCCTCTGCTGGACGGGCGCGGCTCTGTGTGACGGCCGCCGATATTGAACAGTGCCTGCAGCAGGATGTGCTGGCGCTGGTGATGCATATCGAAGGCGCAGAGATGCTGGATGAGGAGCTGACGCTGCTGGATCGCTTTTACCAACTCGGCCTGCGTAGCATTGGGCCTTTCTGGAATCTGCCTAATCGCTTCGGTGTTGGTGTGAACGGCGGTTTTCCCGGTTCGCCCGATACCGGCGAGGGAATGACGGCGGCGGGCAAGGCGCTGATCCGCGCCTGCAATCAGCGGCGGCTGCTGATCGACCTTTCTCATATGAACGAGAAAACCTTTTGGCAAACCGCCGAGCTGAGCGATGCGCCGCTGGTAGCCACGCATTCCAATGCGCATGCGCTTTGCGCCCAGCCGCGCAACCTGACCAATGCGCAACTGGAAGCTATCGCTGCCAGCGACGGCTTTGTCGGCGTAAACTTTGGCAACGCCTTTTTGCGCGCCGATGGCGCGCGCAACGCTGAGACTTCACTTAACGAAATTGTTAAACATTTGTGTTTTCTGCTTGATAAGTTAGGTGAAGATCGCGTTGGCTTCGGCTCGGATTTTGATGGCATTAGCGTGCCGGAGCCGTTGGGCGATGTGAGCGGTATGCCCCGACTTTTTGAGGCGTTAGCCGCTGCCGGCATTGATGCGCAACTGCAAGAGAAGCTGGCCTGGCGTAACTGGCTACACGTGTTAAAGCGCACGTGGGGTCAATAGAAAAGTTGCGATTCAGGTCACATTAGAGCAACATCTGCGCTGCCAAATTTTCATATTTGACAACTCACGGATTGCCTGCCGCAATTAATGGTGACAATCCGTCATTTTTAACGCTAAGAGGAGAAAAGTTATGTCTGCATGGATCAAACCTGCATTTGAAGATTTACGTCTGGGTCTGGAAGTTACTCTGTACATTTCCAACCGTTAATCCCTGTGCCCGCGCCAGTCGCGGGCCTGTTTCTTTCCTTTCCCGGTTATCACATGCAGATCAAAGTTCTTGGCTCCGCAGCTGGCGGAGGGTTCCCGCAATGGAACTGTAACTGTAAAAACTGCCAGGGCGTGCGTAACGGCACGATGAAAACCTCGCGGCGTACGCAATCCTCTATCGCTATTAGCGATAACGGAAAAGATTGGGTGCTGTGCAATGTCTCTCCCGATATTTGCCATCAGCTGCTGGCTTCGCCCGAATTGAATAATCCCGACGTGCTGCGCGGCACCGGTATTGGCGCCATTATTCTTACCGACAGCCAAATCGATCATAGCGCGGGCTTACTCAATTTGCGTGAAGGCTGTCCGCATCATGTCTGGTGTACGGAGGAGGTCCATCAGGATCTCACTACCGGCTTTCCGGTATTCACCATGCTTTCCCACTGGAACGGCGGCCTGATTCATCACGGCATCGTGCCGGAGCAGACCTTTAGCGTCAGCGTGTGCCAAAGCCTGCGCTTTACCGCCATTCCGCTGTTAAGCAATGCGCCGCCTTACTCGCCCTGGCGCGATCGGCCATTGCCGGGCCACAACGTGGCGCTGTTTATTGAAGACGGCAGCAGCGGTAAAAGCCTGCTGTACGCGCCGGGGCTGGGCGAGCCTGATGATGCGTTGATGCCATGGCTGCAAAAGGCGGATTGCCTGCTGATTGACGGCACGCTGTGGCGTGATAACGAACTGGCGGCCACCGGCGTCGGCAAAAACACCGGTAAAGATATGGGCCATCTGGCGCTCTCAGAAGAGCAGGGGCTGGCTGCGCTGCTGGCGTCACTGCCGGCAGAACGCAAAATTCTGATTCATATTAACAACACCAACCCCATCCTGGATGAAGAGTCCGCCGAGCGCCAAAGCCTGACGCAGCAGGGCATCGAAGTGAGCTGGGATGGCATGTTAATCGAGGTATAACCATGACGCAGGCACAGCCGCTTTCGCCGCAGGCTTTTGAACAGGCGCTGCGCGCCAAAGGCGCTTATTACCATATTCATCATCCCTACCATATCGCGATGCATAACGGCACAGCCACGCGCGAACAGATTCAGGGCTGGGTAGCGAACCGCTACTACTATCAGACCAATATTCCGCTGAAGGATGCCGCCATTATGGCTAACTGTCCGCATCCGGAGGTGCGTCGCAAGTGGGTGCAGCGCATTCTCGATCACGACGGCAACGGCGACAGCGAAGGCGGCATTGAGGCCTGGCTGCGACTGGGCGAGGCGGTAGGCCTGAAACGCGAGGTGGTGCAGTCGGAAGCGCTGGTGTTGCCCGGCGTACGCTTCGCCGTAGATGCCTATGTCAACTTTGCCCGACGCGCTAACTGGCAGGAAGCAGCCTGCAGCTCTTTGACCGAGCTGTTTGCGCCGCAGATCCATCAGGCGCGGCTCGACAGCTGGCCGCAGCACTATCCGTGGATCGAAGCGGAAGGCTACGACTATTTCCGCAGCCGTTTGAGCCAGGCGAACCGCGACGTGGAGCATGGCCTGCAACTGGCGCTGGAGTATTGCGACACGGTAGAGAAACAGCAGCGCATGCTGGAAATCCTGCAGTTCAAGCTGGATATCCTGTGGAGCATGCTGGACGCGATGACGATGGCGTATGAAATAAAACGACCGCCTTACCATACGGTAACGGCGGATCTCGCCTGGCATAAAACGAGACTGGTGTAATGGAAATCAACGCTTTACAGACGCCGCAGTTCCGCCGTGGCTTTCGCCTGCAGTGGGAAGAGACGCAGAACTGTCATGTTATGCTCTATCCGGAAGGAATGGCGCGACTCAACGGCAGCGCTGCTGAAATTTTACTGCTGGTGGACGGCAAGCGGACGCTGGGCGATATCGTCGCCGAGCTGAGCGCGCGCTTCCCCGGCGTGCCCGATCTGGGCAACGACGTTACTGAATTTTTTGGTCAGGCCTATGAACAGAAGTGGATCATCTTCCGTGACTGAACGGAAACCGGCGGTGAATCCGCCGCTGTGGCTGCTGGCGGAGTTAACCTACCGCTGCCCGCTGCAGTGCCCTTACTGCTCCAACCCGCTCGACTTTGCTCAACAAGATAAAGAGCTGACTACTGAGCAGTGGATTGAAGTGTTTCGACAGGCACGGGCGATGGGCAGCGTGCAGATCGGCTTTTCCGGCGGCGAGCCGCTGGTGCGTAAAGATCTGCCGGAGCTGATTGCTGCCGCACGCAATCTCGGTTTTTACACCAACCTGATCACCTCCGGCATCGGGCTGACCGAGAAAAAGATTGATAGCTTTGCTGAGGCCGGGCTGGATCATATTCAAATCAGCTTCCAGGCCAGCGATGAAACCCTGAACGCCGCGCTGGCCGGTTCGGAAAAAGCCTTCCGGCAGAAGCTGGAAATGGCGCGGGCGGTCAAAGCGCACGGTTATCCGATGGTGCTGAACTTCGTGCTGCATCGCCATAATATCGACCAGATCGATCGCATTATCGAGCTGTGCATCGAACTGGAGGCGGATGACGTCGAACTGGCGACCTGTCAGTTTTACGGTTGGGCGCAGCTCAATCGAGAAGGCCTGCTGCCAACGCGCGAACAGATTGAACGTGCCGAGCAGGTGGTGAAGCAGTACCGCGAGCGCATGGCGGAAAGCGGCAGCCTGACCAATTTGCTGTTTGTTACGCCAGATTATTATGAAGAACGTCCCAAAGGCTGTATGGGCGGCTGGGGCGCGATTTTCCTCAGCGTGACGCCGGAAGGCACCGCGCTGCCGTGTCACAGCGCGCGTCAGCTGCCGGTCACGTTTCCGTCAGTGCTGGAGCATGACCTGCAGCATATCTGGTATGACTCTTTCGGCTTTAATCGCTATCGCGGCTTTGACTGGATGCCGGAGCCTTGCCGCTCCTGTGACGAAAAAGAGAAGGATTTCGGCGGCTGCCGCTGTCAGGCCTTTATGCTGACCGGCAATGCCGATAATGCCGATCCGGTCTGCGCGAAATCGCCGCATCACGGCAAAATCATTGCGGCGCGCGAGGCGGCCAACTGCACCCAGATGCAAATCAGCCAGCTGCAGTTCCGCAATCGGGTTAATTCTCAGCTGATCTTTAAGGCGAACGCATAATGTCGCAGGCGGCCTCGTTACGGCTCGATAATGGTCTGACGGTGCGGCTGCTGCACGACGCGCAGGCGTCAGAAGCGGCAGCGCTGCTACAGGTCGCCAGCGGCAGCGACCATGAGCCAGAGCAGTGGCCGGGTCTGGCGCATCTGCTGGAGCATCTGCTGTTTACCGGTAGCGCAAGCTATAGCGGTCAGCAACGCCTCATGAGCTGGGTACCCGCGCAGGGAGGCCGCCTTAATGCCACCACTCGCGCCGATCGCACCGCCTATTTCTTTAGCCTGCCCGCCAGCGGGCTGGAAGCGGGGCTGATGCGGCTGGTGGATATGCTGGCGTGCCCGCAGTTTTCATCAGAGGCGATTGCGCAGGAAACGGCGGTGATTGACGCCGAATATCGTCTGCTGTGTCAGGATGCCCAAACGCTAACCGGCGTGGCGCAGCGGTACTTTTTTCAGGGCCCGCCCGCGATGCAGCGTTTTCACGTCGGCAACCGCGCCAGCTTTGGCGAAGCTCCCAGCCGATTACGTCAGGCGCTGCAAGATTTTCATCAGCAGCGCTATCATGCGGGGGCGATGACGCTTTGGCTTTCCGGCCCGCAGCCGCTGGCTGAGCTGGAAGCCATTGCCCGGTGCTGCGGGGCAAGCCTGCCCGTATCCATTGACGCCCCGGCTGTATCGCCTGCCCATTTACAGGCGCGTGCGGATGGTGCGGTGCGCATCACAGGCGCGTCGCAATTCACGCTAACCTTTGCTCTTAACCATTGGCAGGAGAGCGATGCGGGCTGGTGCGCACTGTTGCAGCAGCTGCTACTGGATGAGGCGGAAGGCGGCCTGCTGGCGCAGCTGCGAGCCGCTGATATTTGTGATGGCGTGAGTTTGCAGGAGGTCTGGCGCGGCGGAGGGGCGGCGCTGATTGCCGTCTGTTTTGTACCGGCCCATGTGCGCCCCACGCTCACTGCAACGCTGGAGGCTGCGCTGCGGCAGTGGCTTGCTCAGCTTGCTGACTTTACCGCCTCCCAGTTAAACCATTATTTGCAGCTGGCGCAGCGCCAGCATGCCGATAAAAGCGCGCTCGATCGCCTACGCGATCGGGCGTTCGGCTTCGCGCCGCCCGCGTCAGTTACGCCAGATAAGTGGCAACATTGGCTGGAGCAGTTACAGAACGCCGAAGTCAGCCGACTGTGGCTGGATGAGACCGTACAGGGCGAGATGACCTCATCGGCCGGATTTGAGTTTATCCACGCGCCTTTGCAGCATACTCCCGCCACTACCGCTTTGCCGCTGCGTTTCTGGCCTTTTCCGCCGCTGCTGGCGCCGCAAACCCTACCTCACAGAGCGGTTCCCTTACTCTATTTACCTGCCTCTGCGCCTGCGGTATTAACGCTGCGTCCGGTGCCGGAGAAACCCATTACCGATGCGTTGGGCTACGCCTTACAGGCGGCGCTGCGTGCGTTATCAGCCAGCCTGGCGCATCAGGGCGGCAGATTAAGCGTTGAACGGCGGCAGGGCATCTGGCAGCTTCAGCTGAGCGGTGAACCGGCATTGATGGTGGCAGCGCTGGCGGCGATCGTTTCGCGGCTGCACACCTTTACCTCGCTGGATGCAGGCGCGCGCGCCTGGCAGCGAGAGCAGCAGCAAGAGCAGGGTGAGATCCCGGTACGTCAGCTGCTTAGCCAACTGCCGCGCTGGCTGCTGGCGCAGCAGTCGCTCTGTGCGAAACTGAATGAAATTGTCTGGCAGGCGGCGCTGGTTGGCGGCGGCCAGGCGCTGACCCAAAGGCTCTCCCGACTATTGAGCCGCATGCCGGGGCGCGTACAACGTGTAACCGACTGGCTGCCATGCGAGCCGCAGCCGGGGCAGCAGCACGCTCTGCGCCTGACGCAGGGCGATACGGCCCTGCTGCTGTTTTGCCCGCTGACGCAGCCTGGTCTTGAGGCACAGCTGGCGTGGCGGATGCTGGCGCTGATTTATCAGCCAGCCTTCTTTCAGCGTCTGCGCGTAGAACAGCAGGTCGGCTACGTGGTGAGCTGCAGTTTTCATCATGCGGCCGATCGTACAGGAATACTGTTTGCGCTGCAGTCGCCGCAGCATAATGCCGCCGCGTTGTTAACGCATATTCAGCGTTTTTTACGGGTAATGGAAAATGAGCTTGCCTGTCTTTCCGCTGATGAGCTGGCGGAAAAGCGTGAACGACTGTGGCAGCGGCTCCAGCCAGAGGGTGATACGCTGGAGCAGGCGCGTCAGGCGCTGGCTTTTCCCGATCTGACTTCTCCGGCGGCGCGCCAGCTGCTTGAGCGTCTGGATGCGCCCGGGCTGATTGCCTGGCATCAAAAGCTGTGCGATCGCGTCTGGTGGTGGCAGTGTGCGGCAGAGACTGAATAAGCAGCTTAGTGGCGCTGGCGACGCGCTTTTTTATGTTGATACATAATATCGTCGCTTTGACTCAGCAATCCCGTAAGCGGTTGCGGCTGGGTGGGATCAAACTCCACCATTCCTACGGAAAAATCCAGGCGGTAGCGGCGATCAAGCGGCTCCATATAACGTTGCAGCTCGGCACGAAAATCTTCCAGCCGCGCGTTCGCCTGCTGTTGATTCGTATCGATAAACAGCACCACAAACTCATCGCCGCCGAGACGGGCAAATAACGCCGACTGACGAAAGCTGGTTTTCAGCGCGTCAGCAAAATCCATCAAGGCCCGGTCGCCTTCCCGATGCCCAAAGGTATCGTTGATTTGTTTAAACTGATCGAGGTCGAAAAACGCCAGGCAGGCAGAGTAGTGGCGCAGCGCGCACTCTTTCAGCAGCATCTGTCCCAGGGTCATAAAGCCGCGTCGGTTGGATATCTGCGTGAGTTCGTCAGAAGTGGCTGCCTGGAAATTCAGCAGCTCTGCTTCAGCCATAGAGGCCAGGTCGCGCAGCGCGCAGACGTCTTCACCATTAAAAGTGCGCGCCTGGTTATCCAGAATGCATAGCGTGCCCACTTTGGCCCCGTTAGGCGCGCGCAGCGGGCATCCCGCATAGAAACGGATATGCGGCTCGCCGATCACCAGCGGATTATCATAGAAACGCGGATCGTTGCAGGCATTCTCCACCACCATCACATCATCCTGCAGAATGGCATGGCCACAAAAAGAGATATCGCGTGCGGTTTGGGTAACGCTGATGCCGTCTCCTGATTTAAACCATTGATGCTCGGCATCCAGCAGGCTGACAACCGATACTGAAACGTTAAACAGCCGTTTCGCCAGGCGCGTCAGACGATCGAAACGCTCCTCGGCGGGCGTGTTTAATATTTTCAGCGCATGAAGCTCGCTCAGACGCTGAGGCTCATTTGCAGGGATTCTTGGTGTTTTCATAAAAGCCTTCAAACTTTATATTTTTTGATTTATGTACTTCTGGTGACAGTATCGGTCAGAAAAGGCACAACTTCAGGGTGAATTCACGCTGATATGATTCAGGGATAAATCAACGTCAGCGCGCCGCCTGGCAAGCAGTAGCAATCTGAGTGAAATATTTACCTTAGCTGGCCTGCGGAAGGAGGTAAACCTGAGAAGGAAAAAACCTATCAATGAGTGTGATACAGGCAGCCGGTCGGCTGCCTGTAAGAGACCTTACAGCAGATTACGTTCTGCCAGATCGAGAGCAAAATAGCTAAAGATGAGATCCGCGCCGGCGCGTTTAATCGCTCCCAGGCTTTCCAGAATCACCGCGTCTTCATTGATCGCGCCTGCCTGAGCGGCAAACTTGATCATCGCATACTCACCGCTTACCTGATAAGCCGCCAGCGGCAATTCAGTGCGTTCACGAATATCGCGCAGAATATCCAGGTAAGCGCCCGCCGGTTTAACCATCAGCGAATCAGCCCCTTCCGCCGCATCAATCAATGACTCACGGATCGCTTCACGACGGTTCATGGGGTTCATCTGATAGGTTTTACGATCGCCTTTCAGCGCCGTGCCTGCGGCTTCACGGAACGGGCCGTAGAAGGATGACGCAAATTTAGTGGAGTAGGACATAATCGCGGTATCGGTAAAGCCAGCTTCATCCAGCGCCCGACGAATCGCTGCAACCTGACCATCCATTGCCGCAGAGGGCGCAATAAAATCAGCGCCCGCCTGCGCGGCGACCACTGCCTGCTTGCCAAGGTTAATCAGCGTTGCATCATTATCAACACCGTGATCGCACAATACGCCGCAGTGGCCGTGTGAGGTGTATTCGCAGAAGCAGGTATCGGACATAACGATCATTTCCGGCACCGTATCTTTGCAGATGCGCGACATACGCGCCACCAGGCCATTTTCCTGCCAGGCATCGCTGCCGGTGGCGTCGGTATGATGGGAAATACCGAAGGTCATTACTGAACGAATACCTGCTTTAGCAATGCGTTCAATTTCATAAGCCAGGCGTTTTTCCGGAATGCGCATAACGCCCGGCATCGCTTCAATCGCTTTGTAATCATCCACGCCTTCTTCAACAAAGATCGGCAGGGCCAGATCGTTGCGGCTCAGCGTGGTTTCCTGGAACATATCGCGCAGCGCGGCGCTTTTACGTAATCTTCTGGGACGATTAATCAGAGAAATATCAGACATAGTTATTTGCTGTACAGGTGAAAAAGTCATCATAGTGTACGCGCTTTTAGATTATCGGGGGAAACTTCCCGTGCGACATTTCAGGCAAAAAATTAACCGTAACCGTGACTTAATAATTATATTTAACAGCCAGGCAACATTCCGCCGTTTAATATTCCTGCCGGATCTGAGCAGTTATTTTTAATATAAAAAATCATTATTTTAAGCGCCGCTTGAAAAAAGGTTGCCAGCACATACATAGTGCTCAGGGAGGCGCTCTCCCTGACATGTTTAAGCTTTTGACGGCTCAATGAGAGATTTTCAGGAGGTTATTCATGGCATTCAAATCACTTTCTCTGTTCCCCGACGTTACCGACACGCTGTTTTCCGATCGTTTTAACCGTATCGATCGGCTGTTTAGTCAGTTAACCGGGGATGCGCCGCTGGCCACTACGCCAGCCTGTGATATTAAACGTCTTGATGAAAGCCACTATTCCATAATGCTCAGCGTTCCTGGCTGGAAAGAGGAAGAGCTGGACATCAGCGCCACAGGCGGCCAGCTGACCGTTAGCGGTAAACGCCTTGAAGAACAACACCAGCAGGATGAAAAAAGCGCCTGGCTGCATCGCGGCATCAGCCGACATAACTTTAGCGTCAGCTTTGCTCTGCCGCAGCATGTCAAAGTGGAGCGTGCGCGTCTGGAGCATGGCCTGCTGGAAATTTCGCTGTATCAGGAGATCCCTGAAAGCGAGAAACCGCGCAAAATTGCGATTGAAAGCCAGCAGCGGGTTATTGAACACAACGCCTGATAGTCGTCCCCGGCCCTGTCGCCGGGGTTTTTTTATCGGCTGCGCGCCTGCATTCTGGCCAGCTCTTTTGCATCGTGGCTGCAAAACAGAGTGATGTTTTCCTCGCGGCTCAGCGACAGCGTCCGTAGCCGCTGCTGATTTTCCCGCCGCGCCGCATTATCAGTCGCCATCATCCACTGATAAAAACGCAACCCCGGCGTGCAATGGCGCTGCTGCTGATACATTTCTCCGCGATAAAACCAGGCATCGCCGCCGTGCAGCAGCCAGCCATCATCCTGCTGAATGGCAACGCCCGCATGCCCTGGCGTATGGCCCGGCAGCGGAATGAACAGAATTTCAGGGGGAAGGCCATTTAACGCTTTCACTGCGGTAAATCCCTGCCAGCTTTCGCCCTGCGGCTGGTAGGTTTGCCACTGGACGTTGCCGGGCCATTGAGCCGGGCGGTAGCGTCGTCGCTGTAGCCAGTTGTTGCGGTGATGACTGGTTTCCAGCTCCTGTTGCAGCAGGTGAACACGCGCATGGGGAAAGTCGGTTAGCCCACCGGCGTGATCGAAATCGAGATGCGTCAGTACAATATGGCGGACATCCTGCGCCTGAAAGCCCAAACGTTGAACCTGCGCCAACGCGCTAAGTTCGGGGCGACGCTGAATATTATTCAACTGCCGAAAGAAAAGGGCGATACGTGAATCGTGACGAAGATCCTGCTCGCCAAAACCGGTATCAACCAGCACCAGCCCGTCGCGCTCGGTCTCAATCAGCAGGCAGTGACAGACCAGGTGGGCATGCAATCCTTTACTGAAGCCATCATACAACGCGCCGCCAAAAGGACACATCGAACCACAGCTCAGGTGGTGTATCCGCATAGTCTTCCTCCTTACACGTAAAGTCTAAGTGTGGGCGCTAATGGGCCAGCAAGCCAGACGGCAACCTGCGCAACGGCGGCAGAAGAGTGAAATGGCGCTACGTGAATGGGATCGTTGCTGCAAAACTAAAGTGGGCGGCCTAAAAAAAAGCCCCTCTGCGAGGGGCCTTTTTGTTACTCGTTAATGCGCGGATGCTGCTGGATCAGATTCTTACGTTTCTCCTCCAGCTTAGCGATCTCTTCGGTAATATCGTCGATTTTATGCTCGATATTATCGTGATGTTCCTGCAGGATTTCACGCGCCTCGTTAATATCCGAGGCCGCCGGGGTTGCGCCCTTCAGCGGTTTGTTGGCGGTCTCTTTCATCATAATACCGGTAATTAAACCGATAACCGCGATCACCATCAGATAGTAAGCCGGCATATAGAGATCGTTAGACGCCTCTACCAACCAGGCCGCCACAGTTGGCGTCAGACCGGCAATTAATACCGAAATATTAAAGGCGCTGGCCAGCGCGCTGTAGCGAATATGTGTCGGGAACATCGCTGGCAGCGATGAGGCCATTACGCCTGTAAAGCAGTTAAGCACAATCGCCAGCATCAGCAGACCGGCAAAAATCAGCCCCAGCACATTACTGTTAATCAGCATAAAGGCGGGAATTGCCAGCAGCAGCAACGCGGTACTGCCGATAATCACAAACGGACGACGGCCAAAACGGTCGCTCAGCAGGCCGATGATCGGCTGGATAAACAGCATGCCTATCATAATAGCGATAATGATCAATACGCCATGGTCTTCCGGGTAGTGCAGGTTATGCGAGAGATAGCTCGGCATATAAGTCAGCAGCATGTAATAAGTCACGTTGGTGGCAATTACCAGGCCAACGCAGGCCAGCAGACTTTTCCAGTGCTTAGTGGCAATTTCGCGGAAAGAAACTTTTGGCCCTTCGCGCAAGCCTTCACGATCGCCCTGTTCCAGTTTTTCCACATGCTGTTGGAACGCAGGCGTTTCTTCCAGCGCATGACGTAGATACAGACCGATGATGCCCAGCGGCAGCGCCAGGAAGAACGGCAGACGCCAGCCCCACGACAGGAAGTTTTCTTCGCCAACAATGGTTGAGATCAAGACCACCAGGCCCGCGCCCAGCACAAAGCCGGCGATGGAGCCGAAATCGAGCCAGCTTCCCATAAAGCCGCGTTTGCGGTCAGGCGAGTATTCCGCCACGAAGATCGACGCGCCGGTATATTCCCCTCCAACGGAGAAACCCTGAGCCATTTTCGCCAGCAGCAGCAGTATTGGTGCCCAAATACCAATCGAGGCGTAAGAGGGGATTAAACCGATACAGAAAGTACTGAGCGACATGATAATAATAGTGATCGACAGGATTTTCTGGCGTCCATACTTATCGCCAAGCCTGCCGAAGAACAGCCCGCCCAACGGACGGATCAGGAAAGGAACGGAAAAGGTCGCCAGTGCGGCGATCATCTGAACGCCGGGATCGGCGCCAGGGAAAAAAACTTTACCCAGGGCATAGGCGACAAAACCATATACCCCAAAATCGAACCACTCCATCGCATTGCCTAACGATGCGGCGGTAATTGCCTTGCGTAAACGTGAGTCATCAATGATGGTAACGTCATCAAGCGCAATAGGTTTTACACGCTTCCTACGTAGTTTCATATCATTCGCCCTGTGTTTGCTGATTAATTTAATTTCCTCAACGATGCAAACCGAAGTGAGAAATGTCAGATCGCGGCGTTGAGGAAATTTTTCCTGCCGGGAGATCCGGCTCAATTTATCATCGCCTGCGATAATAACTTTAAGAAACTATTACCCTGCGATTTCACAGTATATCGCCAGAACGCAAAAAATGTTACATCTGTGCTAAAAGTAGCGTCTAAATGCGTATAGAAAATAACCGTTTACCGTCAGGGCAGCACACTCTGCTGGAGCAGCGGCCTGCTTAAATCCTGGCAGGAAAGGGGCGTTTTTCCGCTGTCAGCAGGATTAAAAAATGGCGTGAGTTAATAAAGCGCCTGACGTCGGCGCTTTGACAGGGAAGTTGAGTCCTGAAGAAACGTAAGCGTGATTAATCGGTAAAAAAGCACTGCTTTAGCGCCAGCTCAACGCCACGCAGCTCAGCCAGCCCTTTGAGGCGACCAATAGCGGAATAGCCGGGGTTGGTTTTTTTATGCAGGTCGTCCAGCATCTGATGACCATGATCGGGGCGCATAGGGATAGCGCGCTCTTTGCCGGCACGACGTCGGCGCTGCTCCTCTTCCAGAATCACCTTGATGACGCCGACCATATCCACATCGCCCGCCAGATGTTCCGCCTCATGAAAACTGTTGGGGTTTTCTTCGCGCTGTGTGGCGCGCAGGTGAATGAAATGGATGCGGTCAGCATAGGTTTTCGCCATCTGTACCAGATTGTTATCGGCGCGCACGCCGTAAGAGCCGGTGCAAAAGGTGAAACCGTTATGCAGGCTGTTCACCGTCTCGGTTAACCATTGCATATCTTCCTGGGTTGAGATAATGCGCGGCAGGCCAAGGATAGGGCGCGGCGGATCGTCCGGGTGTACCGCCAGCATCATTCCTGACTCCTCCGCCACCGGTACGATAGCGCGCAGGAACGTTGCCATATGTTCACGCAGGCGCGCTTTATCGATGCCATCATATTGCGACAGCTGCGCCTGAAACTGTTCCAGCGTATAGCCTTCTTCTGCACCAGGCAGACCAGCGATAATGTTGCGTGTCAGCGTGGCGATCGCTTCCGGCGTCATGGCGGCATAGTAATCGGCTGCCTGACGCTGCTCTTCTTCGCTGTAGGTTTCCTGTGCGCCGGGACGCCGGAGAATATGCAGTTCAAAAGCGGCAAAAGCGATGGCGTCAAAGCGCAGGGCGCGCGCGCCGTTAGGTAACTGCCAGCCCAGATCGGTACGCGTCCAGTCAAGCACCGGCATAAAGTTATAGCAAACGGTATCGATGCCACAGGCGGCCAGATTGCGCAGCGACTGCTGATAGTTGGCAATATAACGTTGCCAGTCGCCGCGCTGGGTTTTAATCGCCTCATGGACCGGAACGCTTTCCACCACTGACCAGTAAAGCCCCTTTTCCGCCAGCTGCGCCTGTCGCGCTTTGATTTCATCAATGGTCCATATTTCACCGTTCGGAATATGATGCAGAGCGGTAACGATGCCGGTAGCGCCCGCCTGGCGCGCATCATCCAGCGTAACGGGGTCGTTAGGGCCATACCAGCGCCAGGTGTGTTCCATAAGCTCTCCTGTATGCGATTTTTCATGGTTCGACGGCCCAAAGCAGCGGGCCTGCCGGTAGAGGTAAGAGGCCATTGGTCAGGCCGCTGGGCCAGAATAGGAGAGTTTTTTGCCTGAAAGAGTGATAGGTGTCCCATTATCAGGCGCAGCGCCCGATAAAATAGTGGGCGCGGCAACAATAACGCCTTATGAGTGCGTTTAAGCTACGTTAACCGGAAGAGGGCATTTTATGACATTACCCGCCATCAAAACCGAGCGGCTTTATCGGCAAATATCCAGCCTGATAAGCACGGCGATCGCACGCGGCGAGTTTGCCCCTGGCACGTTGTTGCCGCCGGAGCGTGAGCTGGCCAGACAGCTTAACGTCAGTCGTTCTTCAGTGCGTGAAGCGCTTATTGCGCTGGAAGTCACCGGCTGGGTAGAGATCCGTAGCGGTAACGGCGTGCTGGTGGTTAATCCGCTGCCGGTAAAACCAGCAGAACCCGAAGATACCTTTAGCCTGCGCGATCTGATTAAAGCGCGTCAGGCGTTCGAGGCGATGACCGCTGAACTGGCGGCGCGTCACGGTACGGCAGAGCAGCGACGGGAGCTGCTTGAGGTTGCGCATCAGCTGGCGCAATACAGAGTTAATGATGATGAATTTTTGCGTGAGGATAAGCGCTTTCACCTGTTGATCAGCGAAATGACCGGGAATGATGTGCTGCGGGAGATGATGGAGCAGCTGTGGAACCGGCGTAAAAGCCAGCGTTTTGTCAGGCTGGAAAATCATTTTGCCGACCGGGATTTCCCTCAGGCGTTAAACCATGACCATCAAATGATCGCGGCCGCCATTGTGCAACAGAATCCACAGCTTGCCCGCGACAGCATGGCGCTGCATTTGCAACGCGTCTATGATCATCTGTTTGAGGGTTAGCGGTTGCGCTTCACCTGCGGACGTCCATTGCCCAATAAAATAGCCAGCTTGCTGCCGCCGGGCGTTGTTTCCATCAAAATTTTACAGACGCTGGTCAGCGGCACCGACAGCAGCATTCCTACCGGACCAAGCAGCCAGCCCCAAAAAATCAATGACAAAAACACCACCAGCGTCGATAAACCCAGGCCACGGCCCATCACGCGCGGCTCCAGCATATTGCCAAAGACCATGTGAATGGCGCTGAACAGCGCCGCCACCAGTAGTGCATCATAGAAATCGTTCAGCACCAGCGCCTGGATGAAAGGCGGAACCCCGGCGATAATCGGCCCGATATTGGGAATAAAGTTCAGCACAAAGGCGACCACGCCCCAGAACAAGGCAAATTTCACATCCAGCAGCAGCAGTGATATCCAGACGGCGATGCCGGTAATCAGGCTGATCAGCGTTTTTAACGCCAGATAGTGGGTTACGCCTTTCAGCGCTTTATGCAGCCCGGCAATGCGAATCTGCGGATTAGCCAGCGCATTGCGCAGCTTATAGGGCAGATGGCGCACTTCAAACAGCATAAAAATAACGGTCATGATCAGCAGGACAAAATTGCTCATCGCCCCGGAAAACTGGCGTAACACCGTTGTCGCCACATTCATAATGGCGTTGGGATCGAGCTGTTCCGCCAGCGCGGTCGACGAAACGGGGATCCTTAGCCGTCCGGCATAATGCTGAAGCACGGTCAGCTTCTGTTCAAGAATGGTGCGTATTTGCGGGTAAACCAGGGAAAACTCATTGACCGAGCTGGCCAGCATGGCGACCAACATCAAAATCACCATTAGCACCACGACCATGACCAGCGTAATCGCCAGGCTACGGCGCAGGCCACGGCGCATGAGCATGTTCACCAGCGGATTCAGGATAATCGCCAGGAAAATTGCCAGTAGAAAAGGAACGATAATATCTGATGCAGCACGGATCCCTGCCAGAATAACCACCAGCGTTGCCATTTTAAGCAACATATTTTGTCCCATTTTTTCCTGCTGCGGTACGAGCATAGTGTTCCCTGTAAATAATTTCACCACGATAATTGTAGCTGCTAACAATTGCTAACGAACTGATTATTGTCACTAACCTGCGTATAGTAAAAATTTAGCCAGTGATGCTTACCCGTAACGAGTTAAATATTATGTCTGGACAGCCTGAGACGGAAGCTTCCCCCAGCGCATTTCGTCTGAATCAGCGCATTCTTTCAATAGTTGTTTTCAACTTTGCCAGCTATCTCACCATCGGACTACCGCTGGCGGTATTACCCGGCTACGTTCATGACGTTATGGGCTATAGCGCTTTTTGGGCGGGACTGGTGATTAGCCTGCAATATCTTTCTACGCTGCTCAGCCGTCCTCACGCTGGCCGTTATGCCGATTTATGGGGTCCGAAAAAAGTAGTGATTTTTGGCCTGTTCGGCTGTCTGCTTAGCGGTATTTGTTATGCGCTGGCAGCCCTGAGCGCTGCCTGGCCATTGATTAGCCTGACGTTACTCTGTATTGGACGGCTGGCGCTGGGGATTGGGCAAAGCTTTGCCGGCACTGGCTCTACCTTATGGGGCGTTAGCGTAGTGGGATCGCTGCATATTGGACGGGTAATATCCTGGAATGGTATCTGCACCTACGGCGCGATGGCGCTGGGGGCGCCGCTGGGAGCGCTGATTTACCATCTGGGCGGTATTTTGCTGCTGGCGGTGGTGATCATGCTGATCGTTATTATCGCCATAGTGCTGGCGTTGCCGCGACCGTCGGTAAACGGCAGTAAAGGCAAGCCGCTGCCGTTTCGCGCGGTGCTGGGGAAAATCTGGCCGTTCGGCCTGCTGCTGGCGATGGCCTCAGCGGGTTTTGGCGTTATCGCCACCTTTATTACGCTGTTTTATCAGGCGAAAGGCTGGCCTGGCGCAGCTTTCTCGTTAACCTTGTTCAGCCTGGCGTTTGTCGGCACTCGCCTGCTGTTTCCCAACAGTATCAACCGCTACGGCGGATTGCGGGTGGCGATTGTCTGTTTTGGTGTGGAGGCGCTGGGACTGTTTATTGTCTGGCTCTCTTTTTCTCCGTGGCTGGCTAATCTTGGCGCCTTGCTGACCGGCGCAGGCTTTTCGCTGGTGTTCCCGGCGCTGGGCGTAGCGGCGGTGAAGGCGGTGCCGCAGCAAAACCAGGGCAGCGCGCTGGCTACCTTCACCGCGTTTATGGATCTGTCGCTGGGTATTACCGGGCCGGTCGCCGGTTTTATCATGAGCTATGCAGGGGTACCGGTTATTTATCTGCTGAGCGCGCTGCTGGTGTGTCTGGCGCTGTTGCTGACGTGGCGCATGCGAAACCGCAATGCTGAAACGATCTGATTCGCCTGCAGAGAAGGGATAAAAAAGGCCCCCAGAGGAGGCAAGAAACAGCAAAGACACAAATAACAGATAACTTCTTCAGAACCGTACCGGCATCAAGCCTGCAACAGTTCAATACTTTGGCGGATTTCACGTTCGATATCCGCCTCGCTCCAGTTCGCCAGGTCTGAGGAGAAAGGTTCAAAGGCGTAAATGCCGCGATAGCCCATCTGCTCAAGGCGTTGCACCTGCGCAACGCTGTTCAGCACGTCGCCGTTGCTGAGCATAATACGTTCTTCATCGGTCAGTTCTGCGGTTGGACGCGCATCTTCTACGCCGGAGAGGTGCACCAGCCCGATGCGATCAATATCAATACCGGAAGCAAACTCTTGTTCAGCCTGCTCATATAAATGGTGGTGGAACGTATCGATCAGCACGTTAAAGGGCACCTGCGCATCGCGGATGAGCGCCTGTGCCTGAACGGCAGATCGCAGTGAGCTTTGCGGGAAGCCCAGAGGCTCTACCAGCCCTTTCACACCATACTGCTCAAATAGCGGCGCGAGCTTTTGCAGCGCGGCGATGGTTTTTTCTGCGGCGATCGGCTGTCCGTCGTTTAACGGGCAGAGCACCAGCGCGCCAGCGCCAATTGCCTGCGCCTCTTTCAATAACCCTTCCGCCTGCGCCAGCAGCGCTTCATCCATACGGTTAAAGGGATAAAGCGCATTGATGGTCACAATTTCCATGCCGTACTGCTGCGCCAGGTTTTTCACCTGCTGATGGCTTAGGTTATCGGTCACTTTGCCGCTGGGCATGTCATTGCGCAATTCCACATTATTCAGGCCAAGCCGCTGAACCAGTTTGAAGAACGATTCAATACTGAGATTGGGTGCGATTTTGCGGTTGATACAGAAACGGGTGGGATCGATGGCCATGATGTGCTCCTGCAAAACGTTAAGTAAAAGCCGACGTGATGACGTGCCGGGCGGTTGGCCTAAAGAGAACATTTATTTCAAATTGATGGAATAGTGAAATGATAATTTTTGGATCTGCTTCGCAAAAATTTCATTTTCCATCAACAGGAACCGGGGGAAAGCGCGTGCGGGGCTGCCCTAAGCTGTGCGGTAAAGCGCCGGAGAATAGCGCTAATGTGGCCCTTAGCGGCTGAAACGGCGTTGTGATGTTACGAAAAAAATGCGATCCATCCCGCTAAAAATGAATTTTCCAATCTGAACTATTTGAAAAATTTATTTCAATATAATAGGGTCAATGCACGGAAACAGGCTAAACCCCGCTTACCGATGGCGAAGCGCAACGGGCCGTTCGGCGGGAACCACCATATCAAGAGGCATGCACATGAATATCGTTGGAAACTTTATTGGCGGCAAAATCACCTATAGCGCCAGCAATGAAACTATTCCGGTTTACGATCCTGCTACCGGTAAAGTGGTGCGCGAACTCACGCAGAGCACGGCGGATGAGGTCGCACAGGCGATAGAAGTGGCGCATAACGCTTTCCCGGAGTGGTCTAATACCTCCCCGCTGCGCCGCGCGCGCGTTATGTTTAATTTTAAAACCTTGCTGGAAAAGCACCGCGACGAACTGGCAGAGCTGATTGTTAGCGAGCACGGCAAAGTATGGTCGGATGCGCTGGGCGAGCTGACGCGCGGCATGGAGGTGGTGGAGTTCGCCTGCGGCATTCCGCACCTGATTAAAGGGGAATATTCACCGAACGTCGGCACCGGCGTTGACAGCTACTCGCTGATGCAGCCGTTGGGCGTGGTGGCGGGCATTACGCCGTTTAACTTCCCGGCGATGGTGCCGATGTGGATGTTCCCGATCGCGCTGGCCTGCGGCAATACTTTTGTATTGAAGCCGCCGGCGCTTGATCCTTCCGCTGCCGTGCGCATGGCTGAGCTGTTGAGCGAAGCTGGTCTGCCGGATGGCGTGTTTAACGTCGTACACTGTTCTAATGAAGATGCCGCACAGCTGTATTCCGATAGCCGCGTTCAGGCGGTCAGCTTTGTCGGCTCGTCGGGCGTAGCGGAACATATTTATAAAACCGCCAGCGCTTATGGCAAGCGCGTACAGGCATTCGGCGCGGCCAAGAATCATGCCATTGTGATGCCGGATGCCGATCTCGACGCCACCGTTAATGCCATCATGGGCGGCGCTTTCGGCTCGGCGGGTGAACGCTGCATGGCGTTGCCGGTCGTGGTGGCAGTGGGCGACGATACCGCCGATAAGCTAATTGCGCGCCTTACGCCGCTGATAAAAGCGCTGCGCGTAGGGCCGGGCATGCATAAAGGCAGCGAAGAAAATGAAATGGGGCCGGTGGTGTCTGCCGTTCATCAGAAGAAGGTACTGGGCTATATCGATAAAGGCGTAGCGGAAGGGGCGGCGCTGGTAGTGGACGGCCGAAATTTTCAGGTGCCGGGCCATGCAGAAGGCTACTATGTTGGCGGCACCCTGTTCGACAACGTCACGACAGATATGGTTATCTGGCGCGAAGAGATTTTCGGACCGGTGCTGGGCATTATGCGCGCGCCTGATTACCAGAGCGCGCTGGCGCTGGTAAACAGCCACGAGTTTGGCAATGGCAGCGCCATCTTTACCAGCAATGGGCATACCGCACGTGATTTTGTGCAAAACGTAGAGGCGGGTATGGTCGGTGTCAACGTTCCGGTGCCGGTGCCGATGGCCTTCCACAGCTTTGGCGGCTGGAAGCGTTCGGTATTTGGTGCGCTGAATGTTCATGGCCCGGACGGCGTACGTTTCTATACGCGGATGAAAACGGCAACGGCACGCTGGCCGAGCGGCCAGCAAACAGTATCTGAATTCAGTATGCCAACGCTGGGCTAACGGGTTTACAAGGAGAAGCGAATGTCGTTACTTGCTAAATGTCAGCAGCCTGATGCCAACGGGCGTATTCAACACATTACGCCAGAAAGCGCTGGCTGGCGCTTTGTTGGCTTTGATGTCTATCTGCTGAAAAAAGGGCAAACCCTGACGCTGGAAAGCGGGGAGAAAGAGCTGTGCCTGGTGCTGGTTGCGGGGCTGGCGTCGGTGAAAACGCAACATGCAGAGTTTCCCGATATTGGCAAACGGCAGTCGCCTTTCGAGCGCACGCCCCCTTACTCTGTTTATGTGCCGCATCACGATCGTGTTGAGGTGATGGCTGATTCCGATCTGGAGCTGGCCGTATGCAGCGCGCCGGGGCAGGGCGATTTACCCGCACGGCTGATTGCGCCACAGGATGTGGGCGTTGAGCATCGTGGTAAAGGGCGCAACAAGCGGCTGGTGCATAATATCCTGCCAGATGATAAGCCTGCCGATAGTCTGCTGGTGGTAGAGGTGTATACCGATGAGGGCGATACCAGCTCTTATCCCAGCCACAAGCATGATCGGGAGGACTCACCGGATGAAACCTATCTGGAAGAGACCTACTATCATCATTTCCAACCAGAGCAGGGCTTCGCCATGCAGCGCGTTTATACCGACGATCGCTCGCTGGACGAATGTATGGCGCCCTATAACCGCGATGTGGTTACGGTGCCGCGCGGCTACCACCCAGTCGCCACGCTTGCCGGTTACGATAACTATTATCTGAACGTCATGGCCGGGCCGGTACGGAAGTGGAAATTTACCTGGGAGAAGGATCACGCCTGGGTTAACAGCGACGATTATCCTGCTAAAGAGAAATAAACCTGCACGGTAAAGCGTATCAGGGCAGCCGGAAAGGCTGCCTTTTTTTCTGGCAAAGTAAGGTGCCTGCGCGGCTGTACTCTGCTGTCTGAACGCCTCGTGACTTAAGCCAGGAACTCATCAGGGCACCACTCCGTAGTCAGAAACTGCAGCCTGGTCACCGGTAGCCGCAATCGTCAGAAGCAGCCCCGCACGGGCTGCTTGATAACTGTCAGAAGGGGTAAGCCAGAACTACTCTTTGGCATTGTGCAGCGCCAGCGATACCGCCAGCGTCTGTGCCAGACATAAAGAGGCGACCTGAGAACGGAAACCATCCACCTGCGCTTCGCGCACCACAAAACAGACATCGCTGAAGGCAGCCAGCGGGCTTACCTGGCTATCGGTAATGGCAATTTGCTGCGCGCCACGTCGGGCGCCCATCTCCACCAGTTCCACCCCTTCACGGGCGTAAGGCGAATAGCTGATGGCAATAACCACATCTTTGGGATTCACCAGGCTGAGCTGCTCAGTGAACATGCCGCCTAAACCATCGATAAGGAAAGCGCGACGCTCCAGATGGCGCAGGGCGTAAGTCAGATAAGACGCCACGCTAAAAGAGCGGCGCAGGCCAATGACATAGATATTTTCAGCATTATTAAGCATCTCCACCGCTTTATTAAGCTGCTCAGGGTTGGTCTGCATCGCTAACTGCTGTAAAGCCTGAGAGTTCACCATGGTGAACACATTCAGGATCTCCGCCGGATTTTCAGGCGAGGCAGCAGCCTCGTCGGTAGCCGTTTGCCGAAACAGACGCGCACGCTCGGTATAGTTAACCGTTTCCTCCATTAAATGCTGGCGAAAAACCTGCTTCATTTCGTTAAAGCCGCTGAAGCCAAAAGCATTCGAAAAGCGAATCAGCGTAGAAGGCGGAACGTCAGCCTGCTGAGCAATAGAGGCGACAGTGTCAAAAGCAATACTATTGCTGTTATCAAGGATATAACGTGCAACCTGTTTCAGGCGCTTGCTGAGCGTATCGTAACGACGACGAATGTCGTCCTGTAACAGGGAAAGCTGGGTAGGATTAGTTGTCATTACTTCGGCCTGCTAAAAATGATGGGCATTTTGCTGAGCAATATTCTACCAGACGAATGGAAAATTTCATTTGAATCACGGATTAGCAGACTTTATTTCATCGCAACATGAATCACCTCACAAAAAAGTGGTGCTAAATCGCGTGCCGTAGAGCGATAAGAAAGCAGAAAAGCAGGCATTTCAGCGCGATTGTGGTTAAAAAAAATCACGCCGCCGACAGGTTTGATATCAGCGGCGTGATGGCTCTGGATATTAACTGGCCTGGCGTACCGGCCGTGCCTCACGCCAGTAGCCGATGAGCGTCAGATAGTTGTTTTTTACCTGTTCAATCAGCTGTTCGTCGTTCAGTTCGCCCTGCAGCCACTGGCGCGACGGCTGACCGAAAATGGTTCGCCCTACGGCAAAGCCTTTCACCCATGGAGCCTGCGCCGCGTCGCGGAATCCCGCTTTAAGTTTATCTTCCGGCGCATCCAGCCCTAACAGCAGAATGCCCCGACACCAGGGATCGTGCTGCTCAATGATGGAGCCAAGTGCCTGCCAGCTTTGCAGCGACAGCGGCGGCAGCTTCCACCAGTCAGGCTGTACGCCAAGCCGGTAAAAATGTTGAACAATATCAAGATAGTAAGATTCCTGACGATCCGGGTTATCCTCCGGCAGGATCACTTCCAGCAGCAGTTCGTGGCCCGATTTATTGCAGCTGCGCCAGACGTCGCGAATCAGTGCATCCTGCTGTTCACGCAGCTCGGCCTTATCGTGCGGATGGTAAAAGACCAGGCACTTCACCACATGCTCCTGCGGCCAGTCGATCAGTTGTGAGCCGATGTTGCCATGCTCAAGACGCAGCGGACGCGATCCGGGCATTTCAATAGGGCGCCCGATCCACCAGCCTTTGCCGGTGATGGCATTTAACGCCTGCTGACCATATGTGGTATCGGCCAGAATACCGCTGTGATTTTCTAAACCGGCCTCGCTGGCCGCCGCTTCAGCTGCCTGCAACAACAGCATTTTTAGCTGCGGAATACGTGCTGGTTCGGCACCCGCCTCCTGGGCCATATCAAACAGCTGTTTGCGATGGTCGAACGCAAACACGCAAAGCTCCTGCCAGTTCTGCTTGCGGGTGGTCACCCGATGAAAATGGTTAAGCCGCACGTCGCGATCGGGGCGTTTTACTTCGCTATCGCGGCTGAGATAATCATCCAGCTCCGCTTTGGTTGGCATTGCCGGCGCGCAGCCGTGACGCGATACCACCAGCGCACCGCAGGCGTTGGCATAGCGACAGGCCTGCTGCCAGCCTTCGTCATTGAGCCAGCCGCGCAGCAGACCCGACATAAAGGCGTCGCCCGCGCCCAGTACGTTTAACACTTCCACGCGCACGCCGCTCTGTAGCGTGGTGTGATCCCAGCTGTCCGGAATATCGCCTTCAAAAACAACGCAGCCTAACGGGCCGCGCTTGCATACCAGCGTCGCTTTACTGGCCTGACGTACCGCTTTCAATGCCGTCAGCGTATCGGTGCTGCCGCCGGCGATATGAAACTCTTCTTCTGTTCCAACGATCAAATCGAAATAGTGCAGCACTTCCTGTAGCTGCTGAGTCACGCGCCCTGATTCGATAAAACGGGTTTCGCCATCGCCCAGCGATGTCAGTCCCCACAGCACCGGACGATAGTCAATATCCAGCGCCGTACGTAATCCGTGCCGCCGCGCAATCTCCAGCGCTTTTAATACTGCCGCGCGTGTGTCGGGATGAGAAAGGTGGGTGCCGGTTACGGCAACCGCCCGGGCGGAAGCAATATAGTCTTCATCAATATCCTGCGGCGTCAGGCCCATATCCGCACAGTTATCGCGGTAGAAAATTAACGGGAAGGTATCCTGATCTTTAATTCCCAATATCACCAGGCCGGTTAAACGACTTTTATCGGTAATCAAAAATTCGGTATCGACGCCTACGCGCTGCAACTCTTCACGCAGGAAACGGCCATTGTGCTCATCGCCGACGCGCGCCAGCATCGCTGATTTCAGGCCCTGAATGGCGGTGCCGTAAGCGACATTGCCAGAGGAGCCGCCGAGATATTTGGCAAAGGTGCTGGTATCTTCCAGACGCGCACCGATTTGCTGACCGTAGAGGTCAACGGCAATACGGCCAATGCAAATCACATCAAGCCGCTTCTGTTGTGTACTCATACCTTGTGATTTCCTTTTGTGATAAGCAGTCACTGTCGAGCGTCTCCAGAGATCTTACGGGAAATCCCGATAATCCGATCGCACCGGATCAACTGTGTTGGCAGTATGGGAAATAAATATTTCAAAAACAATATAAAATGAAATTATCAACCCAAAACTGTGAGGCGGGTAAAAATCTTCTGGCGTTTCTGCTGCCCTGAAAGCTGCGATTAGTTACGATGAAAAGCCGATGTTCTCTTGCTTTAGCACAGATATTGAAGCAGTTAACAACACACAGTAAATGAAATGGAATATTTATTTTTTACGCACTGTTCTGCTGTTGTTTCACTTCTCGCTGTACCGAAGCCGCTTTGCGGGCTGGCTGAACCCATAATTTGATCTCACTCGCAAAATGAAATGTTTCTTCTGTAATCGTATTTTATGAAAAAAATATTTGTTTATAATCGCCTCACGTTTCACTAATCAGCCGTCGGGCGATTAGCGTTTTGGTCGCCAGCACAGGCGAATTACGGCGCACCCTGTTAACGGTTACTCCACGGGTAAAGGATAAGCAAATGGGCAAGATCAGATTAACCACGGCACAGGCGCTGGTGAAATTTCTTGATAATCAGTACCTGAGCGTTGACGGGGTTGAAACTAAATTCGTTAAGGGCATCTTCGCCATTTTCGGCCACGGTAACGTGCTGGGTCTTGGCCAGGCGTTAGAACAGGATAGTGGCGATCTGATAGTGCATCAGGGCCGCAACGAGCAGGGGATGGCGCATGCCGCTACTGGCTACGCCAAACAGAAACTGCGTCGTGAAATCATCGCCTGCACCTCCTCCGTGGGTCCCGGTGCAGCCAATATGATTACCGCCGCCGCAACCGCCACGGCTAACCGCATTCCCTTGCTGCTGCTGCCTGGCGATGTGTTCGCTACGCGCCAGCCCGATCCGGTGCTACAGCAAATTGAACAGAGCCACGACCTGAGCCTGAGCACCAACGATGCGTTTCGTGCCGTCAGTAAATATTGGGATCGCGTGAGCCGTCCTGAACAACTGATGACCGCCTGCATCAATGCCATGCGCGTATTAACCGATCCGGCGGAAACCGGCGCGGTGACGCTTTCGCTGCCGCAGGATGTGCAGGGCGAAGCCTGGGACTACCCTGATTATTTCTTTCAAAAGCGTGTGCATCGGTTAGATCGCCGTCCCGCTACTGAAGCGCAGTTACAGGACGCATTAGCGCTGCTGGCACGCAAGCGTAAGCCACTGATTGTCTGCGGCGGCGGCGTGAAATACTCCGGCGCTGGCGAGGCGCTACGTCAGTTTGCTGAACAGCATCACATTCCTTTCGCGGAAACGCAGGCGGGCAAAGGCACGTTAGTTTCCGATCATCCGCTGAACGTAGGCGGCGTTGGCGAAACCGGCTGCCTGGCCGCTAACCTGCTGGCGAAAGAGGCCGATCTGGTGATTGGCGTCGGGACGCGTTACACCGATTTCACTACCGCATCAAAATGGATATTCCAGCACCCCGATGTCAGCTTCCTCAATATCAACATCAGCAATTTCGACGCTTACAAACTGGATGGCGTGCAGGTGGTTGCCGATGCGCGTGAAGCTTTGGCCGCACTGAATGAACGTTTGAGCGCGCAAGGTTTTAGCAGCGAATGGGGCGCTAAAATCGAACAGGCGCAAAGCAAGCTGCTCAAGGAAACGCAGCGCGTTTATCAGGTGGCTTACAGCGAAGAGAATTTTGTGCCGGAAATTGATGACAGCATCGATCGCGAAGCGCTGTTCGCCGAGTTTAATCGCCTGACCGGCTCCTTTCTGACTCAGAGCAGCGTGCTGGGTACCCTGAACGAGCAGCTGCCGGAGGATGCAGTTATCGTCGCGGCGGCTGGCAGCCTGCCGGGCGATCTGCAACGCGTCTGGCGCACCAAAGCGCCGAACGGCTATCACGTTGAGTATGGCTACTCCTGCATGGGTTATGAGATCAACGCCGCGCTCGGCGTCAAGCTGGCTGAACCCCAACGCGAAGTCTATGCGCTGGTGGGTGACGGCTCTTTTATGATGCTGCATTCCGAGCTGGTGACCTCGATTCAGGAGAAAGCCAAAATCAATGTCGTGCTGTTCGACAATATGACCAACGGCTGTATCAACAACCTTCAGCTGGAACACGGCATGGACAGCTTTACCACCGAGTTTCGCTTTCGTGATAACAAAAGCGGCAAGCTGGACGGCGGCTTTATCCCGGTTGATTTCGCCGCCATCGCTGCCGGTTACGGCTGTAAAACATGGCGTGTGACCACGCTGGAAGAGCTAAGCCATGCGCTGGAAGCGGCGCGTAAAGAAACCGTATCAACCCTGATTGACGTGAAAGTTTTGCCCAAAACCATGGCGCATAAGTATTTCAGCTGGTGGCATGTCGGCGGCGCGCAGGTTTCCACCTCCGAGCGCATTGATGCCGTGGCTAAGATGCTGAACGAGCATGTCGAGCAGGCACGTAAATACTGACTATTAAAAAATTTAGCCCTTAACTATCTGACATCTACCCTGACAGCGAATCTTGCCAGCCTGCCTGGCGGGTTCGCGCCTACCCTGAATTCTGGAGACATCATGACTCTGAAACTTGGCGTTATCGGCACCGGCGCAATCGGCCAGGAACATATTCGTCGCTGCAGCAAAGTGTTGCAGGGCGCCACCGTAGTGGCGGTCTCTGATATTAATCTTGAAAGCGCGAAGGCGGCACTGACGCGACTTGGCCTGCAGGCGGAAGTGTACGCCAATGGTCATGACGTGGTGAACTCGCCTGATGTGGACGCGGTGCTGGTGACGTCCTGGGATCCTACGCATGAGGAATTTACCCTGGCTGCTATTGCCGCCGGTAAGCCGGTTTTCTGTGAAAAACCGCTGGCGATGACCGCCGAAGGCTGCCGTCGCATCGTTGATGCCGAAATGAAATTCGGCAAACGTCTGGTACAGGTTGGTTTTATGCGTCCTTACGATGTGGGCTATCGGGCGCTGAAAAAAGTGATTACTGACGGTGAGATCGGCGAGCCGCTGATGCTGCATTGCGCGCACCGTAATCCAACGGTGCCGGAAAGTTATACCACCGATATGGCAATCACCAGCACGCTGATTCACGAACTGGATGTGCTGCGCTGGCTGACCAATGATGACTATAAAACCGTGCAGGTGGTTTTCCCGCGCGTGACGTCAAAAACACATGCTCGTCTGAAAGATCCGCAGATCGTGCTGTTTGAAACGCAGAAGGGCATCCGCATCGACGTAGAAATCTTTGTTAACTGCGCCTACGGCTATGATATCCAGTGCGAAGTGGTCGGCGAAGAGGGCATAGCCAAACTGCCGGAACCCTCTGCCGTACAGATGCGTAAAAGCGCCCAACTTTCCACCTCCATTCTTACCGACTGGAAAGATCGCTTTATCGATGCCTATGACGTAGAGCTGCAGGCATTTATTAATGATGTCAGTAGCGGCTCCCTGACCGGACCATCCGCCTGGGATGGTTATGCCGCTTCCGTGGCTGCCGATGCCTGTCTGAAGGCACAGAACAGCGGCGCTATCGAGCCCGTTGAGCTGCCGCCACGCCCGGCATTTTACGATAAGGCTTAATTTCCCGCGCGCTTCCTGCCCTGGCGGGAAGCGCGTGCATCATGCACTGAGCAATCAGGGAGAAGGTTATGAAGATCGCTTTCGATGTGGATGTCATTAGAGATTTAGGCATCACAAAGATGGTTCATCAGGTGGCTGACTGGGGCTACAAGTATATTGAGCAGTCGCCGCATCCGCAGATTAACCCTTTTTATAAGCACCCGAAGGCCAGCCGGGAAATTATGACGGAGTACAAAAACGCGCTGAAAGCCACCGGCGTGGAGATCTCCTCGTTTATCGTGGTTTATCGCTGGTCAGGCCCTGATGAGCTGCGTCGCCAGGCGGCAGTTAAAAACTGGAAACGCATGATTGAAATTGCGGTTGAGATGGGCGTACAGGTTATCAATACCGAGCTGTCCGGTAATCCGAACGAGCCGGAGATTTGCGAAGAGATGTTCTATCGCTCAATGGAAGAGCTGCTGCCGATCGTAGAGCGCGAAGGGATCCGCCTTGAAATTCAGTCACATCCGTGGGATTTCTGCGAGCGCAACAATGAAACCGCCGACATCGTTAAGTCATTCCGCAGCGAGAACGTTAAGTATGTCTACAGCGTGCCGCACACCTTTTTCTATGACAACGGCAAAGGCGATGTAAAAAGCATGCTGGAGTACGTGGGCGACGATCTCTCACACGTACTGATTGCCGATACCATGAATCACACCAAACACTGCCGTTATATCGTCAACCCGCCGGGCGTTGATGCCGCAGTGCATCAGCACGTTGGCGTGGGTGAAGGCGAGGTGGATTTCACCGCGCTGTTTAAAACGCTGCGTGAAATGGACTTTGCCAGCCGCAGCTGGAAAGTGGGCGGCGAGTCGATTATTACCCCGGCGCTGTTTGGTTACCCGGAAAAGATGAAGTATCAGGCGGTGGAAACGCGCGAACTGATAGAGCGCGAACTGCTGGGCAAATAGGGTGGTTAGCTCCGTTGGAGCCTGACCGCATGACGGCTAAAGGCCGCCGTACCGAATCGGGAATGCATCATGAACAAAGATAACGTAAAGCTGGCGATTGCGCCGATTGGCTGGACCAATGACGATATGCCAGAGCTGGGGAAAGAGAATACTTTTCAGCAGACCGTAAGTGAAATGGCGCTGGCTGGCTTTAGCGGCAGTGAAGTCGGCAGCAAATATCCACGCGATCCGGCAGTATTAAAACCCATGCTGGAGATCCGTGGCATTGAGATCTGTAACGCCTGGTTCAGCACTTTTTTCGCCAATGGCGAAAAGGCGAAAACCATCGATGAGTTCATCAACCATATGAATTTTCTGCATGCGATGGGCGCGAAAGTTATCGGCTGCTCTGAGCAAAGTAAAAGCATTCAGGGTACTTCGCTGGCGGTGTTCGAGCATAAGCCGGTGTTTACTGATGAAGAGTGGTGCTTAACCGCAGAAGGGTATAACGAGCTGGCAAAAATCGCCGCTGAGAAGGGAATGCAGGTTTGCCTGCATCATCATATGGGCACCGGCATTCAAACGCCGGCTGAAATCGACCGCTTCCTGGCGTTAACGAATGATGATGTCTATCTGCTGTACGATACTGGTCATCTTTACTATTCAGAAAATAGTGAGCAGGCGATGCTGGCGGTGCTGGAAAAACATCTGTCACGCATCAATCATGTACACCTGAAGGATGTGCGTGATGAGGTGGTGGCAGAAGTGCGTAAGCAACAGCTCTCTTTTCTGGATGGCGTTAAGCGCGGCACCTTTACGGTACCCGGCGACGGCGTGATTGATTTTAAACCGGTATTTAAGCTGCTGGATGACGCGGGCTACTGCGGCTGGATGGTGGTGGAGGCGGAGCAAGATCCTGCGTTGGCCAATCCTTTTGAATATGCGGTAAAAGCCCGCAAATATATTCGTGAGACAGCAGGAATTTAACTTAGCGAGCAGGCCTCACGCCTGGTTTGCGTGATAAAAAAACGCCGCCATTATCTGGCAGCGTTTTTTATCTCAACTTTTGGCGCGGCTTATTTCAACGTAATAGTGTTGATAATGTTTTCAGCCTGGGTCTGCGCCTGCTGCTGATTGCCAGCCGGTAGGGTAATTTGCAGCGTCAGGAGTTTGCCTTCGGTCTTCGCTAATACCACCGAGGACCATGCGGTTTGATTATTGGCGGAAATCACCGTGTCCAGCTGCTGTGCCGCTTCACCTTTCAGGTTAATCGCCTTGTTGGTTACCACCTGAAGCTGTGGATCGCGGTTGCGCTGCTGCTGTTCCAGACGCTGAGCCAGAACGTCCAGCCCTTCATTTGTTGCGTCGCCTTCAATCACGATAATGGCACGCTGACCGCTTTCATCAGCATAAACGTGCATATTATTAGCCTGAGTGCCCAGCTTGCCGCTTTTATCCGACATTCCCGCAGGCAGATTAAAGCTCAGCTTGCCATCCATTAACGATACCGTCTGTGCTGCGGTGCTGGCGCTGGCACCATTATCGTCTGCCGTGGCCTTATCCTGCTGGTCGCAAGCGGCAAGGCCCACTACCAGTAAACCTATTCCAAGATATTTCGTAAGTTGACGCATCAGGTTCCCTTTTATTTATTTGCCTGGCAATACAAAGCTTAATACAAACCGAATCAGCGCGTAAAAGCAACCAATCGTATGTCACGATCTTAGACGCGCTGACGCCAGCTGGCTATTGCCGCTTAGCCGAAATTGTATTGTGCGCGTTGTGAGCGTTCCGCCATGCGCTTAAGCGCCGCGTTAAGCAGTACGCCATAGGCTGGCAAAAAGAAAACCATGCAGATTAGAACTTTAAAGCTGTAATCCACCAGCGCGATTTCCACCCAGTGCTTAGCCATAAAAGCATCGGTACTTTTGTAAAAAGCGATAAAGAAAAAGGCGATGGTATCGCTGATATTGCCTAAAAACATGGCACAGGCGGGTGCAATCCACCACTGGGGAAGCTGACGCAGTCGGTTAAAAACATGAACGTCCAGAACCTGTCCCAGCGCATAGGCCATAAAGCTGGCGCAGGCGATACGCGCAACAAACAGGTTTACCTCATGCAGCGCGCTTACTCCCTGCCAGCTCCCGTTATAAAACAGTGCAGAGATGGCATAGGAGATAAACAGCGCCGGAACCATGACCGATAAAATAATGCGGCGTGCCAGCGGTGCGCCAAAAATACGCACGGTCAGATCGGTAGCCAGAAAGATAAATGGGAAGCTGAAAGCGCCCCAGGTTGTATGGAAGCCAAAAACAGAAATAGGCAGCTGTACCAGATAATTACTGGAGGAGATAACCAGAATATGAAACAGGGAAAGCCAGACAAGCGCATGCTTCCGCTGGCGCGGTGTAAAGGAGATCATAATTTACCTTTTTACGTTGGGGTGAGGGAACCCATTGTTAAATCAGCGTAATCGCATTTTTGCTGCTGACGCAGCGGAACGCGTTACTTTATGTACAGGCTTCCAAAAGTCCTGGTTACCTGTACGCTGACGATGTTGCCTGCCTGTCGATACAGGAGAGCGGCGGCATCTTACCGCGTTGTTTCCGCATTGCAATGGTTAATTTTAACGCAAACGTTCACCTTTAGCCGATCGCTTGCGCAACAGAATGCCGGGGGTAGAATAGGGCACAACAGACTTCCGCTATTGAGACAATTATGAGCGATCGCTTCGATAACCCAGATCAAACCCTGGATGCGCTTGGGCTACGCTGCCCGGAACCGGTAATGATGGTGCGCAAAACCGTGCGTCATATGCAGGATGGAGAAACGCTGCTGATTATTGCTGACGATCCGGCGACAACCCGTGACATTCCTGGCTTCTGTCGCTTTATGGAGCATACGCTGGTGGCGCAGGAAACGGATGAAAAGCCCTATCGCTATCTGCTGCGTAAGGGCCTTTCCTGACGGTCAGAAAAACAGCTTCGCCAGCTCCGCGCCCGGTTCAGCGGCGCGCATAAAGGCTTCGCCAACCAGGAAGTTATTGACGCCCGCCTGACGTAGCCGCTGAACATCCTGGACCGTGCCAATGCCCGACTCAGTGACAACCAGACGATCCGCTGGCAGCTGCGACAGCAGGCCAAGCGTGGTATCAATGGAGGTTTCAAAACTGCGCAGATTGCGGTTGTTAATGCCAATCAACGGCGTGGTCAGGTTTAGCGCCCGCTCCAGCTCATGACCATCATGTACTTCAACCAGCACCGCCATGCCCAACTGATGCGCGTGCGCTTCCAGCTCCTGCATCTGGCTATCTTCCAGTGCAGCGGCGATTAACAAAATGCAGTCAGCGCCCATGGCTCGCGCTTCTTCAACTTGCCAGCTATCAATCATAAAATCTTTACGCAGCACCGGCAGCGAGCACGCCGCGCGCGCCTGCTGTAAATAGTCTTCGCTGCCCTGAAAAAACTGCACGTCGGTTAACACGGAGAGACAGGCCGCGCCGCCCTGCTGATAGCTTTCAGCAATCCCGGCGGGATTAAAATCCGCACGGATTAGCCCTTTCGACGGACTGGCTTTTTTTACCTCGGCGATGATGCCCGGCTTGCCCTGCTGGTTATGCTGACGCAGCGCAGCGATAAAATCACGCTGAGTCTGCGCACGGGCGCGATCGCGCAGCGTGCTAAGCGAGGAAACACGCTTTGCCGCGTCGATCTCCTCACGCTTCACCGCCAGGATTTTATTTAAAATGTCAGACATGAGGCGCTTCCTTAACTGATGTGATGGCCTGGTTCATGCAGGCCGCTACGATGTTTTAATGCTTTCCCATGCCAGGCGCAAGCTTCAGCGCTTGCGCAACAGGCGCAGCGCATTGGCGGTGACCAGTGCGGTCGCGCCGCTGTCCGCCAGCACTGCCAACCACAGGCCGGTCAGGCCAAGCAGTGTGGTCACCAGCAGCAGCGCTTTCAGCCCAAGCGCGATAGCGATATTTTGCCGAATATTGGCCTGAGTGGCGCGCGCCAGGCGAATCATCGCCGGCAGCCCGGTTAAGCGATTATGCGTTAAGGCGGCATCGGCTGTTTCCAGTGCCACATCGCTGCCGCTGCCCATTGCAATGCCCAGCGTGGCCGCTTTCATCGCCGGCGCATCGTTAATACCGTCACCAACCATCGCCACCGCCTGAGCCTCACTGAGCTGCCGGATCGCCGCAACTTTATCTGCGGGTAACAGCCCTGCCCGATACTCCAGTCCGATCTCTGTGGCGATTGCGGCGGCGGCGCGAGGGTTATCACCGGTCAGCATCACTGCTTTTACGCCAAGCTGTTGCAGCTCAGCCAGCGCTGGTCGCACATCTTCCCGTAGCGTATCGCGTAGCGCCAGCAGGCCAAGCGGCTGCTGTTCTTTATAAATCACCACTACCGTTTTGCCAGAGCGCTCCAGCGCGTCAATCCGCGCCGCCAGCGCATCCGGCAGGCCCGGCAAGGGCGCTGTTAATAACCAGCGTTGTCCGTTGATATGCGCTTCGATACCGCGCCCTGCCAGAACCCGCTGATCTTGCGCCTGCGGCAGCGGCTGATTCAGCTGACGTGCCTGCGCGACAATCGCCAGCGCCAGCGGATGGGTCGCGCCCTGTTCGACCGCTGCGGCATGCAGCAAAAGCGGCGCATGCTCCATCTCAGCCAGCGGAATAATATCGGTGAGTTCTGGTTTGCCCTGGGTCAGGGTGCCGGTTTTATCAAAGGCCAGCAGACGGATGCCGCCCAGTTTTTCCAGCGCCGCGCCGCCTTTAATCAGCGCGCCGCGTCGGGCTGCGGCGGCCAGACCAGAAGTAATCGCTGCGGGCGTAGAGATAACCAACGCGCACGGGCAGCCAATCAATAACAGCGTCAGCCCTTTATAGATCCAGGTTTGCCAGTCGGCAGCCAGCAGCAAAGGCGGCAGCAGAGCCACCAGCAACGCCAGCAGCATAACCAGCGGCGTATAGATGCGACTGAAGCGATCGAGGAAGCGTTCAAGCGGCGCTCGATGCGCCTCAGCCTCTTCGATCAACTGTAAAATGCGGTCAATGGCGCTTTCCCCTGGCAGGGAGACCACTGAAAGCCTGACCTGATGATCTATGCTGATACAGCCTGCCGCAATCACGTCACCCTGCTGATGTTCCGTGGGAATGGATTCACCGGTTAACGCGCTTTCATCAAAGCTGGCAAACGAGGAAAGCAGGCGGGCATCGGCAGGCAGACGTTCTCCTGCCGCAACGTCGATAACATCACCGGGACGCAGCATGCTGGCGGCAATCTCTTCCCGCTGGTCGTTACGTACGCGAATCGCTTTATCCGGCTTGAGCGCCATCAGTGCGGTAACGCCGCGCCGCGCACGGTTGGCGGCGATGCCTTCCAGCCGCTCGCCCAGCAGAAAGAGCAGCAGCACCATTGCCGCTTCGGCGCTGGCGCCGATAAACAGCGCGCCGACTGCCGCAACCGTCATTAAGGTCTCAATAGCGAAAGGGTTGCCGTTGCGCGCCTGTTGCCAGGCTTTTCGGCTAATCGGCCAGAGCCCGACCAGCGTGGTAGAGATAAACGCTGTCTGACTCCATGTTGGCCAGATAGCGTACAGTAGCCAACTCGCCAGCATCAGCAGGCTTATTACCAGTAGCAGGCGATTTTCCTGCCAGAACCCTGCTGATGTCTCTGCAGGCGCAGAGGCATCCTGCAAATAAAAACCGGCCTGCTTTACCGTGTTTTCCACCTCGGCTTTGACGTCTCTTTCTGCATGAATCAATAACGTCTGCGTGGCGAACAGCACCTGCACATCATGTACGCCAGCCAACACGCTGACCGCGTTTTCCACTTTGCGTGCACAGTTAGGGCAGTCCATTCCATTAATGATCCAACGATAGCGCGAACCGGCTGCCGGACCTGGCGCTGGCGCGCAAACCGAACTGTCGGCACAGCATTTCTGTTGACAGGATGGTGCGGTGTCTGAAGTGGACGAAGCCGGGGATAGGGTAAACTGGCCCGTCTGCAGCGGGGCTTTACCTTGTCTGTGGTTAAGGCGGAGGGCGGCCCTGGATGGCCCGGGACCGCAGGTAGAAGGTTTGCTCATTGCGCCTCCTTAATGATGCAGCAAATAAACTTAGCTGCATCCTACACTCTGGAGCTACCTCCAGAGTCAAGAGGCAATATCATGGTCAGTACAGCCAAAGCGAGCGGGCAACCATAAAGTGACCGGCGAAATAGCAGGCGGCGATAATGGCGTTATCCGCCGTAAAACGCTTGCGATAGTGGCTGATAAACCAAACCAGATTAGCCAGCGTCAGCAGTGTCGCCCCTGCCATCAATGAAAAGCTGTAATCGGTAGGCCGGAAATAATAAAGCTCTGCTGCCAGCCAGTTCATGACCAGCGTCATGCCGATAAAGGTACATACCGGCCAGCGCAGCTCTTCCAGTCGCGACCAGATCACGCCGATCCAGACAATGCCCACAATCAGCAGCGTCAGCGGGATAGGCCAGAAAAAGCTCATGGTCATATGGCTGGCGAAATTGATGGTATACAGCAGGTGCGCAAGAAAGAATGCTCCCAGCGCATACATCATGCGCTGGCGCGGCAATAGCGTTAACGCATCACCTACCATGGTTGCCAGCAGACCCAGCAGGATCAGGTAGTCGGTGGGATTCCGTGTGGGTGCCTGCCAGGCCCAGGCCAGCAGCAGCAGCAGGGTAACCGGTTTAAACAGCCAGCGCTGCCATTGCGGCCCGCGATAGGACGCATCGACATAGAGCCAGCCGGAAAAAAGTACTGCAAGAAACGACCAAATCATTACGTTGTCCTTTTTGAAAGGGGCGGCTTCCGCATCAGCCTGCAAGCGCAGCGCTCTGCCTGTCCGCCGTTGTGTTAACAACATCCTGCAATCAGTTTAGGTTAGCGGGGCGTAATGTGACAATGGAAGGGCGCTGGTTGTATCCTTGCCTGCAACAAAAAACGCAATTACCGGAGTCAGAGGCTGAGATGAGTAAGCCCCCATTAATTTTTATCATTGTGCTGGCGATCATTGCGGTGCTGGCTTCGCGTCAGTTCATTAAGCAACGACGCGAAAACGCGGTTAATGACGCTGCGCCGGTACGCCAGCTGTCGGTAGAAATTAAAAGTAAACGTGAGTTTCCGGCACCGAACCGACGTTCACGTCAGCGTGAAGTGATTGCCGGAGAGGAGATGCGCTATGAGGCCTGGTTTCAGCCATTAAACGGCGATAGCGATATTAAGCTGACGCTAAAAGAGCGTGATTACCATCAGCTGGATAAAGGCGTAAAAGGCGAACTTGAAGTGCAGGGCACCCGCTTTATCTCTTTTACGCCTGACCATCCTTAAGGCGTTATTGCCCAGGATAGTGTTTTTTCTGCCAGGCGAGCAGCTCAAACACGCCGAAAAAGAAGATCTTAATCTGGGTAATGCGGCTTAGCTTAACGCCATCTTTTGGCTGTGTGGCTTTCAGCAATACCAGCTGCAGGCCATGCATCAACACCATAAAAATCAGCGCAACGTTAACAAAATATGTCAGCGGTTTGGGAAAAGGGTGCACGATATTCAGCAACAGAAACGCCCAAACGAACACCATTAACAATCGACCCAGATTAAGCCACATCTTCCTGCTCCTGTGAGACGCCTGCGCGGCGATATAAGCGGTAGGCAACCTGCCCGGCGATTTTTTCCCGATGCAGCTGCCAGTTAACCGGCACCGGCGGCGCGCCGTTTTCTACTTCGCTTTCCACGTAAATCAACGCCTCATCAGCCAGCCAGTGATTGTTCTCCAGCAGCTGAAGCGTCTGCTCCAGCAGACCTTTGCGGAAAGGCGGATCGATAAACACGATGTGGTAGGGTTCGCCCTGCTGCGCCAGCCAGCTGAGCGCGTTGGTCTGGATCACCTGGGCATTGCTGGCTTTCAGCGTTTGCAAGTTTTGCGTCAGCTGCTGGGCTACCGGCTTTTCCAGCTCCAGCAGCGTCGCTGAACCGGCATAGCGTGACAGCGCCTCCAGCCCGAGCGCGCCGCTACCCGCGAAACAGTCCAGGCAACGCGCCTGCTGAATATCGGGTGCCAGCCAGTTGAACAACGTTTCGCGTACCCGATCGGTGGTAGGTCGCAATCCGGCGCTGTCCGGAACCGGCAGTTTTCGACCGCGCCACTGTCCGCCAATTATGCGGATTTGTCCGGCACCGCCCTGGGTTTTTTTATTCATGATGCTCACAACTCGTCATAATTTGTTGCGTAGTTTAACGGGCGAAAGCGGTGGAGGAAACGTTAAAAAGGGTGCTGGTGTTGCGCTCGCTGGAAAGTGTTAGACTAATGAATTCTTTATCAGGTTATTTTTTCAGCCCGGCGCAACAGACGACCGGATGAAAGCCATCGAGGAGTGTAGTCACACAATGGCAAAAGAGAAAAAGCGTGGCTTTTTTTCCTGGCTGGGTTTTGGTCGTGAAGAAACGCCTGCGCAGTCAGAAGAACAAAAAGAGACGTTAACGGATCAAGCGGAAAACGCGGCCGAAAACCCAGAGCCTGCGGCCGAAAAACCGGACGCCGGGAAGCTGGCTGCCGGGATCGTGGCGACAACTGAAGCCGTAGCGCGCGAAGCGCAGCCGCAAGAAGCGAAAACAGAGGCTGTTGCGTCAGCAGAAGAAGAGATCCTGCTGAAAGAGACGCAGCCGGTTGATGCCGTTGCGCCGGTGGAAGAAGAGCTCCTGCCGGAAGAGACGCAGCCGGTTGATGCCGTTGCGCCGGTGGAAGAAGAGCTCCTGCCGGAACAGACGCAGCCGGTTGATGCCGTTGCGCCGGTGGAAGAAGAGCTCCTGCCGGAAGAGGCGCAGCCGGTTGATACCGCTGTGCCGGTGGAAGAAGAGATCCTGCCGGAAGAGGCTCGGATTGAGCAGGTAGACGAAGTGCTGGCGCAAGAAACCGCGCCTGCCGAAGAGAAAGATGCCGTGGTTGCTGCGGAAGTTGCAGCAGCGGTAGCGCTGACCCCAACCGAAGAAGAACGGGATGAGGCGCCGCTTTCCGATGAGGAATTAGCCGCGCTGGCGCTGGCCGCAGCCCCGGAAGAAGAGACGGATGAAGCGCCGCTTTCTGATGAAGAACTGGCCGCGCTGGCGCTGGCTGCAGCCCCGGAAGAAGAGGCGGAGAGCGTTGCCGCGCCCGTTGAGCAGGAGCGTCCGACCAAAGAGGGCTTCTTTGCCCGCTTAAAGCGCAGCCTGGTAAAAACGCGGCAGAACCTCGGTTCCGGCTTTATCAGTCTGTTCCGTGGCAAAAAAATCGATGACGAACTGTTTGAAGAGCTGGAAGAACAGCTGCTCATTGCGGATGTTGGCGTCGATACCACGCAGCGCATTATCAGCAGTCTTACGCAGCAGGCAAACCGCAAACAGCTGCGTGACGCCGAGGCGCTCTATGGCCTGTTAAAAACGGAAATGGCCGAGATTCTGCATAAGGTTGAAGCGCCGCTGGATATGGCGGGCAAAACGCCGTTTGTTATTTTGATGGTTGGCGTGAACGGCGTGGGTAAAACCACCACTATCGGTAAGCTGGCGCGTCAGTACCAGGCCGAAGGCAAGTCGGTGATGCTGGCGGCGGGCGATACTTTCCGCGCGGCGGCGGTCGAGCAGCTACAGGTATGGGGCGAACGCAACCATATTCCGGTGGTGGCGCAGCATACCGGTGCGGATTCCGCCTCGGTGATTTTCGATGCGATCCAGGCGGCTAAAGCACGCGGCGTGGATGTATTGATCGCCGATACCGCAGGTCGTTTGCAGAATAAAGCGCATCTGATGGAAGAGCTGAAAAAAATCACGCGCGTAATGAAAAAGCTGGATGAAAACGCGCCGCATGAGGTGATGCTGACGATTGACGCCAGCACCGGTCAAAATGCGGTGAGTCAGACTAAGCTGTTCCATGAAGCAGTAGGTCTGACCGGGATTACGCTGACTAAACTGGATGGTACGGCAAAAGGTGGCGTCATCTTCTCCGTCGCAGACCAGTTTGGCATCCCGATTCGTTTTATCGGTGTTGGAGAAGGCATCGATGATTTACGGCCATTTAAGGCCGAAGATTTTATTGAGGCACTGTTTGCCCGAGAGGATTAACCAGGATGATTCGCTTTGAAGAGGTCAGTAAGGCTTATCTCGGCGGTCGGCAAGCGCTGCAAGGAGTAGATTTTCATCTGCATCCGGGCGAGATGGCGTTTCTGACCGGCCATTCCGGCGCAGGGAAAAGTACCCTGTTGAAGCTGATTTGTGGCATTGAACGTCCCAGCGCGGGCCATATCTGGTTTAGCGGCCACGATATTAGCCGCCTGAAAAATAGCGAGGTGCCTTTTCTGCGCCGTCAGATCGGCATGATCTTTCAGGATCACCATTTGCTGATGGACCGCACGGTCTATGACAATGTGGCGATCCCGCTGATTATTGCCGGGGCGAGCGGGGAAGATATTCGCCGTCGCGTTTCGGCGGCGCTGGATAAGGTTGGCCTTCTCGACAAAGCGAAAAACTTTCCGATTCAGCTTTCGGGCGGCGAGCAGCAGCGCGTTGGGATAGCACGCGCCGTGGTTAACAAGCCTGCGGTGCTGCTGGCGGATGAGCCGACCGGTAACCTGGATGATGCGCTGTCGAATGATATTTTGCGGCTGTTTGAAGAGTTCAACCGCGTGGGCGTAACGGTGCTGATGGCTACGCACGATATGGGCTTAATTGGCCGCCGCAACTATCGGGTAATGACGCTCAGCAATGGAAGACTGCACGGAGGCGATCGTGGCTAATAAACGCAACAAGCGCGTACCGACGCCAAAAACCAAACAGCCGTCGAAAAGCAAAGCGCTGAAGGGCGGCTGGCAGGAGCAGTGGCGTTACGCCTGGCGCGGCACGCTCTCCGATATGTGGCGTCAGCCGTTGGCCACGCTGTTAACGGTGATGGTAATTGCCATCTCGCTGACGCTGCCCAGCGTCTGCTATATGGTATGGAAAAACGTCAGCCAGGCGGCGGAGCAATGGTATCCGGCACCGCAGCTGACGCTTTACCTGTCAAAAACGCTGGATGACAGCGCGGCGGAAAACGTTGTAGCGACGCTGAAGAAAGAGCCGGGCGTAGCGAAAGTTAACTATCTGTCACGCGAAGAGGCGTTGGGCGAGTTTCGTAACTGGTCAGGCTTTGGCGGCGCGCTTGATATGCTGGAGCAGAATCCATTGCCGGCGGTGGTGATCATTACCCCGGAAATGAATTTCCAGAACGAGAAAACGCTGCAAACGCTGCGCGATCGCGTGCAGCATGTTGAAGGTGTGGATGAGGTGCGCATGGACGATAGCTGGTTTGCGCGTCTGGCTGCGCTGACGGGCCTGGTCGGGCAGGTTGCGACCATGATCGGCATCCTGATGCTGGTGGCGGTATTTCTGGTGATCGGCAACAGCGTGCGCCTTAGCATCTTTGCCCGACGCGATACGATTAACGTGCAAAAGCTAATCGGCGCGACCGACGGCTTTATCCTGCGTCCTTTTCTGTATGGCGGTGCGCTGCTGGGGTTCGGCGGGGCATTGCTGTCACTGATTTTGTCTGAAATTTTGGTTTTCCGCCTTGAGTCGGTGGTTGCTCAGGTGGCAGCAGTGTTTGGCACGACTTTCCGCCTGAGCGGGCTGTCGTGGGATGAGAGCCTGCTGCTGCTGTTGCTGTCGGCGATGATTGGCTGGATAGCGGCCTGGCTGGCGACGGTACAACATTTACGTCGTTTTACGCCACAGTAGCGATTTTTTGGTATAATCTTCCTCTGCTGCATGACGTTTGTGCTGCAGAGGAAATCCGCTCGGATTTCTCCCTGTCTGTCACAATCATATCGTCCGTATCTTGTGTGTAAAATATTCACGTTGTAAATTGAACTTGTGGATAACTTCATTTTCTAATGAGGCAGCACAGATTGCTTTGGGGTTTCCTTGCTGATTCCTGTAACCTGGTGAATCGCGCAAAAGGGAATCGTGCGGCAATTTTAATAATTATGTGAGGGTTTGAATGACCAAAGAAATGCACACTTTAGCTATTGCTCCTCTTGGTAACCTGGAATCTTATATTCGGGCTGCCAACACCTGGCCGATGCTAACGGCAGAAGAGGAAAAAGCGCTGGCTGAACGGCTGCATTACCAGGGCGATCTGGATGCGGCTAAAACGCTGATCCTGTCTCACCTCCGCTTTGTTGTTCATATCGCTCGTAACTACGCGGGCTACGGCCTGCCGCAGGCGGATCTGATTCAGGAAGGCAATATCGGCCTGATGAAAGCGGTACGTCGCTTTAATCCTGAAGTTGGGGTTCGCCTGGTCTCGTTTGCTGTTCACTGGATCAAAGCGGAAATTCACGAATATGTGCTGCGTAACTGGCGCATCGTGAAGGTCGCGACCACCAAGGCACAGCGCAAACTGTTCTTTAACCTGCGTAAAACCAAGCAGCGTCTGGGCTGGTTTAATCAGGATGAAGTGGAAATGGTGGCGCGTGAGCTGGGCGTGAGCAGTAAAGATGTGCGCGAGATGGAATCGCGCATGGCCGCTCAGGATATGACTTTCGATCTGACCTCTGAAGATGAGTCAGGCGAAGGCAAAAGCATGGCCCCGGTGCTTTATCTCCAGGATAAAACCTCTGACTTTGCCGACGGCATTGAGGAAGATAACTGGGAAAACCATGCGGCTGATAAACTGAGCGACGCGCTACAGGGACTGGACGAGCGCAGCCAGCATATTATTCGTGCACGTTGGCTGGATGATGACAATAAAACCACGCTGCAGGAGCTGGCCGATAAATATGGCGTTTCGGCGGAGCGCGTGCGTCAGCTTGAGAAAAACGCGATGAAGAAATTGCGGATGGCAATAGAAGCGTAATGCTCTGTTGCGATCAGGGCGGCTTAACAGGCCGCCCTTTTTTATGGGTACCTTTCGGCGGCAGTAACTGCCTTCAGCAAAAAGCACGGCTTTACTCGACGTTATAGACCCAGCCGTCGGCCTGAGTACGAAAGCCGCAGGCCTGCATAAAGGCAGCAATAACCTGCTGATCGGCCTTGCCGTCATCAGCAATCCACCAGTGCGTCAGCGACGGATGCTGCGCTATCACTTCCTCGATCAAATAGTGGCCAACGCCACGTCGACGGGTCACCTCCCTGACTTCCAGCTTTGACAGCTCGCCCAGCGTACCGCGAATTTCTAATTCCACCGCTGCCAGCAACCGCTCATTAAAACGCGCGGCGTAAAGCCGATGATTTTCGTTTAGCTTTTTTTCCAGCGCATCACAGTCAACGCCAGGCCAAATCTTACCGAGATCAGTACGATCCTGCGCGCCCAGATGTTGCAGGCGAATAATTGTCAATTTCATGAAATAACCGGCCCCCTGGTTAAAAGACATATTGTAGCGAAAATGTTCAAAAAATGACGTGTAACTTTTTTTGTACGAAAACAAAGCAATCTGTTTGTTGCCACCCGCATATTCCGGGTAAACACTTAATACCAGCCACAGTGCCAGCATAATGCGCTGGGCGAACGGCTAAAATGCCACCATAACTGCCAGATGATTGTCCTGTAGCAAAGGCGATATTTTGATTATCTCAGTTGATTTACAGAATAAAATTCCTGTTTAATAGACTGAAAAATAAAGCCTTATTGATAAAAATGGCGTGAGTATATTCCTAACTCGTTAACATTAAACAAGTTTTGTTCTATAACCCGCCCAAAATAACCACAACGCACATCACAACAGTCACAACAGATGGGGAAGTCAGGATGAAGATAAGTAAAGGTCGCATAATGCTGGCAGGATGTATGGCGCTGGCTATGAGTCAGGCTGCGCTGGCGGAAGATGTTAAAGTCGCCATCGTTGGTGCGATGTCCGGTCCGGTCGCGCAGTACGGCGATATGCAATTTACCGGTGCTACCCAGGCGATTGCCGACATCAACGCCAAAGGCGGCATAAATGGCAATAAGCTGGTGGCGGTGAAATATGATGACGCCTGCGATCCCAAGCAGGCGGTCGCGGTTGCTAACAAAGTGATCAACGAAGGCATCCGTTATGTTATTGGTCATCTTTGCTCTTCTTCCACGCAGCCCGCTTCCGATATCTATGAAGACGAAGGCGTCCTGATGATTACGCCTGCCGCCACCGCAGCCGATCTGACTTCCCGTGGCTATCAGCTGATTATGCGCACCACCGGTCTGGATTCCGATCAGGGGCCGACTGCCGCCAAATATATTCTCGACACGCTTAAACCCCAGCGCATTGCCATCGTGCATGACAAGCAGCAGTACGGTGAAGGGCTGGCGCGCTCGGTACAGGAGAGCCTGAAAAAAGCCAATGCGCCAGTTGCGATGTTTGAAGGGATCACCGCAGGTGATAAAGATTTCTCTACGCTGATTGCGCGCCTGAAAAAAGAAAATATCGATTTCGTTTACTTTGGCGGTTACTACCCGGAAATGGGCCAGATTCTGCGTCAGGCACGCGCAGCTGGTCTGAAAACGCAGTTCATGGGACCGGAAGGAGTCGGCAACGCTTCTCTCTCTAATATCGCTGGCGCAGCGTCCGAAGGGATGCTGGTGACTCTGCCGAAACGCTATGACCAGGTAGAGGAAAACCAGCCGATTGTTAACGCGATCAAGGCTAAAAAGCTGGACGCTACCGGTCCGTTCGTCTGGACGACCTACGCGGCGCTGCAGTCGCTGGTTGCCGGTATAGAACGTAGCAAAAGCGAAGAGCCTGCGGATATCGCTAAAAACCTGAAAGAGGGCCAGCCGGTGCCGACCGTGATGGGCAACCTGAGCTGGGATCAAAAAGGTGACCTGAAAGGGTTTGAATTTGGCGTATTCAAATGGCACGCCGACGGCACCTCAACTGCCGTGAAATAAAGCGTACTCTGTAAGAGCCGGCAGTCCGGGGTCAGGCGTGCCTGACCCCTGTTCTATCCTGCACGTTGTGAAGACGGACGTTTTTTCGCTGCGGGAGTGATCTGCGCAGTTTTGTTGGGGTTTATCTTATGTCCGAGCAGTTTCTCTATTTTCTTCAGCAGTTGCTTAATGGCGTGACCTTAGGCAGCACCTACGCGCTGATCGCCATTGGCTATACCATGGTGTACGGCATTATCGGCATGATCAACTTCGCGCATGGCGAAGTGTATATGATCGGCAGCTATGTCTCGTTTATTGTGATTGCCGCCCTGATGATGGCTGGCATTGATGTCGGTTGGGTATTGATTGGTGCCGGTTTCCTGGCGGCAATCATGATCGCCAGCGCTTATGGCTGGAGCATTGAGCGTGTCGCCTACAGGCCGGTGCGCTCCTCGAAACGCCTGATTGCACTGATCTCTGCCATCGGTATGTCTATCTTCCTGCAAAACTATGTCAGCCTGACGCAGGGCTCGCGCGATCTCGCCTTGCCGGGCCTGGTCAGCGGGCAAATAACGCTGGGCGAGAGCAATGGGTTTGCCGCTACCATCAGCACCATGCAGGTGATTATCTGGCTGGTAACCTTCCTCGCCATGCTGGCGTTGACGCTGTTTATCCGCTATTCACGCATGGGCCGCGCCTGCCGCGCCTGCGCGGAAGATTTAAAAATGGCCAGTTTGCTGGGGATCAACACCGACCGGGTGATTTCCCTGACCTTTGTGATCGGCGCGGCGATGGCGGCGGTTGCAGGCGTGCTGCTGGGGCAGTTTTATGGCGTCATTAACCCCTATATCGGCTTTATGGCGGGCATGAAGGCCTTTACCGCTGCGGTACTGGGCGGCATCGGCAGTATTCCCGGCGCGATGCTGGGCGGCCTGGTGTTAGGCATCGCCGAAGCGCTGACCTCCGCCTATTTCAGCACCGAATATAAAGATGTGGTCTCTTTTGCGCTGCTGATCGTGGTGCTGCTGGTGATGCCGACGGGGATCCTGGGTCGTCCGGAGGTAGAAAAAGTATGAAGCCCGCTCACTTTTTTAATGCCGTTATTTCGGCGCTGATGCTGTTGATACTTGCCGCATTCTTTATGGGCATGCGTCTTAATCTCGACGGTACGCGGCTGGTGGTCAACAATGCGGGCAGCGTGCGCTGGAGCTGGATCGCCATCGGCTGCGGCGTGGTGTTTGTTTTCCAGCTGCTGCGTCCACTGGTGGGACGCCGCCTGAAACGTAGCGGCCATAGCGGTTTTGTGCTGCCGAGCTTTGACGGCAGTACGCCAAAGCAGAAGCTACTGGCGCTGCTGCTTATCGCGGCGGCGGTTATCTGGCCGTTTATCGTCTCACGCGGCACGGTGGACATTGCCACGCTGACGCTGATTTACGTCATGCTTGGGCTGGGACTGAACGTAGTGGTAGGGCTTTCCGGCCTGCTGGTACTGGGCTATGGCGGATTTTACGCCATCGGTGCTTATACCTTTGCCTTGCTTAACCACTATTACGGGCTGGGCTTCTGGCAATGCTTGCCGCTGGCGGGGCTGGTTTCCGCACTGTTTGGCCTGCTGCTGGGCTTTCCGGTACTGCGCCTGCGCGGCGATTATCTGGCGATCGTTACGCTCGGGTTCGGCGAGATTGTCCGTATTCTGCTGTTAAACAACACCGCTATTACCGGTGGCCCGAACGGTATCAGCCAGATCCCCAAGCCCACCTTTTTCGGCCTGGAGTTTAATCGCAGCCCGCGTGACGGCGGCTGGGATACGTTTCACCACTTCTTCAACCTGAAATATGACCCCAGCGACCGCATTATCTTCCTTTATCTGGTAGCGCTGTTGCTGGTGGTGCTGACGCTGTTTGTCATCAACCGTCTGCTGCGCATGCCGCTGGGCCGCGCCTGGGAAGCGCTGCGTGAAGATGAAATCGCCTGTCGCTCTTTGGGCCTCAGCCCAACGCGCATCAAGCTCACCGCTTTCACCATCAGCGCCGCATTTGCTGGTTTTGCCGGCAGCCTGTTTGCCGCTCGTCAGGGCTTTATCAGCCCGGAATCCTTTACCTTTGCCGAATCGGCCTTTGTACTGGCGATTGTGGTGTTGGGCGGCATGGGCTCGCAGTTTGCGGTGATTCTGGCGGCGATCCTGCTGGTGGTTTCGCGTGAGCTGATGCGTGACCTGAATGAATACAGCATGTTAGTGCTGGGCGCGCTGATGGTGCTGATGATGATTTGGCGTCCGCAGGGATTATTGCCGATGCAGCGTCCGCATCTGAAGCTGAAGCGCGATCAACAAGGAGAGCAGGCATGAGTCAGCCTTTATTAACGGTGGAAGGCCTGATGATGCGCTTTGGCGGCCTGCTGGCGGTCAATAACGTGGCGCTGGAGCTGCATCCGCAAGAGATCGTGTCGCTGATTGGTCCTAACGGGGCGGGCAAAACCACGGTGTTTAACTGCCTGACTGGTTTTTATAAGCCGACCGGCGGATCGATTCGCTTAGGCGATCGCCAGCTGGCCGGGTTGCCGGGCCAACAGATTGCACGCATGGGCATCGTGCGTACCTTCCAGCACGTCCGCCTGTTTCGCGAAATGACGGTGATCGAAAACCTGCTGGTGGCACAGCATCAGCATCTGAAAAGCGGCCTGTTTGCCGGCCTGTTGAAAACGCCTGCTTTCCGGCGTAGCGAAAACGAAGCGCTGGATCAGGCCGCCAACTGGCTACAGCGTGTTGGGCTGCTGGAGATGGCTAACCGGCAGGCGGGCAATCTGGCCTACGGTCAGCAGCGTCGGCTGGAAATTGCCCGTTGTATGGTAACGCGTCCGGAAATTCTGATGCTGGATGAGCCTGCGGCGGGCCTTAACCCGAAAGAGACCCATGAGCTGGATGAGCTGATTGCGGAGCTGCGCGGCGAGCATAAGGTCACGGTGCTGCTTATTGAGCATGATATGAAGCTGGTAATGGGTATTTCCGATCGCATCTATGTGGTTAACCAGGGAACGCCGCTGGCAAACGGCACGCCGGAAGAGATCCGTAACAATCCGGACGTGATCCGCGCATATTTAGGTGAGGCATAAAATGGCGAATCCGATGTTAACGCTTAGCAAGGTCAGCGCGCATTACGGCAAAATCCAGGCGCTGCACCAGGTTAGCCTGGAGATTAACCAGGGCGAAATCGTCACGCTGATTGGCGCGAACGGAGCGGGAAAAACCACTCTGTTGGGCACCCTGTGTGGCGAGCCGCGCGCCTCTGAAGGCACCATTACCTTTGATGGCAAAGCGATCACCGACTGGCAAACGGCACGCATTATGCGTGAGGCGATTGCCATCGTGCCGGAAGGACGCCGGGTGTTCTCGCGGATGACGGTGGAGGAGAATCTGGCGATGGGCGGCTTCTTCGCCAGTCGCCAGCAATACCAGCAGCGAATTGCGCAGGTTTACGAGCTGTTTCCACGTCTGCATGAGCGGCGCATTCAGCGTGCGGGCACCATGTCGGGCGGCGAACAGCAAATGCTGGCGATTGGTCGTGCGCTGATGAGCCAGCCGCGACTGCTGCTGCTGGATGAGCCTTCGCTGGGGCTGGCACCGATTATCATTCAACAGATCTTCGATACCATTGAGCAGCTGCGTCAGGAGGGCATGACTATCTTCCTGGTGGAGCAAAACGCCAATCAGGCGTTAAAGCTGGCCGATCGCGGCTACGTACTGGAGAACGGTCACGTGGTGCTGGAAGACAGCGGTGACGCGCTGCTGGCTAACGAGGCAGTCCGCAGCGCTTACCTGGGTGCCTGATATCGCACCGCAGGCAACGCCGAAGCCCGGGAAAGCTGTAAGCAGGCGTTACTCAAGTTTGAGGATGTCTTAAGCAGATGACACTGAAGCCCGAGAAAGCCGTAAGCAGGCGATACTCAAGGCCTGGGATGTCTTAAGCAGATGACGCTGAAGCCCGAGAAAGCCGTAAGCAGGCGATACTCAAGGCCTGGGATGTCTTAAGCAGACGACGCTGAAGCCCGAGAAAGCCGTAAGCAGGCGATACTCAAGTCTGAGAATGTCTTAAGCAGATGACGCTGAAGCCCGAGAAAGCCGTAAGCAGGCGATACTCAAGGCCTGGGATGTCTTAAACAGACGACGCTGAAGCCCGAGAAAGCCGTAAGCAGGCGATACTCAAGTCTGAGAATGTCTTAAGCAGATGACGCTGAAGCCCGAGAAAGCCGTAAGCAGGCGATACTCAAGACCTGGGATGTCTTAAACAGACGACGCTGAAGCCCAGGGCAAGCGGGGTTCCGGCCAGGAGTAAAGCGTCCCGCGCCATGGAAGGCGCGGGTCGAGCCGGTCATGGATGACGGTAGTTGCGTCTTTACGTAAGGCCGGAACCCCGATTGCTTCCCCCGCTCGTCCAGCGGCCTCGCTTGCGTCTCCGCCTGTCCCGCGAAATCCTTGTCGTTCAGCGCCCGTCTCCGTCCACCCAGTGCAACCTCGCCGTCATTTTTCCGTCATCTGCTGGTTATCTCACCGTCATTTTTCCGTGTCATGTTACGTTGCGAACTAAAAAAGCGTGTTGTTACGCACACCTACAATGTCACAGGAAAACGCTATGTCCTCCTTTACGTTTCGTCATACCGCCCTCAGCATGGTGCTGGGGCTGGCACTGAGCGGCAACACCCTGGCCGCGACGGAAATTCCGTTCTGGCACTCTATGGAAGGCGAATTAGGCAAAGAAGTCGACTCACTGGCACAACGTTTTAACCAGGCGCACCCCGATTATAAAATCGTACCGGTTTATAAAGGCAACTATGAACAGAGCCTGGCGGCCGGTATCGCTGCGGTACGTACCGGCAAAGCGCCGGCGATTCTGCAGGTTTACGAGGTCGGCACTGCCACCATGATGGCTTCTAAAGCGATCAAGCCGGTCTATGAAGTGTTTAATGATGCAGGCATCAAATTCGATGAATCGCAGTTTGTGCCGACGGTCGCGGGTTACTACACCGATGCGAAAAGCGGACACCTGCTGTCGCAGCCGTTTAACAGCTCCACGCCGGTGCTTTATTACAACAAAGACGCCTTTAAGAAAGCGGGCTTAGATCCCGAACAGCCGCCTAAAACCTGGCAGCAGCTGGCAAAAGATACGGCGGCGCTGCGAAAAGCGGGCATGAAGTGCGGCTACGCCAGCGGCTGGCAGGGCTGGATCCAAATTGAAAACTTCAGCGCCTGGCATGGTTTGCCGGTGGCCACCGAGGACAATGGTTTTGGTGGCACCAGCGCCGAGCTGATTTTCAATAAGCCGGAACAGGTGCGCCATATCGCCATGCTGCAAGAGATGAACAAAAAAGGGGACTTCACCTACTTTGGCCGTAAGGATGAGTCTACCGAAAAGTTCTATAACGGCGACTGTGCGATTACCACCGCCTCATCCGGCTCGCTGGCAGATATTCGTCAGCATGCCAAATTCAATTATGGCGTTGGCATGATGCCGTATGACGAAAGCGTGCCTTCCGCGCCGCAGAACGCCATTATCGGTGGGGCCAGCCTGTGGGTAATGCAGGGCAAAGACAGCGCCACCTACAAAGGCGTGGCGGAGTTTTTACAGTATCTCGCCCTGCCGGAAAACGCTGCCGAATGGCATCAGAAAACCGGCTATCTGCCCATTACCCGCGCCGCTTACGATCTGACGCGCCAGCAGGGCTTCTATGAGAAGAACCCAGGCGCGGATATCGCCACGCGTCAGATGCTGAATAAGCCACCGTTGCCTTTCACCAAAGGCTTACGCCTCGGCAATATGCCGCAGATCCGCACCATTGTTGATGAAGAGCTGGAAGGCGTCTGGAGCGGCAGCAAAACGCCGCAGGCCGCACTGGATTCTGCCGTCCAGCGCGGCAACCTGCTGCTGCGTCGTTTCGAACAACAGGTGAAGTAAGCAGATGCCGGGCCGCTGCGGCGGTCCGGCTATCACCTCATCCTGTCACGCACCGCTTGTGCCGATCTGTTATGGAATTACTGCATGTCGAGTTCTCGTCCCGTTTTCCAGTCACGCTGGCTTCCCTGGGTACTGGTTTTCCCTCAGCTGCTTATAACCCTGATCTTTTTTATCTGGCCAGCCGGCGAAGCGCTCTGGTACTCAGTACAAAGCGTGGATCCCTTTGGCTTTTCCAGTACCTTTGTCGGGCTGGAGAACTTTAGCCGATTGCTGGATGACAACTATTATCTTGAATCCTTCTGGACCACGTTGATCTTTAGCGCGCTGGTGACCGGCTTTGGGCTGGTGATTTCGCTGCTGTTCGCCGCGCTGACGGATCATGTGCTGCGCCTGAAACGCTTTTATCAGACGCTGCTGCTGCTGCCCTATGCGGTTGCGCCAGCTATCGCCGCCGTGCTGTGGATGTTTTTATTTAACCCCGGCATCGGGTTGATCACCCACTTTCTGCAGAGCATCGGTTACAACTGGAACCACGCACAGAACAGCGGCCAGGCGATGTTTCTGGTGGTGCTGGCCTCGGTATGGCAGCAGATCAGCTACAACTTCCTGTTTTTCTTCGCTGCGCTGCAATCGATCCCGCGTTCGCTGGTTGAAGCGGCCGCGATTGATGGCGCGGGGCCGGTACGTCGCTTCTTTCATCTGTCGCTGCCGCTGATCGCGCCGGTCAGCTTCTTTCTGCTGGTGGTAAACCTGGTTTACGCCTTCTTTGATACCTTCCCGGTGATTGACGCCGCCACGCAGGGCGGACCGGTACAGGCCACTACCACGCTGATTTATAAGATTTATCGGGAAGGTTTTGCCGGTCTCGATCTCTCTTCATCGGCGGCGCAGTCGGTGGTGCTGATGTTCCTGGTGATTGTCTTAACCATTATTCAGTTCCGCTATGTCGAACGTAAGGTGCGTTATCAATGATTGAGAATCGTCGCGGGCTGGATATTTTCAGCCACGTTATGCTGGCGTTAGGCATTCTGACCATTCTGTTCCCGCTCTGGGTCGCCTTTGTGGCCGCCACGCTGGATAACCAACAGATTTTTCAGGTGCCAATGAGCCTGGTGCCGGGCACTCAGTTATGGCACAACCTGCGTGAGATTTGGCTGCACGGCGTCAGCAGCAATAGCGCGCCAATGAGCGTGCTGTTGTTTAACAGTACGCTGATGGCGCTGGGTATTACCTTCGGCAAAATCACCGTGTCGATGCTTTCCGCTTTTGCGCTGGTCTGGTTTCGCTTTCCGCTACGCAACCTGGTGTTCTGGATGATTTTTATCACGCTGATGCTGCCGGTTGAGGTGCGTATTTTCCCTACGGTGGAGGTGGTAGCTAACCTTCAGCTACTCGATAGCTACAGCGGCCTGACGCTTCCGCTGATGGCCTCAGCGACCGCCACTTTTCTGTTCCGTCAGTTCTTTATGTCACTGCCGGATGAGCTCATGGAGGCGGCGCGCATCGATGGGGCAGGCCCGATGCGCTTCTTCCGTGACATTGTGCTGCCGCTGTCACGTACCAACCTGGCGGCGCTTTTTGTTATCACCTTTATCTACGGCTGGAACCAGTATTTGTGGCCGATTCTGATTACCAGCGAAACAAAAATGGGCACGGCGGTCGCAGGCATTCGCAGCATGATCTCTTCAGGCGAAGGCACGACCCAATGGAATCTGGTGATGGCGGCAATGCTGTTAACGCTGATCCCGCCGGTAGTGGTGGTAATGGTGATGCAGCGGGCGTTTGTGCGTGGTTTGGTCGAGAGTGAGAAATAAACTATGGCAGCAGTAACCCTTCAGGCCGTTACCAAGTCTTATGACGGCAAGCAGCAAATTATTCAGCCGCTGGACGTGGTGATAGGCGACGGCGAATTTATGGTGATGGTCGGGCCTTCCGGCTGTGGTAAATCGACGCTGCTGCGTATGGTCGCCGGGCTGGAGCGCGTTACCAGCGGTGACATCTATATCAATACGCAGCGGGTCACGGAGCTGGAACCAAAAGATCGCGGCATTGCGATGGTCTTCCAGAACTATGCGCTCTATCCGCATATGACGGTTGAAGAGAACATGGCCTACGGCCTGAAAATTCGCGGCATGGGACGCGAGCTGATCCGCCAGCGGGTGCTGGAAGCGGCACGCAGTCTGGAGCTGGATGCGCTGCTGAAAAGGCGGCCGCGCGAGCTTTCTGGTGGTCAGCGTCAGCGCGTGGCGATGGGGCGTGCAATTGTGCGCGAACCGGCGGTATTTCTGTTTGATGAGCCGCTCTCTAACCTGGATGCGCGGCTGCGCGTTCAGATGCGCCTGGAACTGCAGCTGTTGCATCGTCGGCTGCGTACCACCAGCCTGTATGTCACCCACGACCAGGTGGAGGCGATGACGCTGGCGGAACGCGTGATGGTGATGAATAAAGGCGTTGTCGAACAGGTCGGCACGCCGGTTGAGGTTTATGAGCGTCCGGCAACGCGCTTCGTCGCCAGCTTTATCGGCTCGCCAGCGATGAATCTGCTGGAAGGCAGCTTTAGCCGCGACGGCAACGCGTTTGTTCTGGGCGATAATCTGGCGCTGCCGCTGGCCGTGGCGAAAACCCAGTGGGCGAATCAGGCGGTGACGCTGGGCATTCGCCCGGAACATATCAAGCTCAGCAGTCGCGAGGCGGGCGGCATTCCGCTGGTTGTCGAAACGCTGGAGATCCTTGGCGCAGATAATCTGGCGCACGGAAAGTGGGGCGACCAGCGCCTTGTGGTACGCTTGCCGCATCTTGAGCGTCCCGCACCAGGCAGCACCCTATGGCTGCATCTGCCTGTGGAGGCGCTGCATTTTTTTTCAGCTAAACAGGGAGCGCGTCTGGAATGAACAAAGAGTGGCCTTATCCTCATATTGTTGCCCATCGCGGCGGCGGCAAGCTGGCACCGGAAAACACGCTGGCGGCAATTGATACCGGTGCGCGTTACGGTCATACCATGATTGAGTTTGATGCCAAACTGTCGCGCGATGAGCATATTTTCCTGCTGCACGACGATACGCTCGATCGCACCAGCAACGGCTGGGGCATTGCGGGTGAGATGCCGTGGCATCAGCTGGCTCAGTTGGATGCCGGCGGCTGGTTTAGCTCAGCGTTTAGCAACGAGCGCCTGCCGCTGCTGGAGGCCGTTGCGGCGCGTTGCCGCCAGCATCATCTGATGGCGAATATTGAAATCAAGCCTACCACCGGTTATGAGGCGCAGACCGGAAAAGCGATCGCGCTGGCGGCGCGTGAGCTGTGGCAGGGGGAAACCGCGCCGCTGCTTTCGTCATTTTCTGTGGTGGCGCTGGAGGCGGCGATGCAGGCCGCGCCGGAACTGCCGCGCGGCCTGCTGCTGGACGAATGGCATGAAGAGTGGCAGGCAATGACCCAGGCGCTGGATTGTGTCTCTGTTCACCTGAATCATCGCTTGCTGGATGCGGAGCGTACTGCCGCAATTAAACAGGCTGGGCTGAGAATTTTGGTTTACACCGTGAATCAGCCCGAACGTGCGCGGACGCTGCTGGAGTGGGGCGTGGATGCGATCTGTACCGATCGCATCGATATTATTGGCCCCGATTTTTAAAGATTACTGCGTGTTGTTCTGATAAACCGGCGGCGGCGTATTGCTGCCGGGCTGCGACTGTAAAACGCGCTGCTGCGTGTTGTTCCGCTGTTCTTGCATGCGACGCTGCATTTGCTGCGTCTGCTGCTGCTGATCCATACGTAACTTGTTTTGCTGCTGCGTTTGACGCGTTTGCATCTGGGTTTGCAGACGCTGCTGGCTTGGGTTGTAACCCGGCTGGTTAGGGTTGTTGTTGTTCAGCGTATTCGCCATGCCGCTTAGCGGCAGCAGAGCGATAAAAATCATCAGTAGTTTTTTCACTTGCTGTTCTCCTTCATTGGCAACGCGGCGGAGACGACGCCAGAGCGGCATCGCTGTGTGTTGCCCAATCTAAGTTTAACTCACCTTCCGCGATCGGCCTGTCACTGGATGCTAATTTGCGTTAAGGCTCGCTTTTTATGCTTATTTTGTGCAAGTTTAAGAAAAGTAAACACAATGTAAACACAACAACAAAGGTGATGGTATGCAGAAAAAAGTAAAGGGATGGCGGCTTACAGCTGCGTTGCTGACGCTGCTTTGGGGCGGATCGGCGCTGGCGCTGGTACAAAATGCCCCACCGGTTTCCTATGGTATCGAAGCGGATACCTTCCATCCGGTTCGGGCGAAGCAGGGGATGGTAGCATCAGTGGATGAGACCGCCACGCAAATTGGCGTGGATATTTTGCGTCAGGGCGGCAATGCGGTGGATGCCGCCGTGGCGGTGGGTTTTGCGCTGGCGGTAACCCATCCGCAGGCGGGCAACCTGGGCGGCGGGGGCTTTATGCTGCTGCGCACCGCTTCTGGCCGTACCACGGCTATCGATTTTCGTGAAGTGGCACCCGCTCGCGCCAGCCGGGATATGTTTCTGGATAAACAGGGTAATGCGGACAGCAAACTTTCCCTGACCTCGCCGCTGGCTTCCGGTACGCCCGGCACGGTGGCGGGCTTTGCGCTGGCCGCCCAAAAATACGGTACGCTGCCGCTAAGTCAGCTGGTACAGCCTGCCGTTGAGCTGGCGCGCAAGGGTATCATTGTGAACGATGCGCTGGCTGACGATCTGAATAGCTATGGCAAAGAGGTGTTGCTGTCGCATGAAAACAGCAAAGCTATTTTCTTTAAGCCGGACGGCACGCCTTACCAGAAAGGCGAACGTCTGGTGCAGGCGAATCTGGCACACAGCCTGTCGCTGATTGCACAACAGGGAGCGGACGCCTTCTACAAAGGGGAGATTGCCGATCAGATCGCCGCAGAGATGGCGCAGCACGGCGGGCTGATTAGCAAAGCGGATTTAGCCAGCTACCGCGCCGTAGAGCGCCAGCCGATTAGCGGCAGCTATCGTGGCTATCAGGTCTTCTCCATGCCGCCGCCCTCATCCGGCGGTATTCATATTGTGCAGATCCTGAATATCCTGGAAAACTTCGATCTGGCAAAAATGGGCTTCGGCAGCGCTGACGCGATGCAGGTAATGGCTGAAGCAGAAAAATATGCCTACGCCGATCGCTCGGAATATCTGGGCGATCCCGATTTTGTTAAGGTGCCGTGGCAGGCGCTCACCAGCAAAGCCTATGCGAAATCGCTGGCGCAGCAGATTGATATTGCCAAAGCGCGGCCTTCAACAGAGATCAAGCCGGGCCAACTGGAGCCGTATGAGAGCAACCAGACCACGCACTTTTCGGTGGTGGATAAGCAGGGCAATGCGGTCGCGGTGACCTATACGCTGAATACTAATTTCGGCAGCGGTATCGTGGCGGGCAAAAGCGGTATTCTGCTGAACAATGAGATGGATGACTTTTCCGCTCGTCCGGGCACGCCAAACGTTTATGGCCTGGTCGGCGGAGAAGCCAACGCCGTTCAGCCAGGCAAGCGTCCGTTGTCATCCATGTCGCCAACTATTGTGGCGAAAGATGGCAAAACCTGGCTGGTTACCGGCAGTCCGGGCGGCAGCCGCATTATCACCACCGTGCTGCAAATGGTGGTTAACAGCATCGATTTTGGCATGAATGTGGCTGAAGCCACCAATGCGCCACGATTCCATCATCAGTGGCTGCCGGATCAGCTACGCGTTGAGAAAGGTTTCAGCCCGGATACGCTTAAATTGCTGAGTGCGAAAGCACAGAACGTCGAAGTATTGCCAGCGATGGGCAGTACGCAAAGCATTATGATCGGGCCTGACGGCATGCTGTACGGCGCGTCCGATCCACGCACGGTAGATGACCTAACGGCAGGGTATTAATGGTACACCGTGTCGGAAAACTGCGCTCCGGCACGGCGTAAAAGATAAACATAAAAAGAAGTTATCGAAAATCCGTCTAATAAATGGAATCTTCTTGATGTGATGCATATGATTTGTAGCATCGTTATTATCAGTGAGGTGAAGGTATGACTATTACAACAATCATCAGCCACACCTTTAATCAGGAAGCTTCAAAGGCGAAAAAGTTCTCTCAGAATGGCCCAGTTTATATTACCGATCGCGGTAAAATTGCATATGTATTATTGAACCGGGAAGAGTTTAAAAAGCTCAGCGGTTCACGCAGAAGTATTCTTGATGACTTGCAGATGCCGGAAGCGGCTGTTATAGATTTTTAACCTGAGCGTGGGGATATTATTAACCGGGACCTTGATTTCTGATGCGTTATTTACTGGGTGCGAATGTTTTTTCAGAATTAAGAAAAACAGGGGCGCCAAAAATTAAAAATTTTATCGATATAGGGCCTGGCTTACTTGACCCCTGGGAAATCAAATAAGATCGCTTTCCTTTAACGCTTACGCAATCGCGCCATATAGTGTACGTCTACCCGTTCGCCCGCCCGTAATGCATAGTCACGCGCCGTGCCTTCAGTCACAAAACCGAATTTCTGATAAAGCGCCAGCGCCGCGTCATTATCGGTATACACCGTCAACTCAATACGTTCTACGGCCAGCCAGTTATCGCATAAATCAATCATGGCACGCATAAGCGCCTGCGCCACGCCTTTACCACGCTCATTGGCATCAACCCCGAGGCCAAAAGAGGCGCTGTGGCGGCGGCGTGGAGACTGATTAACCTCTAACGTTAAATTACCCACAACACGCTCCTCCATGCAGGCAACCAACGCATAGTGACCAGGCTGTTGGTGGGCGATGCGCTCTTGCCACATAGCCAGTGAGGGATAGGGAATCTGCAAAGTGTCCCGGAAGCTGCTTTCCTGTGCATAAAGCTGTTGCAGGGCGTGCGCATCCTGCGGTTCTACGTGACGTACAACAATCTTGCTCATATTATCCCTCCGTTATCTGGCCGTTTTATCAGTTACATTCGCGTGGTTGCGTTAAAAAATCAATAAAATTAAGCGTATGTTTTAATGGAATCTTTCATTATAAAAAAGTGAGACGAATGTCCAATGATATAAAATGAATGTTGATTTGCTGCGGTAATAGCGTTATTGATCTTTCTGGATGCATCAGATGAATTTTAAAAGGCAACCACAGGTTGATTAAGATAACGCGTAACACCCCCCGCTAATTAAACGCTATCTGGCCTTTCATGCATTATAAGTTGTTGAGATTACGGAGTGACGTAAACTTCGGTTGGGTATTATTTTGTGCTAATTAACTGGCCCGCTAAAGGGTGCTATTAATGCATTAAGGGTAGAGAGTTACCCTAATGTTTAATTATTTTAATTGTCATTATTTATGTTATTAATTTTATTAACCGCAAGGTATGGACAACCTGTCATGAAAAATGCAAAACAAGGAAGCTTACGCCTGATGACGCCGGGCGAAATCAACATGGCTAAAACAATATTTGGTAATGCGATTGTTTACTCTCGGGTTTGGATCCACTACGGCAGCTATTTTCCTTTTGGCCTGCAGAGCCAAAATGTAGCGATGGCGCCCAACGGGGAGATATACATGCGTGACTATTTCTATGCGCATGACTTCTCAGCGATTTCCGACATTGGTAAACAACATACGTTTATCCATGAGCTGACCCATGTCTGGCAATATCAGAAAGGGATGTGGGTCAGAACCCGCGGGCTTTTTAGTTGGGCGGCCAATTATGATTATGATTTTACTGAAAATAAATATTTACATGATTACACTATGGAACAGCAGGCGCAGATAGTGGCTGATTATTTTTTGCTTTATCGATATGGCTATGGCCTGTGGCTTAAGTCACTTCCATCTATTGGGACTTTTACAGGGGAAGCTCACCCAAACATCAAAACGGATTATGAGCGTGTGTTAACCCATTTTCTCAGGCAGAGATAATCATGCGAAAATTACTCTTTATAGCAGCCGCCTTGCTGCTAAGCGGCTGCCCTGGTCCAGGCGACTATTTCCATCCTGACTATCCTGCTCAAGTGACGATTAAAGATAATAAACCATGTGTAACCGTACAACCGGAGGGAGACGAGGAGGTTTACGCCATACACATCTATGAAATGGCAGGTATGGCCCGTGAAAAGCTTTTTATACCTAAGTCTTACACTGTTCGTGCCGATGAGTGTCTGGATATCGCTGCTTACCCGTTTCGGCTTGATACCGCTTATGTATTTTCCGTTGTTCTGAGTTCAGAAAAGAAATTCAAAAAGAAGCATTTTCCCTGGGGCAGAGGCTTTGTTACCCGCTTCCGTCTTTCTGAGGGTGCACATGGATTGCAGGTCGAGGAAGTTGAGCCGGAGCCGCCAAACTGGAATCTGCCTGCGAGATCGTCAGATGAGTTCGAGCTTATCTCACCAGAGCAGCAGTAAAAAAGCTTTACAGATACGAATGATAATGATTATTATTGCCATGCACTCCAGCGAGACCCGTATCGGACTCCCTGCGAAAGCACGACATTGCTCACATTGCTTCCAGTATTTTTTTAGCCAGCCACAAGCTGGCTTTTTTTTGCCCTGCATTTGCCAAAGTGCTTAAACCTCTTCGCACACCTCTTCATTTTTTTTGAACAGAGGCGTGAAGTTTTTCAGCTATCATTCCATCCGCTCCGGCCCCAGACTAGAAAAAACGTTGAGGAGCATTGAACATGATTTACTTACGTAAAGCTGAAGAGCGCGGACATGCTAACCACGGCTGGCTGGACAGCTGGCACACTTTTTCATTCGCCAATTACTACGATGCCAATTTCATGGGCTTCTCGGCGCTGCGGGTAATTAACGAAGATGTTATTGCTGGCGGTCAGGGATTTGGTACGCATCCCCATAAAGATATGGAAATCCTGACTTACGTGCTTTCCGGCACCGTAGAGCATCAGGACAGCATGGGCAATAAAGAGCAGATCCCGGCGGGCGAGTTCCAGATTATGAGCGCCGGTACCGGCGTACGTCATTCTGAATATAACGCCAGTAGCAGTGAGCCGCTGCATCTGTATCAGATCTGGATTATCCCGGAAAGCACCGGCATTGAACCGCGTTACGACCAGCGACGCTTTGCCGATGTTACAGGTCGTCAACTGATCCTTTCGCCGGATGCCCGTGAGGGTTCGCTGAAGGTCTATCAGGATATGACGCTGTCGCGCTGGGTACTGAAAGCGGGTGAAAGCGACACCATTGCGCTGGATCCGTCACGTCGCATCTGGATCCAGGTGGTAAAAGGCGAAGTGCAGGTAAATGACCAGCCGCTCGCCACCAGCGACGCGCTGGCAATCTGGGAAGAGAGCACGCTGATGCTACAGGCGAGCAGCGACGCAGAGATCCTGCTGTTCGATCTGCCTCCGGTTTAAGCCAAACCCAGGCCGCTGTCGCAACCCGACGGCGGCTTTTTTTGCCTGCGATTTATCAATGCGCGTCTGGTCTCAGACAAGGCGCGTTTTCCCTGCTCGTTACTGCTGCGGTTTTTTTGTAAACTCATCCTCACCTCCCTCTGGCCTGCGAATGATAATGAAGAAAAAAAGACCCGTGCTTCAGGATGTTGCCGATCGCGTTGGCGTGACGAAAATGACCGTCAGCCGCTACCTCCGTAATCCGCAACAGGTCTCCGCTGCGCTGGGCGCGCAAATTGCCGTCGTGCTGGATGAGCTGGGCTACATTCCCAACCGCGCTCCCGATATGCTATCTAACGCCACCAGCCGTGCAATTGGCGTGCTGCTGCCTTCATTAACTAACCAGGTATTCGCCGATGTGCTGCGCGGCATTGAAAGCGTAACCGATGCGGCAGGTTATCAGACGCTGGTCGGTCACTTTGGTTATAACCCGGAGAAAGAAGAGCTTCAGCTGCGTTCGCTGCTGGGCTGGAACATTGACGGGCTGATCCTTACCGAACGAACCCATACGCCAGCCAGCCTGCGCATGATTGAAACCGCCGGGATTCCGGTAATTGAAATGATGGACAGCGTCTCACCCTGCCTGGATATGGCAGTGGGCTTTGATAACGTTGAGGCGGCGCGACAAATGACCCGGGCGATTCTGGCGAAAGGGCATCGACATACCGTCTATCTGGGCGCACGGCTGGATGAGCGCACATTACAAAAACAACGGGGCTATGAACTGGCAATGCGTGAGGCGGGGCTGGAACCGCGCAGCGTCATGATGGAAGAAGCCTCTTCTTTTAGCGCGGGCGCGATGCTGCTGTGCGAGGCGCGGCGGCGTTACCCGCAAACCGACAGCCTGTTCTGCACCAATGACGATTTGGCGATAGGTGCTATGTTTGAATGTCAGCGTCAGGGATTGCGCGTGCCGCAGCAAATGGCGATTGCCGGCTTTCACGGGCATGACATTGCGCACGTGGTCACGCCGCGTCTGGCAACCGTGCTGACACCGCGCGATCGTATGGGGCGTGAAGCCGCCGCGCTGCTGTTAGCGCGTATTGGCGGTGTAAGCCGCGAACATCAGCCTGTCGATGTGGGTTTTGAGATCCAGGAAGGGGAGAGCATCTGAATCTGCGCTTTTTTTGAACTCGCTCACAATTCCAGGCTTTTCCTGTGAGACAGGTTGCGCCGATGAACGCACGTACTGAGAATGGGTATGGCGATGTTATCGGTAACATTGCCATCTTCATCTGCCGGAGCTAACAATAATGCAAAACCAGTTGCCGTCTCATCATGTATTCATTTTGATGGGCGTATCAGGCAGCGGCAAATCTGCCGTTGCTTATGAAGTCTCGCACCAGCTGAAAACCGCGTTTCTCGACGGCGATTTTCTGCATCCCCGCGCGAATATTGAAAAAATGGCGGAAGGCCATCCACTGAACGATGACGATCGTCGTCCCTGGTTAAAGGCGGTTAACGATGCGGCATTTGCCATGCAGCGTACTCAGGCCGTTTCGATCATCGTCTGCTCCGCCCTGAAAAAAAGCTATCGCGATATCCTGCGTCAGGGGAATAACAACCTCTCCTTTATCTATCTGAAAGGTGAGTTTGCCACCATTGAAAGCCGCCTGAAGGCGCGCAAAGGCCATTTCTTTAAGCCGCAAATGCTGGTCTCCCAGTTCGATACGCTGGAAGAGCCGGACGCCGATGAAAGCGATGTGCTGGTGGTGGATATCAATCACCCCCTGCCGGATGTCGTTGCCGCCACCATCGCGACCATTGAGGGTGCGATCAAAAAGGATTAGTTGTTTCTGATGAGTACCGCAACCCTGGTTTTAACCGCAGCAGGTTCGGTTGTTCTGCTGCTGTTTCTGGTGATGAAGGCGCGTATGCACGCTTTTGTCGCCCTGATATTAGTCTCTTTTGGCGCTGGCCTGTTCTCCGGGATGCCGCTGGATAAAATTGCCGAAACCATGGAAAAAGGCATGGGCGGTACGCTCGGCTTTCTCGCCGTGGTGGTAGCGCTGGGCGCTATGTTTGGCAAAATCCTGCATGAAACCGGCGCGGTCGATCAAATCGCTATTCGCATGTTGAAATCATTCGGCGAAAGCCGGGCGCATTATGCGATGGGAATAGCGGGCTTGATTTGCGCGCTGCCGCTGTTTTTTGAAGTGGCGGTGGTGCTGTTGATCAGCATCGCTTTCGCCGTGGCCAGACGCACCGGCGATAACCTCGTCAGGCTGGTGATCCCGCTGTTTGCCGGCGTGGCGGCGGCGGCGGCGTTTCTGCTGCCGGGTCCGGCACCGATGCTGCTGGCGTCGCAGATGCATGTTGATTTCGGCTGGATGATTCTGCTGGGGCTGTGCGCGGCGCTGCCCGGTATGCTGATCGCCGGTCCGCTGTTTGGCAACTTTATCAGCCGCCACGTCAGCTTTAACGTACCGGAGGAAGTGGCGCAGCCGGAAGTGGAAGCGCATAAGCTGCCTTCCTTTGGCTTTAGCCTGTCGCTGATTCTTTTCCCGCTGGTGTTGGTGGGGCTAAAAACCATCGGCGCGCGTTTTACCTCTGAAGGCTCACGCCTGTATGAGTGGCTGGAGTTTATTGGTCATCCGTTTACTGCGATTCTGCTGGCGCTGCTGCTGGCGATTTATGGCCTGGCCTGGCGCCAGGGGATGGATAAAGAGAAGGTGATGCAGGTTTGCGGTAGTGCGCTGCAGCCAGCGGGCATTATTCTGCTGGTCATCGGCGCGGGCGGCGTGTTTAAGCAGGTGCTGGTAGATTCCGGCGTTGGCCCGGCGCTGGGCAACGCCTTAACCGGCGCGGGCCTGCCGATTGCGCTGGCCTGTTTTATCCTTGCGGCAGCGGTGCGCATTATTCAGGGCTCGGCGACGGTGGCCTGTTTAACGGCCGTAGGGCTGGTGATGCCGGTGATTGAGCCGCTGCACTACAACGGCGCGCAGATGGCGGCGCTGTCGCTGTGCATCGCTGGCGGTTCGATTGTGGTCAGCCATGTCAACGACGCGGGCTTCTGGCTGTTTGGCCGCTTTACCGGCGCAACCGAGGCGCAAACGCTAAAAACCTGGACGCTGATGGAAACCATTCTGGGCACCACCGGTGCCATTGTCGGCATGATCGCTTTTCAACTGCTCTCCTGATCGTTACGGGCGGATACCCGATATCCGCCCGCTTCTGACGCCCTTTATCGCCTGCCAGACTAAATCTTCAGATAGGCGCGAATGCCATCAAGGAACATCTGCGTCGCCAGCATAATCAAAATCAGCCCCATCAGACGCTCCAGCGCATTGACGCCTTTGTCGCCCAGCAGCCGCAGAAACAGGCCGGAAAGCAATAGAATCACCACCGTAATGCCCCACGCGCACAGCAACGCGCCGACCAGATAACCCATCTGATGCGGATACTGGTGCGAAAGCAGCATCAGCGTCGCCAGCAGCGAAGGTCCGGCCACCAGCGGGATCGCCAGCGGTACCAGAAAAGGTTCTTCACCGACCGGCAGACCGGTACTGCTGCTTTCCGGCGATGGGAAGATCATTTTAATGGCGATCAGAAACAGAATAATGCCGCCGGAGATCGAGACCGTTTCAGTACGCAGGTTAAGAAACGCCAAAATTCTTTCGCCAGCAAACAAAAAAAGCAGCATCAGCGCCAGCGCAATCAGCATTTCGCGGATCAAAACGATACGCCGCCGTTTCGGCTCCAGATGCTTTAAAACCGACATAAATATCGGCAAATTGCCGAGCGGATCCATAATCAACAACAATAATATGGTCGCGGAGATCATTTCAGTCATTTATTTTGCTCTTTGCTTTTAATTCAGCAGCGCCGTTATTAGCAATGCTGTTGAAAAGATTAACGCAATCGAATTAATTCACTTGCCAGCAGAGCTGCATTTTGTAGAGTTGAGGGTCACAGGTAAACCCATTTTCTCTGGCAGGCTTCGCTTTCTGGCGAGCCGGTATTTTTACTCTTCAGACAGTCAGGCGCTATCCTGGTGACGCAGTCATCAACCGGAAGCCTGTAGCAGGTGTTTAATGAAAAATGTAGGTCTTATTGGTTGGCGCGGTATGGTCGGCTCAGTGCTGATGCAGCGCATGAGCGAAGAGCGTGATTTTGACGTGATTCGTCCGATTTTTTTCTCAACCTCACAGCACGGGCAGGCTGCACCGACGGTAGGCGCTCACAGCGGTACGCTACAGGATGCGTATGATATTGAGGCGTTGCGCGCGCTGGATATTATCATCACCTGCCAGGGCGGCGATTATACCGGTGAGATCTACCCGAAGCTGCGCGCCAGCGGCTGGCAGGGGTACTGGATTGACGCGGCCTCCACGCTGCGCATGAAGGACGACGCCATCATTATCCTCGACCCGGTTAACCAGCAGGTCATCCGTGAAGGGCTGGATAAAGGCATCAAAACCTTTGTTGGCGGCAACTGCACCGTGAGCCTGATGCTGATGTCTCTGGGTGGTCTGTTTGCGCACAATCTGATTGAGTGGGCTTCCGTCGCTACCTATCAGGCGGCCTCCGGCGGCGGCGCGCGTCATATGCGTGAGCTGCTGACGCAGATGGGGATGTTGCACGATCACGTTGCGCCAGAGCTGCAAAATCCGGCGTCGGCGATTCTGGACATCGAGCGTAAAGTCACCGAATTTACCCGTTCCGGCACGCTGCCGGTGGATAATTTCGGCGTGCCGCTGGCGGGCAGCCTGATTCCGTGGATTGATAAGCAGCTGGAAAACGGCCAGAGCCGCGAAGAGTGGAAAGGCCAGGCGGAGACCAACAAAATCCTTGGTACGCAGCAAACTATCCCGGTTGATGGTCTGTGCGTGCGCGTTGGCGCGCTGCGCTGCCACAGCCAGGCTTTCACGCTGAAGCTGAAACAGGATGTGCCGCTGGCGGAAATCGAACAGCTGCTGGCATCGCATAACCAGTGGGTGAAAGTGGTGCCCAACGACCGTGAGCTGACAATGCGTGAACTGACGCCTGCGGCGGTAACCGGCACGCTGACCACGCCGGTAGGGCGTTTGCGTAAGCTGAACATGGGGCCGGAATATCTTTCTGCCTTTACCGTTGGCGATCAGCTGCTGTGGGGTGCTGCCGAACCGCTGCGTCGCATGCTGCGTTTGCTGGTAGATTAATCGGCTCTTGCCCCATTCAACGACTGAATGGGGCAAGTGGCTAACGTCCCGTCCTTAATCCGAAATTTCACACTCTCTTCCTTTCCCAGTGTTTTCATCATGCTGGCGCAAAAATTAACCGCTGGGTGATCCGTATCCTCTTTTTTAGCATTGTGCTAATTATTTTATACAAAGTTCGCAGGCTTATTGTTGGCCTTGTCTATGCTTAGCAGGACTGTTTTGTTTTTCTGCTTTGAAGATTAAAAGTTGATGCGCGCGGCAACGCTTTTTCCAGGGAAAGGTGCGGCTCTGCCAGCGTGCGCATGGCTCATTGAAGAGTAGTCAGGCTAACGTCCTCAAACGTAACGTTTCGGCTACCATACATCACAGGAAGAAAGTCATGTCAGAGCTCCCGGATCGCCAGGCGATCAATGCGATTATTGAAGGTCACTACGCTGACCCGTTTTCACTGTTGGGAATGCATCAGACCAGTAACGGACTTGAGGTGCGGGCGTTGTTGCCTGATGCCTCAGAAGTGTGGGTGATTGAAACCAGCACCGGGCGTAAATGCGCTCAGTTGAAATGTCTCGACTCACGCGGCTTTTTTAACGGTGTTATCCCCCGTCGTAAAAACCCGTTTCGCTATCAGCTTGCCGTCACCTGGCATGGCGAGCAGAACCTGATTGACGATGCCTATCGCTTCGGCCCGCTGCTGCAAGAGCTGGACAGCTGGCTGCTGGCGGAAGGCACCCATTTACGCCCCTACGAAACGCTGGGCGCGCATGCCGACGTGATTGATGGCATTAGCGGTACCCGCTTCTCGGTTTGGGCGCCTAACGCTCGCCGCGTCTCGGTGGTGGGTGATTTTAACTATTGGGATGGCCGCCGCCATCCGATGCGCTTCCGCCGGGAAATCGGTATTTGGGAGCTGTTTGTGCCGGCAGCACGCACCGGACAACTTTATAAGTTTGAAATTATTGATAATAAAGGGCATCTGCGTCTGAAATCGGACCCGTTTGCTTTTGAATCGCAAATGCGCCCTGACAGCGCCTCGGTAATCTGTGGACTGCCGGAAAAAGTGGTCATGCGCGAGGACCGCAAAGCGGCCAACGCCTTTGACGCGCCGATTTCCATCTATGAAGTGCATCTCGGCTCCTGGCGTCGTCACACCGATAACAATTTCTGGCTGAGCTACAAAGAGCTGGAAGAGCAGCTGATCCCCTACGTTAAAGAGATGGGCTTTACCCATATTGAGCTGATGCCGATTAACGAGCATCCGTTTGACGGTAGCTGGGGCTATCAGCCGGTGGGGATGTATGCGCCGACCCGACGTTTCGGCACGCGCGATGAGTTCCGCCATTTTGTCGCTGCAGCGCACGCTGCCGGCCTGAATGTGATCCTTGACTGGGTGCCCGGCCACTTCCCTTCCGATGACTTCGGCCTGGCGCAGTTTGACGGCACCGCGCTGTATGAGCATGAAGACCCGCGCGAAGGGTTTCATCAGGACTGGAACACGCTGATTTATAACTACGGACGACGTGAAGTCAGTAACTATCTTGCCGGTAACGCGCTCTACTGGGTAGAACGCTTTGGCATCGATAGCCTGCGCGTGGATGCGGTGGCGTCAATGATCTACCGCGACTATAGCCGTCCGCAGGGCGAGTGGGTGCCGAACCACTTTGGCGGGCGTGAGAATCTCGAAGCAATCGATTTTATCCGCTACACCAACCGGATGCTGGGCAACACCGCACCGGGCGCGGTCACCATCGCTGAGGAATCCACCGATTTTCACGGCGTATCGCGTCCGCCGGAAACCGGCGGTCTGGGCTTCTGGTACAAATGGAACCTGGGCTGGATGCACGACACGCTGGATTACATGAAGCAGGACCCGATTTACCGCAGTCATCACCATCACCTGATGACATTCGGCATGTTGTACAACTACACCGAAAACTTCGTGCTGCCGCTTTCGCACGATGAAGTGGTACACGGCAAACGTTCGATCCTCGATCGCATGCCGGGCGATACCTGGCAGAAATTTGCCAACCTGCGCGCCTATTACGGCTGGATGTGGGCTTTCCCGGGCAAAAAGCTGCTGTTTATGGGAGGCGAGTTCGCGCAGGGACGTGAGTGGAATCATGATGCCAGCCTTGACTGGCACCTGCTGGAAGGCGAGGACAACTGGCACCACGGCGTACAGCGCCTGGTACGCGATCTTAACTTTACCTATCGGCATCATGCGCCCATGCACCAGTGCGATTTCGAAGGCAACGGCTTTGAGTGGCTGGTGGTGGATGATTACGAAAACTCGGTATTTATTTTTGCGCGCCGCGATCGTGACGGTAACGAAATCATCGTTGCCAGTAACTTTACGCCGGTGCCGCGTTACAACTACCGGTTCGGTATTAACCAGCCCGGTGCCTGGCGCGAAATCATGAATACTGACTCTGTTCATTATCACGGCAGCAATACCGGCAACGGCGGCGTGGTGTGGAGCGATCCGCTACCCAGCCACAACCGTGAGCATTCGCTGATGCTGTCATTACCGCCGCTGGCGACGATTTGGCTGGTGCGGGAGGCGGAATGAGTCATTTGCGTACGGGTAATCCTGCTCTCCCTGGCGCAACCTGGGATGGTAACGGGGTTAACTTCACGCTGTTCTCTCAACACGCTCAACGCGTGGAGCTTTGCCTGTTCGATGAAAAGGGGCAGGAGGTACGCTATGACTTGCCGTCACGCACCAATAACATCTGGTATGGCTACGTACCCGATCTCCAGCCGGGCCAGCGCTACGGCTACCGGGTACATGGTCCCTGGGCGCCGGAGCAGGGGCATCGCTTCAATCCGGCTAAGCTGTTAGTTGATCCTTGCGCCCGCGCCGTTGAGGGCAAGGTGGTGGACAGCCCGCTGTTTAACGGTGGCGAATGGCAGCGCGATGAGCAGGATAACGCAGCGATTGCGCCGAAAAGCGTGGTGGTTGCGGAAGCCTTTAACTGGGGCGATGACGCCGCGCCGCGTGTGCCCTGGGGCAATACGGTGATCTATGAAGCGCATGTGCGTGGATTAACCCAGCGGCATCCGGAAATTCCGGAAACGCAGCGCGGTACTTACGCTGCGCTGGGGCATCCTGCTATTGTCAATTACCTCAAACAGCTCGGTATCACCACGCTGGAGCTCCAGCCGGTGGCGCAGTTTGCCGATGAGCCGCGCCTGCAGCAGCTGGGATTACGTAACTACTGGGGCTACAACCCTTATGCGCTCTGGTCGGTGGAGCCGCGTTACGCCTCCGGCGTTGGCGGCCTGAGCCCGCTACAGGAGTTTCAGCAGGCAGTGAAAACGCTGCATGCGGCGGGCATTGAGGTGGTGCTGGATATCGTGCTGAATCATACCGCCGAGTTGGAAGAGATCGGTCCGACGCTTTCAATGCGCGGGATCGACAACGCCAGCTACTACTGGTTAACCGATGACGGCCATTATCACAACTGGACCGGCTGCGGTAACACGCTCAATTTCAGTCATCCGCAGGTAGTGAACTGGGCGCTCGACTGCTTGCGTTACTGGGTTACGGTGTGCCATGTCGATGGCTTCCGCTTCGATCTGGCTCCGGTGCTGGGAAGAACGCCCGATTTTCGTGCCGATGCGCCTTTCTTCACGGCGCTAAAAGCCTGTCCGATTCTTTCTCAAGTGAAGCTAATCGCCGAGCCGTGGGATATCGGGCCGAACGGCTATCAGGTGGGCAGTTTTCCGTCGCCCTTTGCTGACTGGAACGATCGCTTCCGTGACGATATGCGCCGTTACTGGCTGCTTGGCGGAGTGACCAACGCCGACTTTGCGCGCCGTTTCGCCGCCTCCAGCGACGCCTTCCAGCATAGTGACCGCCTGCCGTCCGCCACGGTGAACCTGATCGCCGCCCATGACGGCTTTACTCTGCGCGATCTGCTGAGCTTCACGCGTAAACGCAATGAGGCCAACGGCGAAGATAACCGCGACGGACACAACGGCAACTTTAGCCATAATCACGGCAGCGAAGGACTAACGGTCTCGCTTAACGTGCTGGAGCGCCGCCGTCGCAGCGCGCACGCCTTGCTGACTTCACTGCTGCTGGCGCAGGGCACGCCGATGCTGCTGGCCGGTGATGAACATGGGCATACCCAGCACGGCAACAATAACGCCTACTGTCAGGATAACGAACTCACCTGGCTCGACTGGGAAAACCAGGATGAAGGGCTGTACGCCTTTACCGCCGCGCTGATTCATTTGCGTCAGCAGATCCCTGCGCTGACGCAGGATCGCTGGTGGAGGGAAGGTGATGGCAATGTTCAGTGGCTAAACAGTCAGGGAGAGCCGCTGGATGAGCAACAGTGGGAGCAGGATGAGCATAAACTGCAAATCCTGCTGTCCGGACGCTGGTTGATCACGATTAATGCCACGCAAGACGTGAGCGAATTATCTCTACCAGATGGAGAGTGGCGCGCGGTTCCTCCTTTTGCCGGGGAAGATAATCCTGTTCCGTCCACTGTCTGGCATGGGCCTGCGCACGGCGCGTGTGTGTTCCAGAAGCAAGTATAAGGAGTCAGACATGGTCAAGTTAGAACGTACCGATCACCTGATGCTGGCGAGACAGCTGCCAACGCAAACTGTGGCCCTCATTCTTGCAGGCGGACGCGGCACGCGCCTGAGAGATTTGACCGCGACGCGCGCAAAACCTGCGGTGCATTTTGGCGGCAAATTTCGCATTATCGATTTTGCCCTGTCGAACTGCATCAACTCCGGCATCCGGCGCATTGGGGTGATTACGCAGTATCAGTCCCACTCGCTGGTGCAGCATATTCAACGCGGCTGGTCTTTCTTCAATGAAGAGATGAACGAGTTTGTTGACCTGCTGCCGGCTCAGCAGCGTTTTAGCACTGAGCACTGGTATCGCGGCACCGCCGATGCGGTAACCCAAAACCTGGATATTATTCGCCGCTACGATGCGCAATATATCGTGATCCTGGCGGGCGACCATATCTACAAAATGGATTACTCGCGCATGCTGCTTGACCATGTCGATAACAATGCGCGTTGCACTATCGCCTGCCTGCCGGTGCCGCTGCATGAGGCCACCGCGTTCGGCGTTATGGCGGTAAACGAGCAAAATCGCGTAGTGGATTTCGTGGAAAAACCGGCGCAGCCGCCCTCTATGCCTGGCGATGACAGCAAAGCGCTGGCCAGCATGGGTATCTACGTTTTTAACGCCGACTACCTTTACCAGCTACTGGAAGAAGACCTGGAGATCCCAGGCTCCAGCCACGATTTCGGTAAAGACCTGCTGCCGAAAATTGTCGCCAGCGGCGAAGCGCTGGCGCACTCCTTTACTCTCTCTTGCGTGCAAAACGATGATGAGGCGGTGCCCTACTGGCGTGATGTGGGAACGCTGGAAGCCTACTGGCGCGCCAATCTCGATCTTGCTTCCGTAACGCCGGAGCTGGATATGTATGACCATGAATGGCCAATTCATACTTATATGGAACCTCTGCCACCGGCTAAGTTTGTTCAGGATCGCTCCGGCAGTCATGGCATGACCATGAACTCGCTGGTCTCTGGCGGCTGCATTATCTCTGGTTCGGTAGTGGTTCATTCCGTGCTGTTCTCACGCGTACGCGTGAACTCATTTTGCAATATTGATTCTGCAGTGCTGCTGCCTGACGTGGTGATTGGACGCTCATGTCGTCTGCGCCGCTGCGTCATCGATCGCGCCTGCGTTATTCCAGAAGGCATGGTAATCGGCGAAAACCCTGATGAAGACAGCCGCCGTTTTTACCGTTCCGAAGAGGGCATCGTGCTGGTAACGCGCGAAATGCTGGCCAGGCTGGCCGACACTTCCGCCTGACCGGCAAAACAGTAACACACGCAATCTGCGCGAGGATCGCGCCAGATTTCCGTTAAAGGAGCCGAGAATGCAGGTTTTACATGTCTGTTCAGAACTTTTCCCGCTGCTGAAAACCGGCGGGTTAGCTGATGTGGTGGGGGCATTACCGGCAGCACAGATTGCAGATGGAACGGACACGCGCGTTTTACTCCCGGCGTTTCCGGATCTGCGTAAGGGAATTACCGACACGGAAGTCGTCGCTGAGCTGCAAACTTTCGCAGGCCCGGTCAGGCTGCACTTTGGACATTTTAATGGGGTTGGCATTTATCTGATTGAAGCTGAGGGCCTGTACGATCGGCCTGGCAGCCCTTATCACGATGAAAACCAGTTCGATTATCCGGACAACTATCTGCGCTTTGCATTGCTCGGCTGGATGGGGTGTGAAATGGCCTGCGGGCTGGATACTAACTGGCGTCCGGATATTGTGCACGCCCATGACTGGCACGCCGGTTTAACCTGTGCCTATCTGGCGGCGCGCGGACGTCCGGCGAAGTCGGTATTTACCGTGCATAACCTGGCGTATCAGGGGCTGTTCTACGCGCATCATATGGATGAAATCCAGCTGCCGTGGTCGTTTTTCGATATGCATGGGCTGGAATTTTTCGGCCAGATCTCTTACCTCAAGGCCGGGCTCTTCTTTGCCGATCATATTACGGCGGTCAGTCCGACCTATGCGCGCGAGATCACCCTGCCGGAATATGGCAACGGCATGGAGGCGCTGCTGGCACAGCGGATGCGGGAGGGGCGGCTGAGCGGCATTCTGAACGGGGTCGATCCGCTAATCTGGGACCCCGCGCATGACCTGCTGCTTAACGCGCGTTACAACCGCGATACGCTGGATGCCAAGGCGGAGAACAAGCGTCAGCTACAGATTGCAATGGGGCTGAAAGTTGACGACAGCGTGCCGGTATTTGCGGTGGTAAGTCGTCTGACCAAGCAGAAAGGGCTGGATCTGGTGCTGGAGGCGTTGCCAAGTCTGCTGGAGCAGGGCGGACAGCTGGTGCTGCTGGGGGCAGGCGATGCGGTATTGCAGCAGGGCTTCCTGGCGGCGGCGGCGGAAAACCCCGGCAGCGTTGGAGTACAGATTGGCTACCACGAAGCGTTCTCCCACCGCATTATGGGCGGAGCGGATGTGATTATGGTGCCGAGTCGCTTTGAACCTTGCGGACTGACGCAGCTTTATGGCCTGAAGTACGGCACGCTGCCGCTGGTAAGACGCACCGGCGGGCTGGCGGACACGGTTAATGACAGTTCTCTGGAAAACCTGGCGGACGGCATCGCCAGCGGTTTTACCTTTGAGGACAGCAATGCCTGGTCGCTACTGCGTGCTATCCGGCGTTCGTTTGTGCTGTGGTCTCGTCCTTCTCTTTGGCGCTACGTGCAGCGTCAGGCAATGGCGATGGATTTTAGCTGGCAGGTGGCTGCACAGGCCTACCGGGATCTTTATCAACGGTTGTTGTAACCTGATTTAGGATATTTGCTATGAACGCACCTTTTACCTATGCATCACCTACGCTAACGGTCGAAGCGTTAAAGCACTCTATTGCCTATAAGCTCATGTTTACGCTGGGTAAAGATCCCTCTTCCGCCAACAAGCATGAATGGCTGAACGCCTCGCTGCTGGCGGTGCGCGATCGCATGGTAGAGCGCTGGCTGCGCTCCAGCCGTGCTCAGCTGTCGCAGGATGTGCGTCAGGTTTATTACCTGTCGATGGAATTCCTGATGGGCCGCACCCTCTCTAATGCACTGCTGGCGATGGGGATCTATGACGATCTCAACAGCGCGCTGGAAGAGATGGGGCTGGATCTGGCGGAGCTGATTGAGGAAGAGAACGATCCGGGGCTGGGTAATGGCGGTTTAGGGCGTCTGGCAGCCTGTTTCCTTGATTCGCTGGCCACCTTAGGCTTGCCCGGACACGGCTATGGCATCCGTTACGATTACGGCATGTTTAAACAGAACATTGTGGATGGACGCCAGGCGGAGTCGCCGGACTACTGGCTGGAATATGGCAACCCGTGGGAGTTTCAGCGCTATAACACCCGTTATAAAGTGCGTTTCGGCGGACGGTTACAGCATGAGGGCGCGAAGGTGCGCTGGCTGGAGACCGAAGAAGTGCTGGCGATGGCCTATGACCAGATTATTCCCGGCTTTGATACCGATGCGACCAACACGCTACGGCTGTGGAGCGCGCAGGCCAGTAATGAAATCAACCTGGGGAAATTTAACCAGGGCGATTACTTTGCTGCGGTAGAAGATAAAAACCATTCGGAAAACGTATCGCGCGTGCTCTATCCGGATGACTCAACCTACTCTGGCCGCGAGCTGCGACTGCGTCAGGAGTATTTCCTCGTTTCGGCAACGGTACAGGATATTCTGAACCGTCACTGGGAAATGCATCAGACCTTCGATAATCTCTCCGATAAAATTGCCATTCACCTGAACGATACCCACCCGGTGCTGGCGATCCCGGAGCTGATGCGCTTGCTGATCGATGAGCATAAGTTCAGCTGGGACGATGCGTTTGAAGTGGTGTGCCAGGTCTTCTCCTATACCAACCATACATTGATGAGTGAGGCGCTGGAAACCTGGTCGGTGGATATGATCGGCAAGATCCTGCCGCGCCATCTGCAAATCATTTTTGAAATCAACGACTACTTCCTGCGAACCATTCAGGATCACTATCCGAACGAGTGGGAGCTGCTGTCACGTATTTCGATTATTGATGAAAACAACGGACGCCAGGTACGTATGGCCTGGCTGGCGGTGGTGGTCAGCCACAAAGTGAATGGCGTATCGGAGCTGCACTCGAATCTGATGGTACAGTCGCTGTTTGCCGATTTTGCCCGCCTGTTCCCGGGGCGTTTCTGTAATAAGACCAACGGTATTACCCCGCGTCGCTGGCTGGCGCTGGCTAACCCGGCGCTCTCTGAAGTGCTGGATGAAAGCATTGGACGTCACTGGCGCACCGATCTTAGCCAGCTGGCGGAGATCAAACCGCAAATCGATTTCCCTGCTTTTATAGAAAAAATTGCCGATGCCAAGCTGGAGAATAAAAAGCGTCTGGCGGCCTGGGTGGCGAAAAACATGGATATCGTGCTGGATCCTAATGCGCTATTTGATGTGCAGATCAAGCGTATCCACGAATACAAGCGCCAGTTGATGAACGTGCTGCACGTGATCACCCGCTATAACCGCATCAAGGCCGATCCCAATGCCAACTGGGTGCCGCGCGTTAATATTTTCGCCGGTAAGGCGGCCTCTGCCTACTATATGGCGAAGCATATTATTCATCTGATTAACGACGTAGCGCAGGTGATCAATAACGATCCGCAGGTGAAAAACAAGCTGAAGGTGGTGTTTATTCCCAATTACAGCGTGAGCCTGGCGCAGATCATTATTCCGGCCGCCGATCTCTCTGAACAGATCTCGCTGGCTGGCACCGAAGCATCCGGTACCAGTAACATGAAGTTTGCCGTCAACGGCGCGTTAACCATCGGTACGCTGGATGGCGCGAATGTTGAAATGCGTGAGCACGTGGGCAAAGAGAACATCTTTATCTTTGGTAATACCGCCGATCAGGTGGAAAAGCTGCGGCGGGAAGGGTACAACTCGCGTCAGTATTATGAAAAGGATGAAGAGCTGCGTCAGGCGTTGACACAGATTGCTACCGGCGTGTTCAGCCCGCAAGAGCCAGGACGCTATCACAATATCTACGATTCGTTGATTGGTCTGGGCGATCACTATCAGCTGCTGGCTGACTATCGTAGCTACGTGGATACGCAGGACAAAGTAGATGAACTGTATCGCCAGCCGGAAGAGTGGCAGCGACGTGCGGCGCTGAATATCGCTAATATGGGCTACTTTTCTTCAGATCGTACCATTCAGGAATACGCTGACGAGATTTGGCATATTTCACCTATCAGGCTTTGATTTCCGCATCGGCAATAAAAATCCCCTGCCAGCACTATGCTGGCAGGGGATTATTTTTATGCTCTTTAAAGCGCGGGTTTATGACGCCAGCGAGAGTGTCGGCTTTTTGCCATGCGCGTCCAGCCACTGCGCCACGCGCGCCTGCTGCGCCTCATTCAGCCACATGCCAAGTTTGGTGCGACGCCAGATCGCGTCATCCAGTTCGCGCACCCACTCGTTTTCCATCAGGTAACGCAGCTCAGCCTCATAGAAACCGTGGCCGAAATCTTCACCCAGATCGCTCAGGGAAGTGGCGTTCTGTAGGATCCGCTCGCTGTTGCTGCCGTAGGTGCGGGCATAATGGCGCGCCATGCCTTCGCTAATAAAGGAATAACGACGACGCAGGCTGGCGGCGTAATCCTCACGCGTACCGGCAATATCACCGCCTGGCAGCACTGCCGTTTTGGTCCAGGCCGGGCCAATATTGGCGTAATACTTCGCCAGCTTCTCCATGGCATGTTCAGCCAGCTTGCGGTAAGTGGTCAGCTTGCCGCCGAACACCGACAGCAGCGGCGCTTTACCCGCATCGTCACGCACATCCAGCGTGTAGTCACGGGTAATTGCCTGCGGTGAGTCAGATTCGTCATCACACAGCGGACGCACGCCGGAATAGGTCCAGACAATATCGCTACGATCCAGCTGCTTTTTAAAGTGCGCGTTATACACTTTCAGCAGATAGGCAATTTCGTTATCGTCAATTTTTACCTGTTTCGGATCGCCTTTGTATTCCACATCGGTGGTGCCAATGATGGAAAACTCATCCATCCACGGAATCACGAAAACGATACGATGGTCTTCGTTCTGCAGAATATAAGCCTGTTTTTCCGTGTGAACGCGCGGCACTACAATATGGCTGCCTTTAATCAGGCGAATGCCGTAAGGGGATTTCAGCTTCAGGCCGTCGTCAAACAGCTGTTTAACCCACGGACCGGCGGCATTGACCAGGCCTTTGGCGCGCCAGGTAAAGGTTTTACCGCTATCGACATCTTCCGCTTCTACCATCCACATATCGTTTTCGCGCCATGCGCGGGTAACGCGTGTGCGAGTACGAACTTCGCCGCCGCGTTTTACCACTTCCTGAGCGTTCAGCACTACCAGACGCGCATCGTCGACCCAGCAGTCAGAATATTCGAAACCGCGCGTGATTTCCGGCTTCATGACGGAGTCTGCGCCGAAACGCAGCCCTTTACTGCCTGGAAGGCTGGTGCGTTTGCCTAAGTGGTCATACATAAACAGGCCGGTGCGGATCATCCATGCCGGACGTAAATGCGGGCGGTGCGGCAGGCGGAAACGCATGGGAAAGGCAATGTGCGGAGCCATCTTCAGCAGTACTTCACGCTCGGCCAGCGCTTCACTGACCAGACGGAATTCATAATGTTCCAGGTAGCGCAGGCCGCCATGAATCAGTTTTGAGCTGGCGGAGGAGGTCGCGCATGCCAGATCCTGCGCCTCCAGCATCAGCACTGACAGTCCGCGTCCTGCGGCGTCGGCCGCAATACCGGCACCGTTGATGCCGCCGCCGATAACGATCAGATCTTTGGTTTCCACGTCATCTCCCCCGATGTTCGGAATAGTTCGTCTATGTTCGTTTTCGAGCATAATAATAATCGCAAACCAACATTGATGCCAGCTTTAACCCAATAAAAACATCTTAGCGTGATTCAGTTAACATAATTTGCCGCGCCAGGCGGCGTTAACCTTTCTGTTAGTTGGGTTATAGTTAATCCGCTTCGCGTTACAATAGAGATCTTCATGGCTGAAAGGCGGCACACGTATCATGTGCGGCCCCGCAATCGGCTTACCGCACTTTGTTGATTTGGAACCCGGTATGGAACAATTTGAATGCATCAGCGTCGATACGGCGCAACAACGTCTGGCTGAAGGCGACGCGCTGCTGGTCGATATTCGCGATCCGCAAAGTTTTGCGGCGGGTCATGCCAAAGGGGCTTTCCACCTGACAAACGGCACGCTGAATACCTTTATGCAGCAGGCCGATTTCGATAAGCCGGTGCTGGTCATGTGTTATCACGGCAACAGCAGCAAGGGCGCGGCGCAATATTTAATCCAGCAGGGATTCGAACAGGTTTACAGCATTGACGGCGGCTTTGACGCCTGGCGTGCGGCCTTCCCGCAGCTGGTTGAGACGCAAATGGAATAAGCGTTGTCTTACGATCACACCTCAGGAAATGGGCAATGATACAACTGACTCAGTTCAATAATCCGCGTATGGCGCAGGCGTTTGTTGACTATATGGCCACGCGCGGCGTTACGCTGCATATCAAAAAGGAAGATCAGCTTATCCTGCTGCTGGAGGATGAGACGAAACAGCAAATGGTCGAAAACGAACTTGAACAGTTTGTTCGCGATCCTTTTCATCCGCGCTATCAGGCAGCCAGTTGGCAGAGCGGCACCACGGATAGCGGATTACACTATCAGCGCGACAGCCTGCTGACTAATCTGCGCCAGCGTGCCGGGCCGCTCACTATGCTGCTGGCCATCGCCTGTATCGCCGTGTATATCCTGATGCAAATTGTCGGCGATGGCATCATGCTGGCCTGGCTGGCCTGGCGGCTGGATGTCTCACCCTTTTTTCAGCCCTGGCGTTGGTTTAGCCATATCCTGCTGCACTTCTCGCTGCTGCACCTGGTATTTAATCTGCTCTGGTGGTGGTATATCGGCGGCGCGGTAGAAAAGCGGCTGGGCAGCGGCAAACTGTTTGTGATTACCCTGATTTCCGCTCTGTTAAGCGGCTGGATGCAGGCCAAATTTAGCGGCCCCTGGTTTGGCGGGCTATCCGGCGTGGTCTATGCGCTGATGGGTTATGCATGGCTGCGAGGCGAGCGCGATCCCGAAAGTGGGATTTTCCTGGAGCGCGGTTTGATGGCTTTCGCTATTCTGTGGCTGGTCATTGGTTATTTTGGCGCATTTGGCCTGCCGATTGCTAACGCCGCACACGCCGCTGGCCTGGCGGTAGGGCTGGCGATGGCATTTGTTGATACGCGCCGGGTGAAGAAGGGCTGATGGCAGAAGCATCAGGCTGGCACGGGTCGCCGACAAAAAATAATGTAGCTGTGGCCTGATGCCGCGCGATTAACAGGAGATTTATGTGAAGCAGACGCAACGTCATGACGCTATTATCGATATGGTTCGGCGTCAGGGATATGTGAGTACTGAAGAGCTGGTTGAGCATTTTGACGTCAGTCCGCAAACTATTCGCCGCGATCTAAATGATCTGGCCGATCAAAACAAAATCCAGCGCCATCACGGCGGCGCGGCGCTGCCTTCCAGTTCGGAAAATACCGCCTGGCAAGATCGTAAAATGATGTGGTCGGTGGAAAAAGCGCGCATCGCTCAGCGTGTGGCCAGTCAAATCCCCGACGGCGCGACGCTGTTTATTGATATCGGCACCACGCCAGAAGCGGTAGCGCATGCATTGATGAACCATAACGATCTGCGCATCGTGACCAATAATCTGAATGTCGCCACGCTGTTGATGACGAAGCCCGATTTTCGCTTGATTATCGCCGGTGGCGAGGTGCGTACGCGTGACGGCGGCATTATGGGCGAAGCAACGCTCGATTTTATCTCACAGTTCCGGCTGGATTACGGCATTCTTGGCATTAGCGGCATCGATATGGATGGCTCGCTGCTGGAGTTCGACTATCACGAAGTTCGCACCAAACGGGCGATTATCGAAAACTCACGCTGTGCGATGCTGGTTGCCGACCACTCTAAATTTGGCCGCAACGCCATGGTGAACTTAGGCAATATGAGCCTGGTGGACTATCTGTTTACCAATGAAATGCCGCCCGCCAGCGTGATGAAAGTGATTGAACAGCACGAAGTCCATCTGGAGCTGTGCTGAGTAACTTTTCTCACCGCGCCTGTTAACCGCTACGCCACGCTCATGCCCATCAGGTGCAGTAAATGCTGTGCCTGCTGCACGGCTTCCTGCCGATGCATAACGCCCAGCTTCTGATAGAGATTGCGGATATGGGTTTTGATAGTGGTTTGCGCCACTTCCAGTTCCCCAGCAATTTGATCGTTGCTGTAACCGGAGTAAATCAGACCCAACACCTGCCATTCCCGCTGCGTAAGCGGGCTGGTACGGATCAGTTCCGGCACCTGCGGGTGTGTTAACAGGCGGCTGACAAAGCCCTCGTCGAAATGGGCGAATTTGTGGCGATGATGCTGATTGATGTCGCGCAAAATGCGCTGCGCACGGTGTTGTTCCAGCTCTGGTAGCGTATGCAATTGCAACAGTTGACGCAGTTGCTGCGCCATGGTTTCGCCTTCAATCACAAAGTGGCTGATAAAGCCGGTGCGGTTTGCCAGCGTCAGCGCTTCAATCAGCGTCTGCTGGGCTTCGCTTTTACGTCCGGTTTGCCAGTAAAGCGCATTAAGCAGCAGCAGATTACGATTCAGATCGCTGGTCAGGCGTAGCCGCCGCGCGCTTTCATTCAGTTCATCCAGCACCACTTCGGCTTCTTCATAATGGCCCAGCAGAATTTGCACGCGTGCGATATTCCGCCACTGGCCCTGCAAAAAGTGGTTATCGGCAGTAGGTGGTTTTGGCGTCAGCCGCAGCCAGTTAGCCGCGGCGACCTTATCGTTAGTGAGTTGCCAGTAAATCACGCGCGGTTTGTCGGCGTTGGTTACCCAGTCGCTGTGATACTGACCGTTGCCAAGCAGATTCTCACAGCGAATCAAGTGACGACGTGCATTGTCCAGATCGCCACGCGCCAGCGCGCATTTCGCCAGCATCGCCAGACACTGTAACTGCTGCTGCGGCTGGAAGTTTGCCAGCACTTCCAGCCCTTTACGGGCGGTGGCTTCTGCCTCATCAAGGCGCGCCCAGGACCAGAGCAACTGCGAGCGAATACGCAGCAGGAACTCATGCATCGGCAACTGTTCCAGCCCTTCTTCGTTAATCAGCGCAAAGGCCTTTTCCTGAATATCGTAAGCGGTCTGTAAAAAGCCCTGCGCCAACAAGATCTCGCTCTGTTGCAGCAGCGCCCAGAGCGCGTAATGACAGCTGTTATAGTGGCGCGCCATCTCATCAGTCTGCTGCATGGTGGCCAGCGCGGCCTCCAGCTGCCCCTGACAGTGCAGAACCTCTCCTTTTACCGAGGTGGCGACAATACGGCTGTAGTAGTTTGCCAGCGGCAGGTTCGCCAGCGCCTGATTAGCCAGCCGCTCCGCTTCTTCGGGCTTCCCGGCGTTAATCGCCACCTGCGCGCGTAGCGCATCAAATTCAGCGCTCAGAACTGCATCGATAGCGATCTGTTGCCGCGTCATCTCTTCTTCAGCACGTGCCAGCAAAAGATTTACTTCGCCGTAGCGATGCTGGCTTTGCGCCAGCCAGGCCTGCAACAGAATCAAGCGGGGATTATCAACCAGCAGCTGCCACGGCAGCGCTTTAAGCCCTTCTTCCAGCAGTGCCAGTTCGCTATGGTTAAACAGGGACCAGGCATGATGCAGCAAAATGTCGCGCAGCAGATGAGTATCTTCCGCCGCCAGCGCATGATGAATTGCTTCTCCGGCGTAGCCGAGCGCCATCCAGCCCTCTGCCGCCGCCCGATGCAGCTTATGCAGTTCGCTGCTCAGCTCCCACTGACAGCGCTGGCGTAAAAAGGTGGCAAACAGCGGGTGAAAATTAAACCATTTTCCACTGTCGTCCATGCGCTGAAGAAATAAGCCCTGACGCTCTGTCTCTTCCAGCCGCAGCTGTGCATTTTCTTCGCCGGTCAGGTGAGCAATCAGCATATCGTTCATAGAACGCAGCACGGAACTGCGTAACAAAAAGTTACGCGTCGCCGCGTCTACGCAGTCCAGCACCTCATCCACCAGATAGTCGGAAAGATGGCTGGCGTTAATGCCTGACAGACGCTGCGCGGAGTGATGAGTTGGGGTATTGGATTGACGCTCCGTCAGGGCAATCAACTGTAGCGCGGTTGCCCAGCCGGCAACTTCATCGCACAACCGCTGCGAATCATCTGCGCCGATAGGGCGCTGCAGGCGGCAATCAAAAAACTGTTTCGCCTCCTGTGGCGTAAAGGCCAGCGACTGACTGTTAATTTCCAGCAGTTGCTCGCGTACGCGCAGGTTAGCGATGCCCAGCGAGGGCAAATTACGCGAAAGGATAATCAGCGTCAGGTTTTCCGGCTGATGACGAATAAAAAAGCGCATCGCCTGATGAATGGCATCGTTGGTCAGCAGATGGTAGTCGTCAATCACCAGGTAAAGCGGCCGATGCCATTCGGAAAGCTCCACGAACAGCTGGGAAAAGAGCGCGCTAAGGCTGGCATACTGACGTTTTTGCGCCAGCGCTTCGCTACGCACGCAGTGCCCGTCAGTGGCCTGCTGTACTGCCGCCATAAAATAGTTAGCAAAACGCTCAGGGTAGTTATCGCTCTCATCCAGCGAATACCATCCCAGATCGCTTTTATCCGCCGCCCACTGCGCCACCAGCGTGGTTTTGCCATAGCCGGCAGGGCTACTAATCAGGGCTAAACGGTAGTGCGCAATGTTCGCAAGCCTGGCTATCAAACGCTCCCGAACAATGGTGTTCTGAAGCCGCAGAGGACGGCTGAGTTTCGATGGTATCAGCATGGCGACACTTCACTGTGGTGAAATAGAAGGAAACAAAGGGAATTATTTTACGCTGCGTAATTAAGTACTTTCTGTGCTGCCGCGCGTTAATGCAAGAATGGCCTCCGACCAGAGTTCATTAAGTTGCACCTCATCACATTTCCTTATTGTTTTTTGACGCTTTCTTGTAAAAAAAGCCACAAAACGCCGCTGAAAAGGCGCTTTTTTTCGCTATGACATCTTAAGTTAACCTGCCATCGGTCACACTTTTTCCTACGCCCTGCGGCTCCTCCCTGATGAATCTGGCTACAGGAGGATGCCGCCGCAGGGGGTTAACGTCAGCATGTGTATCAATTATTTGCGAAACCATTCACTTAGCGGAAGAGACACGTATGTCGCAGCAAAAATTCAGTCACACACGTTTTGAGGCGGCGTTAACACGCCAGTGGCAATATCTCGGGCTGAGCAGCGCCAGTGAGATGACCCGACATCAGTGGTGGCAAGCGGTCAGCGCAGCGCTGGCAGAACTTCTGGCGGAACAGCCGTTAGCGAAACCAGACGAACAACAGCGCCACGTTAACTATCTGTCGATGGAGTTTCTGATCGGGCGTCTGACCGGCAATAACCTGATTAACCTTGGCTGGTATGACGATGTAAAGGCACTGCTTGCGCAGCAGGGCATTGCGCTTAGCGATCTGCTGGAGGAGGAAGTGGATCCGGCGCTGGGCAACGGTGGTCTGGGCCGGCTGGCGGCCTGCTATCTTGATTCAATGGCGACGGTGGGCCAGGCAGCTCACGGTTACGGGCTTAACTATCAGTACGGCCTGTTCCGTCAGTGCTTCGATCATGGCCAACAGCGCGAAGCGCCAGATGACTGGCAGCGTGGCAGCTATCCCTGGTTTCGCCATAACGCCGCGCTGGATGTGGACGTTGGCATCGGCGGTAAAGTGGTAAAAAACAGTGACGGCTCCCTGTGCTGGGAACCGGCATTTATGCTGCGCGGCGAAGCCTGGGATCTGCCGGTTATCGGCTATCGCAACGGTTTAGCACAGCCGCTGCGTCTGTGGCAGGCATCTCATGCAGAGCCCTTTGATTTAACACTGTTTAATAACGGTAAATTTCTGCAGGCGGAGCAGCATGGGATCGATGCGGCGAAGCTGACTAAAGTGCTCTATCCCAACGACAACCATCAGGAAGGCAAGCGCCTGCGCCTGATGCAGCAATATTTTCAGTGCGCCTGCTCGGTGGCGGATATTCTGCGCCGCCATCATCAGGCGGGACGCCAGCTGGCGGAACTGCCCGATTATGAGGTCATCCAGCTTAACGATACCCACCCGACTATCGCTATTCCGGAAATGCTGCGTGTTCTGCTGGATGAGCATCAGCTGAGCTGGGATGAGGCCTGGCAGATCACCAGTAACGTCTTCGCCTATACCAACCATACGCTGATGCCGGAAGCGCTGGAACGCTGGGATGAACGTCTGGTGCGCTCGCTGCTGCCGCGTCATTTCATGATTATCAAAGAGATCAATCAGCGCTTTAAAAAGTTGGTGAACAAGCAGTGGCCTGGCGATGAGAAAATCTGGGAAAAAGTGGCGGTGCTGTACGATAAACAGGTGCGCATGGCGAACCTTTGCGTGGTCAGCGGTTTTGCGGTGAATGGTGTCGCGGCGCTGCACTCCGATCTGGTCGTAAAGGATCTCTTCCCGGAATATCACCAGCTGTGGCCGCATAAATTCCATAATGTCACCAACGGCATTACGCCGCGCCGCTGGCTGAAACAGTGCAACCCGGCGCTGGCTACGCTGATTGACGAGACGCTGGGCAACAGCGACTGGGTCACGCAGCTGGATGCGCTAAAAGGGCTGGAGCCGTATGCAGAGGATAAAGCGTTCCGCCAGCGCTATCGCCAGATTAAACAAGATAATAAACAGCGCCTGACCGATTACATCCGCCAGGTGACCGGCATTGAGGTCAATCCCGGGGCGCTGTTTGATGTGCAAATCAAACGTCTGCATGAATACAAGCGTCAGCACCTTGGGCTACTGCATATCCTGCACTGCTATCGTCAGCTGCGCGACAACCCACAACGGGATAAAGCGCCACGCGTTTTCCTGTTTGGTGCCAAAGCCGCGCCCGGCTACTACCTGGCAAAAAATATTATCTATGCCATTAATAAAGTAGCGGAGGTGATCAATAACGATCCGCTGATCGGCGATCGGTTGAAGGTGGTATTTATTCCGGACTATCGCATAACCGTCGCGGAGCTGATGATCCCGGCGGCGGATCTCTCGGAACAGATATCGACGGCGGGTTATGAGGCATCCGGCACCGGCAATATGAAGCTGGCGCTGAATGGCGCGCTGACCGTCGGCACCCTTGACGGCGCGAACGTGGAAATTGCCGAGCAGGTGGGCGAAGAGAATATTTTTATCTTCGGTAATACCGTTGATGAAGTGAAGGCGTTAAAAGCCAAAGGCTACGATCCGAAAAAGCTGCGTAAGAAAGACAAGCATCTCGACGAGTTACTGAAAGAGATGGAAAAAGGTCATTTCAGCCAGGGCGATAAACATGCTTTTGATCTGCTGCTGGAGAGCCTGACCAAAAATGGCGATCCCTGGATGGTACTGGCGGACTTTGCCGACTATATCGTGGCGCAGGAGCGCGTCGAAGCGCTGTGGCGCGATCAAGATGCCTGGACACGTAGCGCGATTCTTAATACTGCGCGTACCGGTATGTTCAGCTCCGACCGCTCCATCCGCGATTATCAACAGCGTATCTGGCAGAGCAAACGTTAAGGGCGAGCGGCGCAGGCCGTTCAGAACAGAACACGGATTCAGGAAGCGTTATGGATTTAACTCAGCTTGAGAAGGACGCCAGCGCGGCCGGGATTGCTGCCAGCTATATCAATGCCAAAGGGGAGCCGGAAGCGATCGGCGCAGAAACCCGCCAGCTGTTGCTAAAGGCGATGGGATTTCCGCGTGCGGCCAGTCAGGCGCCGCTGCCGCCGGTAAAGGTGTTCAGTGGACGGCAAAAGCGCGTAATTGCGCCTGACGGCAGCGGTCAGTTCCACTGGCAGCTGCAGACCGAGCAGGGCAAAACGTATCAGGGCGAGGCGCAGGGCAGTGAAGCCTTTGCGCTGCCGCCGCGTCTGCCGCAGGGCTATCACCAGTTGACGCTGAGGCAGGGCAAAAAACAGTGGGCCTGCCGGGTGATTATTGCGCCTCAGCGCTGCTATGAACCGCAGCCGCTGCTGGAGGGTAAAAAACTTTGGGGGGCCTGCGTGCAGCTGTATACGTTGCGCTCCGCCCGCAACTGGGGCATCGGTGATTTTGGCGATTTAAGCGCAATGCTGATGCAAATAGCCGATCGCGGCGGCGATTTTATCGGCCTCAATCCCATTCACTCGCTTTATCCTGCCAGCCCGGAAAGCGCCAGTCCTTACAGTCCTTCATCGCGTCGCTGGATGAATATCATCTATATCGACGTAGAGCGTGTGCCCGATTTCCAGCAGAGCGCAGCGGCGCAACGCTGGTGGAAAAAGAAAGAGACGCAGCGTCGGGTAGAGGCGGCGCGCCAGTCAGACTGGGTGGACTATAGCGCGGTTAATCAGTTAAAAATTGAAGGTCTGCGGCTGGCATGGGCGCAGTACTCTGAGCGTGACGAGCAGGATGAAACGCGACGTCATTTTGCCGATTTTGTCAGCGCTGGCGGTGAGAGTCTTTACAGCCAGGCGGCATACGATGCGCTTCATGCAGCGATGCTGCAGCAAGACGGGCAAAGCTGGGGCTGGCCTGCCTGGCCGGAAGCGTATCGCCGGGCCAACAGCGAGGCGGTACAGCAGTTTTGCCGTGAAAATCAGGATGAGGTTCATTTCTGGCTGTGGCTGCAGTGGCTGGCTAATCGCCAGTTTGATGAGTGCTGGCAGGTTTGTCAGCAGCGCGGCATGTCGGTTGGCCTGTATCGCGATTTAGCCGTTGGCGTGGCGGAGGGCGGGGCGGAAACCTGGTGCGATCCTGAGCTTTACTGCCTGCAAGCCTCGGTTGGCGCGCCACCGGATATTCTGGGGCCGCTGGGACAGAACTGGGGGCTACCGCCAATGGATCCGCATGTTATGGCGGCGCGGGCCTATCAGCCATTTATTGAGATGCTGCGCGCCAATATGGCCAGCTGCGGCGCGTTGCGTATCGATCATGTGATGTCGCTGCTGCGCCTGTGGTGGATCCCCTATGGGATGACGGCGAATCACGGTGCCTATATCTCCTATCCGGTTGACGATCTGCTGGCGATCCTGGCGCTGGAAAGCCAGCGGAATCGCTGTATGGTGATCGGGGAGGATCTGGGTACGGTGCCGCAGGAAATTATTGGCAAGCTGCGCCGCAGCGGGATCTACTCCTGGAAGGTGCTCTATTTTGAGCAGGAGAGCGCCGATCGCTATCGCGCGCCGCAGCAGTGGCCGCGCCAGTCGATGGCCAGCGGCGCCACGCACGATTTGCCGACGCTGCGGGGGTTCTGGAGCGCAGGCGATCTGACACTGGGCGAGGAGCTGGGGCTTTATCCGGATAAGGTAGTGCTGAAAGGACTGTATGAAAACCGTGAGCGGCAAAAGCAGGCCCTGCTGGATGCGCTGCATGAGCAGGGCTGCGTACCGAAGAAGCTGGGCAAGCGTGCTGAGAAGCTGGTGATGTCGCCGGAGCTGAACCGCGGTATGCTGCGCTATATTGCTGATAGCGGCAGCGCGCTGCTGGGCCTGCAGCCGGAAGACTGGCTGGATATGGAACAGCCGGTGAACGTGCCGGGCACGGTGGATCAATATCCCAACTGGCGGCGCAAGCTGAGCCACACGCTGGATGAGATGTTTAGCGATGAACATATCAATCAGCTGATTAAGGATCTGGATCGGCGACGCAAAGCGAAAGGCAGTTAATCATCAAGCCCGGCCGGTCAGATAAAGACGGGTCGGGTATCTTTTTCGGGTGAAGCCGGGTTGCTGCATAATTATCATACCGCTAAAACGTCATGGGTCCGGAATAAGAACCCCGTAGCCGTCAGTGGTATGTTTCTTTTTTTAATTCAATAATACGGCCATCGGCATAGCGAATATAGGCAGCGTTGCCAAAGGCGAATCGGATATTACCCTCACGGTTGCGGCCAACCGTTAACAGTATCTCTTTGACGATGCAGTTTTCAGGGGGAGGCACATCATCAAAACAGAGCATATCGTTCTCATCCTCTTTCTGGTAGCCGTCGCCAAAAGCAAAAACGGTAAAGTTGGATGGCCCGCCCGCCTCTTCAGAGGGAATATGATATTTTTCCCGGATAGCGTTCTGGTTTTCCAGCCACCAGTTAATCGCCGATGAGGCGGTAACAGGTAAATGATCGACTAATACTTCGGCACTGTAACGGTCATGATGCGCGCTAATAATGTTAACGCGGCGGTTATCCAGGTAGAGATAAAAACCCACAGCCGCCATCACGATGCAAATGAGAAAGTGAAATGATTTTCTTCTGCTCATGGGCGCTTTTCCTCAAGAGTTATAGTCGCTTCCATATTGGTTAAGAAGGGGCGAAACCCGAATTTCTCAAAACGCTGTAGAATAAACCATATCCTGAAAAACTGGAATTGATTAAATTTAACCTGTCGGATGTCGTTAACGTCCAGGCCAAAATGATCCTGCCCGCTATACTTTATTTGCGCGCACCAGCCTTTTTTACTGATTTCCAGACTTAATAAATCTATGCGTGTAGCGTAAACATCATGAATAGTGATACCTAATCCGTTGATTTTGTCCAATATCATGGAGTCAAACTTTGGTAAAACCCTGTCTTTAATTTGCTTGGTTATAAAGGGGATGCTATTTAATGATAAACTACCCTTTACGTAATCAATACGCTTGTTTAATTCCTCCCGAATGGCGGCCAGAGAACTGTTTTTGCTATTATCATTAATAATTTGCGCCTGATAGGCCGCATTCAACTCCATATCGTTAAAGGGCATACCGTTAGCACTCTGGAAATGCTGAAGCATCCGATTGATAAGATACTTCCAGGGGCCTACGCATGCAAAAGGCAATGAGGTCAGCTGCATCTCTTCAAATAATAACCTGGCGCACTGTTGCACACTGAGCCCGGTGCTGCGTCGGTTATCACCATACGCGCCGAAAAATCGCGATTGGGGATTATCGAAAGCCGTTAGTTGGGTCATTGTCCAGGGATCGACCACATTAGAGATATTGGTAAGCCTGAACTCTTTTTTAAGACGTGTTGCGGTGATGTCGCCATACCGCATGTCATCTGTCCCATAGTCGTTAAATTCATGCTTTGTGGTATAAAGATTTTGCGGGAAGGTGAGTTTAATCATGTCACTAACTCCTTGTAGACACCCATCCTTGACTCTTCCATTTGAGTCTTTATTTAACAACGGCGATGGTAGTGGTAATAACCATAAAGTAAATGCAGGAAATTTAAAAGTGCATTTTTTCGCTTGTTGAGTCGCTTAGGTATTTCAGTGTAACGCTTTTCGTTAATTAATAATCGTAAGGACGGATTTATGCAAAGGAAAATAATTTTTGTTAATAACTCAAGCCCAATGTTAGGGAGAGCGCCGCCAGTAACAAGTGCCATATTCCCATGGTTTCGTGAAAAAAGTTACATTCAAACGTTAGCTGATTACCTTAAAAGAGAAGGTTATCCCTGGGTCGTTGAGCAAGATACTTCTGAGGCTAATATTGATGAAATAAAACAATATGCAGAAATCATTATTTGTGCACCTGGCTTGCAGTGGCAATTCTTGATTAATGATTTTGATAAAATCAGCATTATTTATTTATCTACTATGGAGTATGCAACAAATAATGTTGATAGAGTATGCAAGCTAATTAATTCAATAGAAGGCGCTAGTTAGCGATAGGGTGTTAATAAAATTAAGGAAATGGAAATTTAAAGCAAAAGAGATTCTGGATGACTGAATTAAATATAAAGGCGGCCTCAAAGCCGCCTTTTATCACGTTCTGTTCTCTGCCTCAGGCAGACCAGCGCAGCCATCGGCCCACGCTTAGTAGTAAGAGTGTTCGCCGCGCTGGTGTTCGGTAAGATCGCGCACGCCTTTCAGTTCAGGGAACGCAGCCAGCAGCTCTTTCTCAATCCCTTCTTTCAGCGTCACGTCGACCATGGAACAGCCGTTGCAGCCGCCGCCGAACTGCAGAATGGCGTAGCCTTCGTCGGTGATTTCCATCAGCGTTACGCGGCCGCCGTGTCCGGCCAGCTGCGGGTTAATCTGTGCCTGCAGCAGATATTCAACGCGCTCCAGCAGCGGTGCGTCATCAGACACTTTACGCATTTTGGCGTTTGGCGCTTTCAGCGTCAGCTGAGAGCCAAGGTTATCGGTAACGAAATCGATCTCAGCATCTTCCAGGTAGGGCGCGCTCAGCTCATCCACATAGGCGGAAAGCTTTTCAAACTTCAGTTCGGTATCGCTCGGCTCTACCGCATCCGGTGGGCAATATGACACGCCACATTCGGCCGTTGGGGTGCCCGGATTAATCACGAACACGCGGATTTGAGTGCCTTCTTCCTGATTTGAAAGCAGTTTTGCAAAATGGTCCTGGGCGGCATCGGTAATTCGGATCATGGCAGTTGCTCAATAGTTGACTAATTTAGTTGGTTATAATACGCCCATCGCCGACGCTCTACAAGGTACGGCAAAGGCACCAAATCTGGACGCTGGCGGCTCCGGCGCGCATCAGCAGACGGCTCACTTCCGCGACCGTGTTACCGGTGGTCACCACATCATCAATCAGGGCGATATGGCGATCCTGAACGGTGATTTCAAGTTGAAAAGCGCCGCGCAGGTTGCGCTTACGCGCTTGCGCCCCAAGTCGATGCTGAATAAGAGCAGCGCGGCGGCGCGTTAAAGCCTGAGGGTCATAAGTACAGCTTAACCAGCGAGCCAGCGAACGGGCCAGCAGGTCAGCCTGATTAAAACCGCGTCGCCAGGCGCGCTGATGATGCAGCGGCACAGCCAGTATTAAATCGGGACGAGGCAGGCCGCGCTGACGTCTGGCCGCTAACCAGCTTAGCAAAATCAGCCGCGCCAGCATCACAGAGAGTGCGGTGCGGCCAGAGAATTTATAGCGGGCAATCAGCAAGCTTAAAGGCGAACAGTAATCGCTTACGGCGATCAGCTGCTGCCAGGGTGGCGGGCGCTGCAGGCAGCGACCGCAGGGGACAAGCGCATCGCCTGCAGGTAAGCCGCAGCGCGGGCAACAAAGCGGTAACGGTGGCAGCGCGCGTAAACAGTAGCTGCATAATCCCTGCACCGGCAGCGCCAGCGGTATCTGGCATAGCCAACAGCCTCCCTGCATTGGTAGCATAGCGACCTCCTTAATTAAGCAACAGTGAGACAATAACCGATGGCGCAGTTTTACTGGCATACAACCGGCACCGGCAATCGCGATCTTGTGTTGTTACACGGATGGGGACTGAACGCGGAAGTATGGCGTTGCATTGCGGAGCCGCTCAGCGCACATTTTCGGCTGCATGTGGTGGACCTGCCGGGTTTTGGCCGCAGTCAGGGATTTGGCGCGTTAACGTTGAATGGGATGATCGACGCTCTGTTGCCCCATCTGCCGGAAAAGGCACTCTATCTGGGTTGGTCGTTAGGCGGTCTGGTTGCCAGCCGGCTGGCGCTGCGTTATCCGCAACAGGTTACTGGCCTGATTACCGTCGCCTCATCGCCTCGTTTTACCGCCGATGAAGAGAGCTGGCCGGGGATTAAGCCAGAGACGCTGACCGGCTTTCAGCAACAGCTTAGCGAGGATTATCAGCGCACCGTTGAACGCTTTCTGGCGCTGCAAACGCTGGGCACGCAAAGCGCCAGGCAAGATGCCCGGGCGTTAAAAGAGGTGGTGCTGTCGCAGCCGATCCCCACGGTGGAGGTGTTGGCGGGTGGGCTGGAGATTTTACGGAGTACGGACTTACGCGATGAAATGGACAGGCTTCAGGTTCCGCTGCTACGTATTTATGGCTATCTGGATGGGCTGGTACCACGTAAAGTCGCCACGCTGCTGGATCAGCGCTGGCCTGCCAGCGCCTCTCTGATTATAGAAAAAGCCGCCCATGCGCCCTTTATCTCGCATACGCAGGAATTTTGTACGGCGGTCAAAGCGTTCAGCGATTCAGTTTAATAAACTTTATCCCTTTAGCTGGCAAAATATCACCTGGCGTTAATAATTGTAACTGAGCAAGGCCGCTGATCATGACTGTATGAGTCTGCCAGGGAGCAGGGCACTGTATACCCCTATCTCATTGTATTCTTCGGCGGTCTGAGTTTTTCAGTTAACTTATGACGAAGGTGTACTATGAATATCATTAAAACTATTGCTGTAACTTGTCTGCTGGGTGGTCTCTCATTCTCTGCGCTGGCGGCACAGGAAGTGACGAAAGAAGATGTGCAGAAAATGAATCTGGAGAAAATCGGCACGGTGAATACCACGGCGGAAACCACCTCGCCAATGGATGCCAAACGTGAACTGTCAAAGCTGGCGGATGAGAAGGGCGGCAAATACTTTCTGGTGATCGCCGGACGCGAACACGGGCGTTTCAGCGCTACGGCGGACGTCTATAAGTAATCTTTAAGCAGGCATACCGGTTATGCCTGCTTAACCTTTCAGCCACAGATAGTGCCACGGCGGCAGCGTTACTGGCTGCGAACCATCAATCAGCGCCTGCTCAACAATATCGCGATATTTCTTCGCTTCCGGCAGCGTCGCCTCCACGCTTTTGCCGCTCAGATTAAACACGCACAGCAGACTGTTATCGCCCGTTGATGAATAGCGCCGCATCATTAACAGCGTATTTTCACTGTTGAGGATCTCCATTGGATTATCAGGATGAAACGCAGGCTGACGCGTACGCAGCTGTATCAGCGCACTGAGGCGGTTAAAAACCTGCTGTTGGAGATAATTGCCGCCGGACAACGCTTTTTCGATCGCTGAGAGCGCATATTTTTCCCGATTGATGGCGCGGTTATGACCGGCGACTTTGACGCCTTCCTGATCGTTGCGCGAGCCAAGAATGCTCTGGATATAGATGGCGGGAACGCCGGGGAAAGCCAGCAGAATCGCATGTGCCAGCATAAAACGCCGGATGCGCGTATCATCGTCATCGTTCTGCTTGTTCAAGGCATCCATGTAGGTGACATTGATCTCATACGGGCTGGTGGTGCCGTCCGGATTATTTTTATAAGAGATCAGTGCGCCTTCCAGCGCCAGGTCACGCACCAGCGAAACGATCTCAACTTCCGGCAGAATGCCACGCGCCGGGTTGAGGCCGATGCCATCATGTGAGGCGAGAAAGTTAAAAAAGGTCGTGCCGCCGCCGCCCAAATCGAGGCCTGCCGCCCACTGGCGCAGCGCGCGCGCCGAGCCGTTATGAATAGCATGTAGTACCAGCGGCGGCAGCGAGAATTGATAAACCATCTGCGCTTCATCCTGACCGTTGCCAAAGTAGCTGATATTGTCCTGATGCGGCACATTGGTTTCGGTAATGATCACGGTGCCAGGTGCGACCACGTCGGCAATGGCGCGGAACAGCTTCACCAGCAGATGGGTATTTTCCAGGTGAATACAGCGTGTGCCAGGCGTTTTCCACATATAGCCCACCGCATCCAGCCTGACGTAATCGGCCCCTTTTTTCAGGTATTCCAGCAGCACGTCAACCATACGAATCAGCACTTCCGGGCTGGCGAAGTTCAGGTCTATCTGATCGGCGCTAAAGGTGGTCCAGATATAGTGGGTATGACCATCGCTACGCTCAAAAGGGGTCAGCAGCGGTGAAGTACGCGGGCGGGTCACGCTGCTTAAATCGGTGCCGGGCGGCATACTGATAAAAAAATCGTCCCAGCCGGGATCGCAGGCCAGATAATGTTTAAACCAGGCGCTGCGTGCAGAGATATGGTTGCAAACAAAATCGAACATCAAACGCGTATGCGTATGCAGTTCAGCCACGTTGCGCCATTCGCCGCATATGGGATTGACCTGATGATAATCAATCACGGAAAAACCGTCGTCGGATGACCAGGGGAAGAAAGGCAGCAGGTGAACCAGGTTAAAAGTCGACTGCAAATGCTGCTGGTAAAAGCGTGAAAACGTGGCAAGCGTCGGCGCTTCCGGCTCGCGGAACTGATCGGCATAGGTTATCAGCACCACATCTTTTTCATCCCAGTGCGGCTTACGCGGTTTTTTTATCGCATCACGGGCGGCGCGAATGTGTGACAGCAGGCGCTCCCGCGCGGCCATTGGAAAAGTGTCCTGGTAGATCTTATCGATTAAGTTATTGATAATATCCATGTTTATCCGGCAGGCTGCAGCGTTAGGTTCGCAAGGGCGTTAGTTTTTACTGTAGACCGCCAGGCTAAAATCGCAACCGCTACAGCGACTCCCTTTCTCAGGATGGGAGCCGCCTGGCTAAAATTGCCGTCGCCTGGTTGGCTAATGGCATTCTCCGCTTCTTAACGGCTTTTCATAGCTTTCCACCGGCAACACCCGAATCGGAATGCGCTGCGGTGGCAGTTTAATCCGCCGTAACAGCAGCAGCAGGGCGCTGTTAAACAGCAGCACCAGTAAAATAATCAGGCTGCTGGTAAGCGGTTGCTCATTGATACGCGAAAACTGCCAGAACAGCGTGGCAAGGGAGTAAGCAACGTTTAACCCCCACAGAATTGAAAAGCCCATCCAGCGGCGGCTGCTTTCACGCGCAATCGCGCCCATCACCGAGACGCAGGGAATGTAAAGCAGCACAAACAGCAGGTAGCTGAAAGCGGCGGCATCGCTGCCAAACTGGCGGCTCATTTTCCCCATCGCGCCGCCCGCCATTTCGCCATCGCCTTTACTGGCCTCAATAGGGTTAGCCAGTACGCTGAAAGTCAGCGTCTCTTTCAGGCCCTGCCAGGTTTCCGTTACCGCATCGGCAAGTTCCGCCTTCAGGCTCCAGTCGTAGACATTGAACGGCTCTTCATGCAGCGCTTCGGCGGTATAGAGCGTATTCAGCGTACCGACCACCACCTCTTTAGCCATTGCGCCTGTCAGCAGGCCGACCGAGGCTTGCCAGTTATCGGGCTGGATGCCGATAGGGGCCAGCAGCGGAGTGATCACCCGGCTAACGCTGGCCAGCGCCGAATCATTGATGCTGTTAACCGGCTGACCATTAAACGAGAAGCTATTCAGCCCGCCAATAAAAATGCTGGCGATCACAATCACTTTCCCGGCGCGCAGCACAAAGCCGTGCAGCCGCTGCCAGGCTTGCAAGAGCAGGCTTTTCAGATGCGGAACGTGCCAGCTTGGCAGCTCCATCACGAACGGCGAGGCTTCGCCGCGCAGTAGCGTGTGCTTTAGCAACAGACCGGTTAACACCGCCATCACGATGCCGGTGAGATACAGGCTAAACACCACCAGCGCGCCGTGCGCGCCAAAGAAGGCGGCAGAGAACACGGCAAAAATCGCCAGCCTGGCCCCGCAGGAGATGAAAGGCGCCATCATCACCGTAATCAACCGTTCGCGTGGGGCATCCAGCGTGCGCGCGCCCATTACCGCAGGGACGTTACAGCCAAAGCCGACAATCAGCGGCACAAAAGATTTGCCCGGCAGGCCAAGCGATTGCATCAGCCGATCGACCACGAAGGCAGCGCGCGCCATATAGCCGGAATCCTCCATAAAGGAGAGAAACAGATACATTAAACCAATCTGTGGCACCAGCGGCAGCACCGTATTGATCCCGCCGCCGATGCCCTGAGCAAGAAACAGCGTCAGCCAGACGGGGAAATGCAGCGTAGCGCCAAGCCACTGCATACCATGAATAAACAGTGCCGTTGAGCCGATGTCGAACAGCGGCTGGATTGCGCCGCCGATATTGATCGCCAGCACGAACATCAGATACATCATCAGCAAAAAGATCGGCAAGCCCAGCCAGCGGTTCAACACCAGATTATCCAGACGCTGCGACAGCCGATGCGGCGCCATCAAATGTTGATTGCTGACTTCAGCGCAAATCGACGCCAGCTTTTCATAGCGTGCGGCGACGATATTTATCGCAATATCTGATGAGAGTTGGGTCTCCAGCTCGGTTAAATGCTGTTGCGTCACATCGCTTATCTGCTGGCGGCTATAGACATCGCCTTCCAGCAGCTGTAGCGCCAGCCAGCGCCGCTGCTGACGGCTTTCGTTGACCGACATCGTAGCCGCCAGCCGATCGACAGCGCTGTTCAGTTCAGCCGGATAGCAGACCTCCAGCGGCGCGCAGACGGGAGCGCCTTGGTCAATCAGCTGTTTCAGGCGATCCAGCCCGCTGCCGCGCGTTGAAACCACGGGCACTACCGGACAGCCAAGGCGCTGCGCTAACGCGGGTATATCGATGGTAATGCGTTGGCTTTCCGCCATATCCAGCATATTGAGCGCGACGATGCAGGGCACACCCAGCTCACGCAACTGCAGCGTAAGATAGAGGTTGCGCTCAAGATTACAGGCGTCCACAACATTAATCAGCAGGTCTGCCTGCTGGCTTAAAACAAAGTGGCAGGCGATCTGCTCGTCGAGCGACGCCTGCTGAGAAAGGGTGGTGAGCGAATAGGTGCCGGGAAGATCGATTAAAGTTACCCGCGTCTCGCCAGCGGTGAAGAAGCCCTCTTTACGCTCTACGGTAACGCCGGCCCAGTTGCCCACGCGCTGACGTGCGCCGGTAAGCTGATTAAACAGGGTGGTTTTTCCGGCGTTGGGATTACCCAGCAGACCAATAGTGCAGCTTTTCATGCCACCTCCGCCATCGGCTGTAGCTGCAGCAGCGCCAGATCCTTTTTGCGCAGCATCAGGCTAACGCGTCCTGTCTGGATCTGGAGCGGATCGCCCAGCGGCGCAATACGCATCACCTGGAAACAGGCACCGGGCAACAGCCCAAGAGAAAGGAGTTTTTGCCGGTAAGCCGGGCTAACGGCGGAAGAAAAACCAAGAATTTGATAGTGTTGGCGGGCAAATAGTGGCATAGGGTGCACCTCATTGACTGTCGCTTAAGGCGGCAAGAACAAAACGGCACCATATTAATGAGAACGATTATCGTTAATGTTGATTTAGAACAAACATAATACAAAGGGCGGCACCTGGCCGCCCTTAAAGTTGTTAGCGTTTTTTACCCAGCGCCGCGGCCAGCGCATCGCTCATCGCACTGTTGCCAGAGAGAGTGCTGTTGCCACGCGCGCGTGGTTTCGCCGTCGGGCGGTTATTGGCGCGCTCCTGGCTACGTGGCGCAGCGCGCGAAGCGGTTTCACCCGGCTGCTCATCCAGACGCATGGTCAGCGCAATACGCTTACGCTGCAAATCCACCTCCAGCACCTTGACCTTAACGATATCGCCCGCTTTCACTACGGTATGTGGATCTTCGACAAATTTGTCGGAGAGCGAGGAGATATGCACCAGTCCATCCTGATGCACGCCGATATCCACGAACGCACCGAAGTTAGTTACGTTAGTCACTGCGCCTTCCAGCACCATGCCCGGCAGCAGATCGTTCATGGTTTCCACGCCTTCAGCAAACTGTGCCGTTTTGAATTCCGGACGCGGATCGCGGCCTGGCTTTTCCAGCTCTTTAAGAATATCGCTGACCGTCGGCACGCCAAAACGATCGTCGGTAAAGTCGACCGCTTTCAGGTTGCGCAGCTCATTCGGGTTACCCATCAGCTCACGTAGCGACTGGCGGGTTGCCTCCAGAATACGCTCTACCACCGGATAGGCTTCCGGATGCACCGTTGAGGCATCCAGTGGATTATCGCCCTGATTAATGCGCAGGAAGCCAGCACACTGTTCAAAGGCTTTTGGACCGAGACGGCTGACTTTCAGCAGCTGCTGACGGCTGCGGAAGCGACCGTTTTCATCACGCCAGTTCACAATATTTTGCGCCATCATGCGCGTCAGTCCGGCTACGCGCGTCAGCAGCGCTACGGAAGCGGTATTCAGATCGACACCAACGGCGTTTACGCAGTCTTCCACTACCGCATCCAGCTTTTTCGCCAGCTGGCTTTGGCTGACGTCATGCTGATACTGGCCAACGCCGATCGATTTCGGATCGATTTTCACCAGCTCTGCCAGCGGATCCTGCAGACGACGTGCGATAGAAACCGCGCCGCGCAGGGAAACATCAAGGTCGGGGAACTCCAGCGCCGCCAGCTCAGACGCTGAGTAAACCGATGCGCCCGCTTCGCTGACGATAACTTTTTGCGCCGTGACCTGGGGAAACTGTTTTTGCACTTCCAGGAAGAAGCGCTCGGTTTCACGTGACGCGGTGCCGTTGCCAATCGCCACCAGTTCAACCTGATGACGGGTACAGAGCGCCGCAACCGCCGCCGCCGCCTTCGCTGCCTGGCCGGTGTGCGGATAGATGGTGTCGGTGGCGACCAGCTTGCCGGTGGCATCCACCACGGCAACTTTTACCCCGGTGCGCAGGCCCGGATCGAGGCCCATTGTGGCACGCATGCCAGCCGGTGCCGCCATCAGCAGATCGTGCAGGTTGCGGGCAAAGACGTTAATCGCTTCTTCTTCCGCCCGCTCGCGCACGCTGCCCATCAGCTCGGTTTCCAGATGCAGCAGCACTTTAATGCGCCACGTCCAGCTCACCACGGCCTTACGCCAGCTGTCTGCCGGCGCGTTGTTCAGACGCAGGTTCAGATGCTCGCTGATAAGCTGTTCGCCGTAACTTTCACGCGGCGGCTCATCAAACTGCGGATCGGGATTGAGCGCCAGCTGCAGCACGCCTTCGTTGCGGCCACGGAACATCGCCAGCGCACGATGCGAAGGCACCGTCGCCAGCGCTTCGTGATGATCAAAATAGTCGCGGAATTTCGCGCCTTGTTCCTCTTTGCCTTCCACCACGCGTGACACCAGATGCGCGTTCTTCCACAAATAGTCGCGCACTTTCGCCAGCAGAGCGGCATCTTCCGCGAAACGCTCCATCAGGATATAGCGTGCGCCATCCAGCGCCGCCTTCACGTCGGCTACGCCTTTATCGGCATTTACAAAGCGGGCGGCCAGCTGCTCTGGCTCATGAGAAGGATCCTGCCACAGTGTGTCCGCCAGCGGTTCCAGCCCGGCTTCAATAGCGATCTGTCCACGGGTACGGCGTTTCGGCTTATAGGGAAGGTAAAGATCTTCGAGTTCGGTTTTGCTCAGCGTACCGTGAATTGCGGCGGCGAGTTCATCGCTGAGTTTGCCCTGTTCCGCAACGGATTTCAGGATCGCCTGGCGGCGATCTTCCAGCTCTCGCAGGTAACCGAGGCGGGTCTCCAGCTGTCGCAGCTGGGTATCATCAAGCCCGCCGGTGACTTCTTTACGATAACGTGCAATAAACGGCACGGTGTTCCCTTCGTCCAGCAGGCGGATTGCGGCATCAACTTGTTCAGCCCGCGCCTGAAGTTCACCTGCAATAATGCGGTTCAGTGAATCATTCATCATCGGTTCAACTATCTTGCTAACAGAGTTTGAGAAATAGCGGACAGTTATACGGACTGGAGGGCGAAATTACCAGCGATGCGGCGCGCTTTAGGCCATATTCCGAGCGCGTTTTACCACAGGTGGTTTTTGATGTTGTACCATTAGCGCCAAAGGGCGGCGTAAGGCTGCCGGACCATTAGTTTTAGCTGACAGGATGGGTGTGTGAAGACGCAACTGATTACCCGTGAAGGTTATAACAAGCTCAGGGCGGAACACGATTATCTGTGGAAAGAAAAGCGCCCGGAGATCACCAAAATTGTCTCCTGGGCGGCCAGTCTGGGCGATCGTTCCGAAAACGCAGACTACACCTATAACAAGCGCCTGCTGCGTCAGATCGATCGACGGGTGCGCTATCTGCGTAAATGTCTTGCCGAACTGAAAATTGTTGATTATTCACCACAGCAGGAGGGCAAGGTCTTTTTTGGCGCCTGGGTGGAGGTGGAAAACGAACAGGGTGAGGTAAAGAGCTTTCGTATTGTTGGCCCGGATGAAATCTACGGGGACGCGAAAAATTATATTTCTGTTGATTCGCCGATGGCGCGCGCGTTGATTAAAAAAGAAGTGGATGACGAAGTGAGCGTGAATACGCCGGAAGGGGAAAAAATCTGGTTTATTAACCGGATTGATTATCGGCAGGAACAAAATGACAGCGACGCCGTTTAACCTGCGCTGGAAAAAGAAGCGGAGAATAATGACTTTTTTAAGAAAGCCCGGGCAACGCTTATTCTCCGGTGGCGAAAGACAACAGCAACAAAGTTCTTATAATTTTTGACCTGAGGTAGTGCCTAACCAATTTTAATGTGGAATGGTGCTGGTTGTGGTGGTGGTTGCCGTGCTGGAGCCATCGCCGCCGCCTGCGGTAGCAAGGGCCAGGCCCAGTAGCGCGCCCACAACGGCAACGCCTTCCGCATCAGAAGCGCCTTTCGCTTCGGTGGTTGCCTGAGCCCCTGCGGCCACGCCGCCTGCGGGTTCGTTAGCCATTACGTATCCGCTGATAAACAGTGCCAGCGAGCAAATCAACATTATCTTGTTCATATTTATTCCCGGCTGATAAATAAACAACGTTTGTCGGGGAGAATATAGGTTTGCCAGGGCCGCGCTGAAAAGCGTTGTTTTCTAACGAATAAGATTAACTTGATTTATTACTGGATCGATCTTTCGTGCGCTGCGAATATTCCTGGCTTAGCGTAAAGAGAAAAAAATAAATGCCAGTTTTTTCTGCTAATAGTTGGACTCAGGGCGCAGTAATCTGACACTTAATAGCCTGTTAAAGCAGCATCACAATCAAACCGGCAAGATCCATTAAGCTAACCCGCTGTTTTGCCATGACAAAAGTTTACATTCACTATTCTGAGCCAGCGATGAGCAGAGTTTATGGACGTATTTCAGAAAAGACGGATCGGGCGATGACGGGCAATTGGGCAGGGTAAAAGCAAAATAAATGCGATATAAGCTGCTGTTTAATATGCTTTGTAACAATTTCGGCTAGAATATAAACCATTAATGGCTGTCACAGTTACGCTTCTTTTTTAACAATACCAGCTCGGGCAATAGCGCCTTTGGGAGTATCGAAATGCAAGAAAACTACAAAATTCTGGTCGTCGATGATGACATGCGCCTGCGCGCACTGCTGGAGCGTTATCTGACCGAACAGGGTTTTCAGGTGCGCAGCGTCGCTAACGCCGAGCAAATGGATCGCCTGTTAACCCGCGAATCCTTTCACCTGATGGTGCTCGACTTAATGTTGCCGGGCGAAGATGGCCTGTCGATTTGTCGTCGCTTGCGTAGCCAAAGTAATCCGATGCCGATCATTATGGTGACGGCAAAAGGCGAAGAGGTCGATCGTATTGTTGGGCTGGAGATCGGCGCGGATGACTACATTCCAAAACCGTTCAACCCGCGTGAGCTGCTGGCGCGTATTCGTGCCGTGCTGCGTCGTCAGGCGAATGAACTGCCGGGCGCACCTTCTCAGGAAGAAGCGGTTATCGCCTTCGGCAAGTTCAAGCTGAATCTCGGCACCCGTGAAATGTTCCGCGAAGATGAGCCGATGCCGTTAACCAGCGGCGAATTTGCCGTGCTGAAAGCGCTGGTGAGCCATCCGCGTGAGCCGCTGTCACGCGATAAGCTGATGAACCTTGCCCGTGGTCGCGAGTACAGCGCGATGGAACGCTCCATCGACGTGCAGATTTCACGCCTGCGCCGCATGGTGGAAGAAGATCCTGCGCATCCGCGCTATATCCAGACCGTTTGGGGCCTGGGCTACGTGTTTGTTCCGGACGGCACTAAAGCATGAGGCGGCTCCGCTTTTCTCCCCGCAGTTCCTTTGCGCGCACGCTGCTGCTGATTGTCACGCTACTGTTTGTCAGCCTGGTAACCACCTATCTGGTGGTGCTTAACTTTGCCATTCTTCCCAGCCTGCAGCAGTTTAACAAGGTGCTGGCGTATGAAGTGCGCATGTTAATGACCGATCGGCTGCAGTTAGAAGATGGCACGCAACTGGAAGTGCCGCCTGCGTTTCGGCGTGAAATTTACCGCGAGCTGGGAATTTCTCTTTATACCAACGCGGCGGCGGAGGAGAGCGGATTACGCTGGGCACAGCATTACCAGTTTTTAAGCGATCAGATGGCGCGCCAGCTCGGCGGGCCAACGGATGTACGGGTCGAAGTCAATAAAAACTCGCCTGTAGTGTGGCTGAAAACCTGGCTCTCACCCGATATTTGGGTACGCGTGCCGCTGACCGAAATTCATCAGGGCGACTTCTCGCCGCTGTTCCGCTATACGCTGGCGATTATGCTATTGGCGATAGGCGGCGCCTGGCTGTTTATCCGTATTCAGAACCGTCCGCTGGTGGATCTGGAGCATGCGGCGTTACAGGTAGGGAAAGGCATCATCCCGCCGCCGCTGCGGGAATATGGCGCATCGGAGGTGCGCTCGGTGACGCGCGCCTTTAACCAGATGGCATCAGGCGTTAAACAGCTGGCGGACGATCGTACGCTGTTGATGGCGGGCGTAAGTCACGATCTGCGTACGCCGCTGACGCGTATTCGCCTGGCCACGGAGATGATGAGCGAAGAAGATGGCTATCTGGCGGAATCGATTAATAAGGATATTGAAGAGTGCAATGCGATTATCGAACAGTTCATCGATTATCTGCGTACCGGGCAGGAGATGCAGACCGAACGCGCCGATCTGAACGTTGTGCTGAACGAAGTTGTTGCGGCGGAGAGCGGCTACGAGCGTGAAATTGAAGACGCCATCATGCCTGAAGAACTCATACTGGATATCAATCCGCTTTCTATCAAGCGAGCGGCGGCGAATATGGTGGTGAACGCGGCGCGCTACGGCAACGGCTGGATCAAGGTCAGCAGCGGCTATGAGCTACAGCGAGCCTGGTTCCAGGTGGAAGATGATGGGCCGGGCATTAAGCCGGAACAGTTAAAGCATCTGCTACAGCCTTTTGTTCGCGGCGACAGCGCCCGCAGCACCAGCGGCACCGGACTGGGGCTGGCGATTGTACAGCGTATTATCGATGCGCATCAGGGGTCGCTGGAGATGGGCGTCAGTGAGCGCGGCGGCCTTCGTATTCGCGCCTGGCTGCCCTTATCTGCATCGGCGTCACCAACCGGCGGCCCGGTGAGCCCGTTGCCATTGCCTAAGAGCGAATAGCTGAAAGCCTGCGTCAGAAAAATAAAAACCCCCGCCAAACGGCGGGGGTTTTCTTTACTGCGACAGGATTAAATTTGCGGTCCGGCTGACACCAGCGCGGCGCCCGCAGGCGTATCGGTATACTTCTCAAAATTAGTGATAAAGCGCTGCGCCAGATCCAGCGCGCGACTTTCCCACTGCGCCGGATCTTGCCAGGTATTGCGCGGGTCAAGAATATGCGGATCGATGCCTGGCACCGCGACCGGCATCTGTAGATTGAATACAGGCAGCGTCTGCGTCTCCGTCTGTGCCAGCTCGCCACTAAGAATCGCGTTGATGATCGCTCGCGTATCCTTCAGTGAGATACGCTTCCCGGTGCCGTTCCAGCCGGTATTGACCAGCCAGGCTTCCGCGCCCGCATCCTGCATACGCTTCACCAGCACTTCGGCATATTTTGTTGGATGCAGCGTTAAAAACGCCGCGCCAAAGCAGGCGGAAAAGGTTGGCGTCGGCTCGGTAATACCGCGCTCAGTGCCCGCCAGCTTGGCGGTAAAGCCCGACAGGAAGTGATACTGAGTTTGATCGGAAGAGAGACGCGAAACCGGCGGCAGCACACCAAACGCATCGGCAGTGAGGAAAATAACTTTTTTCGCATGACCCGCTTTCGATACCGGTTTAACGATATTATCGATATGGTAAATCGGATAGGAGACGCGCGTATTCTCCGTTTTGCTGGCGTCATCGAAATCGACAGACCCATCGCTGCGTACCACCACGTTTTCCAGCAGCGCATCGCGCCGGATGGCATGATAAATCTCCGGCTCCGCCTGCTCTGACAGCTTAATGGTTTTTGCGTAGCAGCCGCCTTCGAAGTTAAACACGCCGTCATCATCCCAGCCATGCTCATCATCGCCAATCAACTGACGTTTCGGATCGGTGGAAAGGGTGGTTTTCCCGGTGCCGGAAAGGCCAAAGAACACCGCGACGTCACCCTGCTCGCCAACGTTAGCCGAGCAGTGCATCGAGGCCACGCCTTTCAGCGGCAGCAGATAATTCATCACCGCAAACAGGCCTTTCTTCATCTCGCCGCCGTACCATGTGCCGCCGATGAGCTGCATCTTTTCGGTGAGATTAAAGGCGACAAAGTTTTCTGAATGCAGGCCCTGTTGCTGCCAGTTGGGGTTGGTGCATTTTGCGCCGTTCATCACGATAAAATCAGGCGTGAAGCTGGCCAGGCTAGCTTCATCAGGGCGAATAAACATGTTTTTGACGAAGTGTGCCTGCCAGGCGACTTCGGTAATAAAGCGCACGCTCAGGCGGGTATCAGGATTGGCACCGCACCAGGCGTCAACCACAAACAGGCGCTTACCGGAAAGCTGCTGTGTTACACAACTCTTTAGCGCTTGCCAGGTTTCCTGCGACAAAGGCTGATTATCATTTTTGCCTTTGCCCTGGTCGTTCCACCACAAGGTATCGCGCGTCGTGTCGTCACGCACAATATATTTATCTTTCGGCGAGCGGCCGGTAAAAATGCCGGTGTCCACGGCGATCGCCCCGGACTGCGTTAGCGTGCCGCGCTCATAACCGGTGAGGCCGGGCAGGGTTTCTTCCTTAAATAAAGTTTCATAATCGGGATTATGGATGACTTCAACCGTATCAGTGATGCCATAAGCGACGAGGTCCTGTGGCGTCAGGCCATTAGGGCGCATATTACTGTTCCTTTATCGGTTTGTACTGCAACAAATGTTGGGGTGACTTGCTGCCACTTGTCGTAAAACAGCACGAAGCGATTCACGCTGCTTTACAATTGCGGCAGTCTACTACTGTGAACAAGCAGCGGAAGGAGAGAGTGACAGAAATGAGAGACGAAACGTTTTTTTATAGAAATTCATCAAAATCTGATGAAAAGTTATGACTATTGCCGAAGGATTATGAAACATCATTTTAATTTTCTGGCGAAACGTGGCGTTTGTCCGCTGGGTTAAGCGCAATCTCCAACCGATCCGCCTGGCTAAGACTCTGCTGGCCGCGCCGTTGTAGTTTGTTAATGAAAAACGCGAGCCAGACTACCTCTTTTACTGATGAGCTTAAAAATTTCACCAAACCTGCTGCTATTTTTTTGAGAAAATTAAAATATGAAAAAATTACTGCTTGTTGTTTCATCTCGCTTAGTGCAGGGCATAGGCATAGGCATATGTGGTTTGTCCCTGCTTTATGCGGGTTGGTTTCTGTTTTTCTCATACAGCGATTACCGATATTTGCTTTCTGTCTTTTCCCTGCTGGGGCTTGTTATGGGTTACTACATCTTTAAATTTGCTGTGCGTAAAATCTATGATGAAAGCCCCGAGGATTGGTGATCTATTTGGCAGGGACTATTGATGCTGTTTCTGCTCTCCACCATAAGCCTTAATCCTCAAAATCGTTGGGATAAGCATCCTTAAGTTTTTGCTGCTCTACAAATTAATCAGACTAAATTTCATGCGGTAACCTTCTTTCAGGCCAACATCGATTTGCTCGGCGATAAAACTGGCACTAAGTGGGAAGGCTAACGTTTACTGTTAACAACAAAAATATTCTCAGACAGAAGGCTTCAGCATGCGTTGCCGCACCTTCTCCCTTTTGCCAGAAAGTGAGCTGGTGAATAAACACCAGAGTGATGTCATAATTTTTAGTCGTAATTAAACAAAGGTTAATTCCAACTCAGGCGTTTAAATGCTATTTAAAACCTTTCAATAAACTCTTAAAGCAACAGATTATAATGATTAAATTAATAGTTATTGTATTCCTCACTGCATTGGCAATCGCCGCCTTTATTCTGCACTGGAGACTGAACCGTAAAAGAAAGATTGATCCTCCCTATATGCGCCGCCGCTAGTAGTTTTTCATCAACGCCTACCTGGCGCAGTGGGGTTAATCAGTAAGGCGAGTCAATAAGAAGGGAAGGTGAAGAATGGACTTTAGCACAAAATAAAGGCGACCTGCGTCGCCTTTATAAATTTGCCGGATATCTTAATGAATCTGGGCGCTGCCGCTACCGGAATCATTACGAATCGCCGCAATATCTACCGCATCGTAAATGTAGTGGCTGCCGCAATAGTCACAGTGCATATCGATTTGACCATCTTCCTGCAGGATTTGATCCACTTCTTCCTGAGGCAGCGTTTTCAGCACTTCACCGCAGCGCTCGCGCGAGCAGGTACATTTGAAGCTGACATTCTGTGGTTCATAGATGGTCACCTCTTCCTGGTTATAGAGACGCCACAGCACCTCATTCGCCGGCAGGCCGATCAGCTCTTCGGTTTTGATGGTTTCCGTCAGCGTGGCCAGATGGTTGAAATCTTCTTTATCGGTATCCTGCGCCGGCAACACCTGCAGCAGAATACCCGCAGCGCCCGCCTGGCCTTCATGCTCGCCGGTACGGATAAACAGACGCGTCGGCAGCTGCTCAGAACGCATAAAGTAATCTTCCAGGCAGGCTGCCAGCGTATCGCCTTCCAGCCCAACGACGCCCTGATAGCGTTCGCCTTTTTCCGGCGAAATGGTGATCACCAGATAGCCGTTGCCCACCATCTCTTTCAGCGAGCTGCCAGGGGCGATCTCACCCTGAACGCGCGCAACGCCGCGCATTTCCTGACGGTTATTACCGTTAATCACCGCCAGCGTTAACGCACCGTCGCCCTGGAGCTGCACGGTGATATCGCCTTCAAACTTCAGCGTGGCGGTAAGCAGACTGGTTGCCACCAGCAGTTCGCCCAGCAGCTGTTGTACCGGCTGTGGGTAATCGTGGCCGGCGACAATTTCGCGCCATGTCGCGGACAGATTAACCAGTTCGCCACGGACCGCGTGGTTTTCGAACAGGTAACGATGCATTTGGTCTTGATGAGCCATAGTTTTTCTCTCGTATTGGCGGCGCGTTATTCGTCGCCAGAAAATTTGAATTTCATCAGGTCGCGGCGCTCTTTTTTATCAGGCCGTCGATCCGGATGCGGCATAGTCAGCGCGTTCAGCTTGCGCGCCTGCGCCACCTTTTCGCGCTTTTCCACGCTTTCTGCCGTTTCGCTGTACAGCAGCTGTGCTTCAGCGGCGGGGCGACGCTGATCGGTAACGGCACAGATGACCACCGTGCGCTCATCATTGCCCTGACGTAATTTCACTTCGGCATTCAGCTCAACCAGTTTGCTGGGTTTGCTGCGCTGGCCATTATAGTGAACCTTTCCGCCTTCGATCATTTCACGCGCCAGCGCGCGGGTTTTATAAAAGCGCGCGGCCCACAGCCACTTGTCGAGTCGGACGCCTTCTGCGGTTTTCTCTTTCATCACTGCTCCCGTCGGTTTACCGCGCTTAACGCGCCAGCGCGCCGAGAAGCGTTCGGTAATCGCTCACGCTCTGATGGTGGGCGAAGGTTTTGGTCGGCATACCGGAGTCGGGGTTGCTGACACCAAGACACCAGGCTATTCCCCAGCGCTTTGCCGCATCCAACACCGGCTCGCTGTCATCAATAAACAGCGTTCGCTGGTTTTCAAAACCGGTATGCTGCTGCACGGCCTGCCACAGGCGCTGATCTTCTTTCGGAAAGCCAAATGTATGGGTCGAAAGTAATAAATCAAGGTGCTGCCCAAGGCCGGTTTGCTTTAGCTTTACTTCCAGATTCCAGGGGTGCGCGTTGGTAAGCAGGATGGTGCGCTTGCCGCTGGCGCGTAACGCCTGCAACAAGGGAAGGGTATCATCGCGTAAACGCGCCCGGCTGCGCATTTCCCAGGTCATGGTACGGATATCCAGATCCAGTTCACGGCTCCAGTAATCCAGACAATACCAGTTTAGCGTATGCTGAACCGCCTGATACTTCGCCATGATTAACTGGCTGGCTTTCTCCAGCGAGATGCCGTGCTGTTGACTGATGCTCTCAGGCACCAGCGTCAGCCAGAAATAGCTGTCAAACGCCAGATCGAGCAGCGTACCGTCCATATCCAGCAGCACGGTATCAATATCGCGCCAGTTAATGTTGATTGCCATGCCACCCTCCAAAAGAAAGGCGACAGGGTAGCACAGTTGAAAGTGGCTCAGAACAGCGGACGCATATCCGGCATCGGCGACAGCGTATGGTTAAAGCACTTATCGTAATATTGCTGAATTTCCACGATGCGTTTGCGGTTGCGGTGGATGCGATTCAGCGCCAGCAGACCGTTAACCACTACGCTCAGGCTGAGAATAACCAGCAGCAGCGAAGTGCACAGATAGCGCCACAGCGTCAGCATATCCGGCTCGCTGTGCAGAGCGATATGCTGGGTGCCGTTGGCATCCGTATGGATACTGGTGATGATCCCGGCGGCGCTGAAAGGCGTATGCAGCAGCATGCCCGCCAGGCGCTGGAGTTCGTCCCACTGATCCGGCGCATTGAAGTCAAACAGCGAAACGGTGGGTTGAGGATGGCTAACCAGCTGACGTCCCTCATCGCTGACAATCAGGAATCCGCCAGGCGGAGGACTATTGAGCGCCTCGGCGGCGCGATGGGTTTCACGATAAAAAAAGGTTGAGGTCGCGGTATTCACCAGATTTTCCAGCGCCTCGGCGCTGACCGGACGCAACAGCACGTTCATGCCATCTAACGAACCTGTGGCGGCGCGGCTGACCAGCGTATCCCAGTCCTTTGCGTTGCCGAGGTTAACCAGGGCGTTTTTCAGTCGTACGCAGTCCTGCTGCTGGCTGCATAACTCCTGGGTTTTCAGCACCAGATCAGAAAAATCATCCAACAGGATCATGCCTGACTTTTGAATCGCCGTAGCAAGCTGCGGGTTAAGCTTGCTATCGATATTATTTTGCGGATGCAGCTGCTGATTGGTCAAATTCAACAGTGCAGACGCTTTATCAATGATTTCCGATTGCGGCAGCGGCAGGGGCGTCGCCATATTCCAGTAAATGGCTGAACAGTCGAACGGCATAAAAGCGTAACTGCGGTTGCTTTGATAGCTGGCAGGCACGGAACACATCCCGGTGCCGCTGACTTTCAGGCTGTCGCCCACATGCAGCGTTGCCTGCTCCAGCGCGGCCACCGAGTTAACTTCAATGCGTTCAGAGCCGGTCAGCCACGCCATGCTGAGCTTTAGCGGCATCGCCAGAGGCACCCAGCTAATCAGCAAGGCCAGCACCAACAGAGAGCCGCAGGCCAGCACCATATTCTTCTTCCAGCGCTGGATAGGGAAGTTGCGCACCTCATCCTGTAGCGACAGAAAACGCCCCTGGCGCACCACCTGACGGTTCAGATAGATATCCACCTCGGTGGTCTGGCCAAGATCGTGAGTAACATAAGGCTGCCAGTGCGGCGGATAAACCAGATCGATAATCCCAAGCGAGATGTTGTTGACCTGCCCCTGATTGGATTCGCTAAACAGCCCCCAGCGTTTCGGCGCGCCGCGCAGGCAATGAATTTCACGCAAATCCTTTTCGCTGGGCCGACGATACATAAACCACAGGCTAACCAGAATCATCACCACGCTGGCGCTGACCAGCCACGGCATAAGAAGCAACGGAGTTAACAGGCTAATAAAAAACAGCAGCAGACCGCAGCAGATCACCGCCGCTTCTCGGGTGCCGTCGCTGCGAGACAGGCAATGCTCTTCCGGCGTCTCTTTACGTACCTGAAGCAACTCAACGTTTTCGCTCTGCTCTTGCCGGATCGAGGCGTTAGTGGCGCTGGGATGCACCGCCGTTGGCAGCATGCTCTGCTCACCGGCATAGTTCACCAGCGAGTGACCGTTAAGGGAGATTACCAGCGGAATAGAGTGGGTTTTGATTAACTCCACGAAGTTTTCTTCGGCGATATACTGTTCCCACAGCGGAGGAAGATGCACCTCAAGCGCGTCAAGATAGTAACGCCATTTCTGCGGATCGTCGGTAGAAAGCCCATAGCGGGTGATGGCGCGGGTAACAGGATAAACTTTGTTGCTCTGCGAGCTAAGCGTCAGCATCTCCGGCGCGGCGCTGGCGCCGCCCGGCTGAATAACACGCTGCTTTTTTGCCAGCAGATCGAGATAGCGCTCTACGGCATCGCGCTCTTCACCCGTCAGAAGACGATGGGGCGGATTAATAAACGGCAGCGGTTTCGCCAACGGCGGACGATGCCGCATAGCGTACCAAAAACAGATACCTGCAATAATTGAGCAGGTAAGCATTACACCCAGAATAATGATAATTGTGCTCATGCTATGCTCATTCCAGCCAAACTGCTGCCGTCACTGTGATTGCTCGCTCCGGGCTAAGTTATAGGGAGTTCACTAATTTTGGCGGGATTGGGCAGTGGTGGCAACCAACCTGATAACTAAAATAGCGCACAAAATCATAAAATTAGAACTACTATACAGAATTCCTTGCCGGAATATTAGCTGGCGAGTGTCGAGGTGAATATCGGCATTATCCTATTTCCTTGTCACTTATTGACTTTGTCATAAAGTTTTTTCCCGAATATTGCAAACGATTGTTATAAAAAAGTAAATTAAATCATCTGATGATTGGATTCCCGTAAGGCCTGTCGCACAATGTCTCTTTGCCGCTTTTTGTTCAGGACAACGACGGGCAGGCGATGATCAACCGCGCTTTATCTGGGGCCCCCATGCCAAGAAAATTAGAGAAACCTAAAATTTTAAACGTTGAGCCTGTGGCCCACTCTCGCCTGTTTACCATTGAATCGGTAGATCTGGTGTTCAGTAACGGCGCGCAGCGCGTTTATGAACGTATGCGTCCTTCAGAGCGCGAAGCGGTGATGATCGTGCCAATCATCGATAATCATCTGTTGCTGATTCAGGAGTATGTGGTCGGGCTGGAAACCTATGAGTTGGGCTTTCCAAAAGGATTGATCGATGCTGGCGAAACGGTATTCGAGGCGGCTAATCGCGAGCTCAAAGAAGAAGCGGGCTTTGGCGCGCAGCAGATGGAAGCGCTTAGCAAGCTCACTATGGCTCCCTCTTACTTTTCCAGCAAAATGAATATTGTGGTGGCGGAAGGGCTCTATCCTGAAAAGCTGGAAGGGGATGAGCCGGAACCGCTGCCGGTGATCCGCTGGCCGCTGGAAAACATGATGTCGCTGTTAGAAGAACCTGATTTTAACGAGGCTCGCAATGTTAGCGCGCTGTTCCTGGTGCGGGAGTGGCTGGCTAAGCAGCAGCGAATTGATTACTGATCGGGGCGATCGTAGCGGAAAAGTAAAAGGGGCGAAAATCGCCCCTTTTGCTGTTAAAAGAGTTCTTGCGTTTCGCCGTTATCCATCAGCGTGGTTCCCACGTCTTGTACGGAATACTCGGTGGGCTGTGTCCCTTCAATAAAGTACTCCTGACGCGTATTGCCGCCGCCGTTAGCCAGCTTGCCGGTAGTGCGATCGATAGTGACAGTCACTATGCCCGGCGGAGGCGTTAGCGGCTGCTCCGGCACGCCATCCAGCGCGGCCTTCATAAAGTTATCCCACGCGGGCTGAGCACTCTTGGCACCGCCTTCGTAACCTGAAATCTGATCGTCAATCGCGCCGGACGCGCTCGAACGGCCCAGGTCGCGGCGATGATCGTCAAAGCCAATCCAGACAGTGGTCACTACGCCAGGACCATAACCAGAGAACCAGGCATCTTTCGAACTGTTGGTTGTACCGGTTTTGCCGCCAATGTCTTTCCGCTTCAGATCGCGGCCGGCACGCCAGCCGGTGCCCATCCAGCCCGGTTCGCCAAAGATATTCGAGTTCAGCGCGCTTTTAATCAAAAAGGAGAGCGGCGTATTAATCACATGCGGCGCATACTGCTGGGTGACTTCGGGCTTATCGGCCCCTACCTTTTGCAGCACTGGCTGCGGCACGCCTGGATTGTGGTTTTCCTGAGAGATCGCCACGTTTTCTACGCTTTCTTCACCCAGCGCCACCGATTTTTTCGTCTCACCGTAAATCACCGGCAGATTACATTCCGGGCAGGCGATGCGCGGCTGGTTTTCAAACAGCGTTTCGCCATTTTCATTTTCAATCTTCTTAATGAAATAAGGGTCAACCAGGAAGCCGCCGTTTGCCATAACCGCATAGCCGCGCGCCATTTGCAGCGGCGTAAAAGAGGCCGCGCCCAGCGCCAGCGATTCGGTGTGCACGATATTCTGCGCCGGGAAACCGAAACGTTGCAGATACTCTGCAGCATAATCGACGCCCATCGCTCGCATCGCACGAACCATGACGACGTTTTTCGACTGTCCCAGTCCCTGACGCAGGCGGATCGGGCCATCATAGGTCGCCGGTGAGTTTTTTGGCCGCCAGTCAGAGCCCGCTCCCGCGTCCCAGCGCGAAATCGGCACATCGTTAAGAATCGAAGCCAGCGTCAGGCCGCGATCCATGGCGGCGGTGTAGAGGAAAGGCTTGATATTCGAACCGACCTGCCGCAGCGACTGCGTTACGCGGTTAAATTTGCTCTGGTTGAAATCAAAACCGCCAACCAGCGCACGAACGGCGCCATCGTGCGGGTCGAGAGAGATCAGCGAAGAGTTAACGTCTGGCACCTGCGCCAGCCACCAGCTGTTTTCAACTTTGCGTACCCAGATCTGCTGGCCTGGCTGCAGCACTTGCGTCACGCTGCGCGGCGTCGGGCCCTGCAACGTATCGGACTTATAAGGACGCGCCCAGCGTACGCCTTCCATCGTCAGCGAAACGCTGCTGCCGTCACGCATCAGCGCCGTGGCTTCATTGCTGTTGGCGGTGGTCACCACGGCGGGCCACAGCGGGCCGTAAACCGGCAGCGCCTTCAGGGTTTTCAGAATGCGCGTATGATCCCAGGCTAACTCACCCACGCGCCACAAAACATTAGCCGGGCCACGATAGCCGTGACGCATATCGTAATCCAGCACGTTATTGCGCACCGCTTCCTGTGCCGCCAGCTGCAGCTTACGGGTCACGGTGGTGTAAACCTTAAAACCATCGCTATAAGCGTTCTCGCCGTAGCGCTTCAGCATCTCCTGGCGCACCATCTCCGTCAGATAAGGGGCGGAGAAAGCGATTTCCGGCACGTGATAGCTGGCTTCAAGCGGCTCGCTACGCGCTTCAATATACTGCTGCTGCGTAATGTAGTTCTGATCCAGCATGCGGGACAGCACGACGTTACGGCGCGCCTGAGCACGCGCAGGAGAATAGAGCGGGTTAAACGTGGAAGGCGCTTTCGGCAGCCCGGCGATCATCGCCATTTCGCTCAGCGTTAGCTGATCGATGCTTTTGCCGAAATAGACCTGAGCGGCAGCGCCAACGCCGTATGCGCGGTAGCCCAGATAAATTTTATTTAAATAAAGCTCAAGGATTTCATCTTTACTGAGCAGTTGCTCGATGCGAATAGCCAGAAACGCTTCCTTGATTTTACGCATCAGCGTGCGCTCAGGGCTGAGGAAGAAGTTTCGCGCCAGCTGCTGAGTGATAGTACTCGCCCCCTGAGAAGCGTGACCTGAAATCAGCGCCACGCTGGCGGCACGGAAGATGCCGATCGGATCAACGCCGTGATGTTCATAGAAGCGGCTATCTTCGGTGGCGATAAAGGCTTTCACCAGCTCAGGCGGCATCTGCGACAGCGTCAGAGGAATACGGCGCTTTTCGCCATACTGCGCGATCAGCTCGCCGTCGGCGCTGTAGACCTGCATTGGCGTCTGCAGACGAATATCCTTCAGCGTGTTCACATCCGGTAGCTGCGGTTCAATGTATTTGTACAACCCGTAAACCGAGCCGACGCCCAGCAAAATGCAACACACTGCAAGAATCAATAAATACTTTACGAACTTCACCTGAGATTTCCCATTTAATGTCGTTTGGGCAGTTTATAAACAATCGCGCGGTAGTATAAATGCAAGCCAGACGCTTTGATACGTCCTTTTATTTTTACGTGGATATGGAGATCGCGCGAACATGGCTTTTCAGAAATGGCAAGTAGGGCTGGATATTCAGAATGGTCAGCTCTGTGCTTTAGGTATTCAACGTCGCCGTAACGGTTGGCAGCTGCGTCACTGGTGGCAACATGCGCTGCCGCACGATACGTTATCTTATGGCGCGCTGCAATGCTCGCCGACGCTGCTTGCCGTTTTGCGCCGCTGGCGTAAACAGCTTCCCCGTAGCCTCTCATTACGCGTCGGCTTTCCGCCGCAGGCGGTCATGCAGCGCGCTCTGGCGGCCCCCTCACTGCAACTACGCGAACCTGAGCTGGGGCGCTATGCCGCGGCGGCGGCCGAACGGCTCTTTCCGCTTTCCGTCAATGAACTGGCGCTGGATTATCGGGTCGCCGCTCAGCCGCAGTCGCGTCTTTATCTGACCGCCGCGCGTCAGAGCGTGCTGCAGCAATGGCTGTCTACGCTGGCTCTGGCCGGGCTGATCCCTGATGTCATCGAACTCACCTGTGGAGCGCTGGCGCAGGTCGGCAAAGCCATGCAGCTCTCTGATGAGGCGGCGCTGATTCATCAGCTCAGCGACCACTGGTTATGGTATTTGCCGGGAGAGCGGGAAGCAGCCTCTGGCTGGGTGCCCGGCCTGTTATCAACCGATAGCGAGCAGCTCCGACAGCACCTGCCCGACGCGCATGACCTCTGGTTCAGCGCGAACATCTCCAGCGAACTGCTGACAGGGATGCAGCCTCTTCAGCCGCTAAGCCTGCTGCAGTTTATGCAGCCGCCGCTGCCCGCTAATGGCGGAATGTTCACGCTGGCGCTGGGGTTAGCGCTGCGCCCGGAGGAGGGCTGATGATTGCGGTTAACCTGCTGAACTGGCGTCAGAAGGTCAGAAAACGCCAGCTAAGGCGCTGGCTGGGGTTAAGCGGAGCGTTGTTGGTATTGGTTCATGTTGCGCTGCTGTGCTGGTGGCGAGGGCTGGCAGAGAATACGCAGCGGTGGCAAGCCCAGTTTACGCTGTGGCAGCAGGCAGCACGGCAGGCACAGCAGCTTGATCAGCGCTATAACGAAGCGCAAAAACAGCAGCAGGCATTGCGTAATCAGGCGGAGCTGCGTGAGCGGAAGCAGCAACGGCTGGCAGAGTGGCAGGCCTTTATGCTGCAGCTAGAGAGCGATATACCGGATAACGCCTGGCTTTCTTCATTAACCCATCAGCAGGGAACATTACGGCTGGATGGGTTAAGCCTGCGGCCAGAGGCAACGCAGCTGTTACATCATCGGCTCAGGAAATCGCGCTTTTTTCAGATCTGGCTGCCGGGAGCGTTAAAGAAGAGCGCTGAGGGGCCATATGGTTTTACGCTAACCACGGGAAAAGCGGAGGACGATAGCCATGAACCATGACATTGTGCTGCGCTGGCTGTTGATGCCGGCGAAATGGCGTTGGGTGAGCCTGATGGGTCTGTTGACCAGCGTAGTGCTGTTGGCTGTTTATTTGTGGATAGCACCAGCGCGCGCCTGGCAGCTGCGTTTGCAGGATAAAACGCAGCAACAGCAGCTGCACTATCAACGGCTGCTGACGCCGCTGTGGCAACAGCCTGCGCTGCAGAAGATAGAGATGCGAAACCAGCAGATGCTGGCAGAGATGGTTCGCCAGGGGCAGCCCTTTTCCCTCTATACCCTGCTAAAACACAGCGGCGGCGAACTGGCGAACTGGCATCCTGATCGGCGAACCAGCCAGCTTGAGCTTTGGCTGGACTGGTCTCAGCTAAAGCGGCTATTTGCTTATCTGGTGAGCTGTGAACCAGCTCCCATCCTGACCTCTTTTATTGTGCAGCGTAAGGCCGAGCGCCTGTACGCCACCTTCCATCTGGCGTTTGATAATGAAACACCTCTTGATTAGCGGGCTGTTTTTCGCCTGCCTGTCGCCAGCTATTGCGCGCGATCCCTTTGCTCAGTTACAGGCTCCCTGTGCTTTGTCAGTGATGTCATTAGATCGCTGGCAGCTCCAGGGCATGGTAGGGAAGGGAAACCGTTATCGGGGATGGCTGCGTTCAACGCGGGGCGAGCGGGTGGCAATTGCCAGCGACCAGCCTTCGCCTTTCATGGCATGGCAGATTGATGCCTTTACCCCATTTCGTTTAACGCTCAGCACGCCGCACAGTTGCGTGCCGCAGCAGGTCACGTTGCACATTACAGGGAAATATCATGACAAGGATCGGAGTCGCTCTGCTGCTGCTGAGCACCGTGGTACAGGCCAGTGACGAGCCGCTTTCACTGGCCTTTCAGGATGCGCCGGTTGAGCAAGTTTTACAGGCTTTGGCGGATTATCAGCAGTTTAATCTGTTGGTTGCGCCAGGCGTGGAGGGAAACATTACGCTGCGCCTGCAGGATGTCCCCTGGCGGCAGGCGTTATCGCTGGTGGCGCGTATGGCCAGGCTGGACATTACGCGGGAAGATTCGGTGCTGCTGGTTTTCCCGCAGGGCTGGGAGCAGAAAGAAGCACAGGAAAAAGTGCAGCAGCAGCCTTTACAGGATCTGGCATTAGCCTTGCAGCATGCGGATGTCGCAGCCGTCAGCGCCAGCCTGCAGGCCGAGCGCGGCAAATTAATGACGCCTCGCGGCAGCATCACCCTTGATGCGCGTGCGAATATGCTGCTGTTACGTGATACGCCAGCGGCGTTAAAAAATGTTGAGACCTGGGTTCAGGCGCTGGATGTGGCGCGGGAGCAGGTTGAGCTGACAGCCCATATCGTTAGCATCAGCGCAGAGCATTTGCATGAGCTGGGCGTCAGCTGGCAACTCTCTGGCGAAGAGGTGATCACCCAGGCGTTGCGTAACCCTGCAATCAATATCGGCCTTGCCGCTGCTTCGCCCTCGCTGGCGGCTGGCTTAACGCTGGCGCGGGTAGATGGGCGGCTGCTTGATTTGGAGCTTAGCGCGCTGGAGCAGGAGAACCAAATTGATATTATTGCCAGTCCGCATCTCATTACCTCACATCAGCAACCGGCCAGCATCAAGCAGGGCGCTGAAATACCCTATGAAGTTTCCAGCGGCAGCGACGGCGCAACCAGCATCGAATTTAAAGAGGCGGTGTTAGGGATGGAGGTGACGCCGACGGTGCAGCCCAACGGGCGTATTCGTCTGGCGTTGCACATCAGTCAAAACGTGCCCGGACGCAACATTAACAACGGCGAAAGAGAAATTCTGACTATTAATAAGCAAGAAATTAGCACTGAGGTTACGCTGAAAGATGGTCAGACGTTAACGCTGGGCGGCATATTTCAACAGGAATCAGCGCGTAATCGTGATAAAGTCCCTTTCCTGGGCGATATACCGTTGCTGGGTGCGCTTTTTCGTCATGAAGTTCAGAATGACAAGCGCCGGGAGCTGGTAATTTTTATCACCCCGCGCCTGGTGCATGAAGAGTAACCAGCAGCGTTTTTTTTCCCGACCGGGTATCATATGCGTTTGACGCAGGAGCGGAATTAGCTTACAAGGTTTAGCGATTTTGACTTATGGCAGCACAGACTTATGGTTTGTTGCCATGATACCGTGACAGGACGCTGCCTGAAGGGCGGCGGTTTTGACTCTTAGCGAACTGTGTGACGCGCAGACTGCGCGTTCTGAGCCGGGCAATTTATTCGGTTGCCAAACGACCTTGAGTGTTGAGATAATTTTTCATCTGACTCTCGCACTATCGCTCATGAGGTTTCAGTTCATGTCCCGCCAGCGGCTCGGCCGTTGCAGACGGGGTATCATCAACGCATTGTCTTAGTAATACCGAAAAAATGGCAGAGAAACGCAATATCTTTCTGGTTGGGCCTATGGGTGCCGGCAAAAGCACTATTGGTCGTCAGTTAGCTCAGCAACTCAATATGGAATTTTATGATTCCGATCAGGAAATTGAGCGACGTACCGGAGCGGATGTGGGCTGGGTTTTTGACGTTGAAGGCGAAGCAGGTTTTCGCGAACGTGAAGAGAAAATCATTAATGAACTCACAGAAAAACAGGGCATCGTGCTGGCTACCGGCGGTGGCTCTGTAAAATCCCGCGAAACCCGTAATCGTCTCTCCGCCCGTGGCGTTGTGGTCTATCTTGAAACCACTATTGAGAAGCAACTGGCGCGTACGCAGCGCGATAAAAAGCGTCCTTTATTACAGGTCGATGCACCGCCACGTGAAGTGCTGGAAGCGCTGGCGGATGAACGCAATCCCCTGTATGAAGAGATCGCTGATGTTACCATCCGCACTGATGATCAAAGTGCGAAAGTCGTCGCTAATCAAATCATTAATTTACTGGAAAAGAATTAATCCAACGCCTTAGGGCATAGCGAAAAGGTTATACAGCGTCATGGAGAGGATCACCGTTACCCTTGGGGAGCGCAGCTACCCGATCACCATCGCTGCCGGTCTGTTCAATGATGCGGCTGCCTTTTGGCCGCTGAAAGCAGGTGACCAGGCTATGTTGGTAACCAATGAGACGCTGGCTCCGCTTTACCTCGCGCCGCTGCGACAGCGGCTGGAGGTGGCGGGCGTTAAGGTGGATCAGGTTATCCTTCCCGATGGCGAACAGTATAAAACCCTGGTGGTAATGGATCAGGTCTTTACCGCTCTGCTGCAAAAGCCCCACGGGCGTGATACCACACTGGTCGCGCTGGGCGGCGGTGTGATTGGCGATCTGACCGGTTTCGCCGCCGCCAGCTATCAGCGCGGCGTACGCTTTATTCAGGTGCCAACCACGCTGTTATCGCAGGTGGACTCTTCCGTTGGCGGTAAAACCGCCGTCAATCATCCGCTGGGCAAAAATATGATAGGCGCATTCTATCAGCCTGCTTCAGTGGTTATCGATCTCGACTGCCTGCGTAGCCTGCCGCCTCGCGAGCTGGCATCCGGCATGGCTGAAGTGATCAAATATGGCATTATCCTTGACGGTAATTTTTTTAACTGGCTTGAGCAGAACCTGGATGCGCTGATGGCGCTGGATGGGGAGGCGCTGGCCTTTTGTATTCGCCGCTGCTGCGAGCTGAAAGCGGAGGTTGTTGCCGCTGATGAACGCGAAACCGGACTACGGGCGCTGTTAAATCTGGGCCATACCTATGGCCATGCGATTGAAGCGCAGATGGGCTACGGTAACTGGCTACACGGCGAGGCCGTAGCCGCCGGGATGGTGATGGCTGCACGTACTGCTGAAAGGCTGGGGCAGTTCAGCTCTGCCGATACTGACCGTATTATCGCGTTGCTTGTCCGTGCCGGCCTGCCGGTAACAGGGCCGCAGGAAATGACCGCGCAGGACTATTTGCCGCATATGATGCGGGATAAAAAAGTGCTGGCGGGAGAGCTGCGTCTGGTTTTGCCGCTGGCGATAGGCAAAGCCGAGGTGCGTAGCGGCGTGTCGCATGATATTGTGCTTGCCGCAATTGATGATTGCCGTAAGGCCTGATAGTGATGTCTGCCGCAAACGGGATGTTGGCGGCGTTTGCCGTAAGACGGGGAGGTTGAATGGATGAGTTTAAACCGGAAGACGAGTTAAAACCTGATACCAGCGATCGCCGTCCGACACGGCCTCGCAAAACGTCTTCTGCACCTAAAACGCCGGTATCGCGCCAGCGTATGATGATGGGCATCGGTGTGCTGGTCCTTTTGCTGCTGGTAATTGGCATTGGTTCAGCTTTAAACGGGCCTGATTCTAAAAAACCATCCGCTCCGGTGGAGAACGGCGCAGCCACCTCTGGCGGCAATGAAAAGAATATCGACCTTTCCGGCTCATCAGCCATGAGCGGTCAGAACGGTAGCGCGGCTGGCAGTAATGAGGCTGCATTAGACAATGGCACAGCAAACGAGGCGCCGCAGTCGGTTTCCGTTCCGCCAGTCTCTTCTACGCCAACGCAAGCCGCGCCGATTGAGACGCCGCAAAATCAGCAGCGCGTAGAGCTGCCGGGCGATCTTAATAATGCCTTGACCAATCAACAGGGGCAGGTTGATTCTGCAGCCCAGGATGCGATGAGCACCAGTTCGCTGCCGACTGCGCCCGCCACAGTGAGCGGAAACGGCGTCGATAGCAGCAATGCTCACGTTGCGCCGATCGTACCAGGCAGCAAGCCAGCGCCGACGCGCAAGCCGGTTGCCAGCCAGCCGCCAGTTAAACAGAGTCATCAGCCAGCGGCTAAGCAGAGCAGCAAGCCTGCCACTGGCCATGCGGCACCTGCTGCGCAACAAAGCGTGCCCGGCGGCAGCTATACGTTACAGCTGAGCAGCGCCTCGCGTTCAGATACGCTGAATGCCTGGGCGAAGAAACAGAACCTGAGCAACTACCATGTCTATCAGACCACACGCAACGGACAGCCGTGGTATGTGCTGGTAAGTGGTTCTTATGCTACGCCAGCGGATGCTAAGCGTGCTGTCGCCTCGCTGCCAGCGGAAGTCCAGGCGAAAAAGCCCTGGGTTAAGCCGGTTAGCCAGGTGAAAAAAGAGGCGGGACGCTAAGCCGTTCACCTCCATATTACTGTGATAATGTGCTCTGGCAGCGAATTATCACAGCCGTTGCAACGGCTTTAAAATGGCAACCTGGTTGCCATTTTTGTCGTAAGTCAGATTCATAAGCGCAGATATGCTGTCGCTATAGCCACAGCCAGATGAACAGAAGTAACCAAAACGACGGCATGAAAAAAAATCGCGCTTTCCTGAAATGGGCTGGCGGTAAATATCCTCTTCTGGAGGATATCCGCCGCCATTTGCCGCAAGGTGACTGCTTAGTCGAGCCTTTTGTCGGCGCCGGCTCCGTGTTCCTTAACACCGATTATCCGCGCTATGTGCTGGCCGATATCAATAACGATCTGATCGGCCTGTATAACATTGTAAAAGGGCGCACCGTCGAGTTTGTCAGCGATGCGCGCCAGCTCTTTACGCCACGCAACAATGAGGCGGATGCTTACTACGCGTACCGCAGCGAATTTAATGCCAGCGACGATGCTTATCGCCGGGCGCTGCTGTTTCTTTATCTGAATCGTCACGGTTACAACGGTCTGTGCCGCTATAACCTGCGCGGTGAATTTAACGTTCCTTTTGGGCGTTACCGTAAGCCCTATTTTCCGGAAGAAGAGCTCTACGGATTTGCCGAACGCGCGCAAAAAGCGGTTTTTGTTTGTGAATCGTACGATGTTACCCTGAGTAAGGCGCAGGCAGGATCGGTGGTTTACTGCGATCCGCCTTATGCGCCGCTTTCGACAACAGCGAACTTTACCGCCTATCATACCAACAGCTTTAGCCTGCGCGAGCAGCAACATCTGGCTGAGCTGGCGGTAAAACTGGCGCAGGAAAGCGCGATTCCAGTACTGATTTCTAACCACGATACCGAGCTGACCCGGCTGTGGTATCAGGATGCGGTGCTGCACGTGGTTAAAGCGCGCCGCTCGATCAGCAGAAGCATTAGCGGTCGTACTAAAGTGGACGAGCTACTGGCCCTTTTTTGCTAGGCAGTTTCGTCCGCGACCAGCGCAATCTGTCAGTATTTTTACTGGCGCATACAGTGGGAGATACGGATGAAACAATTTTTGCTGGCCCCTTCAATCCTCTCTGCAGACTTCGCCCGTCTGGGCGAAGACACAGCGAAAGCTATGGCAGCGGGAGGAGACGTGGTGCATTTCGACGTTATGGATAACCATTATGTTCCCAACCTGACCATGGGGCCGATGGTGTTAAAAGCCCTGCGCGATTATGGTATTACCGCGCCGATCGATGTTCATCTGATGGTGAAGCCGGTCGACAGCCTGATCCCTCAGTTTGCCGAAGCGGGCGCCAGCTTTATTACCTTCCACCCTGAAGCCAGCGAACATATCGACCGCAGCCTGCAGCTCATTAAAGAGCATGGTTGCAAAGCCGGTTTAGTCTTTAATCCTGCCACTCCACTGAGCTATCTCGATTATGTGATGGATAAACTGGATATCATCCTGTTGATGTCGGTCAATCCGGGCTTCGGCGGTCAGTCTTTCATTCCCGGTACGCTGGATAAACTGCGCGAGGCGCGTAAGCGCATTGACGATAGCGGTTACGATATTCGGCTTGAAGTCGATGGCGGCGTGAAAGTGGATAATATTGCCGAAATCGCTGCCGCTGGCGCGGATATGTTTGTTGCCGGGTCGGCCATCTTTGGTCAGCCAGACTATAAAAAAGTGATTGATGATATGCGTAATGAACTGGAGAAAAGTCGTCATGGCGCCTTTCACTAATATTCGCGCATTGGCCTTCGATCTTGACGGTACGCTGGTTGATAGCGTGCCGGGGCTGGCAGCGGCAGTGGATCGGGCGCTGATTGCTTTAAACTTGCCTGCGGCCGGTGTCCCGCGCGTTACCACCTGGATAGGAAACGGCGCCGATATTATGGTGCAGCGAGCGCTAAGCTGGGCGCTGCAGCGTCAGCCCGAAGCGAACGAACTGCGCGACGGCAGAGCGCTGTTTGATCGGTTTTATACCGAAACGGCGGAGTCGGGCACGACGCTCTTTCCGCACGTGGCGCAGACGCTGGAAAAGCTGAGCGCCACTGGGCTGCCGCTGGCGCTGGTGACCAACAAGCCGACACCTTTTATTGCGCCGCTGCTAAACGCGCTTGGTATCGAAAGCTACTTTTCGTTAGTGATCGGCGGCGATGACGTGGCGGCGAAAAAGCCGCATCCGGCGCCGCTGTTTTTAGTGTTAGGCAAGTTTGGTCTGCTGCCGCAGGAGTTGCTGTTTGTTGGCGATTCACGCAATGATATCCAGGCGGCGCAGGCGGCGGGTTGTCCCTGCGTGGGGATGTCATACGGCTATAACTATGGCGAGCCGATTGCCACCAGTGAACCAAACCTTGTTCTGGACGATTTCAACGACCTTTTGCCCGCATTGGGGCGGTAATTATCAGGATTTAAAAGCATGAGCAAACCCATCGTATTTAGCGGCGCACAGCCCTCCGGCGAACTGACCATTGGTAACTACATGGGTGCGATGCGTCAGTGGGTACAGATGCAGGACGATTATCACTGCATCTACTGTATTGTCGATTTGCACGCCATCACCGTACGTCAGGACCCGACCGCGCTGCGTAAAGCAACGCTGGATACGCTGGCGCTTTACCTTGCCTGCGGCATCGATCCCGAAAAAAGCACGATCTTCGTCCAGTCACATGTGCCAGAACATACTCAACTGAGCTGGGTGCTGAACTGTTACACCTATTTCGGCGAGCTGAGCCGCATGACCCAGTTCAAAGATAAATCTGCTCGCTACGCAGAGAACATCAACGCCGGGCTGTTTGATTATCCGGTACTGATGGCAGCGGATATTCTGCTGTATCAAACCAATCAGGTGCCGGTTGGCGAAGATCAAAAGCAGCATCTGGAGCTGAGCCGTGATATTGCCCAGCGCTTTAACGCGCTGTATGGCGACGTGTTTAAGGTGCCAGAGCCGTTTATTCCCAAATCAGGCGCGCGCGTGATGTCGCTGCTTGAGCCGACGAAAAAGATGTCCAAATCGGACGATAACCGCAATAACGTTATCGGCCTGTTGGAAGATCCGAAAGCAGTAGTGAAAAAGATCAAGCGTGCGGTTACCGACTCCGACGAGCCGCCGGTGGTGCGTTACGACGTGCAGAACAAAGCGGGCGTTTCTAACCTGCTGGATATTCTCTCCGCCATTTCAGGCAAAAGCATCAGCCAGCTTGAGCAGGAATTTGAAGGCAAGATGTATGGTCATCTCAAGGGCGAGGTAGCAGAGGCGGTTTCCGGCATGCTGACCGAGCTTCAGGTGCGCTATCAGCGTTATCGCGAAGATGAAGCTTTCCTTGAGCAGGTAATGCGTGATGGTGCGGCAAAAGCGCGCGCGCACGCGCAGGAAACGCTGAAAAAAGTTTATGAGGCGGTAGGCTTCGTCGCTCAGCCTTAAGCAAAAATCCCTGCCTGCGTTATCCCACCCCGGCGGGCAGGGCATCACTAAAAAATAGCGTCTTGCAAAGGGCTCTTTGCAAGACCGCTGACAGTTTATGTCATATCAGAAAGCGTGTTTGAACTCATGTTTGACTATGAAGAGAACCAGTTCAGGCTATCGCGTAGCGCAACCACCCGTCCAACGATAATCAGGCTGGGGCTGACCACCTGTGTCGCCAGCGTTTCCAGCTGGGCCAGCTCACCGCTGACCACACGCTGGCGCGTGCTGGTACCGTTTTCAACCAGCGCGACCGACATTGATGCAGCCATGCCGTGCGCCTGCAGCTGACGCTGAATCTCACCTGCCTGTGCCAGCCCCATATAAAACACCAGCGTTTGCTGTTCTGCCGCCAGGTTAGCCCAGTCGGGCTGGTAATCCTGCTTACGGTGGCCGGTAACAAAGCGCACGCTGTGAGCGTAATCGCGATGGGTTAATGGGATCCCGCTGTAAGCGGAGCAGCCAGAGGCGGCAGTAATACCCGGCACGACGGAAAAGGGGATATTACTGTCCTTTAACGCCTCCAGCTCTTCTCCGCCGCGTCCAAAGATAAAGGGATCGCCGCCTTTCAAGCGCACTACGCGTTTACCGCGCCGTGCCTGCTCCAGCAGGATCTGATTGATCTCTTCCTGCGGCACGCAGTGATGACCAGCGCGCTTACCGACAAAAATCTTCTCCGCATCGCGACGCGCCAGCTGCAGGACATCATCGGAAACCAGTCGATCGTAAACCACAATGTCCGCCTGCTGGATTTGCTGTAACCCTTTCAGCGTCAACAGGCCAGCATCGCCCGGACCGGCACCCACCAGCACCAGTTCGCCACGTTTATCCAGCGGCTGGCTAAAGAGTTCATCGGTTAATGCAGCCGCCCGTTCTGTATCATTATTGGCCAGCGATTGCGCCAGACGATCGCTGACGAACAGCTTTTCCCAGAAGCGACGGCGCTCAGCTCCGGTTGCATATTGCTGTTTAACCCGCTGACGCAGCGATCCTGCCAGCGCGGCCAACCGGCCTAAATGCTGCGGCAGCAACGCCTCCAGCTTTTCCCGCAGCAGGCGGGCCAGCACGGGCGCACGCCCGCCAGAGGAAACGGCAATCATTAGCGGAGAACGATCGATAATTGAAGGCATAATCACACTGGCCTGCGCGGGGGCATCCACAACGTTACAAAACAGACGACGCGCTTCTGCTGCCTCGCTCACCAGCCGATTAACCTGTTCATCGCTGGTTGCAGCGATAACCAGCCAGCACTCATCCAGCAGCTCGGCGGAAAAAGGCTGGGGCAACAGCGTGACTTCGCCAGTCTGCTGCCACTCATAAAATGGCGTACTGAAATCAAGCGCGCAAACCCGAAGCTGAGCGCCGGCATCCAGCAGCAGCCGCGCTTTACGTGCGGCAACATCGCCTGCGCCAACCAGCAGGCAGGTTCTGCCGCGCAGCTGACAAAATAGCGGTAGGTAATCCATGGTGTTCTCCCGGTTTGCCGGTTTTTATCGTGATTCGCAGGTGATGCGGCGCACAGGGTGCGCCGCGGGCAGGAACAAACTTATTTTAACCACGCTTGCGCTGAGCCCAAGCTTTAGCCGCAGGCGACCTCGACCAGGCCTTCACGCACGCGCACTGGCCAGCTGCGTACAGAGCGACTCGCGTCTTCCATGCAGAGCCCATCGCGCAGACGGAAACGCTGTTTTTTCAGCGGGCTGGCGACCCATAAATCCTGTTGATGCTCAGCTATGATGCCACGCGACAGCACGCTGGCTTCGGCGAAAGGATCGATATTGCTGATAGCGTACAGTTCTTCGTCCGCACGCGGGCGGAAAATCGCAATCTGTTCACCATCAACCAGAGCGCAGACGCCGGTAGCAGGCAGGATCGCTTCTAATTTACAGACGGTTTGCCAGCGGCTCATGCCTGTTCCTCCTCTTCAACCAGTTTAATCGCGATACGCTCGTGGGGACGCGCCGGACGATGCTGTCCACGTTCTTCAACAACCTGCACCAAAGGATCGCGCTGCGGGCTATTGATAAAGTGAGCGAAACGGTTTTGCGCTTCAGGCTGTTCAAGCGTGGTTTTCCATTCGCAAATAACGCGGCTGCGTAGCTGGGCCATATCGCTTTCCAGCTGTTCATTCAGGCCTAACTTGTCATCAATAACGATACTGCGTACATAGCCGATACCGCCTTCCAGACTTTCCAGCCAGGTTGAGGTGCGTTGCAGCTTATCCGCAGTGCGGATATAGAGCATCATAAAGCGGTCGAGGTAGCGTAACAGCGTTTCTTTATCGAGATCGGCTGCCAGCAGATCGGCATGACGCGGTTTCATCCCGCCGTTACCGCACACATAGAGATTCCAGCCTTTATCGGTAGCGATAATACCGACATCTTTGCCCTGGGCTTCGGCGCATTCACGCGTACAGCCGGAAACGCCGAACTTCATTTTGTGCGGGGTACGGATGCCTTTATAGCGGTTTTCCAGCTCAATCCCGAAGCCAAGGCTGTCGCCAACGCCATAGCGGCACCAGGTGCTGCCGATACAGGTTTTCGCCATACGCAATGCTTTCGCGTAGGCGTGGCCGGTTTCGAATCCGGCGTCAATCAGCTGACGCCAAATCGCAGGCAAATCATCTTTCTGTGCGCCGAACAGGCCGATACGCTGTGAACCGGTGATTTTGGTGTAAAGGTTATACTGACGTGCAATCTGCCCAATCACCATCAGCCCTTCAGGCGTGATCTCGCCGCCCTGCGAGCGCGGGATCACCGAATAGGTACCATCTTTCTGGATATTGCCGAGGAAGTTATCGTTACTGTCCTGCAGTGGCGCGTGCTGGGGTTGCAGCACATAGTCGTTCCAGCAAGAGGCAAGCAGAGAACCAACGGTGGGCTTACAGACCTCACAGCCGTACCCTTTACCATATTTTTTCAGCAGCTCATCGAAGCTTTTAATGCCTTCCACACGAATCAGGTGATACAGCTCCTGGCGCGACCAGGCAAAGTGTTCGCACAGATGATTGTTAACTTCAATGCCCTGACGGCTCAGTTCGGCATTCAGTACCTGGGTAACCAGTGGGATGCAGCCGCCGCAGCCGGTACCGGCACGCGTTTCCGCTTTGATAGCGGCAACGGTATGGCAACCTTTCGCCACGGCCTGAATGATATCGCCTTTCGAGACATCGAAGCAGGAGCAGATCTGCGCGCTGTCCGGTAGCGATTCCACGCCCAGCGCCGGTTTCTCGCTGCCGGCATGCGCAGGCAGAATCAGGCTGTCCGGATGCTCCGGCAGCGTGATTTGGTTAAGCACCAGTTGCTGCAGCTGACCATAGTCGCTGGTATCGCCAACCAGCACCGCACCCAGCAGATACTGATTATCCGGGCTGACCACCAGACGTTTGTAGACGCCGCTTTGCTCATTCAGGTAAACGTAGCTGCGTGCGCCCGGCGTACGGCCATGCGCATCGCCGATGCCGCCTACGTCAACGCCCAGCAGCTTCAATTTGGCGCTGAGATCCGCACCGCTGAACTGGTTTTCACGGCCTAACAGGTGATCGCTGGCGACCTGCGCCATTTTATAACCTGGTGCCACCAGACCGAAAATTTTCTCGTTCCAGGATGCGCATTCGCCGATGGCGTAAATATCCGGATCGGCGGTCTGGCAACAATCGTTAATCTGGACGCCGCCGCGTGGCCCTACCGGCAGTTCACTCTGGCGCGCCAGTTTATCCTGCGCACGAATGCCGGTAGAGAACACGATAAAATCGACATCCAGGCTGGTGCCGTCGGCAAACTCCAGGGTTTTGCCTGACGCATGATGAGCAATATTTTTAGTGTTTTTGCTGGTATGCACCCGCACGCCCATCTGTTCGATTTTTTGACGCAGCTGGCCGCCGCCTTGCACATCAAGCTGTTCAGCCATCAGCACTGGCGCAAATTCGATAACGTGGGTCTCAATACCAAGGTTTTTCAGCGCGCCGGCCGCTTCCAGACCCAGCAGACCACCGCCGATGACCGCACCGCTTTTACTGCGGCGCGCGCACTCTTCAATGGCGTTGAGATCTTCAATAGTGCGGTAGACAAAGCAGTCCGGGCCATCAGAGCCCTGAATCGGCGGGATCCACGGATAAGAACCGGTCGCCAGAATCAGCTTGTCATACTGAACGGCGCGGCCGCTGCTGGAGTGAATCACCTTTTCCTGACGGTTCAGGGTGATGGCGCGTTCACCAAGCAGCACGCGGACGCCATGTTTTTCATAGTAGCCTTCGCGAACCAGCGAGAGTTCGTCAGCGGTATGATGGGAAAAGTATGCGGAGAGATGGACGCGGTCATATGCCACACGAGGTTCTTCACAGAAGACAGTGATTTCGAACTGGCCAGGCTCGGCTTTATCGATCAGTTCTTCAATGAAGCGGTGGCCAACCATGCCATTACCAATGATGGCGAGTTTGACAGTGCTCATTTTTGCCTCAAAATTGATCTAATTGGCGCCACAATAACGCGATTATTAGCAAGCTTATTGATATGCATCAATTGAGGCGCAATATACCTCCAAGGTGGTATGTAGTTGAATTATGGGATTTTTCAGGAATGTTTGTAATATCTGTAACTTAGCGAAGCGTTGTCTACGTCGTTGGTCCTAATCCATGCTAGCCTGAATGTCCCCCTCTTTTCTTCAGGAGTCCGGTATGGCTTCCACTGAGCTGCAATGGATTAATCATCTGCGTCTGCCCCAGCGTGAAGGTCTGTGGCAAATTGAAATCGCTGGCGGGAAAATTGCCGCGATCAGGCCGCAGCCAGCGTTGGCCGATCGTAGCGCTAACGCCCTTGATGCGGAAGGCGGACTGGCTCTGCCGCCTTTTGTCGAGCCGCATATCCACCTTGATACCACGCAAACCGCCGGCGAGCCCGCCTGGAATCAATCCGGCACGCTGTTTGAAGGCATTGAGCGCTGGGCCGAGCGTAAGGCGCTACTGTCGCCGGAAGATGTGAAACAACGGGCCGCCCAAACGCTGAAATGGCAAATCGCCAACGGTATTCAGCATGTGCGTACGCATGTGGACGTTTCCGATCCCAGCCTGACGGCACTGAAAGCGATGCTGGCATTAAAGCAGGAGATGGCGGCGTGGATCGATATACAGATTGTCGCCTTTCCGCAGGAAGGCATTCTTTCTTATCCTGACGGCGCGAAGCTGCTGGAAGAGGCGCTGCAACTGGGTGCCGATGTAGCAGGCGCTATTCCGCATTTTGAATTTACTCGCGAGTATGGCGTTGAATCACTGCATATCGCCTTTGCGCTGGCACAGAAATATCAGCGCCAGGTCGATGTTCACTGCGATGAAATTGATGATGAGCAGTCGCGCTTTGTAGAAACCGTGGCGGCGCTGGCGCACCGGGAAAACATGGGCGCACGCGTTACCGCCAGCCATACAACGGCGATGCACTCTTATAACGGCGCTTACACTTCGCGTCTGTTTCGGCTGCTGGCGCTCTCCGGAATTAATTTTGTCGCCAACCCGCTGGTGAATATTCATCTGCAGGGGCGCTTTGATGATTATCCCAAACGACGCGGCGTGACACGGGTAAAAGAGTTGCTGGAGGCAGGCATTAATGTCTGTTTTGGCCATGATGATGTGTTTGATCCCTGGTATCCGCTTGGCACCGCCAGCATGTTGCAGGTGCTGCATATGGGGCTGCATGTTTGTCAGCTGATGGGCTATGAGCAAATAGAACAGGGACTCAATTTAATTACCCACAACAGTGCAAAAACTCTGCAGCTAACCGATTACGGCATCCAGGTCGGCAACAGCGCCAGCCTGATTATTTTGCCAGCGGAAAACGGCTTTGATGCGGTACGGCGTCAGGTGCCGGTGCGTTACTCAATCCGGCAGGGAAGAGTGATTGCCGCCACCGAACCGGCGCGTACGCAGATCTGGCTCAATGAGGCGGAAGAGGTGAGTTTTAAACGCAATTAAGGGGGCAGGCGGAACTCGCGTTTTACCACCAGACGACGCATGAACTCAAAGCGCGGGAGGTGCAGGCAGAAGAGTAAAGCGTCCCGCGCCGGCACCTTGAATTAAAGAGCGGAACATCCGTTCCGCCCGTAAAGATCAATGATCGGCGTGACCGAACTGACGATGCTTAGTGACAAAGCCCAGCAGCAGACACATTACAAACACCACGGCGTAAAGCCCGTTAGCGGTAAACAGCGCGGCATGTGCGCCGCCTTTTGCCACAATCGGGCCGGTGACCACAAAGGTCAGCATGGTGCCAACGGTGCCGCAGGTCAGAATAAAGTTCACCAGTTTCGGCGAGGAAACGCGGGTCTGCTGCGAGCCGAGCGTGATAATGGTGGTATAGATCGCGCTGGAGAAGAAGCCAAGAGCGATAATGATCCACTTCAGCATGTCAGGCTCGCTGCTGCTGACAAACCAGTACATCAGCAGCGTCGCCAGCGCAGCCAACACCATCAGAATGCGTTGCAAATCAAAGAAGCGCAGCACAAAGCTGAACACCCACATGCCGATCATATAGGAGGTCCAGAAGTTACCTACCAGCTGTCCGGCAGCGCTAATATCCATGCCCATGGTTTTAGTGGCGTATTCCGGCACCCATGAAATAAAGCCGAGCTGGCCGAGGATATAGCAGAGCGCGGCAATGGAAAGCAGCAGGACGCCCACGCCCCATTTCTCTTTAACTACCGGCTGTGCATTATGCTGTTTCTTGCCTAATACCGGGAACTCAACGCTCAGCGTCAGCACAAAGATCGCCAGGTAGATCACGCCGATGCAGACATAAACCCAGTACCAGGGCAGATGACGCGCCAGCAATATCCCGGCGATAACCGGGAAAATCGTACCGGCCATGCTAAAAAAGGAGTCGGTAAAAAGCAGGCGCGATCCGCGCTGACGTCCTTCATAAAGATGGGTGATCAGGAAGGTGCCGATCGACATCGTAATACCGCTGACCACGCCCAGTACAAACATGCACAGCGAGAAAACACTCAGGCTATGGCTGGTCATCAGGCCCAGCACCGCTAACACCATCAACACAAAACCAAAAATCAGCTGGCGTTTCAGCAGCACGATTTCCATCAGCCAGGCGTTTAGAAATACCGCCACCAGGATGCCGGTGTTGAGGAAAGTAAAGGTGTTGCTCATTTCAGAGACCGGAAGCTGGAAATAGTTAGCGATATCGCCTAAAACCATCCCGGTGACAATTACCAGTGCGCCGGTGAGCGCATAGGAAAAGAAACTGATCCACGTCAGTCCAATGCGGTTACGATTAGTCATAGTTGGAGAAACCTTGAGCCAAAGGGCCTGGCTGAAGCAGCGCAGGGGTTGTCGCCGGAAGTGTAAAGAAATTTCAGCCGCGATCAAACCAACGATGAAATCACATTCATTGATTTCATCAATAATGTGACTTAAATCACCCTTTATTTGTGTGACGTTAACGTTTGCTTATCAGGTTTGTTTACGTAAATAAAGGTAAAACGCTGGCTCTTGCCTGACATGCTCTTTACAATCAATTTCGTTTAGTTTTTGTGGCCTCAGTAAGGAATTATCATGGTGAAACGTACTTTGACAGCGGTCGCGGCACTTTTGGCGCTGTCCACTTTTTCTGCCCCAACTTTCGCTGCGCAGGGCGATACGCACATCCTCCTGACCACGTCAGCCGGTAATATTGAACTTGAACTGAATAATCAGAAAGCACCGGTCTCTGTTAAGAACTTTATTGATTACGTCAATAACGGTTTTTATAACAATACGACTTTTCATCGTGTGATCCCCGGCTTTATGATTCAGGGCGGCGGCTTCCTGACCGATATGCAGCAGAAGCCCACCAACGCGCCGATCAAAAACGAAGCGGATAACGGCCTGCGTAACACGCGCGGCACGATTGCTATGGCGCGTACCGCTGAAAAAGACAGCGCTACCAGCCAGTTCTTTATCAACGTTGCCGATAACGCTTTCCTGGATCATGGGCAGCGTGATTTTGGCTATGCCGTGTTTGGTAAAGTAGTAAAAGGCATGGATGTAGCCGACAAAATTTCTCAGGTACCGACCAAAAATATCGGGCCTTATCAAAATGTCCCCAGCAAGCCGGTTGTTATCCTTTCCGCAAAAGTCCTGCCCTGATTTCTCTGCCGTCGCGTCTGCGGCGGCACGCCAGCCTTCTGCAGAGCAGTAATTTGCTGCTTATACTTAGGTCACTTATTCTCTGACCGGAGGCGGTATGCCAACAAAACTGACCGAAAAGCAGAAAGCCACATTATGGCAACAGCGGCGCAACGCGAATTTTTTGGCCAGTAGTAAACTGGAAGGCTTATCTTTTGCGGAAGTGACGCTGGATGCTGAACAGGCCGCACAGCGCTTAGAGGCATTACGGAGGCAATATGGCGGCTAATGCAATGAACGGGCGCGATCCTTACTACTGGCAGAACGATGACGTACTGCGCAACCGGTTCAATTTACATGATACCGCCCAACTGCAAAAAGCGGAGGTCGCCTTTACTTCGCTGCGGGCGGCAACCATTGAGCTGGGGCCACGCAATCTGGGTTTTCCTTATCTGTGCGCTATCCACCGGACGCTGTTTCAGGATCTCTATGACTGGGCTGGAGAAATTCGCAAAATCGATCTCTATCTCGGCGATACGCCTTTCTGCCACTTTGAATATATTGAGAAAGAGGGTAACGCCCTGATGGAAGCGCTTGAGGAAGAGAATGGCCTGGCCGATCTTCCTTTTGAGCAGTTTGTGGCGCGGCTGGCGCACTATTACTGCGAAATCAATATGCTGCATCCCTTTCGCGACGGCAACGGCCGCGCGCAGCGCCTCTTCTTTGAACAGTTAATTATTCATGCAGGTTATGACATTGACTGGAGCAAGACTGAACGCGCAGCCTGGCTGCGGGCAAATGAAGAGAGCGTGAACGGCGATCTGCAGGGGCTGACCGATATCTTTAGTAACGTAGTGAGCGAGCCGAAGTAAGCGCGTAGAATAGCGGCGTTTTGGTCAGCCCGGAGTAAAAATGCTGCTGCTTATTGATAACTACGACTCTTTTACCTGGAACCTGTACCAGTACTTCTGCGAGCTGGGAGTGGAAGTACTGGTGCGCCGCAACGATGAAATTACGCTGGCGGAAATGCACGCGCTGCCGCTGACGCATCTGGTGATCTCTCCTGGTCCCTGCACGCCTGATGAATCAGGTATCTCTCTGGACGCTATCCGCACCTTTGCCGGGCGGCTGCCGCTGCTTGGCGTTTGCCTGGGCCATCAGGCGCTGGCGCAGGTTTTCGGCGCACGCGTGATCCGCGCGCGTCAGGTTATGCACGGTAAAACCTCCGCGATTGCTCATCAACAGGCTGGCGTATTTGCCGGATTGGCGCAGCCGCTGACGGTGACGCGCTATCACTCGTTGATTGTGGAAAAAGAGACGCTGCCAGCCTGTCTGGAGGTTACCGCATGGAGCCTGCGTGATGGCAAGCCGGATGAAATCATGGGATTGCGTCATAAGACGCTGGATGTTGAGGGCGTGCAGTTTCATCCGGAAAGCATCCTGAGCCAGCAGGGACATGCGTTGCTGGCTAATTTTTTGCGTAGACAGGCCGCTGTTTAATTGCATACGCTGCGATTCCGTTTGACTTATTATGCATATTTAATGATTATTTTTTCACTGGGTATCTGTGTGAAATTAAATGAGGTAGCGAATGGCAGCGGAAAAAATGGCGGTTACGCGGCAGACCTTTGATGAGGTTATATTGCCGGTTTATGCACCAGCACAGTTTGTGCCGGTAAAAGGCAAAGGCAGCCGGGTGTGGGATCAGCAGGGCAACGAATATATCGATTTTACCGCCGGTATCGCCGTAACCGCGCTGGGTCACTGCCATCCGGCGTTAGTAGAGGCGCTGAAAACTCAGGGCGAAATGCTGTGGCATACCAGCAACGTTTTCACTAATGAACCCGCGCTGCGTCTTGCCAGCAAGCTGATTAACGCGACTTTCGCCGAGCGCGTTTTCTTTGCGAACTCAGGAGCTGAAGCCAACGAGGCCGCCTTTAAACTGGCGCGCTACTATGCTTCCACGCGCCACAGCCCTTATAAAAGCAAAATCATCGCGTTCCATAACGCGTTTCATGGCCGCACGCTGTTTACCGTTTCCGTTGGTGGGCAGCCGAAATACTCTGATGGTTTTGGACCCAAACCGGCCGATATCGTCCACGTACCTTTTAACGATCTTGAGGCGGTGAAGGCCGTGATCGACGATCACACCTGCGCCATTGTGGTTGAGCCGATTCAGGGCGAAGGCGGCGTTATGCCTGCCACGCAGGAATTTATGCAGGGCCTGCGCCAGCTGTGCGATCAATATCAGGCGCTGCTGGTACTGGATGAGGTTCAGAGTGGGATGGGGCGCAGCGGTAAGCTGTTTGCCTATCAGCATTATGGCGTGCAGCCCGATATTCTGACCTCAGCGAAAGCGCTGGGCGGCGGCTTCCCCATTAGTGCAATGCTGACCACTAATGAGATCGCCTCGGCGATGGCGCCTGGCGTACACGGCACCACCTATGGCGGTAATCCGCTGGCCTGCGCAGTAGCGGAAGCGGCGCTGGATGTGATTAATACGCCTTCGGTGCTGGATGGCATTGAGCAACGTCGTCAGCGCTTTATTGAGGCACTGGAAGCCATCAATGCCAAACTGGATATCTTCAGCGAAATCCGTGGCAAAGGGTTGCTGATCGGGGCGGAGCTTCAGCCGCAGCATAAAGGCAAAGCGCGCGATATTCTTAACGCCGCCGCTGCGGAAGGCCTGATGATTTTAACGGCGGGCACCGATGTTCTGCGCTTTGCGCCTTCGCTGGTGATTCCGCTGGCGGATATTGGTGATGGCATGGCGCGTCTGGCCAGGGCTGCCGAAAAAGTATTAAAACCCGCATGATGCAGGGCGCGCCCGATGTCAGGGCGCGCTTATCCTTTACGCAGGCGGCGTACCAGCCATTTACCGTGGTGCGGCCGCTGGCTCCACGCCAGAGATGAGATAGTATGCATCACTGAAAGGTGCTCAAGGATACGCTTTACATGACGCTCCATAATGGTCATCGGCCCTTCCTGGTTCTCTGCATCTCCTTGCAGGATATTGGTATCCTGTCCCGGCCCGTCATATGCCAGCCGCTGCTGACAGCGCTGCAGCGCAATTTCACACGACTGCAGATAACTTTGCGCCAGCGCAGGCGTCAGCATGGTGTGCTCACGGGCCAGAATAGTCATCGCATTGATATGCTCAACGATAAACTGGCTGTGCGTGACCCAAAGTTTCATATCATTCAGATAGCGGGTATTAAACGCTGGCTCCTGCATCGCCTGGCTCAGGGAGTTAAACAGCGCATTATGCGCCTGATTAACGCGTACCCGCTGCCAGGCAAGCTTCTGCGGTGATGCCTCGCTCCCCAGCAGCATCCGTAAAGCATCCTGATACGCTTCCAGTGCATCATGCGCATTCTGTCGCAGCAGCCCGCTTTGCCACTGCGGCCACAGCCAGACCATGCCGCCAAAAGCGATGCAGCATCCCATCAGCGTATCCATCAGACGCGGCAACAGGAAATGCGCGCCGTTCAACGACAGCAGCTGTAATGAATAAACGGCGGTCACGGTAAAACCGATTGTCGCCCAGCCGTAATATTTACGGATAAACAGATAGCTGACTAAGGTAATGATCAGCATGATTAACAGCACCAGCGATTCCGGTACCGCAAGACGCAGGGCTGCAGCGGCGATAATCAGCCCAGCCAGCGTGCCAAGCGCGCGGTGCTGAATACGCACACGCGTTGCGCTGTAGCCATTCTGACTGACGAACATGATGGTCATTAAGATCCACCAGGGTTTCGGTACGTTGAACGCCAGCGCCAGCACGCTGCCGAATACCAGCATCACCGCAAAGCGAGCCGCGGTACGCAGAGCGGAAGATTTAAATGACAGATAGCTGCGCAGTGCGGAAAGCAGCGGCAGCCGGCGCTGGCGATCGGCCATAAGATCGCGACGATAAAGAGGGCGCTGGGTACGCAGCACGCGAGCGATGCGGCTGAAATGGTAATAGCAGAAGTGGCCGACCGGATTCTCCGGATGCCGACGCGCAATTTTCTCCAGTCCCAGCAGCGGCTTTTCCATGGTGAAACGTGCTGGCAGCCGGTGATAAAGCATATCGTCCGCCAGCTCGCGTAGCCGTGCGGCGATGGTTTGCGCGTTCCAGCGGATGACCGCTTCCGCATGGCTTTGCTCTACCAGCTTTTGCACCTCTTCCGGCTGATGCAGACTAACGGCAATATGCTCCTGCAGATCCAGCGCCACCTGAAAAGCGCGCGTCAGGCGTCGATGGTTATGATCGCGGTTGGCGGCCAGCATATGCATTTGCTGATAACAGGTGTTAATCAGATCAACCACCTTCTGCTGGCGCGCCAGCAGCGGAGGCAAGGCTTTTTCCGGATCGGTAAGCTGCGTCAGCAGGGTATATTTAGCTTCGCAGTAATCCGCCAGTTCGCGATAGAGCAGGCTGAGCGTTTCCCGCATCGGCTGCTCTTTCCACAGCCGGAACCAGAACCAGTTAAACAGCCCGTACCAGAATGTGCCGCCGATATAGAGCAACGGCGGCCCCCAGATCGGCATATTGCCCACCAGACCGAGCGTAAAAATAGCGGCAATCAAGGAAGCTGGCAGCAGACGTGCATGAAGCGGGCCGATTTCGCCGGTAACGCCCAGCAATAATGCCATGACAAACAGCGTCGCGGGCAGGGGCACCTGCTGTAGCGATAGCCACTGAAGAAGAAAACTGCTGAGTGCGAACAGCGAGCCGCCTGTGATCAGGCGTTTAAAGAAGCGGCGGTGTGGGGTATCGAGTCCGGCAATATTGCAGCAGGCGGGAACCAGCGAGAAGAGCAATCCTTTTTGCAAATCCCCCAGCAGCCAGCCAAAGGCCACCGGTAAACAGAGCACCAGCGTCTGACGCAGGGCATAGTTCACTTCGGGATGATAAATAATTCTCCGCCACATCGCTACATCACCAAAACAGACACGGCGTGATGCCAGGCACCACGCCGTGTCTTCAGCGTAGCTTAACGGGTGCCGTAAACGACAATCGTTTTACCGTGAGCGGAGATCAGGTTTTGATCTTCCAGCATTTTCAGAATACGGCCCACCGTCTCACGTGAGCAGCCGACGATCTGGCCGATCTCCTGACGGGTAATCTTGATTTGCATCCCGTCCGGGTGCGTCATCGCATCCGGCTGTTTAGCAAGGTTGAGCAACGTCTGTGCAATACGGCCGGTCACGTCAAGGAAAGCTAAATTGCCTACTTTCTCTGAAGTCACCTGCAGGCGACGAGCCATCTGGGAAGAGAGACGCATCAGAATGTCAGGATTAACCTGAATCAGCTGACGGAATTTTTTATACGAAATTTCAGCCACTTCACAGGCGGTTTTCGCGCGTACCCATGCACTGCGTTCCTGACCTTCTTCAAACAGGCCAAGCTCGCCAATGAAATCACCCTGATTAAGATAGGAAAGGATCATCTCTTTGCCTTCTTCATCTTTGATCAGTACCGCAACCGCACCTTTTACAATGTAATAGAGCGTCTCGGCCTTTTCACCCTGATGAATCAATGTGCTTTTTGATGGATATTTGTGAATATGGCAATGTGACAGGAACCATTCGAGTGTAGGGTCTGTTTGCGGTTTGCCGAGAACCATTCGCTATTATCCTCTGTTGTAATCGTGCCCTAAATACAGGGGGCAGTTTTCCCTGTCAGGCGTTGAAATCTTCAAGCGTTTCCTGCTGGAAATTTATACGGGCAACTGCGAGGCCTCAAGGCGTGCCGTCGTCCCGTTTTCGTTTCATAGAACGAAAATATTACAGCTTTGTTTGTAGCACAGCTTTATCTTACTGTCTCCTGTTGTCTCGCTTCAGCTTGTGCTGAATCGGACAATTGCCGTTTAGCTGATGAACGCCCCGGCTGACAATTTGCTTACTTATCAGGAGTCAGACAAGAGACAGTGGTAAGCCTCTTATTCAATTTTTTTGCCTTCTATCAGGCGTTTCACCAGCGGCAGCATAATCAACTCCATCGCCAGTCCCATTTTTCCGCCCGGCACCACCAGCGTATTAATATGTGAAATAAAGGAGCCCTGCAGCATGGCAAGCAGGTAGGGGAAATCGATATCTTCCAGCCCGCGAAAATGAATCACCACAAAGCTTTCATCCAGCGAAGGAATAGCGCGTGCGGCAAAAGGGTTTGAGGTGTCTATTGTGGGTACGCGCTGGAAGTTAAGATGGGTACGTGAGAACTGTGGCGTAATGTAGTTAATATAATCTTCCATTGAGCGCACCACGGAATCCATCACCGCTTCGCGAGAATGGCCGCGCTCGCTGGTATCGCGCACCAGCTTCTGAATCCACTCCAGGTTCACGATGGGCACCACGCCAACCAGCAAATCCACTTTTTCTGCCACGTTATGCTGCTGCGTCACCACGCCGCCGTGCAGTCCTTCATAAAACAACACATCCGTTGGCTCCGGCAATGGCTGCCACGGCGTAAAGGTACCAGGCACCTGATTCCACGGCACCGCCTCATCATAGGTATGCAGGTATTTACGCGACTGGCCACGGCCATTTTCGCCATATTCAACAAAGGTTTGCTCAAGCAGGCCAAAGTCGTTGGCTTCTGGTCCAAAGTAACTGATATGACGCCCCAAATCGCGGGCTTTGCGGATCGCCATATCCATTTCCGGGCGCGTATAGCGATGGAAACTGTCACCCTCCAGTTCAGCGGCATGCAGATTAAGCTGCTGAAAAATCTTACGAAAGGCAAGGCTGGTGGTGGTGGTTCCCGCTCCGCTGGAGCCGGTCACCGCGATGATCGGATGTCTGGCTGACATAAATACTCTCTGGATTAAATCGGGCGATGAGCATTGTTATCACGTTTCGGTCAGAGGTGTCATCATCGGGCAGGTCCGCCAGACCACGTTAATGTGACGAGCCGCACAGAGCTGACCGCATCACTATCCCTCGCGGAACTGACCGCGCGGCATAATATTGACCGTTTCATGCAGTTCCGACCAGACCAGCACGGCTTCGCCGCTTTTCAGCTGGCGACGGACATCTTCCACCTTTTCCGACAGGGAGCGCTCCTGCTCGCCATAATCCGTGCCTTCGCGCAGTACAAAACCTTCAATCAGGTTTTCCAGAGTTTCCGGGGAGAGATCTTGCCAGGGAATAATCACAGCTTAGTTATCCAGATAAGGTGATAGCCATTGAGGAATACGCTGCTCCAGCCACATTTGCGGACGACGTAACGTGCCGCCGACAAAACCGACATGGCCACCATATTCCGTTAGTTGATATTCAATGTTAGCAGGTAACCGCGCCATATCCGGGATCACCTCATCGGTCATAAAGGGATCGTCCTGCGCATGGATAATTAACAGCGGTTTACGTATGCCGGGCAGCAGCGGCATGGCGCTGGCCCGTCGGTAATAGTCACCGGCATCGGAAAAACCGTGGGCGCGGGCGGTGATGGCATCATCAAAGTCACGCAGGCGCTTTAGCGCGTTCAGCTGCAACAGATCTACCGGCAGCGTGCCGGGCCAGGCCTGTAGCTTGCGGCGGGCGTTGAGCTTGAGCTGGCTTAACAGATAACGCTGATAGACGCGGGAAAATCCCTGCTCAAGTTTGGCGCTGCACGGTTCCAGCATTAGCGGCGCCGAGACCGTAACGGCGGCATCCAGCGGACAATCATCGCCCTGTTGGCCCAGCAAACAGGCCAGCATGTTTCCGCCCAGCGACACGCCGACAGCCACGGTCGGCGCATGGCCCAGAGTGGTTCGCAGCCAGCGTAAAAAGTAGCTGGCGTCCCCGGTTTCGCCGGAGTGATAAATGCGCCCCATGCGGTTAGGCACGCCGCTGCAGCCGCGAAAGTGCATCACCACGCCCAGCCAGCCGCGCTGTTGCCACACCTGCAGCAGGCCGTGCGCATAAGGGCTATGGAAGCTTCCTTCCAGTCCGTGAAACAACACCGCACGCGGTTTATGCCGCGCCTGCATGGGATCTTCGCTCCAGGCAAGATCGATAAAATCGCCGTCCGGCAGATCCAGACGCTGCCAGTGAGGGCGTAAAGAGGCCCGACGGCGAAACAGACGCGGCAGCACCGTTTGCAGGTGGGGATTATGCAGTCCTTTCAAGGGAATAAAGGATTCCTGACTGTGATCAAAGCTCATCGTTTCACGCTTGTACGCATTCAGGCGCACTGTTAGTTTAAACGGGTTAACATTTTACCGGGTGAGGAGCACCCATTTTATGGAACTCAGTCTGTTTTTATCGATGCTTGGTTTTCTTTGGGTGGCGGCGATTACGCCGGGGCCAAATAATACGCTATTGACCACGGCTGGCGCCAATTTTGGTTTTCTGCGTTCGCTCCCTTTAATGGCAGGAATTATGCTCGGTATGCAGCTTATGCTGTTGCTGGTGGCGTTTGGCGTGGGCGGGCTGATTCTGGTTTACCCCTCTCTGCACCTGTTTTTGAAAATTGTGGGTAGTCTCTATCTGCTGTGGCTGGCATGGAAAATTGCAACGGCGGCCTATGAAAAGATTGAGATGGGTGAAGCGCCGCCTCGTCCTATGCCTTTATGGCAGGGAGGACTGCTGCAGTTGGTTAATCCCAAAGCCTGGTTAATGGCGCTGGGGGCCGTGGCCAGCTTTAGCCTGGCAGGTGAAGCCTATCGCAGTTCAGTTGTGGCTATCAGCATGGGTATGGCGTTGGTTAATCTGGTCGCTGGCATTCTTTGGCTTGGCTTTGGCACCCTGATAGGCCGTCTGCTGCGTAGCCGCCGCGCATGGAAAATTTTTAATTTGACGATGGGCGTGCTGACTGCCGCCTGCGTACTGTTGATATGGCACTGATTAGCTGGAGGCGCGTACCACCAGCTCACAGGGGAGCCGCTCATGAACCTGTGGCGTCAGCGGATCCTGAATGCGCTGTAACAGCAGCTGTACGCTGCGCGTGCCCAACTGATGCATTGGCTGTTCCAGCGTACTGAGTGGCGGCGACAGCATTGCGCTCCACGGCAGGCCGTCAAAGCCCAGCACGGCGATATCCTCAGGGATGGCGAGCTGGTACTGACGTGCGCAGTGTATCGCGCCTACTGCCAGCACATCAGATACGGTAAACACGGCGTCTGGCGGCTCTTTTGTTTCCAGCAGCCGTTTCATGGCCGCAAAGCCCGCCTCGCACTCTACTTCATTAGCATATTCAACGCCGGACCATGACAAACCCAGTTCGGCTAACGCCGATCGATATCCCAACTCACGCTGTTGCGCATAGAGATAGCGTGGATCGCCGTTGATCATCGCAATCCGTCGCCGTCCGCGCTGCGCCAGATGCTGCACTGCCGCCCGCGCGGCCTGTTGATTATCAATAGTGACCGATGAGCCAGCGACATCAGGATCGCCTTCGGCACATTGTACCCAGGGGGAATCGCCAATCATTCGGCGCAGTTCAGGCAGGTTGCTTGCCGCATCCATGGTAATAACGCCATCCACCACTTTGCCGCTCAGCAGCGTGAGATAAGCAGATTCGCGCTGGGTTTGTGAATCGGAATTGCACAGCAGAATATGGTAGCCGTGCGCCTCCGCTTCTGCCTCAATGCCGCGCACCACGCGTGAACAGAAAGGATTGATAATATTGGAAACCAGCACCAGTAACATATGGCTCTGAGAGGTGCGTAGCTGGCGCGCCAGCAGGTTAGGCTGGTATTGACAGGCGGCAATAGCAGCTAAAACGCGTTCACGGGTTGCAGGCCGAACGCCCTTATAACCGTTCAGCACACGTGAAACGGTCGCGGTCGATACACCAGCGAAACGGGCAACTTTCTCAATCGACATGGAAAACCCTCTGACAACTCACCAATGAATAGCCTGTAAAACATCGTTATACAGTGGCCGATTCAGGTCCATTTTTCATCAGAAAAATCAGACTTTTTTAATTTTCAGATAAAGATAGCGATATCTCTTCTAAGGCAATTTAGCGATTAAACATAATTTTTAATTACTTCATGTTGTATCCGCCTCTCAGTTACAACTGAGCCATCACGATGATAGCAACAGGCGGAACGTAAGATGGTGAGGATCACGCGGTTTTTAGCATGGGCAGCGACGTTATCGCTGCTGGCGACCCAGGCGCACGCCGTTGAGGTTACAGTGGCTTATCAGACCTCGGCGGAACCGGCGAAAGTTGCTCAGGCGGATAACACTTTCGCTCAGCAAAGCGGCGCGCAGGTTAACTGGCGTAAATTTGACAGTGGCTCCAGTGTAGTTCGTGCGCTGGCATCCGGGAATGTACAAATCGGCAATATCGGCTCCAGTCCGTTGGTGGTCGCCGCCAGTCAGAAGCTGCCGATTGAAGTTTTCCTGCTGGCTTCGCAGCCCGCCACCATTTTGGGGGATAAGACGTTTTATCGTCCCGCCTGAGCCGATCAGGGCAGGGAAAGCAGCGGGGCTGGCTGACCGGTTAGCCAGCCCTGTATATAATCAACGCCCAGCTCGGTTAACAGCGCTTTTTGCGCCTCGGTTTCCACATATTCCGCCACAACGGATACGCGTTTTTCCTGGGCGATGGCGCAGATCGATTTAATAATAATGCGATCGATATTGTCATCAAGGCTGTTTTTAACAAACAGGCCGTCAATTTTAATAATATCGGCGCTAAGATGTTTCACGCGCTCATAGTTGGCGAAACCGGTGCCGAAATCATCTATCGCAATACGAAAGCCTGCCTGACGCAGCGTGGCAATCGCATTATTGACCTGCAGATTATTGATCAATCCCTGCTGCTCGGTCACTTCGAAAATAACCGCTTCAGAGGAGACGGAAAAGCGCTGAAAAAGGGCAATGATCTCCTCTGCTACTCCCGGCTCGGTCAGCGTCATTGGCAACAGATTAATGGCCAGGCGCGGCGGCGGGTTATTCACGCGTTGACGCTGATGAATAAACGCCACGGTTTCCTTTACTACCAGGCGATCAAACTGGGCGCTAAGGCGAAACTCTGCAATCAGCGGAATAAACCGATCCGGCATAATAAGTTCGTCTGCCGAACGTAGCCGCGTCAGCACTTCGTAATAAAGGCAACCCTGTTTACAGGGGACAATCGGCTGTGCAAACAGCACGATATCCTGCCCGGTTAGCGCCTGTTTGATTTTTTGTAGCAGTAAAACCTGGTCGGAGACATGACCAAGCAAGCGTGAATTATCCTTATCCAGCAGCGCTACGCCGCCCAACATCAGGGCCTGTTCTGCCAGATAATTCAGCTGCCCTGCCAGACGGTAAAGATTACTGTTTTCCCTGGTGAATTTACCGGCGGCAAAAGCATAATCGATATCTATCAGCTGGTTGTGCCAGAAAATCTGTTGCTGCTTTAGGCGCGTGCGTAGCTGCGACAGACGCTCGCCGATGCCTTCACCCTGTAGCAGCACAATAACGCCGTCGCAGGTGATTTGGTAAACCCCTTCATTTTCCCGCAGCTGCGTGCCAATCTCATCAATGATGCAGCGTTTGGTATAGGTTTTCATCATCAGGCCATAATGGCAGCCAAGAAATTTCAGCTGATGCAGATAGAGATAGCAAAGGGTGCCCGATGGGTGCTGTTTAAGCTTTTTCTGTAGCGCTCGCAGATTAAGCCGCTGGACCACCGGATCGGTCACGGCAAGGTTAAGCGCAATGCGCTGCAGGCGACGACTTTTCCAGTATCCCGCCGCGATATAAAGCAGGCTGATGGTAAAAGCGATAAACGCTGAGGATAAAAAGGTGGCGGAAAAGATGGACTTTAACGGCAGCACATCAAGGTTAAAGTGCATCAGCAACAGACAGCAGAGCGCCCAGAGCCAGAGCACGCTCCGTGAGGTGAAGCGCATAATGCCGTAAGTGAAGATAACGAAAACCAGCGGGACCAGATAGCTGGAAATCAGCATATGGCGCACCGGAAAACACAGCAGCAGCATCAGCGCGGCCAGCAGGCAGCCCCACCAAAGCGCGCTCAGACAGTTTCCATACAGGGCATGCCTGGCCTGACGACAGAAAGTAAAGCCGCTGCGCGGCGCGGCCAGCATACGCAGCGGAAAGTAAAAAAGAATGGTAAATAGCGTCGCAGAGAGCATCAGGTTTTGCAGACTGAGTATGCTGAACATATCCAGCCTGCCGGTAAAATAGCTGCCGGGCATCTCTGGGATCACCGGCAGTTTTTGCCCAAGCGCTGCCAGCAGCAGCATCGTCAGGACAGGGGCCAGCGTATTCAGCAGGAGCAGCCGGACACCCAGTCCCTGGTTACCGAGGTTATAGCGCCAGCGGCGGCCAGACCAGCGGCGAATCAGCCAACAGCTAACAAACAATGGCGTTAAAAAAGCAAAGGCGAGCGCCGCCGCCAGCGAGAATAGCGAAAAGCAGAGCTGGAACGTAATAAAGAAAGCCAGATAAAGGGGAACCACGGCGGAGCGGCCGAAAATATAGATGGCGGCGATCGCTAAACCGTAGGGCAAATAGCAAAGGTAAACAGTGCGATCTGCAACCAGGTACAAAGGTGATAAAAAATGGGCAAGGGGCGTGAAAAAAATCAACAGCCCAAAAGCCGTCAGTTTTTTTTTCAGCAGATTTACGCAGCGCTCTGACACGGTTTACCCTGAGTTCAAAAAATAAGCAATTTATGCAGGGCGCAATAGTAAAAACATTGAACTCTGCGCACAAGGAAACAGAACGTAAAAAATTTGATAAACGTTGGTTGTTTATGAAGAAAATGATGCGGAAAAGGTACAACGCAGCCAGGTGAAGTTCAGCGAACCGTTTCTTTTTATTTGAAAAGCGCTTCGCCGCTTTGAATTGTTAACAGGCGCTGCTCGCCAGTCGAAAGCCCGGCCTTATTTTGCATTTAAAAACCTCAGCAAAATAAGGCCGTAGCAAGAGTTAATGAGTCAGCATGGCTTCCAGCTGTTCCTGAGCATCCAGCCAGGCCATTTCGCACTCTTCCAGCGCCGATTTCGCCGCGGCCTGCTGCTGTAACGCGGCGGTCAGATCGGTTTTACGACTCGCATCGTAAATAGCCGCATCGGCCAGCTTCGCCTCTGCAGCGGAGAGCTGAGCGTTAAACGTCTCCATCTCTTTTTCCAGCTTTTCGATCTGTTTACGCAGCGGTTGCGTTTGCGCGCGCAGCTCGGCTTCGCGACGCTTCTGATCTTTACGCGCCTGAGCACTGTTGCCGTTATCCTGTTTTGGCTCGCTCTCTTGCGTCTGCCGTTTTTGTAAATCGTTTAACCACTGCTGGTAATCATCCAGATCGCCGGCGAACACTTCCACTTTGCCGTCATGCACCAGATAAAGATCGTCAGTGGTGGAACGCAGCAAATGACGATCGTGCGAAACCACCACCAGCGCGCCCTCAAAATCGATCAGCGCTTCGGTTAATGCCTGCCGCATATCAAGATCGAGATGGTTGGTTGGTTCATCCAGCAGCAGCAGATTGGGACGCTGCCAGACGATTAGCGCCAGCACCAGACGCGCTTTTTCGCCGCCGGAGAAACGCTCAGTCGGTTCGCTGACTTTATCGCCCTGGAAGCCGAAGCCGCCCAGGTAATCGCGCAACTGCTGCTCCGGCAGTTTTGACGCCAGACGCGCCAGATGCTGTAGAGGAGACTCTCCGGCGCGTAAAAATTCCAGCTGATGCTGGGCGAAATAACCCAGCTGGACGCCTTTCGCCAGGCCGATCTCCCCTTTTTGCGGCGCGAGTTCGCCTGCCAGCAGTTTAATTAGCGTGGATTTCCCCGCACCGTTGCGGCCGAGCAGGCCAATACGCGAGCCGGGCACCAGATTCAGTTTGATCGAATCCAGCACAACGCGATCATCATAGCCAGCGGTGACCTTCTCCATATTCAGTATCGGATTAGGCAAGTTTTCCGGCGGGCGGAAGCTGAAACTAAAGGGATTATCCACATGTGCGGGGGAGAGAAACTCCATGCGCTCAAGCATTTTGATACGGCTCTGCGCCTGTTTCGCTTTACTGGCTTTGGCGCGGAAACGATCGATATAGCTTTGCAGATGCGCCACTTTACGCTGCTGATGCTCATACTGCGACTGCTGCTGAGAAAGCCTGGTGGCTCGCTGCTGCTCAAAAGAGCTGTAGTTGCCGGTATATTCAAACAGGGACTGCTGTTCGATATGCAGGATTTTATCCACCACCGGATCGAGAAAATCGCGATCGTGCGAAATCAGAAGCAGCGTGCCGTCGTAACTCTTCAGCCAGCGCTCCAGCCAGATAACCGCATCCAGGTCGAGGTGGTTGGTGGGTTCATCCAGCAGCAGCAGATCGGAACGGCATATCAACGCCTGCGCCAGATTGAGACGCATGCGCCAGCCGCCGGAAAAGTCGCTGACCGGGCGCTGCAGCTGTTGCTGGCTAAAGCCCAAACCGTGAAGCAGACTGGCGGCGCGCGCCTGTATGCTCCATGCCTGTATCGCATCCAGCTTGCCGTGCAGCAGCGCGATTGCGTTGCCGTCGTTTTTTTCATTGGCGCGCTGTAGCTCGGCTTCAAGCTGTCGATATTCACGATCGCCATCAATAACGTACTCAATGGCGGCCACCGACAGCGCTGGCGTTTCCTGGTTAACCCAGGCCAGCGACCAGGTGCCGGGAAAGGTGACGCTGCCCGCATCGGCGCTGAGCTCATTTTTTAACAGCGACAGCAGCGTCGATTTTCCACAGCCGTTTTTACCCACCAGCCCAACTTTTTGGCCAGGATTGATGGTGGCAGTAGCATTGTCCAGCAGCACGCGGGTACCGCGTCGGATCTGTAACGAAGAGAATACAATCATAAGCGCCGTGTTGTCAGAATATGTTAATTTATTGTCATCATAATCAGTCAGGAATCATAGATTCCGTTATGTCGTGCATGGTAGCGGAAATCCTGCATCATGACGACGATTTGGAGGAGAGAGATGGCGCAGCCGCCTAAGGTTTTGCTGCTGTATGCCCATCCGGAATCACAAGATTCGATAGCCAATCGGATCTTGCTGCAGCCGGCGCAGCAATTATCCCACGTTACCGTACACGACCTGTATGCACACTATCCCGATTTTTTTATCGATATTCATTTTGAACAGCAGTTGCTGCGGGAGCATCAGATCATTATTTTCCAGCATCCTCTTTATACCTGGAGCTGTCCGGCATTGCTGAAAGAGTGGCTGGATCGCGTGCTTTCGCGTGGCTTTGCCAGCGGCGTCGGCGGTGATGCGCTAAAGGGAAAATATTGGCGCAGCGTGATTACCACCGGCGAACCGGAGACGGCCTATCATCAGGATGGCCTTAATCGCTATCCCATGACGGAGATTATGCGGCCCTTTGAGCTGACGGCTCAGATGTGTCGTATGCACTGGTTATCGCCGATGGTTGTTTACTGGGCGCGTCGTCAACCGCCGGAAATCATGAAAAATTATGCCGAGGCCTATGGCAGCTGGCTTTCCTCTCCTTTGTCTGCTGGAGCATTATAAATGGAAGGGCATACTTTACTGTCGGCGGGCGTGGTCTATCTGTTCGCCGCCGTGGTCGCTGTCCCCATCGCCGCCCGGCTGGGAATTGGCGCGGTACTGGGCTATTTGCTGGCGGGTATTGCGATTGGTCCCTGGGGCCTGGGCTTTATCAGTGACGTTGACGAGATCCTGCACTTTTCGGAAATCGGCGTGGTATTCCTGATGTTCCTGATTGGCCTGGAGCTGAATCCTTCCAAGCTATGGGCGCTGCGCCGCTCGATTTTCGGCGTAGGTGCCGCTCAGGTTATCTTTAGCACTGCGGTGCTGGCCGGGCTGCTGCTGTTAACCGATTTTTCATGGCAGGCGGCAGTGGTTGGCGGGATCGGCCTGGCGATGTCTTCAACGGCGATGGCTTTACAGCTGATGCGCGATAAGGGAATGAATCGCAGCGAGGCGGGGCAACTGGGCTTTTCCGTACTGCTGTTTCAGGACCTGGCGGTGATCCCGGCGCTGGCGCTGGTGCCGCTGCTGGCTGGCACTGATAGCGGCCATACCGACTGGATGAAGGTAGGCATCAAGGTGCTGGCTTTTGCGGGCATGCTGATTGGCGGCAGGCTACTGCTGCGACCGATCTTCCGCTATATCGCCGCTTCCGGCGTACGCGAAGTTTTTACCGCTGCGGCGCTGCTGCTGGTGCTGAGTTCGGCACTGTTTATGGATGCGTTGGGGCTGTCGATGGCGCTGGGCACCTTTATTTCCGGCATTCTGCTGGCGGAAAGCGAATATCGCCATGAGCTGGAGATCGCCATTGAGCCATTTAAAGGTTTGCTGCTTGGGCTGTTTTTTATTTCCGTTGGCATGGCGCTGAATTTGGGCGTGCTCTATACGCATATTTTTACGGTGCTGCTCGGTGTGCTGGTGCTGGTGGCGGTCAAAACGCTGGTGCTTTATCTGCTGGCGCGGATTTATGGCCTGGGTAGCTCGGAGCGTTTGCAGTTCGCCAGCGTGCTGAGTCAGGGCGGTGAGTTCGCGTTTGTACTGTTTTCTGCCGCCTCGGCAGTGCGGCTGTTTCATGACGATCAACTGCCGCTGCTGCTGGTGACCGTTACCCTCTCTATGATGACCACGCCGTTACTGATGCGGGGCGTAGACCGCATTCTGGTGCGGCGCTTTAACGATGGGGATGAGCAAACGGAAAAACCCTGGGTAGATGACGATCAGCCGCAGGTGATTGTGGTGGGATTTGGTCGTTTCGGTCAGGTGATTGGACGTCTGCTGATGGCGAATAAAAAACGCATTACCGTGCTTGAGCGGGACACCAGCGCCGTGAGTCTGATGCGCAATTATGGTTATAAAGTATACTATGGAGATGCAACAGAACTGGAGCTGCTACGGGCCGCAGGCGCTGCCAGCGCGCAGTCGATCGTGATTACCTGTAACACGCCAGAAGACACCATGAATATTGTTCATCTCTGTCAGCAGCATTTCCCCCACCTGCATATTCTGGCGCGGGCGCGCGGGCGCGTTGAGGCCCATGAACTGCTGCAGGCGGGGGTGACGCAATTTTCCCGCGAGACGTTCTCCAGCGCACTGGAGCTGGGACGTAAAACATTGATGTCGTTGGGCATGCATCCGCATCAGGCGCACCGCGCGCAGGAGCACTTCCGGCGGCTGGATATGCGTATGCTACGCGAGCTGATGCCTGTCCATACGGATAATGCGCAAATCTCCCGTGCGCGTGAGGCGCGGCGCGAGCTTGAAGATATTTTCCAGCGCGAGATGCAGCAGGAGAAGCGCCAGCTGGACAGCTGGGATGAATTTGAATAACTGGCGCTGCTGAGCGCGTTGACCCAAAACTGCAGGAAAGAGAAATGCGTAAACGTTTTATTGCTGATGCAACCTGCCCGCACTGCCAACAGAAAGATACGTTGGCAATGTGGCGTGAAAATAATGTCGATGTGGTGGAGTGCGTGAAATGCGGTCATCAAATGCGCGAGGCGGATAAGCAGGTACGCGATCAGATCCGCAGTCAGGAGCAAGTCATCGGAATTTTTCATCCAGAGTAGCGGAACAGCGCAGCTTTTTTTAAGCTTACCCTTACAGCGGCACTGAATTCCGTTACAATCGGCATCGTTAACATTGCCTGAGCGTATTGCCTGTATGGCACGCAAAGGGTCAGCATCTGGATCTTTCTGGTTGGTGTTATTGCACGCAAAAATAGACCAATGAGTCGGGATCAAAGCTCTCAACGGTTAGGAGATATCATGAAAGTAGCAAAAGACCTGGTGGTCAGCCTGGCTTACCAGGTACGTACAGAAGACGGTGTGTTGGTCGACGAGTCTCCGGTGAGCGCGCCGTTGGACTATCTGCACGGTCATGGTTCCCTGATTTCTGGTCTGGAAAAGGCACTGGAAGATCATGAAGTCGGCGACAACTTTGACGTGCATATTGCCGCCAATGACGCTTACGGCCAGTATGATGACAACCTGGTTCAGCGTGTGCCTAAAGATGTGTTTATGGGCGTGGATGAACTGCAGGTTGGCATGCGCTTCCTGGCTGAAACCGATCAGGGTCCGGTACCGGTAGAAATCACCGAAGTGGAAGACGATCACGTTGTGGTTGATGGTAACCATATGCTGGCGGGTCAGGACCTGAACTTCCACGTAGAAGTGGTTGCTATCCGTGAAGCGACGCCGGAAGAACTGGCTCATGGTCATGTACACGGCGAACACGATCACCATCATGACCATGACCACGGTCATGAACATGGTAAAGGCGGCTGCGGTACTGGCGGCTGCGGCTGTCACTAATCGTACGTACAGCATGACAGGGGGCAGAGTGCGGTGCGCGCTCTGCCCTTATTATTTTTGCCTTAACGCTTTCCAGAACGGGGGCATTTTGCACAGCCCAATAGTACGGTTTCCTTTCAGTATATCCCTCGCATTAAACGCAAGAAAATGCGTCAGGCCGCATCGATCCTTCCATTTTATGCCCGCCGTTGGCCTCCTCTGAAAGAAAACCTACCACCGCTAACTAACAGAGCTGGCAGCAAGCAAGCTATGCAGCGACCCCGTAATAAGGTGCCGCAGCGTTAGTGACTGCGGGACAGTTAATAGTGCGGTGGCGGCGTTTCTTCCGATGGATGTGCGACCATTGAAGGTGCCGCAGCTTTAAGTTTATCTATCAGCAGCCGTATTTGCTCACGCATCTTCGCCATTTCCATTTCGTGCTGTACAACCGTTTGGTTCAGATCTTCAATGGTTTGCTCCTGAAAGGCGAGTTTACTTTCCAGCCGTTCCAACTGTTGTTCAAAGGTATATTGCTGCATAGCTGTTCCCCTGTTGCCCATGCCAGACATGTCGGCTTGCCTTGTGTAAGATAAAACCGCATATCCAACGTTAGATTGTCCGATTTTGCCCGCGATGGTTGAAAAAGCACAGTCTTATCGTCATATCCGTTGGAACTTCCCGACACAAAAAAGGGTCGGATGTACACTTAAGTTTGCCGGGCGGGCATGATAAGTTGTTCCGCACAGTTATAGTACAGACCTGATGGTCTGCAACGATTGCCGAGGTGAGAGGCTTCGGTTTTGGAGATAATGGATGAAATCACTGTTTAAAATTACGCTGTTAGCCGCCACGATGGCCGCCACGCTCAATGCACCAGTGGCATTGGCAGCAGACTCCGCACCGGCTGAACAAGCTGCGCCTCAGGCCCCTAAAAATGCGGCTTTCAATAACGAAGACCAGCAGTCCGCTTATGCACTGGGCGCATCGCTGGGCCGCTATATGGAAAATTCGCTGAAAGAACAGGAAAAACTGGGCATTCAGTTAGATAAAGCACAGCTGATTGCTGGCGTTCAGGACGCTTTCGCCGGTAAGAGCAAATTATCCGATCAGGAAATTGAACAAACCCTGCAGTCTTTTGAAGGCCGTGTGAAGGGTGCCGCTCAGGCGAAGATGGAAAAAGATGCGAAAGAAAACGCGGAGAAAGGGGATGCCTACACCGCGAAATTCGCTAAACAGAAGGGCGTGAAGAAAACCGACAGCGGCCTGCTCTATCTGGTAGAAAAAGCGGGTAGCGGCGACGCGCCGAAAGATAGCGATACCGTTGTGGTTAACTATAAAGGCACGCTGATTGACGGTACGGAGTTCGATAACTCTTACACGCGTGGCGAGCCGCTCTCTTTCCGTCTTGACGGCGTGATCCCGGGCTGGACCGAAGGCCTGAAGCACGTGAAGAAAGGCGGGAAAATCAAGTTGGTTATTCCACCGCAGCTCGCTTATGGTAAAAATGGCGTGCCGGGAATTCCGGCTAACTCCACGCTGGTGTTTGATGTTGAATTACTGGATATCAAACCGGCACCGAAAGCTGACGCGAAAGCGCAGGCTCCGGTCGCTGACGAGAAGAAAGCACAGTAATTCTGCAACCGCCGCGTTAACGCGGCGGTTTTATTTGTATGACTCGCACTCCCCGGCTGGACAAAAATCTGGCATAACCTGCAGACATTTGCCAGACTAGCGCTGCGCAAATTTGTATGATGAGTCTGCCCTGGCCGCGCTGAGACAGGCTCCAGCCAATTAGGGTAATGTCTTTCATGTCTAATCCATTCAATCCAGGCGATCTGACCGATATCGATTTACTGGAGCAACATCCGTTCGATCAAACGGACTACGATATCCTGAAATCTTACGAAGCCGTCGTTGATGGCCTTGCGATGCTGATTGGCTCTCATTGTGAAATCGTGCTGCACTCGCTGGAAGATTTGAAATGTTCCGCAGTGCGTATCGCCAATGGGGAACACACTGGCCGTAAAGTCGGCTCGCCGATTACCGATCTGGCGTTGCGTATGCTGCATGATATGACCGGGGCCGACAGTAATGTCTCCCGGGCCTATTTCACCCGCGCGAAAAGCGGGGTGTTGATGAAGTCGGTAACCATCGCTATCCGTAATCGGCAACAACGTGTGATCGGCCTGCTGTGCATCAACATGAATCTGGACGTTCCATTCTCACAGATTATGTCGACCTTTATGCCGCCGGAAACGCCGGATGTTGCTTCACAAGTTAACTTCGCCTCCTCAGTAGAGGATCTGGTGACGCAAACGCTGGAGTTCACCATTGAAGAAGTTAGCGCCGATCGCAACGTAGCAAACAATATGAAGAATCGTCAGATTGTTCTCAATCTGTACGAAAAAGGTATTTTTGATATTAAAGATGCGATTAACCAGGTCGCCGACCGTCTGAATATTTCCAAACATACGGTCTACCTCTATATCCGCCAGTTTAAAAGTGGCGATATGCAGGGGCAGGAACGTTAATGCATTACACGCTTTTGGTAACGGGACCCGCTTACGGCACGCAGCAAGCGAGCAGTGCGCTGCTTTTTGCACGTGCGTTGCTGAAAGCCGGTCATCAGCTGAACAGCATCTTTTTTTATCGGGAAGGCGTGCTCAACGGTAATCAGCTTACCGCTCCCGCTGGCGATGAATTTGATATCGTACGCGCCTGGCAGGCATTGCAGCAACAGGGCGTGACGCTGAACATCTGTGTGGCGGCAGCATTAAGGCGCGGTGTAACCGATGAGCAGGAGGCTGCTGGGTTGGGATTAGCCGCGGTGAATCTTCAGCCTGGGTTTACGCTGGCAGGGCTTGGCGCATTAGCTGAAGCGATGCTCACCAGCGACAGGGTGGTACAGTTCTGATGAAATCTGTCGCTTTTGTTTTTACCCGTGCGCCTCACGGCAACAGCAGCGGAAGAGAAGGGCTGGATGCGGCGCTGGCCACTGCGGCTCTGTGTGAACAGGTTTCACTCTTTTTTATCGGTGATGGCGTGCTACAGCTAAGCGAACATCAACAGCCGGAAAAAGTGCTGGCGCGTAATTATATCGCCACGTTTGGCGTACTGCCGCTGTATGACGTTGAGGAATGTTATATTTGCGCGGACTCGCTTGCGGAGCGCGGGCTCACGTCGGAGAGCCCACGCGTGCTGCCTGCTGAGGTCCTTGATAGCGCGGCGCTACGTGCGCGTCTGTCGCAGGCTGACCATATCCTGACCTTTTAAGGAGCGCTAATGCTGCATACGCTGATGAGTTCCCCCTGGCAGTGTGATTATAATTTATTGCTGCGCATGCTACGGGCAGATGATGATCTATTATTGATGCAGGATGGCGTGCTGGCCGGTCTGCAAAATAATTGTCTGCTACCGCAGCTGTTGCAAGCACCAGCGCGGCTTTGGGCGCTGAAAGAGGATGTTGAGGCGCGTGGATTGGCCGCGCAAATTTCATCCAAAATTACCGTTATCGACTATAATGATTTCGTCATGCTGACGGTAAAACAGCAACAACAAATGCCCTGGTGAACATAAGACGCCTGGTTATTTCTTGACACCTTTTCTGCTCAGCCCTAAAATTCTGCGTCCTCGTATTAATACGAGGCGATTTATTACGTGTTTACGAAGCAAAAGCTAAATCCAGGAGCTATTTAATGGCAACAGTTAATCAGCTGGTTCGCAAACCGCGCGTACGCAAAGTTGCTAAAAGCAACGTGCCGGCGCTGGAAGCTTGCCCGCAAAAACGTGGTGTTTGTACCCGTGTGTACACCACTACCCCGAAAAAACCGAACTCCGCACTGCGTAAAGTATGCCGTGTTCGTTTAACCAACGGTTTCGAAGTGACTTCCTACATCGGTGGTGAAGGCCACAACCTGCAGGAACACTCCGTAATCCTGATTCGTGGCGGTCGTGTTAAAGACCTGCCAGGTGTGCGTTACCACACCGTTCGTGGCGCGCTTGACTGCTCTGGTGTTAAAGACCGTAAGCAGGCTCGCTCCAAGTATGGCGTGAAGAAGCCAAAGGCTTAATGGTTCTCCGTTAAGTAAGGCCAAACGTTTTAAATTAAATGTCAAAATAAACTCGTAGAGTTTTGGACAATCCTGAATTAACAACGGAGTATTTCCATGCCACGTCGTCGCGTCATTGGTCAACGTAAAATTCTGCCGGATCCTAAGTTCGGATCTGAGCTGCTGGCCAAATTTGTAAATATCCTGATGGTAGACGGTAAAAAATCTACCGCTGAAGCAATCGTATATACCGCGCTGGAGACCCTGGCTCAGCGTTCTGGTAAAACCGAACTGGAAGCTTTTGAAGTAGCTCTGGACAACGTACGCCCGACTGTAGAAGTTAAGTCACGTCGCGTTGGTGGTTCTACTTATCAGGTACCAGTTGAAGTCCGTCCGGTCCGTCGTAATGCTCTGGCAATGCGTTGGATCGTAGAAGCTGCTCGTAAACGCGGTGATAAATCGATGGCTCTGCGCCTGGCGAACGAACTTTCTGATGCTGCTGAGAACAAAGGTACTGCAGTGAAGAAACGTGAAGACGTTCACCGTATGGCCGAAGCCAACAAGGCGTTCGCTCACTACCGCTGGTAATAACCGCGTAGTTATTGTTAACCCAGCGGGCGCTCAATTAGCCAACCCGCTGGGGATGACTTATTTTGAACGTCCGAGAATCAGAGGAATCAAATGGCTCGTACAACACCCATTTCACGTTACCGTAACATCGGTATCAGTGCTCACATCGACGCCGGTAAGACCACTACCACCGAGCGTATCCTGTTCTACACCGGCGTTAACCACAAAATCGGTGAAGTACATGATGGCGCTGCAACCATGGACTGGATGGCTCAGGAGCAGGAACGTGGTATCACCATTACTTCTGCTGCGACCACCGCGTTCTGGTCAGGTATGGCCAAGCAGTTTGAGCCGCACCGCATCAACATCATCGACACCCCGGGACACGTTGACTTCACTATCGAAGTTGAACGTTCCATGCGTGTTCTTGATGGCGCGGTAATGGTTTACTGTGCGGTTGGTGGTGTTCAGCCGCAGTCTGAAACCGTATGGCGTCAGGCTAACAAATATAAAGTTCCGCGCATCGCGTTCGTTAACAAAATGGACCGCATGGGCGCTAACTTCCTGAAAGTTGTTGGTCAGATCAAAACCCGTCTGGGTGCAAACCCGGTTCCTCTGCAGCTGGCTATCGGTGCAGAAGAGAAATTCACCGGTGTTGTTGACCTGATCAAAATGAAAGCCATCAACTGGAACGAAGAAGATGCAGGCGTGACCTTCACTTATGAAGAGATCCCGGCTGACATGGTTGACCTGGCTGAAGAATGGCATCAGAACCTGATCGAATCTGCGGCAGAAGCCTCTGAAGAGCTGATGGAGAAATACCTCGGCGGCGAAGAGCTGACTGAAGAAGAGATCAAAAAAGCACTGCGCCTGCGCGTGCTGAACAACGAAATCATCCTGGTTACCTGTGGTTCTGCATTCAAGAACAAAGGTGTTCAGGCGATGCTGGATGCAGTGGTTGAATTCCTGCCAGCACCGACCGACGTTCCGGCTATCAAAGGTATGCTGGACGACGGTAAAGATACTCCGGCAGAGCGTCACTCTGACGATAAAGAGCCGTTCTCTGCTCTGGCGTTCAAAATTGCGAACGACCCGTTCGTTGGTAACCTGACCTTCTTCCGCGTTTACTCAGGCGTGGTTAACTCAGGTGATACCGTACTGAACTCTGTGAAATCACAGCGTGAGCGTTTTGGTCGTATCGTACAGATGCACGCCAACAAACGTGAAGAGATCAAAGAAGTTCGCGCGGGCGATATCGCAGCGGCGATCGGTCTGAAAGACGTGATCACTGGTGATACCCTGTGTGATCCGAACAACCCGATCATCCTGGAACGTATGGAGTTCCCGGAGCCGGTTATCTCTATCGCGGTTGAACCGAAAACCAAAGCTGACCAGGAAAAAATGGGTCTGGCTCTGGGCCGTCTGGCGAAAGAAGACCCATCATTCCGCGTATGGACTGATGAAGAATCTAACCAGACCATCATCGCTGGTATGGGTGAGCTGCACCTCGACATCATCGTTGACCGTATGAAGCGTGAGTTCAACGTTGAAGCGAACGTAGGTAAACCGCAGGTTGCTTACCGTGAAACTATCCGCGACACCATTAAGGATGTCGAAGGTAAACACGCGAAACAGTCTGGTGGTCGTGGTCAGTACGGTCACGTTGTGATCGATCTGTACCCGCTGGAGCCGGGCGGCAAAGGCTACGAATTTGTCAACGACATCAAAGGCGGTGTGATTCCTGGTGAATACATCCCTGCGGTTGACAAAGGTATCCAGGAACAGCTGAAATCTGGTCCGCTGGCTGGTTATCCGGTAGTTGACCTGGGCGTTCGTCTGCACTTCGGTTCTTACCATGATGTGGACTCCTCTGAACTGGCGTTTAAACTGGCTGCTTCTCTGGCGTTTAAAGATGGCTTTAAGAAAGCGAAGCCGGTTCTGCTTGAGCCTATCATGAAGGTTGAAGTTGAAACGCCGGAAGAGAACATGGGTGACGTAATCGGTGACCTGAACCGTCGTCGCGGTATCATCGAAGGTATGGATGACACCGCTACCGGTAAGACCGTTCGCGCTCAGGTACCGCTGTCTGAAATGTTTGGTTATGCTACTGACCTGCGTTCTCAGACCCAGGGCCGTGCTTCTTACTCCATGGAGTTCCTGAAGTACGCGGAAGCGCCGAACAACGTCGCTCAGGCCGTTATTGAATCTCGTAGCAAATAAGCTACGGTTTTAGAATATTGAACAGATGCCCTCATCATGGATGAGGGCATAACAGTAAGGAATATCGCCATGGCGAAAGAGCAATTTCAGCGTAACAAAACGCACGTTAACGTTGGTACTATCGGCCACGTTGACCACGGTAAAACCACTCTGACCGCAGCTATCACCACCGTTCTGTCTAAAACTTTCGGTGGCCAGGCTCGTGCGTTCGATCAGATTGATAACGCGCCGGAAGAGAAGGCTCGTGGTATCACCATCAACACCTCTCACGTTGAATATGAAACCCCGACCCGTCACTACGCGCACGTTGACTGCCCGGGCCACGCCGACTATGTGAAAAACATGATCACCGGTGCTGCTCAGATGGACGGCGCTATCCTGGTTGTTGCTGCGACTGACGGCCCGATGCCGCAGACCCGTGAGCACATCCTGCTGGGTCGTCAGGTTGGCGTTCCTTACATCATCGTGTTCCTGAACAAATGTGACATGGTTGATGATGAAGAGCTGCTGGAACTGGTTGAAATGGAAGTTCGTGACCTGCTGTCACAGTATGACTTCCCGGGCGACGACACTCCGATCGTTCGCGGTTCCGCGCTGAAAGCGCTGGAAGGCGAAGCAGAGTGGGAAGAGAAAATCATCGAGCTGGCTGGTCACCTGGATTCTTACATCCCTGACCCGCAGCGCGCTATCGATCTGCCGTTCCTGCTGCCGATCGAAGACGTATTCTCAATCTCTGGCCGTGGTACCGTTGTTACCGGTCGTGTTGAGCGTGGCGTGATCAAAGTTGGTGAAGAAGTTGAAATCGTTGGTATCAAAGATACTGCGAAATCTACCTGTACCGGCGTTGAAATGTTCCGCAAACTGCTGGATCAGGGCCAGGCTGGTGAGAACGTTGGTGTTCTGCTGCGTGGTATCAAGCGTGAAGAGATCGAGCGTGGTCAGGTTCTGGCTAAGCCGGGCTCCATCAAGCCGCACACCACCTTTGAATCAGAAGTTTACGTTCTGTCCAAAGACGAAGGCGGCCGTCACACTCCGTTCTTCAAAGGCTACCGTCCTCAGTTCTACTTCCGTACTACTGACGTGACTGGTTCCGTTGAACTGCCGGAAGGCGTTGAGATGGTAATGCCGGGCGACAACATCAAAATGGTTGTTACCCTGATCCACCCGATCGCGATGGACGACGGTCTGCGTTTCGCAATCCGTGAAGGCGGCCGTACCGTAGGCGCGGGCGTTGTTGCTAAAATTATTGCTTAATAAGCTTTAATGCGAATAAATGCTTCGGTATTTATTCAACGAAAAGGGCGCTTCGGCGCCCTTTTTTTATCCTTGTCCTTCGATAGTTTCCCCTCTTAATCCCTACAAAGTGCAGGTTTGAAATAAAAATCATTCTCATTTAAACTGCGTTCAGTATTTGTACTGGAGCATATAAATGTACGTCTGCCTGTGTAATGCGATAAGCGATAAAACCGTACGTGAAGTTGTTCGGCGTTATCAGCCAAAATCTATTCAACAACTGCGTCATCTGGTGCCGGTTGGTAAGCAATGCGGGAAGTGTATTCGTGCAGTACGTGAAATCATGGATGAAGAGCTGAAGAATCCGCCGCTGTATAAAGAGATCGCCTAAGTATACCCACAGTTTTTCCGTTGCCTTTTTGACTTCTTTCTAACCGCATCTACGCTCTAATTAACTGGAAGCGGAGGAAGCGTAATGAAAGGCGATGCAAAAATCATAAGCCATTTGAATAAACTATTGGGAAATGAACTGGTTGCGGTTAATCAGTATTTTCTCCATGCGCGGATGTTCAAAAACTGGGGACTGATGCGCTTGAATGATGTGGAGTATCACGAGTCCATTGATGAGATGAAGCATGCGGACAAATACATTGAACGCATACTTTTTCTGGAGGGTATTCCAAATCTTCAGGATTTGGGCCGTTTACGCATTGGTGAAGATGTAGAGGAGATGCTGCGTTCCGATCTGGCGCTTGAGATGGAAGGGGCGAAAGATCTGCGTGAAGCCATCGCCTGGGCAGATAAGATTTATGACTACGTCAGCCGGGATATGATGATTGAAATCCTGGCAGATGAAGAGAAGCATATCGACTGGCTGGAAACCGAACTGGATTTAATCCAAAAAATGGGTATCCAAAACTATCTTCAGGCGCAAATCAGGGAAAAGGAGTAACGTTACCCGCCTGCGTTTGCCAGAAGAGTACAGCCCAGCCCGCTATAGCCAGACAAGGGCCAAATGGCTGTCGGCGTTGCCAGCCGGCAGCTTTGTTACACAGACCACAACAGACAAAAAGCGCCAGGCCAGATAATGCGGCAATGGATGCAATCAAAGGCAGCATTTGCCAGCCGCTCCACGCGCCTAATGCAGCAAAGAGTTTTATATCGCCATATCCAATCCCTTCCTGACGACATACCGCCAAAAATCCCCAGTAGAGTGTCCACAGAGAAAGCCAGCCGAGTAAAACGCCTGCTACCGCCGAGGCTAACCGTTCCTGACACAGCGTCAAATGATATAGCAGGCCCAGCCATAACAGAGGAAGCGTAACTGCGTCAGGCAATATGAAATAACGCTGGTCAATAAGGCTGAGCACAATTAGTGCTGCACTGAACAGCAGTAGAAACATCAGCGGGACCAGAGAACTTTGACAACCGACCAGTAAGACAAAGAGCAGGCAGGTTAGCACCTCCGTGATAACCAAACGCAGCGGAAGCGTTATCTGGCAGTAACGGCATTTGCCCCGGTATCTGCACCAACTGTAAACCGGCACCAGCTCGCTGAGTTGAAGACGGTGGCCACACCCGGCGCAGTGCGAAGCGGGGAGGGCGAGCGTAAAGAGCCATTGCCGTGAGGTAAAGCCGGGCTGATAGCGATCGGCAGCCAGGCAGAGAAAGCTTCCTGTAGTGAGCCCTGCCAGCCCTGAAAGAAAAAGCGCCAACATAAAAATTCCCCTTTATCCCTGATAGTCATTTCAGGATAAGGCCTGGCACAAATGCTGTCTCCTGCCGCATATCTGACACTGAAGTGGACTCGCAAAGAAAAAGCGACTGTTGCGCTGCACCCAATAAGCATGCGCTTTGGCTTCCACTTTTTTAGGGCAATAGTATTCGATGGGTTGCTATCTGAACGAATTCCCGTATAATGCGCGGGCCTGCTAATATTGCAAGCGCGATTCGAGCAGAATCGCAGGCTAGTCGGATCTCGCCTGGCCTGACAATACTCCCGATTGGGGAGTTATATGCTGAACGATTACACTCCCCCATCAATCGTAATGGGTGTGAGGAGTAATTTTTTTCGTTTATAAAATAATTGGAGCTCTGGTCTCATGCAGAACCAAAGAATCCGTATCCGTCTTAAAGCGTTTGATCATCGTCTGATCGATCAATCAACCGCGGAAATCGTTGAGACCGCCAAGCGCACTGGTGCGCAGGTACGTGGTCCGATCCCGCTGCCGACCCGCAAAGAGCGCTTTACCGTTCTGATCTCCCCGCACGTTAACAAAGACGCGCGCGATCAGTATGAAATCCGCACTCACAAGCGTCTGGTTGACATCGTTGAGCCAACTGAAAAAACCGTTGATGCTCTGATGCGTCTGGATCTGGCTGCCGGTGTAGACGTGCAGATCAGCCTGGGTTAATCAGGTCATCGAGCGATTGAGAGGTTGAAACAATGATTGGTTTAGTCGGTAAAAAAGTGGGTATGACCCGCATCTTCACTGAAGAAGGCGTTTCTATCCCTGTAACCGTTATCGAAGTTGAAGCAAACCGCGTTACTCAGGTTAAAGGTCTGGACAGCGACGGTTACCGCGCCATCCAGGTTACCACCGGTGCTAAAAAAGCAAACCGTGTGACCAAACCTGAAGCAGGTCATTTTGCTAAAGCTGGCGTAGAAGCTGGCCGTGGTCTGTGGGAATTCCGCACCGCTGAAGGTGAAGAATATACCGTTGGCCAGGACATCAGCGTTGAAATTTTCGCTGACGTTAAGAAAGTTGACGTGACTGGTACCTCCAAAGGTAAAGGTTTCGCCGGTACTGTTAAGCGCTGGAACTTCCGTACCCAGGATGCTACACACGGTAACTCCTTGTCTCACCGCGTTCCGGGTTCTATCGGTCAGAACCAGACTCCGGGCAAAGTGTTCAAAGGCAAAAAAATGGCAGGTCAGCTGGGTAATGAGCGCGTAACCGTTCAGAGCCTGGACGTAGTACGTGTTGACGCTGAGCGCAACCTGCTGCTGGTTAAAGGTGCAGTTCCCGGTGCTACCGGTAGCGACCTGATCGTTAAACCAGCTGTGAAGGCGTAAGGGGATAGCAATGGAATTAGTATTGAAAGACGCGCAAAGCGCGCTGACTGTTTCCGAAACTACCTTCGGTCGTGATTTCAACGAAGCGCTGGTACATCAGGTTGTTGTTGCTTATGCAGCTGGTGCTCGTCAAGGTACTCGTGCCCAGAAAACCCGTGCTGAAGTAACTGGTTCCGGTAAAAAACCGTGGCGCCAGAAAGGCACCGGCCGTGCGCGTGCAGGTTCTGTTAAGAGCCCAATCTGGCGTTCAGGTGGTGTGACTTTCGCTGCGAAGCCGCAGGATCACAGTCAAAAAGTTAACAAAAAGATGTACCGCGGCGCGCTGAAAAGCATTCTGTCCGAGCTGGTACGTCAGGATCGTCTGATCGTTGTCGAGCAGTTCTCTGTAGAAGCGCCGAAAACCAAGCTGCTGGTACAGAAACTGAAAGATATGGCGCTGGAAGACGTGCTGATCATCACCGGTGAACTGGATGAGAATCTGTTCCTGGCTGCGCGTAACCTGTACAAGGTTGACGTGCGCGATGCAGCGGGTATCGATCCGGTTAGCCTGATCGCCTTCGACAAAGTCGTTATGACTGCTGACGCAGTTAAGCAAGTTGAGGAGATGCTGGCATGATCCGTGAAGAACGTCTGCTGAAAGTAGTGCGCGCACCGCACGTTTCTGAAAAAGCGTCTACCGCGATGGAAAAAACCAATACCATCGTTCTCAAAGTTGCGAAAGACGCGTCCAAAGCAGAAATCAAAGCCGCTGTGCAGAAACTTTTCGAAGTTGAAGTCAAAGACGTAAACACCCTGGTCGTTAAAGGCAAGGTTAAGCGTCATGGACAGCGTATTGGTCGTCGTAGCGACTGGAAGAAAGCTTACGTCACCCTGAAAGAAGGCCAGAATCTGGACTTCGTCGGCGGCGCAGAGTAAGTCGGAGGAGAAGAACAATGGCAATTGTTAAATGTAAACCGACATCTCCGGGTCGTCGCCACGTAGTTAAAGTGGTGAACCCAGAGCTGCACAAGGGCAAACCATTTGCTCCGCTGGTGGAAAAAAACAGCAAATCCGGTGGCCGTAACAACAATGGCCGCATCACCACGCGTCACATTGGTGGTGGTCATAAGCAGGCTTACCGTATCGTTGACTTTAAACGCAACAAAGACGGTATCCCGGCAGTTGTTGAACGTCTTGAGTACGATCCGAACCGTTCCGCGAACATCGCGCTGGTTCTGTACAAAGATGGCGAACGCCGTTATATCCTGGCCCCTAAAGGCCTGAAAGCTGGCGACCAGATTCAGTCTGGCGTTGATGCTGCGATCAAAGCAGGTAACACCCTGCCGATGCGTAACATCCCAGTTGGTTCCACTGTTCATAACGTAGAAATGAAACCAGGCAAGGGCGGTCAGATTGCTCGTTCTGCTGGTGCTTACGTGCAGATCGTTGCGCGTGAAGGTTCCTACGTAACCCTGCGTCTGCGTTCAGGTGAAATGCGTAAAGTCGAATCTGACTGCCGCGCTACTCTGGGCGAAGTCGGTAACGCTGAGCATATGCTGCGCGTTCTGGGTAAAGCAGGTGCTGCCCGCTGGCGTGGTGTTCGTCCGACCGTTCGTGGTACTGCGATGAACCCAGTTGATCACCCGCACGGTGGTGGTGAAGGTCGTAACTTTGGTAAGCACCCGGTAACTCCGTGGGGCGTTCAGACCAAAGGTAAGAAGACCCGTAGCAACAAGCGTACTGATAAATTTATCGTACGTCGCCGTAGCAAATAATATTAGAGGATAAGCCATGCCACGTTCTCTCAAGAAAGGTCCATTTATTGACCTGCACTTGCTGAAGAAGGTAGAGAAAGCGGTGGAAAGCGGTGACAAGAAGCCCCTGCGCACTTGGTCCCGTCGTTCAACGATCTTTCCAAATATGATCGGTTTGACCATCGCTGTCCATAATGGTCGTCAGCACGTACCTGTCTTTGTTTCCGACGAAATGGTTGGTCACAAACTGGGTGAATTCGCGCCGACTCGTACTTATCGCGGTCACGCGGCTGATAAAAAAGCCAAGAAACGCTAAGGCAGGAGGAAGAGATGGAAACTATTGCTCAACATCGCCACGCTCGTTCTTCTGCTCAAAAGGTTCGCCTGGTGGCTGACCTGATTCGCGGTAAGAAAGTGTCGCAGGCTCTGGACATCCTGACCTACACCAATAAAAAAGCGGCTGTACTGGTCAAGAAAGTTCTGGAATCTGCCATTGCTAACGCAGAACACAACGATGGCGCTGATATCGACGATCTGAAAGTCGCGAAAATTTTCGTCGACGAAGGCCCAAGCATGAAGCGCATTATGCCGCGTGCGAAAGGTCGTGCAGATCGCATCCTGAAGCGCACCAGCCACATTACTGTGGTTGTGTCCGATCGCTGAGACTCTGGAGACTAGCAATGGGTCAGAAAGTACATCCTAATGGTATTCGACTGGGTATTGTTAAACCCTGGAACTCTACCTGGTTCGCTAATACCAAAGAATTCGCTGACAACCTGGACAGCGATTTTAAAGTGCGTCAGTTCCTGACTAAAGAACTGGCTAAAGCGTCTGTTTCGCGCATCGTTATCGAACGTCCGGCTAAAAGCATCCGTGTGACCATTCACACCGCTCGCCCGGGCATCGTTATCGGTAAAAAAGGCGAAGACGTAGAAAAACTGCGTAACGTCGTAGCGAATATCGCTGGCGTACCGGCGCAGATCAATATCGCCGAAGTCCGTAAACCGGAACTGGACGCGAAATTGGTTGCTGACAGCATCACTTCTCAGCTGGAGCGTCGCGTGATGTTCCGTCGTGCGATGAAGCGTGCTGTACAGAACGCAATGCGTCTGGGCGCTAAAGGTATTAAAGTTGAAGTTAGTGGCCGTCTGGGCGGCGCAGAAATCGCACGTACCGAATGGTACCGCGAAGGTCGCGTACCGCTGCACACCCTGCGTGCTGACATCGACTACAACACCTCAGAAGCGCACACCACTTATGGTGTAATCGGCGTTAAGGTATGGATCTTCAAAGGTGAGATCCTGGGTGGTATGGCTGCTGTTGAACAACCGGAAAAACCGGCTGCTCAACCGAAAAAGCAGCAGCGTAAAGGCCGTAAGTAAGGAGAGTCGCTGATGTTACAACCAAAGCGTACAAAATTCCGTAAGGTGCACAAAGGCCGCAACCGTGGTCTGGCTGCCGGTACGGATGTGAGCTTCGGTACTTTCGGTCTGAAAGCTGTTGGCCGTGGTCGTCTGACTGCTCGTCAGATCGAAGCAGCACGTCGTGCTATGACCCGTGCAGTTAAGCGTCAAGGTAAGATCTGGATCCGTGTATTCCCGGACAAACCGATCACCGAGAAGCCGCTGGAAGTGCGTATGGGTAAAGGTAAAGGTAACGTGGAGTATTGGGTTGCCTTGATCCAGCCGGGTAAAGTCCTGTATGAAATGGACGGCGTACCGGAGGAGCTGGCCCGTGAAGCATTCAAGCTGGCAGCAGCAAAACTGCCTATCAAAACCACCTTTGTTACTAAGACGGTGATGTAATGAAAGCAAAAGAGCTGCGTGAAAAAAGCGTTGAAGAGCTGAACACTGAGCTGCTTAACCTGCTGCGCGAGCAGTTCAACCTGCGCATGCAGGCAGCATCTGGCCAGCTGCAGCAGAGTCATCTGCTGAAGAATGTGCGCCGTGATGTTGCACGCGTTAAAACTTTACTGACTGAGAAGGCGGGTGCGTAATGACCGATAAAATTCGTACTCTGCAAGGTCGTGTTGTTAGTGACAAAATGCAGAAATCTGCAGTTGTTGCTATCGAGCGTTTCGTGAAGCACCCGATCTACGGTAAATTCATTAAGCGTACGACTAAGCTGCACATCCATGACGAGAACAACGAATGCGGTATCGGCGACGTGGTAGAAATCCGCGAATGCCGCCCGCTGTCCAAGACTAAGTCCTGGACTCTGGTTCGCGTTATTGAGAAAGCGGTTCTGTAATAGAATCTCCTTTCTTATTGAAACCCTCTGCCTCTGGCAGAGGGTTTTTTTTTGCCTGCGATTGCGTGTCTGCCCACTGCCCACGACGTAATGATCTTAATTAACGAGGTTGCGCCTGCCGTTTGTCATAGCGAAGTTAATGCTGTGGTTAACATTTAGCGCTTACTCAGTGCCTTAATCCGCTTATCAAGCCCCGCGTTGAAGAATAACCATCAATAAGATGAAGAAGTGTGCAGATTACGATTGCTACATAGTGAACAATTCCTTAGAATGTCGCGTTCCTTAAATTACAGGTTCAAATATCGGCTCGACAGGAGCCGTTTATTTTTTCTACCCATCTGCGGGGACCGGTGTTATAATGCCGCGCCCTCAATTATGGGGCTTTCTAACGACCCTCTGTTTGGGTCCCGAAGTAGTAGTTGACATTAGCGGAGCACTAAAATGATCCAAGAACAGACTATGCTGAACGTCGCCGACAACTCCGGTGCACGTCGCGTAATGTGTATCAAGGTTCTGGGTGGCTCGCACCGTCGCTACGCAGGCGTAGGCGACATCATCAAAGTTACCATCAAGGAAGCAATTCCGCGTGGTAAAGTGAAAAAAGGTGATGTGCTTAAGGCGGTAGTGGTGCGCACCAGGAAGGGTGTTCGTCGCCCTGACGGTTCTGTCATTCGCTTCGATGGTAATGCATGCGTTATTCTGAACAATAACAGCGAGCAGCCTATCGGAACGCGTATTTTTGGGCCGGTAACTCGTGAACTTCGTAATGAAAAGTTCATGAAAATTATCTCCCTGGCACCAGAAGTACTCTAAGGAGCGAGCAATGGCAGCGAAAATCCGTCGTAATGACGAAGTTATCGTGCTGACCGGTAAAGATAAAGGTAAGCGCGGTAAAGTAAAAAATGTCCTGTCTTCTGGCAAGGTCATTGTTGAAGGTATCAACCTGGTGAAGAAACATCAGAAGCCGGTTCCGGCTCTGAACCAACCGGGCGGCATCGTTGAAAAAGAAGCTGCAATTCAGGTTTCTAACGTTGCTATCTTCAATGCGGCTACCGGCAAGGCTGACCGTGTAGGCTTTAGATTCGAAGACGGCAAAAAAGTCCGTTTCTTCAAGTCTAACAGCGAAACTATCAAGTAATTTGGAGTAGTACGATGGCGAAACTGCATGATTACTACAAAGACGAAGTAGTTAAAAAACTCATGACTGAGTTTGGCTACAATTCTGTCATGCAAGTCCCTCGGGTCGAGAAGATCACCCTGAACATGGGTGTTGGTGAAGCGATCGCTGACAAAAAGCTGCTGGATAACGCAGTAGCTGACCTGGCAGCAATCTCCGGTCAAAAACCGCTGGTCACCAAAGCACGCAAATCAGTTGCAGGCTTCAAAATCCGTCAGGGCTATCCGATCGGCTGTAAAGTAACTCTGCGTGGCGAACGCATGTGGGAGTTCTTTGAGCGTCTGGTCACTATTGCTGTACCGCGTATTCGTGACTTCCGTGGCCTGTCTGCGAAGTCTTTCGATGGTCGTGGTAACTATAGCATGGGCGTCCGTGAGCAGATCATCTTCCCAGAAATCGACTATGACAAAGTCGATCGCGTTCGTGGTTTGGATATCACCATTACCACTACTGCGAAATCTGATGATGAAGGCCGTGCTCTGCTGGCTGCTTTTGACTTCCCGTTCCGCAAGTAAGGTAGGGTTACTTAATGGCTAAGCAATCAATGAAAGCACGCGAAGTCAAGCGTGAGAAATTAGCAGACAAATTCTTCGCAAAACGCGTCGAACTGAAAGCGATCATTTCTGATGTGAACGCCTCCGACGAAGATCGTTGGAATGCTGTTCTCAAGCTGCAGAGTCTGCCGCGTGATTCCAGCCCGTCTCGTCAGCGTAACCGCTGCCGTCAAACAGGTCGTCCGCATGGTTTCCTGCGGAAGTTCGGGTTGAGCCGTATCAAGGTCCGTGAAGCCGCTATGCGCGGTGAAATCCCGGGTCTGAAAAAGGCTAGCTGGTAATTGTCACCAATTGAATCACGGGAGTAAAGACAGATGAGCATGCAAGATCCGATCGCGGATATGCTGACCCGTATCCGTAACGGTCAGGCCGCGAACAAAGTTGCGGTCACCATGCCTTCCTCCAAGCTGAAAGTGGCAATCGCCAACGTGCTGAAGGAAGAAGGTTATATTGAAGATTTCAAAATCGAAGGCGACATCAAGCCGGAACTGGAACTGACTCTTAAGTATTTCCAGGGTAAAGCTGTGGTAGAAAGCATTCAACGTGTTAGCCGTCCTGGCCTGCGCATCTATAAGAAAAAAGATGAGCTGCCGAAGGTAATGGCTGGACTGGGTATTGCTGTTGTTTCTACCTCTAAAGGTGTTATGACTGATCGTGCAGCGCGCCAGGCTGGTCTTGGTGGCGAAATTATCTGCTACGTAGCTTAACGGAGGAAAAAATGTCTCGTGTTGCTAAAGCACCTGTCGTTGTTCCTGCCGGCGTAGAGGTAAAACTCAACGGTCAGGAAATTTCGATCAAAGGTAAAAACGGCGAGCTGACTCGTACTATCAATAATGCTGTTGAAATTAAGCATGCTGACAACGCTCTGACTTTCGCTCCGCGCGAAGGCTTCGTTGATGGCTGGGCGCAGGCGGGTACTGCCCGTGCGCTGCTGAACGCAATGGTTATCGGTGTTACCGAAGGCTTCACTAAGAAGCTGCAGCTGGTTGGTGTAGGTTATCGTGCAGCCGTTAAAGGCGATGTCGTGAATCTGTCACTGGGTTTTTCTCACCCGGTTGAACACGCTCTGCCTGCGGGAATCACTGCAGAATGTCCGTCTCAGACTGAAATCGTACTGAAAGGTGCTGATAAACAGCTGATCGGCCAGGTTGCGGCTGACTTGCGCGCCTACCGTCGTCCTGAGCCTTATAAAGGCAAGGGTGTTCGTTACGCCGACGAAGTCGTGCGTACCAAAGAGGCTAAGAAGAAGTAAGGTAACACTATGGATAAGAAATCTGCTCGTATCCGTCGTGCGACCCGCGCACGTCGCAAGATCAAAGAGCTGGGTGCTACTCGCCTGGTGGTACATCGTACCCCGCGTCATATTTACGCACAGGTCATCGCCCCGAACGGCTCTGAAGTTCTGGTTGCTGCTTCTACTGTAGAAAAAGCTATCTCTGAACAACTGAAGTACACCGGCAACAAAGACGCTGCGTCTGCTGTAGGTAAAGCTATCGCTGAGCGCGCGCTGGAAAAAGGCATCAAAGACGTTGCTTTCGACCGTTCCGGTTTCCAATATCATGGTCGCGTCCAGGCACTGGCAGAAGCTGCCCGTGAAGCTGGCCTTCAGTTCTAAGGTAGAGGTCTAAGATGGCACACATCGAGAAACAAGCTGGCGAACTGCAGGAAAAACTGATCGCGGTAAACCGTGTATCTAAAACTGTTAAAGGTGGCCGTATTTTCTCCTTCACCGCACTGACTGTAGTGGGTGATGGTAACGGTCGCGTAGGTTTTGGTTACGGTAAAGCGCGTGAAGTACCGGCAGCGATCCAGAAAGCGATGGAAAAAGCCCGTCGCAACATGATTAACGTCGCGCTGACTAACGGCACCCTGCAGCACCCGGTTAAAGGTGCACACACAGGTTCCCGTGTGTTCATGCAACCGGCTTCTGAAGGTACCGGTATTATTGCCGGTGGTGCAATGCGCGCCGTCCTGGAAGTCGCTGGAGTTCATAACGTTCTGGCTAAAACCTATGGTTCCACCAACCCGATTAACGTGGTTCGTGCAACTATTGATGGCCTGGAAAATATGAAATCTCCGGAAATGGTCGCTGCCAAGCGTGGTAAATCCGTTGAAGACATTCTGGGGTAATTGACCATGGCAAAGACGATCAAAATTACACAAACCCGTAGTGCAATCGGCCGTTTGCCTAAGCATAAGGCAACGCTGCTTGGCCTGGGTCTGCGTCGCATTGGTCATACCGTTGAGCGTGAAGACACGCCTGCTGTACGCGGTATGGTTAACGCTATTTCCTATATGGTTAAAGTGGAGGAGTAACAGATGCGTTTGAATACTCTGTCTCCCGCCGAAGGCTCAAAACAGGCGGGTAAACGCCTGGGTCGTGGTATCGGTTCTGGTCTCGGTAAAACCGGCGGCCGTGGTCACAAAGGTCAGAACTCTCGTTCTGGCGGTGGCGTACGTCGTGGTTTCGAAGGCGGCCAGATGCCGCTGTACCGTCGTCTGCCGAAATTCGGCTTCACTTCTCGTAAAGCAATGGTAACGGCGGAAGTTCGTCTGTCCGAGCTGGCGAAAGTGGAAGGCGGTATCGTTGACCTGAATACGCTGAAAGCAGCAAACATCATCGGTACTCAGATCGAATTCGCGAAAGTGATTCTGTCTGGCGAAGTTTCTGCACCGGTTACGGTTCGCGGTCTGCGTGTCACTAAAGGCGCTCGTGCTGCAATCGAAGCTGCTGGCGGTACAATTGAGGAATAAGTAGCAGATGGCTAAGCAACCAGGATTAGATTTTCAAAGTGCCAAGGGCGGTTTCGGCGAACTGAAACGCAGACTTTTGTTTGTCATCGGTGCGCTGATTGTATTCCGCATTGGCTCTTTTATTCCGATCCCTGGTATCGATGCCACTGTACTTGCCAAACTGCTTGAACAACAGCGTGGCACCATCATTGAAATGTTTAACATGTTCTCTGGTGGTGCATTAAGCCGTGCTTCTATCTTTGCTCTGGGTATTATGCCGTATATTTCGGCATCAATTATTATCCAGCTGTTAACGGTGGTTCATCCCGCCCTGGCAGAAATCAAGAAAGAAGGGGAGGCTGGCCGTCGTAAGATTAGTCAGTACACCCGTTACGGTACTCTGGTGTTGGCTATATTCCAGTCGATCGGTATTGCTACCGGTTTACCGAATATGCCTGGAATGCAGGGCCTGGTAATCAATCCAGGCTTTGCTTTCTACTTCACCGCTGTTGTGAGTCTGGTTACAGGGACAATGTTCCTGATGTGGCTGGGCGAGCAGATTACTGAACGAGGTATTGGTAACGGTATCTCGATCATAATCTTTGCTGGTATTGTTGCGGGGCTTCCGCCGGCCATTGGCCATACCATCGAGCAAGCGCGGCAAGGCGACCTGCACTTCCTTCTGTTGCTGTTGGTTGCAGTTCTCGTATTTGCAGTGACCTTCTTCGTTGTTTTCGTTGAGCGTGGTCAACGCCGCATTGTGGTGAACTATGCGAAACGTCAGCAAGGCCGTCGTGTCTATGCTGCACAGAGTACACATTTACCATTGAAGGTGAATATGGCAGGGGTTATCCCGGCAATCTTCGCCTCAAGCATTATTCTGTTTCCAGCTACCATTGCTTCATGGTTTGGTGGCGGTACAGGGTGGAACTGGCTGACAACTATTTCGATGTATTTGCAGCCAGGACAGCCGCTTTATGTGCTACTCTATGCGACTGCAATCATCTTCTTCTGTTTCTTCTATACGGCGTTGGTTTTCAATCCGCGAGAAACAGCAGATAACCTGAAGAAGTCTGGTGCATTTGTACCAGGAATTCGTCCGGGAGAGCAAACGGCGAAGTACATCGATAAAGTGATGACGCGTCTGACGCTAGTTGGTGCGCTCTACATTACTTTCATCTGCCTGATCCCGGAGTTCATGCGTGATGCGATGAAAGTACCGTTCTACTTCGGTGGAACCTCACTGCTTATCGTCGTTGTGGTCATCATGGACTTTATGGCTCAAGTGCAAACTCTGATGATGTCCAGTCAGTACGAGTCTGCATTGAAGAAAGCAAACCTGAAAGGCTATAGCCGCTAATCAGGCGCTTGAGAAGTTACGGAGAGTAAAAATGAAAGTTCGTGCTTCCGTCAAGAAATTATGTCGTAACTGCAAAATCATTCGTCGCGACGGCGTCGTACGTGTGATTTGTAGTGCCGAGCCTAAGCATAAACAGCGCCAGGGCTGATTTTCTCGCATATTTTTCTTGCAAAGTTGGGTTGAGCTGGCTAGATTAGCCAGCCAATCTTTTGTATGTCTGTACGTTTCCATTTGAGTATCCTGAAAACGGGCTTTTCAGCATGGTGCGTACATATTAAATAGTAGGAGTGCATAGTGGCCCGTATAGCAGGCATTAACATTCCTGATCAGAAACATGCCGTAATCGCATTAACTTCGATCTACGGTGTCGGCAAAACTCGCTCCAAGGCCATCTGTGCTGCTGCGGGTATCGCTGAAGATGTTAAGATCAGTGAGCTGTCTGAAGAACAAATCGACACGCTGCGTGACGAAGTTGCCAAATTTGTCGTTGAAGGTGATCTGCGCCGTGAAGTGAGCATGAGCATCAAGCGTCTGATGGACCTTGGTTGCTATCGCGGTTTGCGTCATCGTCGTGGTCTGCCAGTGCGCGGTCAGCGTACCAAGACCAACGCCCGTACCCGTAAGGGTCCGCGCAAACCGATCAAGAAATAATCGGGGTGATTGAATAATGGCAAAGGCACCAGTTCGTGCACGTAAGCGTGTAAGAAAACAAGTCTCAGATGGCGTGGCTCATGTCCATGCTTCTTTTAACAACACCATCGTTACCATTACTGACCGTCAGGGTAACGCATTGGGTTGGGCAACTGCCGGTGGTTCCGGTTTCCGTGGTTCTCGTAAATCTACGCCGTTCGCTGCACAGGTTGCTGCTGAGCGTTGCGCAGAGGCCGTGAAAGATTACGGTATCAAGAATCTGGAAGTTATGGTTAAGGGTCCGGGTCCGGGTCGCGAATCTACCATTCGTGCTCTGAACGCCGCAGGTTTCCGCATCACTAATATTACTGATGTGACTCCGATCCCTCACAACGGTTGTCGTCCGCCGAAAAAACGTCGCGTATAACGCCCGTTTTTAGGATAGTTGGAGAAAGAAAATGGCAAGATATTTGGGTCCTAAGCTCAAGCTGAGCCGTCGTGAGGGCACAGACTTATTCCTGAAGTCTGGCGTTCGCGCGATTGATTCCAAGTGTAAGATTGAACAAGCCCCTGGCCAGCACGGTGCGCGTAAACCGCGTCTGTCTGACTACGGCGGTCAGTTACGTGAAAAGCAGAAAGTTCGTCGTATTTATGGCGTACTTGAGCGTCAGTTCCGTAACTATTACAAAGAAGCAGCACGTCTGAAAGGCAACACCGGTGAAAACCTGTTACAACTGCTGGAAGGTCGTCTGGACAACGTAGTTTATCGTATGGGCTTTGGTGCCACTCGTGCAGAAGCACGTCAGCTGGTTAGCCATAAATCCATCATGGTAAATGGTCGCGTTGTTAACATCGCTTCTTATCAGGTATCTCCGAATGACGTAGTCAGCATCCGCGAGAAAGCCAAAAAGCAGTCTCGCGTGAAAGCCGCTCTGGAGCTGGCTGAGCAGCGTGAAAAGCCAACCTGGCTGGAAGTTGATGCAACTAAGATGGAAGGTGTGTTCAAGCGTATTCCTGAACGTACCGATCTGTCTGCGGACATTAACGAACACCTGATCGTCGAGCTTTACTCCAAGTAAAGCTTAGTACCAAAGAGAGGACACAATGCAGGGTTCTGTGACAGAGTTTCTAAAACCGCGCCTGGTAGATATCGAGCAACTGAGTTCGACGCACGCCAAGGTGACCCTTGAGCCTTTAGAGCGTGGCTTTGGCCATACTCTTGGTAACGCACTGCGCCGTATTCTGCTGTCATCCATGCCGGGTTGCGCGGTGACCGAGGTTGAGATTGATGGTGTACTTCATGAGTACAGCACAAAAGAGGGCGTACAGGAAGATATCCTGGAAATCCTGCTTAACCTGAAAGGGCTGGCGGTAAGAGTTCAGGGTAAAGATGAAGTCATCCTTACACTGAATAAATCTGGCATTGGCCCTGTGACTGCAGCCGACATTACCCATGATGGTGATGTCGAAATCGTCAAGCCGCAGCACGTGATCTGCCATCTGACCGATGAAAACGCATCTATTAATATGCGTATCAAAGTTCAGCGTGGCCGTGGTTATGTGCCGGCTTCTGCCCGAATTCATTCGGAAGAAGATGAGCGCCCAATCGGTCGTCTGTTAGTCGACGCTTGCTATAGCCCTGTAGACCGTATCGCCTACAATGTTGAAGCTGCGCGCGTGGAACAGCGTACCGACCTGGATAAGCTGGTCATCGAAATGGAAACCAACGGCACAATCGATCCTGAAGAGGCGATTCGTCGTGCGGCTACCATTCTGGCTGAACAACTGGAAGCTTTCGTTGACCTGCGTGATGTGCGTCAGCCGGAAGTTAAAGAAGAGAAACCAGAATTCGATCCGATCCTGCTGCGCCCTGTTGACGATCTGGAATTGACTGTCCGCTCTGCTAACTGCCTTAAGGCAGAAGCTATCCACTACATCGGTGATCTGGTACAGCGTACCGAGGTTGAGCTACTTAAAACGCCTAACCTTGGTAAAAAATCTCTTACTGAGATTAAAGACGTGCTGGCTTCGCGTGGTCTTTCTCTGGGCATGCGCCTGGAAAACTGGCCGCCGGCAAGCATTGCTGATGAATAACCAGATCGCAGGTTAAGGTTTTACTGAGAAGGATAAGGTCATGCGCCATCGTAAGAGTGGTCGTCAACTGAACCGCAACAGCAGCCATCGTCAGGCTATGTTCCGCAACATGGCCGGCTCTTTGGTTCGTCATGAGATCATCAAGACGACCCTGCCGAAAGCGAAAGAGCTGCGTCGCGTAGTTGAGCCGCTGATTACTCTTGCCAAGACCGACAGCGTAGCTAATCGTCGTCTGGCATTCGCCCGCACTCGTGATAACGAGATCGTGGCAAAACTGTTTAACGAGCTGGGCCCGCGTTTCGCGAGCCGTGCCGGTGGTTACACTCGCATTCTGAAGTGTGGCTTCCGCGCTGGTGACAACGCTCCGATGGCTTACATCGAGCTGGTTGATCGTCCAGAAGCTCAAGCAGAAGCTGCAGCAGAGTAATCTGCTGTATGTTAAAGAAACCGGGCCTGGTGCCCGGTTTTTTTATATCCTCATTTTATCTCTGCTTTACCTCCCGCTAATCTGCGCTATCCTGAAGCTCTGATATTTCCCGGAGCATCACATGTGGCTAATCGATCAACTGGCTGAACAACATATTCGCGAAGCACAGCAGAGGGGTGAGCTGCAAGGTTTGCCTGGAGAAGGCACTCCACTCATACTGGATGATGACAGCCATGTTCCACCAGAGCTTCGTGCTGGCTACCGCATGTTAAAGAATGCTGGTTATTTACCGCCGGAACTGGAAATACGGCGTGAAGCGCTGGAACTCAATGACTTATTAAAACAGCTTGATCCCGACGAGATAGCCCAAAGTGACCATCTTAAGCGCCTGCGCCTGCTTGAATTAAAACTGCTGCAGGCAGGTTTGAACACCGATTTTCTTTCCGGGGAGTATCGTAATGCGATTGCCCAACGTTTTGCAGGAGAGTAAATATGTACCGTATCGGTGAGCTTGCCCGGCTGGCTGCTGTCACGCCAGATACCATTCGTTATTATGAAAAAGAGAATATGATGGATGCACCAGCCCGCTCGGCAGGGGGATTCCGGTTATATAACGATGATGATCTGCGGCGTCTTAAATTCATTCGGCATGCTAAGCAGCTAGGGTTAACGTTAGATGCGATCCGGGATTTACTCTCGATCCGTATCGATCCAGCACACCATACCTGTCAGGAGTCTAAAAACATCGTGCAAGCTCGCCTGCATGAAGTTGAAATTCGTATTGCGGAACTGCAGATGATGCAACGTTCCCTGCAATGTTTAAGTGATGCCTGCTGCGGTTCTGCACATACCAGCCTTGACTGTTCTATCCTGGAAAGCCTGGAACGGGGAACGGTAAAAAAAGGTGAGCTGAACCCTGGCAAACATTGATTTCAGCAAAAATTAGATCTATATAGATATCCGACTTTCATCAAAGGAGACGTTATGTCTGGTTATCAGCATAAAAAAGGTAAAATTAAAAACAATGCCATAGAGGCTTTACTGCATGACCCTCTATTCAAAACGCGGGTCGAGGTGAATGTGAAAGGTAAAGGCAGCTATCGGCGTAAAGCAAAACACAATAAAGCAGGCTGGGAGGCCAGTGGTAAAGCAGACTTTACCACTGGCCTTTTAGTTGGCGAGAATGCATCTGGCGCGATACTGCCGGCGAAGTCTTGTTGGTTTATTCAGCATAGCGCCGGGGGCTAGCCTTTATTATTCTGTTCTTTCATTAAATCACGGATTTCAGTCAACAGCGTTGCTTCTGCGCTGGGTTTAGCAACTGGCTTTTCTACTTCCTTTTTCTTGTGCAGTTTATTTATCAACTTGATAGCAATGAAAATCGCAAACGCGATGATGATGAAATCAAAAATATTCTGCAAAAAGATGCCGTACTCCATTACGACCGGTGGCGTTTCTCCCTGAGCTGGCTTTAATATCCATTTGAATTGCTTGAAATCCACCCCACCGATCAGCAATCCCAGTGGCGGCATAATAATGTTTGCCACCAGAGATGAAACAATCTTACCAAAGGCAGCACCGATAACCACACCAACGGCCAGATCGACAACGTTGCCACGCATTGCAAAATCACGAAATTCTTTTAAAAAACTCATAAACAGCTCCTTTCCATTGCCAAACCATAAAGTCTAACAAACGAATCAGTGTTTGCCATCGGCAATTAACGCAGCGGGAGCAGAGCAGAACGCATAAGCAGCTTCCTTGCTGCTGATGGTTTAAAGGAAAAACGGGCTGGGCTGGAAAAGACGTTCCACATCAGGCACAAACTTTTTGTCCGTCAGGAACATAATGACATGATCGCCTTGCTCAATACGCAGATTGTTATTTGCGATCATAATGTCGTCACCGCGTACAACGGCACCGATAATGGTACCCGGAGGCAGTTTGATATCTTCAACCAGACGGCCAACAACGCGGGATGTTGTTTCGTCTCCGTGTGCAATCGCTTCGATAGCTTCAGCAACACCACGGCGTAGCGATGACACACTAACAATATCGGCTTTACGAACATGACTAAGTAGGGCTGAGATAGTTGCCTGCTGTGGGGAGATGGCAATATCAATCACGCTGCCCTGGACTAAATCGACATAAGCGCGCCGTTGAATAAGCACCATAACTTTTTTGGCGCCCATTTTTTTAGCCAGCATCGCAGACATGATATTTGCTTCATCGTCGTTAGTAACGGCGATAAAAAGATCCACCTGATCGATATGCTCTTCCGCTAACAGTTCTTGATCTGAAGCATCACCATAAAAAACGATCGTATCCTGCAACAGCTCCGCCAGCTCGGCGGCACGCTGCTGATTACGTTCAATCAGTTTCACGCTGTAGTTTTTTTCCAGCCGCAGCGCCAGACCATAACCGATGTTGCCTCCGCCAACGAGCATTATTCTTTTATAGGGCTTTTCCAGCCGTTGCATTTCGCTCATTACTGCGCGGATATGCTGGCTGGCAGCGATAAAAAAGACCTCATCGCCAGCTTCGACAATGGTTGAGCCCTGCGGACGAATAGGGCGATCCTGACGAAATATGGCTGCAACACGCGTATCGATATGGGGCATATGTTCACGCATTATCGATAACGGATTACCAATCAGCGGCCCGCCATAATAGGCTTTCACCACAGCCAGGCTCACTTTGCCTTCAGCAAAATTCACCACCTGTAACGCGCCGGGATACTGGATCAAACGATAAATATTATCTATTACCAGCTGCTCGGGTGAAATCAGGTGATCGATAGGCACCGCTTCCGGTATAAATAACTTCTCTGCATCGCGGATATAGTCGGCAGCACGAATGCGCGCAATTCGGTTGGGCGTATTAAACAGCGTATAAGCGACCTGGCAGGCAACCATATTCGTTTCATCAGAGCTGGTAACCGCAACCAGCATATCGGCATCCTGCGCACCCGCTTCACGTAATACCCTCGGGTGGGAACCGTGTCCCTGAACCACGCGTAAATCGAACTTATCCTGTAGTTGACGCAGACGTGTGGCGTCTTTATCCACCACGGTAATATCGTTATTTTCGCCCACCAGGTTTTCTGCCAGCGTGCCGCCTACCTGGCCTGCTCCGAGAATGATTATTTTCATCGTTGTTTCAACTTATAGGTTGTCGCAGCGCATACTACGTTATCTTTTTATTAGCTTAGCGTAAAAGAATCCATCGCCATCCTGTGGATGCGGGAAACACTGCAGGCCGATGGTTGAATCATCGCTAAGTGGAATATGTTCAGCATCCTGATGATGTTCCAGGAAGCTTTCAATCTGCAAATGATTCTCTTCCGGCAGGATGGAGCAGGTGGCATAAACCAGCGTGCCGCCAGCTTTCAGATGAGGCCAGATGGCATCCAGGATCTCGCGCTGCAGCGCGGCCAGTTCGGATATATCACGGTCGCGCCGTAACCATTTAATATCAGGATGACGACGAATGACGCCGGTTGCAGAGCAGGGAGCATCCAGCAAAATGCGGTCAAACTGCGTATCTTTGCACCATTGATCCGGGAAGCGCCCATCGCCCTGTTTTACTTCCGCCTGCATATTCAGTCGCTTCAGATTTTCATAAACACGCTGCAATCGCTGCGCATCGATGTCGACAGCCATAACGTGCGCATCCGGCGCAGCTTCAAGAATATGGGTAGTCTTGCCGCCGGGCGCCGCACACAAATCAAGGATACGCTCTCCGTTTTGTGGCGCAAGCCAGGTAACGCAGCCCTGAGCTGAAGCATCCTGTACCGTGACCCAACCTTGCTCAAAACCGGGTAGCTGACCTACCGATGAAGGAGTCTCTAACAGCAAAGCATCGGGATAAACGGGATGAGGGGTCGCATTGTTGCCACTTGCCTGCAGCAATGCCAGCCACTGTTCACGGCTATGGTGCTGACGATTAACGCGCAGCCACATTGGAGGACGCTGATTATTCGCTTCCACAATTTGTTGCCATTGCTCTGGCCATGCCAGTTGTAGACGTTTCAACAGCCAGGCCGGATGTAAAAAGCGCTGTGGAGATTGCTCAAGCTGCGTTATCAAATCGGGCTGCTGGCGCTGAAACTGACGCAGAACGCCATTTATCAGGCCTTTCATCTGAGGCCGTTTCAATACGGTAGCGCCTTCAACCGTTTCAGCCAGCGCGGCGTGAGCCGGGATACGCGTATAAAGCAGCTGATACAGGCCGACCATAATTAAGAAATGCAGGGAGCGCTGCTTACCGGTTAACGGGCGGGACATAAGCTGCTTAATCGCCGCTTCAAGAAGCGGTAGAGTGCGCAATACGCCGAAACAGAGTTCCTGTAACAACGCACTGTCTTTATCGGAGAGATTTTTCTGCGCCACCGGCAGCAGGTTGCTCAGTGATTGTCCCTGTTCTACCACGCGCTCAAGTGTTTGGGCCGCAAGACTGCGGAGATTGACCGTTTTTTTCATATTTGAATCATCAATAAACAGGCCCGGGGTGATTACCGGGCTGTGAATCAGGCGAGGCGCGTTCCTGGCGTAAACCACTCGCGGCGTGAGTTCAGGATATCCTGGGCCGACATGGCTTTTTTACCTGCAGGTTGCAGGGTTTGGATATTTAAGATGCCTTCAGCAGTGGCAACCTGAATGCCATTTTTATCAGCCTGCACAATTTCGCCTGGCTGATAACCCGTCTGATGCGGCAGTACGCTGGCCTGCCATACCTTAACCGGCTGCTCTTCAATGTAAAAATAGCTAACAGGCCAGGGATTAAACGCGCGGATACAGCGTTCAAGCTGAGCGGCTGAAAGAGACCAGTCGAGCTGGGCTTCTTCTTTACTGAGCTTCTCTGCGTAAGTGGCAAGAGCCTCATCCTGCGGTTGTGGCTGAGCACTGCCCTGACTTAAGCGGGTCAGCGTTTCCAGTAATCCTTGCGGGCCTAACTCCGCCAGCCGGCTATATAGAGTTGCACTGGTATCCGCAGCGGTGATAGGGCATGCCAGTTTCAGCAGCATAGCACCGGTATCCAGACCGATATCCATTTGCATAATGGTGACGCCGGTCTCGCTGTCACCAGCCCAAAGCGAACGCTGAATAGGCGCCGCGCCGCGCCAGCGAGGGAGCAGAGAACCATGAACATTAATACAGCCGAGGCGTGGCATATCCAGTACCGCCTGCGGCAGGATCAAGCCATAGGCGACCACCACCATCACATCCGCCTGCAAATCGGCCACAAGCTGCTGACTTTCTGCTGGGCGGAGCGATTTCGGCTGGAATACCGGAAGATGATGTTGTTGAGCCAGGAGCTTAACCGGGCTGGGCGTGAGTTTATTACCGCGTCCGGCAGGGCGATCGGGTTGGGTAAAAACGCCCACTACCTGATGCTCAGACGTAAGCAACGCGTCAAGATGACGCGCTGCAAAGTCAGGGGTGCCGGCAAAGATTATTTTTAGTGATTCGGACACGCTATTCCTTACTGTCAGGAGGCTCGGGTATTAAGGCGAGCCAGCTTTTCCAGTTTTTGGCGAATACGCTGGCGTTTTAACGGGGAGAGATAATCGATAAACAGCTTCCCGACCAGGTGATCCATTTCATGCTGAATGCAAATTGCCAACAGGCCATCTGCTTCCAGTTCAAATGTGTTGCCTTCACGATCCAGCGCGCGAATTTTTACCCGCTCTGAACGAGGAACCAGCGCCCGCTGTTCAGGAATAGAAAGGCAGCCTTCCTCAATACCTGTTTCACCGCTTTCTTCCAGCAGTTCAGGATTAATCAGCACCAGACGCTCATCACGATTTTCAGAGACGTCGATAACAATAATGCGCTGGTGGATGTCTACCTGTGTAGCCGCCAGGCCAATACCTTCCTCAGCGTACATCGTCTCAAACATATCATCGACAATGCGCTGGATTTCCGCATCCACTTTTGCGACCGGTTTCGCGACAATGCGCAGACGATCGTCGGGATAATGTAATACTTGTAAAACTGACATAACTTTCCAGATCTGTATTCAGAGAAGTAACCATCGTTACCTCTTATTGTAGACATTTCACTCCTTGATTGACAGCATTGCGCACCAGGGAAAGCGGCTACTGGCGCACATTGACAGGGAATACGAAATGACTTCAGAAGAAGTGTGGTTACGCCTGATGAACGTAAAAGGGCTGTGCGGCGAAAAAATGTTGAGAGCCGCAAAATTATTAAGTCACGGCGGCCATAACGAACCGCAAAATTATATCGCAGCAGGCCTTGATGCCATACAAATTAAGGCGTTTCAGTCAGTACCCGAACCTGTTCTTGAACAGGCAGTGCGTTGGCTTGAACAACCGGATCATCATCTCATTACGGCTGAAGATGCGTTGTTCCCGCCCCTGTTAAAAAACGTTGCGCGTTATCCCGCAGCCTTAATGCTGCGTGGCGATCCGCATCTCCTTGCTACGCCACAGCTGGCAGTAGTGGGTAGCCGCAACGCTTCACATTATGGCCGGCAATGGGGGGACTATTTTACTCAAATCCTGGCAGCAAGCGGGCTGACCATCACCAGCGGTCTGGCACGCGGAATTGATGCTGTAGCCCATCGCGCCGCCTTAACGGTAGAAGGGAAAACGGTCGCGGTGCTGGGAAGCGGGCTGGAACAGCTGTATCCGGCTAATCATCAACGGCTTGCGGATGAAATTGTTATGGCTGGTGGCGCGCTGGTGTCCGAGTTTCCGCTGAATACCTTACCGCACGCGTATAACTTTCCACGTCGTAACCGTATCATCAGCGGCCTTAGCCTGGGCGTTCTGGTAGTTGAGGCTTCTCTTAAGAGCGGCTCGTTGGTTACGGCACGCTATGCGCTGGAGCAAAACAGGGAGATTTACGCCTTGCCAGGCCCGCTGGGAAGTGACGTCAGCGCGGGAGGACACTGGCTTATTCAGCAGGGTGCGTTATTAGTGGCCCATCCCAATAATATTCTCGAACAGATCAACAGTGAGCTACAGTGGCTACCGCTTTCAGCGCAGAATACAATTAATTCTTCAGACAATGCTGATGGTCCATTGCCATTTGCCGAGGTGTTGGCTAACGTAGGAGATGAGGTTACACCTGTTGACGTCGTCGCTGAACGTGCCGGCCAACCTGTGCCAGCCATCATAGCTAAACTGCTTGAGCTGGAGTTAGCAGGATGGATCGCAGCTGTACCCGGCGGCTATGTCCGATTGAGGAGGGCATGCCATGTTCGACGTACTAATGTACTTGTTTGAAACTTATATCCACAGCGAAGCAGAGATGCGCGTTGACCAGGATAAACTGACTGATGATCTGGCTGATGCTGGTTTTCATCGTGACGATATCAATAATGCGTTGAACTGGTTGGAAAAATTAGCAGACTATCAGGACGGGCTTGTCGCTCCGATACTGCTTACCACCGATCCGCTCTCAATGCGTATCTATACAGAGGAAGAGAGTCAGCGCCTTGATGCCAGCTGCCGCGGCTTCATTCTGTTTCTGGAGCAGATTCAGGTTTTGAACCTGGAGACGCGTGAGATGGTTATCGAACGGGTTATGGCCCTGGATACGTTTGAATTTGATCTGGAAGATCTTAAATGGGTGGTGCTGATGGTGCTGTTCAACATTCCAGGATGTGAAAATGCCTATCAGCAAATGGAAGAGTTACTTTTCGACGTCAATGAAGGAGTGTTGCACTGAGTTGTTTCACAGTGACATAACACAATGAGTAAACCAGCACTTTTCACAGTGCGAAAACATGAATCCTGCCCCACCTGTGGGGCAGATCTTGTTATTCGCTCCGGAAAGCATGGTCCTTTTCTTGGCTGTTCACATTACCCGGAGTGTGACTATGTGCGCCCCCTGAAAAATCAGACGGATGGGCATATCGTTAAAGTTCTGGAAGGGCAACACTGCCCGCTGTGCCAGGCTGATCTGGTATTACGGCAGGGGCGCTATGGCATGTTTATCGGCTGTAGCCGCTATCCCGAATGTGAGCATACTGAAGTGATCGATCGCCCAGATAAAACCTCTATTGCCTGCCCACAGTGCGAGCAAGGGCATCTGGTACAACGGCGTTCACGTTTTGGTAAGACTTTTCACGCCTGCGATCGCTATCCTGATTGCCAGTTTGCAGTGAATTTTACGCCAAAAGAGGGAACGTGCCTGTATTGTCATTTCCCCTTATTAATCGAAAAAAAGACAGCACAAGGTTTGAAACGTTTTTGCGCCAGCAAAGCGTGCGGTAAACCCGTTGATGCAGGAAACAGAAGTGAATAAAGAAATCATTCCCGGAACAGTTGGCTGGTGTGTTGAACAACTTCAGCAGCAAGCGGTTATTGCCTATCCCACAGAGGCGGTATTTGGCCTGGGTTGCGATCCTGACAGTGAAAAAGCCGTTATGCAGTTACTGGCGTTCAAACAGCGTCCGGTAGATAAAGGGTTAATTTTAATCGCCACTGATTATCAGCAGCTTATGCCCTATATTGCTGACCATGAACTTTCTGTCACGCAGCGCGAAAAAATGTTTGCCTCCTGGCCTGGCCCGGTAACCTGGGTATTGCCGGCGCTACCGCATACGCCACGCTGGTTAACAGGGCGTTTCGATACGCTGGCGGTACGGGTCAGCGATCATCCGGCAGTACAGGAACTTTGCCGTCAGTTTGGTAAACCTCTGGTTTCAACCAGTGCTAACCTGAGCGGCCAGCCTCCTTGCCGTAACGTTACAGAAGTTGTGCAGCAGTTTGGCGATAGTTTTCCTGTATTACAGGGGGAAACCGGTGGTCGGCTTAATCCTTCTGAGATTCGCGATATTATCAGCGGCGATATTATTCGTCAGGGATAGGATATGGATAACTTCGTGGTTATTGGCAACCCGATTGCTCACAGCAAGTCGCCTTTGATCCACCATGAATTTGCGAAACAGACGGGCATTGAGCATTGTTATGGGAGATTGCTCGCGCCGCTCGATAGCTTTGCTGCAACTTTGCATGAATTCTTACGCCAGGGTGGGAAGGGAGCCAATGTGACGTTACCGTTTAAGCAGCAGGCTTATGAGCTTGCTGATGTGCTAACGGAGCGGGCAGCGTTGGCGGGAGCCGTCAATACCTTATACATGCGCCAGGATGGAAAATTAGTGGGAGATAATACTGACGGGATCGGTTTATTGAGCGATCTGGAAAGATTATCTTTTATTAAGCCTGGCGATAATATTCTGTTAGTGGGCGCAGGCGGTGCGGCGCGCGGTGTCATTCTGCCCTTGCTTTCCTTTGGATGCTCTCTGACATTAACCAATCGTACTCCAGCACGGGCCAACGAGCTGGCCGCTGTTTTTGCACATACCGGCGCAATTGAAGCGTTAGCCATGACGGAGCTGGCAGGCAAAAAGTTTGATCTGATTATCAATGCTACCTCCAGTGGCGTTGATGGTGCTGTCCCGGTGCTGCCTGCTTCACTCATCACCCCCGGCACGCGCTGCTACGATATGTTTTATCAGCAGGCAGCGACACCTTTCCTGAACTGGTGTCAGCAGGCAGGCGCAACGGCTACGGCAGATGGATTAGGCATGCTGGTGGGGCAGGCGGCACATGCTTTCCTGCTTTGGCATGGCATATTACCGAACGTCACGCCAGTACTGAGTCGCTTGCAGGCGGAGTTAGCATCATGAATCAGGCGATTCAGTTTCCCGACAGAGAAGACTGGAATGAGACGCGCCGGGCCGTCTGTTTTCCCGCCATGGTTAACGGCTTTCAATTAACCTGTGCAATTAAAGGTGATCTACTTTGCCAGCGGTTCGGCAAAGGCGAACCGCTGGATCTTTTCCGTGCTAACCGCTGGGATCTGGAAGATCAGGCGCAAGAGCTAATAGAAGCTCATAGAGAAGATGATGAGGGCTGGATCTGGCTTTCCTGATCCAGATAGTCATCTTTCCAGGTGACATAATTGTTTGCGGAATAGCGTAACCCTTCGATCTCTTTTTCATTTAGCGGGCGAATTTGTTTAACCGGGCTGCCAAGGTAGAGGTAGCCTTTTTCGAGCCGCTTACCAGGAGGGACCAGACTGCCTGCGCCGATCATCACGTCATCTTCTACTATTACGCCATCTAAAAGAATCGAACCCATGCCAACCAGCACACGGTTGCCAATAGTACAGCCATGCAACATCGCTTTGTGACCGACCGTCACATCTTCTCCGATGATAAGAGGAAAGCCTTCCGGGCGCGCGGCTGATTTATGCGTCACATGTAAAACGCTGCCATCCTGAATGTTGCTGCGTTTACCGATAACCACGCTATTCACATCTCCCCGTATCGCCACTAATGGCCAGATACTGACATCATCTCCCAGCGTTACATCACCAACGACGACGCTGGTGGCATCAACCATCACACGATTACCTGTACGGGGAAAAAATTGCTTATAAGGACGTAAAGCAGTAGCCATGATATTGCTCCTTTAATGTGAGGTCATGCAGCGTAGCGAATAAGAGATGAAACCATCCTTGATATTGTGCGGTAATTTTAAGCCGATCGCATAAGATCACAGCGAAAAGAATGAAAAGTCAGCAACCGGCAAAAAAGATCGAAAAAAGGCTTGTGCAATGAATTCGGATCCCTATAATGCGCCTCCATCGACACGGCACAACGGCTTACGCCACGCGGTGTTGAGCGGTTCAGTAAGATGAATCGCCGGAGAAAAACTTCTGAAAAAGAGGTTGACTCTGAAAGAGGAAAGCGTAATATACGCCACCTCGCGACAACGGCACGAAGCGCCGGTCGCAACGCTCTTTAACAATTTATCAGACAATCTGTGTGGGCACTCACGGACGGGATATCGCAAAAACTATTGCAGTATCAAGTCTCAGGGTGAACACGTAATTCATTACGACGTTTTTCTTTGAGCATCAGACTTTTAAATTGAAGAGTTTGATCATGGCTCAGATTGAACGCTGGCGGCAGGCCTAACACATGCAAGTCGAACGGTAACAGGGAG
>NZ_JBNJSM010000003.1:0-482724 GCF_050113775.1 Pantoea sp. FN0302
GCCGGGTGTGTAAGCGCAGCGATGCGTTGAGCTAACCGGTACTAATGACCCGTGAGGCTTAACCTTACAACGCCGGAAGCGTTTTGGGAATTGAGAATTTTCAGTGTTGTTGACGGATACGCGTGCGTGGCCCTGCGGGCGGCGTGCGGAAACAGAATTTGCCTGGCGGCGAGAGCGCGGTGGTCCCACCTGACCCCATGCCGAACTCAGAAGTGAAACGCCGCAGCGCCGATGGTAGTGTGGGGCCTCCCCATGCGAGAGTAGGGAACTGCCAGGCATCAGATAACGACGGAGCCTCAGCGAAAGCTGAGGCTTTTTCGCGTCTGGCGATCTCTTATTACCTACTGTTGTACCTCACCCATCCCTTCTGCGTTATAACCATTTTTTCTTTTTCCCTGTGCCTTCATAGCTTTTTTAATTTCCTGAATGAAACATTTTCAATTACTGGCTGAAGTCTCGACATTCTGGCTCTGGCAGGCTATCTTCGGGCATCTGGATGTCTAAACGTATAAACGTATATAGTGAGGAAGAAAGGCTATGCCAATTCGGGTACCTGATGAATTACCAGCCGTAAACTGTTTACGCCAGGAGAATGTCTTTGTTATGACACATTCTCGCGCCAGCGTTCAGGAAATCCGACCGCTTAAAGTGCTGGTACTGAATCTGATGCCAAAAAAGATCGAGACGGAAAATCAGTTTTTACGTCTGCTCTCGAACTCCCCGCTACAAATAGATATTCAGCTGTTACGTATCGATAGTCGTGAATCCCGTAACACGCCGATGGAGCATCTCAATAATTTTTACTGCAATTTTGAAGACATTGAGCATGATAACTACGATGGTTTGATTGTTACCGGTGCGCCGCTGGGGCTGGTCGATTTTCAGGATGTGGCTTACTGGCCGCAAATAGAGCGCGTATTGCACTGGGCGAAAGAGCATGTCACTTCTACCTTGTTTGTCTGTTGGGCGGTACAGGCGGCGCTTAATATTCTGTATGGCCTGCCAAAACAAACCCGCGCTACCAAACTGTCAGGCGTTTATGAACATCAAACGTTGCATCCGCATGCCTTATTAACGCGTGGTTTTGACGATACTTTCCTTGCGCCGCACTCCCGCTATGCGGACTTTCCCGCTCAGCTAATTCGTGACTATACCGATCTGGAGATCTTCGCAGAATCTGAGCAGGCTGGCCCCTATCTGCTGGGCAGTAAAGATAAGCGGCTGGCCTTTGTTACCGGCCACCCTGAATATGATGCGCTAACGCTGGCAGGAGAATTTCAACGCGATAGCGAAGCGGGATTAAACCCGGTGATCCCTTATAACTATTTTCCGCACAACGACCCGACGCAGAAGCCACGCGCCAGCTGGCGCAGCCATGGAAACCTGCTGTTTTCCAACTGGCTCAACTATTACGTTTATCAAATAACACCTTACGACTTACGCCATATGAACCCTACCCTGGAGTAATGGATATCAACTGCCGTTGCATCAATTAAGAACGCGGCTGATCTGAATCCTGCTCCAGAGGCAGCTTTGAGTCGTACAAAAATTATGCCAGACTGTGCCGCAGACGGTACTAAAAATAACCAAAACAGGTGAAGCAAGAGTGACAGACAGAATCGACGCGCTGCATCGGCAGCTGGCACAGCGCATCATGGTGCTGGACGGCGGAATGGGCACCATGATCCAGAGCTACCGTCTGGAAGAGCAGGATTACCGGGGCGAGCGCTTCGCAGAGTGGCGTAGCGACCTGAAAGGCAACAACGATCTGTTGGTGCTGACGCAGCCGGAGATTATCCGCGCCATCCACAATGCCTACCTTGAAGCGGGCGCTGACATTCTGGAAACCAACACCTTTAACGCCACCACTATTGCGATGGCGGATTACCATATGGAAGCGCTCTCGACAGAAATCAACTATAAAGCAGCCAAACTGGCTCGCGCCTGCGCCGATGAATGGAGTGCAAAAACGCCGGAGCGACCACGCTATGTTGCCGGCGTGTTGGGCCCGACCAACCGTACCTGCTCAATCTCTCCTGATGTAAACGATCCTGCGTTCCGTAATGTCACTTTCAATGAACTGGTTATTGCCTACCGCGAATCAACACGCGCGCTGATTGAAGGTGGCGTAGATATCATCATGATCGAAACCATTTTCGACACGTTGAACGCAAAAGCCGCCGTATTTGCTATCCAGAGCGAGTTTGACGCGCTGGGTGTTTCATTGCCGCTGATGATCTCCGGCACCATCACTGATGCCTCAGGCCGTACCCTTTCCGGACAGACAACCGAAGCGTTTTATAACTCGCTGCGCCATGCCGAACCGCTCTCTTTTGGGCTGAACTGCGCGTTGGGGCCGGACGAACTGCGTCAGTACGTAGCCGAAATGTCGCGTCTTGCCGAATGTTACGTCACCGCCCATCCGAATGCCGGTCTGCCTAACGCTTTTGGTGAATACGATCTGGATGCTGCGGTGATGGCGGAGCAGATTGCCGAGTGGGCGCATGCCGGTTTTTTAAATATCGTCGGCGGCTGCTGTGGAACCACGCCAGCGCATATCGCCGCGATGGCACAGGCGATCGAAGGCGTGACGCCGCGCAAGCTGCCGACGTTGCCGGTTGCCTGTCGCCTGTCCGGTCTGGAACCGCTGAACATTGGTGCCGATTCGCTGTTTGTTAACGTGGGTGAACGTACTAACGTTACCGGATCAGCAAAATTCAAGCGGTTAATTAAAGAAGAGAAATACAACGAGGCGCTGGATGTTGCACGTCAGCAGGTAGAGAGCGGTGCGCAAATCATCGATATCAATATGGATGAGGGAATGCTCGACGCTGAAGCGGCGATGGTGCGTTTCCTTAATCTGATTGCCGGTGAACCCGACATTGCGCGCGTGCCGATCATGATCGACTCCTCAAAATGGGATGTGATCGAAAAAGGGCTGCAATGCATCCAGGGCAAAGGCATCGTTAACTCTATTTCGATGAAAGAGGGTGAGGAAGCCTTTATCCATTATGCGCGACTGGTACGCCGTTACGGTGCGGCGGTGGTGGTAATGGCATTTGATGAGGTCGGGCAGGCGGATACGCGGGCGCGTAAGATCGAAATCTGTCGACGCGCTTATCGCATTCTGACGGAAGAGGTTGGCTTCCCGCCGGAAGATATCATCTTCGACCCAAATATTTTTGCCGTTGCGACCGGGATTGATGAACACAATAACTACGCGATGGACTTTATCGGTGCCTGTGAGGATATCAAACGGGAGTTGCCACATGCGCTAATCTCCGGCGGCGTCTCTAACGTTTCCTTCTCGTTTCGCGGCAACGATCCGGTACGTGAGGCGATTCACGCCGTATTCCTTTATTACGCTATCCGCAACGGCATGGATATGGGGATTGTTAACGCCGGCCAGCTGGCGATTTATGACGATCTGCCCGCCGAACTACGCGATGCGGTAGAAGATGTCGTTCTAAACCGCCGCGATGACGGTACCGAACGCCTGCTGGAGCTGGCGGAAAAATATCGCGGCAGCAAAGCGGCAGATGACAGCACCAAACCGCAGGCGGAATGGCGCAGCTGGGATGTGGCGAAGCGGCTGGAATATTCGCTGGTGAAGGGCATCACTGAATTTATCGAAGAGGATACCGAAGAGGCGCGTCTGCAGGCGGATCGTCCCATTGAGGTAATTGAAGGGCCGCTGATGGCCGGTATGAATGTGGTTGGCGATCTGTTTGGCGAAGGGAAGATGTTCCTGCCGCAGGTGGTGAAGTCGGCACGCGTTATGAAGCAGGCGGTGGCCTGGCTGGAACCCTATATTCAGGCCAGTAAGGCGGTCGGCAGCACCAACGGCAAAATTGTGTTGGCCACGGTAAAAGGCGATGTGCATGACATCGGTAAGAATATTGTTGGCGTAGTGCTGCAGTGCAATAACTACGAAATTATCGATCTTGGCGTCATGGTGCCGACGGAGAAAATCCTTAAAACCGCGCGTGAAGAACGGGCGGATATTATTGGCCTGTCAGGGCTGATTACTCCGTCGCTGGATGAGATGGTCAACGTGGCAAAAGAGATGGAGCGTCAGGGCTTTACCCTGCCGCTGTTGATTGGCGGAGCCACCACCTCTAAAGCGCATACCGCAGTAAAAATCGAACAGAACTACAGCGGCCCGACGGTTTACGTGCAGAACGCCTCGCGTACCGTTGGCGTGGTTTCTGCGCTGCTGTCGCCTGAGCAGTACGAGGGTTTTGTGGCCCGTACGCGTAAAGAGTATGAAACGGTGCGTATTCAGCACGGGCGTAAAAAGCCGCGCACGCCGCCGGTTACCTTACAGGCCGCGCGCGAAAATGATTTCGCCTTTGACTGGGAGCAGTACACGCCGCCCGGCGCACACCGGTTGGGCGTCAGCGAGGTGCAAGCGTCAATTGAGACTCTGCGCCACTATATCGACTGGACGCCATTCTTTATGACCTGGTCGCTGGCGGGAAAATACCCGCGCATCCTTGAAGATGAGGTGGTTGGCGAAGAGGCTCAGCGCCTGTTTGCCGATGCGAATGCCATGCTCGATCGGCTGAGTGCTGACGGTAGCCTCACGCCACGGGGCGTGGTGGGGATTTTTCCGGCGAACCGCGTTGGCGACGACATTGAAATTTATCAGGATGAGTCGCGATCGCATGTGATTGCCGTCAGCCACCATTTACGCCAGCAAACGGAGAAGGTGGGTTTCGCGAACTATTGTCTGGCAGATTTTGTTGCGCCGAAGGCGAGCGGAAAAGCGGACTACCTGGGAGCGTTTGCCGTGACCGGTGGGCTGGAAGAGGATGCGCTGGCGGAAGCCTGGGATCGCAAACATGACGACTACAACAAGATAATGGTTAAAGCGCTGTCCGATCGTCTGGCCGAGGCCTTTGCTGAATATCTGCACGAACGGGTACGTAAGGTGATCTGGGGTTATGCCGCCAATGAAAACCTTAGCAATGAAGAGCTGATTCGTGAAAACTATCAGGGGATTCGACCTGCGCCTGGTTATCCGGCCTGCCCCGAGCATACCGAGAAAGCCACCATCTGGCAGCTGCTGGATGTGGAGCGTCATACCGGCATGAAGCTGACCGAGTCCTTCGCCATGTGGCCTGGTGCTTCCGTTTCCGGCTGGTACTTTAGCCATCCTGACAGTCGTTACTTTGCCGTGGCGCAGCTGCAGCGCGATCAGATTGAAGATTACGCTGCACGTAAAGGCATGACAATAAGCGAAGTAGAGCGCTGGCTGGCACCCCATCTTGGTTACGACGCCGACTGATAAACAGATCGCCGGCCCTGCTCTGGGCCGGCAACTTCTGCAACGTTGCCCAGCCAGGGCGTATACCCCTGCATAACGCCCATTAACTTTCCCCCGTGCCAGCCCCGTCTGGTCTACATTTAATAGATTAATCCCCGCGTGTGCCGCCTGAAAAATACCCTAAAAACAGGATCCTGCGGAGCGTGTAAGGAGAATTCTTTCATTTACTGCATTCCCGCCGGGCGGGCTGTAAATGCTGTTGTAGCCCGGCATAAAGGAGTCAGATAGCCGTGTTAACCCTGCTTAATTTACTTTCTGCGGTGGCGCTGCTGGTATGGGGAACCCATATTGTGCGCACCGGCATTATGCGCGTTTACGGTGCCGATCTGCGGCGCGTGCTCAGCCGCAGCGTAGAAAAGAAACCCATGGCCTTTGTTGCCGGGATTGGCGTGACGGCGCTGGTGCAGAGCAGCAATGCCACCACGCTGCTGGTGACATCATTTGTGGCGCAAAACCTGGTCGGCCTGACGCCGGCACTGGTGATTATTCTTGGTGCTGATGTGGGTACGGCGATCATGGCGCGCGTGCTGACCTTTGATCTCTCCTGGCTGTCGCCGCTGTTTATCTTTTTTGGCGTGGTTTTCTTTCTTGGTCGTAAGCAAACGCGCGCAGGCCAACTGGGGCGAGCCAGTATCGGTCTTGGCTTGATTTTGCTGGCGCTGCAACTGGTGGTGGAGGCGGCCCGGCCAATCACGCAGGCTTCCGGCGTTAAGGTACTGTTCTCGTCGCTGACCGGCGATATTATGTTGGATGCGCTGATCGGCGCGGTGTTCGCTATTATCAGCTACTCCAGTCTGGCAGCGGTTCTGCTAACAGCAACGCTAACGGCGACCGGCGTTATCTCATTTCAGGTGGCTCTTTGCCTGGTGATCGGCGCTAACCTCGGCAGCGGGCTGTTGGCGATGCTGAATAACAGCGGCTCCAACGCAGCCGGTAAGCGGGTGGCGCTCGGCAGTCTGCTGTTTAAGGGCATTGGTTGTGTTTTAGTGCTGCCTTTTGTCCATGTGCTGTCGCCGTGGCTGGATAAATTGCCGGTGCCCGATGAAGAGCTGGTGATCTTCTTCCATGTTTTTTACAACCTGATCCGCTGTCTGGTTATGGTGCCTTTTGCCGATCCCATGGCGCGGCTCTGTAAGCGGCTGATCCGCGACGATCAGGAAAACGATGCGCGTCTGAAACCAAAACATCTCGATCGCAGCGCGCTGGATACGCCAGCGCTGGCGCTGGCTAACGCCGCGCGTGAAACCCTGCGCATGGGCGATGTGCTGGAAATGATGATGGATAATTTCTATAAGGTTATGCACGGCGAGCCGCGCCAGGAGCGTGAAATCCGGCGACTCGATGATGATGTGGATGTGCTTTATACCGCCATCAAACTCTATCTGGCACGCATGCCGAAAGAGGATCTGCCAGAGGAAGATTCACGCCGCTGGGCCGAAATTATCGAAACGGCGCTGAACCTGGAGCAGGCGGGCGATATTATCGAACGCATGAGCGGCGACGTGGCTGATAAGTCGCTGGCCGCGCGCCGCGCTTTCTCGCCGGAAGGGTTAAGAGAGCTGGAGCAACTGCATGAACAGCTGCTGAATAATCTGCGGCTGGCGCTCTCGGTATTTCTGTCGCGTGATATCGCCAGCGCGAAGCGTCTGCGCCGGGCTAAACACCGTTTTCGCATTATGAACCGCCGCTTTTCACATGAGCATGTTGATCGCCTGCATCAGAAAAATGTGCAGAGCATTGAAACCAGCTCGCTGCATCTGGGATTGCTGGGTGATATGAAGCGGCTTAACTCGCTGTTTTGCGCGATAGCCTATAGCGTGCTGGAACAGCCGGACGACGAACGGGATAAAGAGTGAAGCTTTGCCAGCCTTTCAGGCTGGCAAATCTCCCGGGCTTATTTTTTATTAACCGGTTTGCCAGACCAGTAACCCGCCAGCAGTGAACCGGAAAGGTTATGCCAGACGGAAAACAGCGCGCCGGGCAGGGCTGCCAGCGGCGAGAAATAAAGTTTGCCCAGTGTGGCCGCCAGTCCGGAGTTTTGCATTCCCACCTCCAGTGCCAGCGTACGGCAGGTTGACTCATCAAAGCCAAACAGCTTGCCGCCCCAGTAGCCGCCTAACAGCCCGATGGCATTGTGCAGAATCACTGCCGCAATCACTACCAGGCCCACCGAACCGATAAAGCCCTGGCTACCGGCCACTACCGCGCTGATGATCAACAAAATGCATACCATGGAAAACGCGGGCAACCAGGGTTCCACGCGCTTTACCACGCGATTCATGGTGTGATGAACCATCAGACCGAGGCCGATAGGGATCACCACGATTTTGATAATGCTCAACAGCATGCCGACCACATCCACTTCAATATGCGTGTCTACATAAAAACGCGTCAGCAAGGGTGTGGCAAACACGCCTACCAGCGCCGAAACGGAAGAGATAGTTACCGATAGCGCTACATCGCCTTTCGCCAGATAGATCATAACGTTAGATGCTGTGCCGCTGGCTACGCTGCCCACCAGAATCATGCCTGCGGCCAGATCGGGCGGCATCTGAAACAGCCTGGCCAGCAGCCAGGCAGCCAGCGGCATCACCAGATAATGCAAAAAGGTACCGGCGATAACCGGAGCCGGGCGCACCAGCACACGCTTAAAATCATCGATATGCAAGGTAACGCCCATCCCGAACATAATCAGCATCAGCAAATAAGAAACCCAGGGGCCGATGCCGGTAAAGGTGCCGGGGGAAAAATAGGCGGCCACTGAAAGCAAAATCGCCCACAGCGGAAACAGCCGGGTTATCCTGGTAAGCATAGCCAGATATCCTTATAAAAATGGCAGGCGTTTGCTGTCAGGTTACGTTTATTTTACATCCGCGCCGCTGACAGCGTTAAACATTAGCTCTTAAATAGATTGCGATGCAGGGTGCGCACTATCTGCTCGGCATCGTTGCCTGGCACCAGGAAACAGAGGTTATAGCTGCTGGCGCCATAGCAGATCATGCGCAGGTTAAAAGGCTCCAGTACGCCGAAGACCTCTTTGCCAACGCCGCATGCCTGCGACAGCTTGTTGCCGATCAGGGCGATCAGCGCCAGATTCTCTTCTACCTCTACGCGACAGAGCGAGGAGAGCTCGGTCAGCAGCGCCTGGGTTAACAGACTGTCGCCGGTAGAGGTTGAGCCAGTGGTATCCAGCGTCAGCGCCACGCTCACTTCGGAGGTGGTAATCAGATCAACAGAAATATGATGGCGCGCCAGAATAGCAAACACCTCCGCCAGGAAGCCGCGCGCATGTAGCATATTCAGGCTATGCAACGTCAGCAGCGTTTGCTTGCGACGCAACGCCAGCGCACGGAATAAAGGCGGGTTTTCGGTCTCATTGCAGACCAGCGTGCCGCCAGCGGCAGGATCTTTACTGGAGCCGACAAAAACCGGGATATCGTTGCGCACTGCAGGCATCAGCGTTGCCGGGTGCAGTACTTTAGCGCCGAAGGTGGCCATTTCGGCCGCCTCTTCAAAGGTGATTTTATCGATGCGCTGCGCCGTCGGAACGATGCGCGGATCGGTGGTATAGATGCCGGGAACATCGGTCCAGATATCGATGCGCTGCGCCTGCAATGCCTCGCCCAGCAGCGCAGCAGTATAATCGCTGCCGCCCCGGCCCAGCGTGGTAGTGCGACCTTTCGCTTCGCTGCCGATAAAGCCCTGGGTAATCACCAGCGCCTGTTCCAGCCTTGGGCGCAACAGCTGGTGGCTTAATTCGGCCAGCATACTGACATCCGGCTCGGCGCGGCCAAAGCGATCGTCGGTGCGCATGATCTTACGCACGTCGAACCATTCGGCATCCACTTCGCGCTCCCGCAGGATTTCCACAAACAGCAGAGTGGAGATCAGCTCGCCGTGGCTCACCAGCTCATCGGTCAGCGCCGCCGAAGAGGCAAGCGCCGCCGCATCGGCCAGCATGGCAATATTCTCCAGCATGCGGTCGATCTCCTCGCGGATCACTTCCGGCTGCTGCAGCCGATCGACAATAGCGTATTGAATACGGCGAAGTTCATCCAGCAGCGCATAGCGCTGTGTGGGTTCATGGCCTTCGGCCAGGGCCACCAGCAGGTTGGTAACGCCGGCGGAAGCGGACAGCACCACCAGGCGCACATTAGCATCGCCCAGCACCACATCGGCGCTGCGGTTCATGGCGGTAAAATCCGCTACGCTGGTGCCGCCAAACTTGGCAACGATTAATTCAGATTGCAACATAGATACCCCGTGTCAGGTTCAATTCCATCAGCCTTGGCACAAGGGAAGAGCAGAAACGGGGCAGACGTAGAGGGGGAACAACTACGATCACCCAGAAGCGCCCCACCTTGCGGCGCGTCCGACTGTCGCACGCGCCTGGTGACAACCCAGAGGATTCAGCCTCTGCAGTCGACAACATCTCTGCCGTGGAGATATTGCCTCGGCGTCGCTCCCCCTGATGTGTCTTCACCGGATACGGCTCCTCTGACACACTGCCTGGGCGACGCGCCTCTTCTGGCTTGCGCATCGCTGCGCAACTAACCGTTTACAAATATCGGGTTCTGTCGCTGCTGTCAATCACTGCCATTTGAAGAATTCTCAACTTGTACCAGCGCAATCAGCGTACAGGGCACTTCCGGCGGCGCAGCGTTGCTCATAATCACCAGCTGTCTGTTCTCTTGTAGCGCAAAGAGTGGGATCGCGCCCCGATGCGTTGCCAGGTAATCCTGCCAGCCGAAATTTTCCGTTAGCTGGGTTGCTTTGATGGTTGCGCCTTTCGCCAACAGTGCGCTGAGATGACTCCAGGTTTGCTCTGCGCCGAAAAGCGTCTCATGCCGACGGAAGCGCGGACTTTCAGTATCACCACGACCTGTCAGCGACGATCCGGAGCGAACCGAAGCCACCTTCGCTGCGCCGAAGATATGGCTAAAATGATAAACCGCCAGCGCGTTTTGATGCCGGTTGGGTGACAGCGCCAGTACCTGAGCAATATCACTAAGATCGAGGTAGTTTTCCGCATGTTCTGACCAGGCATTACCGTAATAGGCAGGGATGCCTTCCATTCTGGCCTGACGATAAGATTCCCAGCTGCTGTCGGTAAGCATCACCGGGATATCCAGCCGCTGAAGCGCCAGCGCTAACGCCCGCGCGACGGCGTTAGCGCCGATAATCAACACGCCGCGCGGACGCTGCTGCTGAACGCGCAGCCAGCGAGCAAGCGGGGCGCTGGTCAGGCTTTGCAAAACGACGGTGCCGATAATCACCGCAAACACCACTGTTACCAGCCGGTCGGCCTGCGCATACCCGCTGCGCGCCAGCGTCAGGGCAAAAAGCGCGCTGACCGCCGCTGCCACAATGCCGCGCGGCGCGATCCAGCTCAGCAGCACGCGATCGCGCCAGTGCAGGGAGGATCCCCAGGTAGAGAGCGCGATACAGAGCGGTCGGGCGATAAACTGCACCACCAGCAGCACCGCTACCAGCGGCCAGCCCAGCGTCAGCAGCGCGCCAATATCCAGCCGGGCGGCAAGAATAATAAACAGGCCGGAAATCAGCAGCGCCGACAGTTCCTCTTTAAAGGCGATGATGTCACGCAGATCCACATCCCGCATATTGGCCAGCCAGATGCCCATTACGGTCACGGTTAGCAGGCCCGACTCATCGGCCAGCGCGTTGGATACGCCGAAGGCGGTTAACACAATCGCCAGTACGCCAAAGTTTTGCAGATAACCGGGTAGCCAGACGCGTTTCAGGGCGATACCCAGTAACCAGCCGGCCAGCGCGCCGATGCTCAGACCCACCGCTGCGGTAACGCCCAGCGTCCAGAACAGATGCGATAACGATTCAGCATGCTGACGCAGCACAATGAATTCAAAGACCAGCAGAGTAAAAATAGCGCCTACCGGATCGATAACGATGCCTTCCCAGCGCAGCACCTGATTGATCGCAGTATTGGGACGCACCACGCGCATCAGCGGCGCAATCACCGTTGGGCCGGTCACCACCGTGACCGCGCCGACCAGCGCCGCCAGTTCAGGTGGGAAGTTCAGCAGCAGCCAGCAGGCGAGGCTAATAACGGTAAACGTAACCGGCATACCGATGACAATCAGGTTACGCACTACGCCGCCGAGGCCGCGAATTTCATCGACGCGCAGCGTAAGCGCGCCTTCAAACAGAATGATGGCGACCGACAGTGAAACCAGCGGAAACAGCAGATCGCCAAACAGCGCATCAGGCTGCAAGACATGCGTTATCGGACCGAGTACGATTCCGAAAACCAACAGCGGTAAAATCGCTGGAAGCCGCAGTAACCAGGCGATCCACTGGGCCATCAGTGAACTGAAGCCAATGATCACCAGCAGTAATGGAGCAGAGAGCGGCATAAAAATTTTTCCTTTCAACGGTAAGAATCGTCATACTGAAATACCTTGCGGCTACGGTCACCGCAGCCTGAATTATAATGAGTCCCGGGCAAAGGGTGAGAAAAAGCTAGCGCGTGCTCACCGCTACAATAGTCGTAACCTGTTGCAGGAAAAGGAAAGTGAGTCACGGTCAACAGGTAAGATGACGTCCGGTCAGAATTACGGTTGTTAAAACATAAGAGTGTTGCCATGAAAAATATCAATCCGACGCAAACCGCTGCCTGGCAGGCCCTGCAGCAGCATTACCAACAGATGAAAGACGTACGTATTGCCGACCTGTTTGCCCAGGACAGCGATCGTTTTGCGAAATTCTCCGCTTCCTTTGATGACCAGATGCTGGTGGATTTCTCAAAAAACCGTATCACTACGGAAACCCTGGAAAAATTACAGGCGCTGGCAAAAGAGACCGATCTGGCAGGTGCAATTAAGTCGATGTTCTCGGGTGAGAAGATCAACCGCACTGAAGATCGCGCTGTGCTGCACGTTGCGCTACGCAACCGCAGCAAGACGCCGATCCTGGTAGATGGCAAAGATGTCATGCCAGAAGTGAATGCGGTGCTGGAGAAGATGAAATCTTTTTCTGAGCGCATCATCAGCGGCGAATGGAAAGGTTATACCGGCAAGCCTATCACCGATGTGGTTAACATCGGTATCGGCGGCTCCGATCTTGGTCCCTATATGGTGACCGAGGCGCTGCGCCCTTATAAAAATCATCTGAACATGCACTTTGTTTCCAACGTGGACGGCACGCACATCGCTGAAACGCTGAAAAAAGTGAGCCCGGAAACCACGCTGTTCCTGGTCGCGTCAAAAACCTTTACCACGCAGGAAACCATGACCAACGCCCACAGTGCGCGTGACTGGTTCCTGAACGCAGCGGGCGACGAGCAGCAGGTAGCGAAACACTTTGCCGCGCTCTCCACCAATGCCAAAGAAGTCGCTAAGTTCGGTATCGATACCGCCAATATGTTTGAGTTCTGGGACTGGGTTGGCGGCCGTTACTCTCTGTGGTCAGCAATTGGTCTCTCTATCATCCTGTCTGTGGGCTTCGATAATTTCGAGCAGCTGCTGAGCGGCGCCCATGCGATGGATAAGCACTTTGCGGAAACCCCGGCGGAGCAGAACCTGCCGGTACTGCTGGCGCTGATCGGCATCTGGTACAACAATTTCTTCGGCGCTGAAACCGAAGCTATCCTGCCGTATGACCAGTATATGCATCGCTTTGCGGCTTACTTCCAGCAGGGCAATATGGAGTCCAACGGTAAGTATGTCGATCGCAACGGTAATCCGGTCTCTTATCAGACAGGCCCAATTATCTGGGGCGAACCGGGCACCAACGGACAGCACGCGTTCTATCAGCTGATCCATCAGGGCACCAAGCTGGTTCCTTGCGACTTTATCGCACCGGCTATTACCCATAATCCGCTGGGCGACCATCACGCAAAACTGCTTTCTAACTTCTTTGCTCAGACCGAAGCGTTAGCCTTTGGTAAGTCACGCGAAGTGGTGGAAAAAGAGTTTGCCGATGCGGGCAAAGATGCGAAATCCGTGGAGCATGTCGCGCCGTTTAAAGTGTTTGAGGGCAACCGTCCGACAAACTCTATTTTGCTGCGTGAGATTACGCCGTACAGCCTGGGCGCGTTGATTGCGCTCTATGAGCATAAAATCTTTACCCAGGGCGTTATCTTGAATATCTTCACTTTCGATCAGTGGGGCGTTGAGCTGGGCAAACAGCTGGCTAACCGTATTCTGCCTGAGCTGGAAAATGGCGAGGAAGTAACCAGCCATGACAGCTCTACCAATGGCCTGATCAATCTGTATAAAGCCTGGCGTTAATCGCTGGCCTGAATCGCAAAGGCGCCCTGTACGGCGCCTTTTTTATTCCTCCGCATGATTTCAGGCGTGAAAAAATGCATTTTTGCGATCGATATTTCATTTCCTGACAGCAAAGATGGCGAAATTGGCTTTTTTGCTCTAAGCATTTTCTTAAAATATCGATTAGAGCCGAAAATTAACGCAGGATTAGTCCTAAACCTCTCTGGTTAAAAGTGGCGCTAAACAGGCGCTGATATTTTTTTAATATTTTGAAATATAAAGATTAATGTATAAAAGTTCATTAAAAAATAAATGATTTTGATTAATTTTTAATCAAAACAAGGCCTTTATTTAAATATTCTGAAATTTTGTTTTTAATTGGTTTTAACTGCTAAGTTTTATTCATTTTACCAATGAAAAATATGAGACATGCCTTTTGTTCTGGATTTTAATGCTATCTCATCTTGCTGTTCTTCTCACCCCGCCACGCCCTAATTTCTGGTAATTTGTTGCCCTATACTGGAGCCGCCTGGAACCATCCAGGCAAATCATCCATTCATTTCATGAAGGGAAATTCAGTATGAAAAAAATAGTATGTGCCACGGCGGTTGCGCTGTATCTGGCATCCGGTTCGGCTGCCTTTGCCGCTCCGGTTGAAGCCGGTGCGGCAGCAGGCGCTGAAGCGGGAGCCATTTCCGCAGGCAGCACCACTGCAGTAGGTATTGGTGCCCTGGGCGCGCTGGTAGGCGTTGGCCTGGCGGCATCCGGCGGTGGGGATGGAACCAATACCGGAACCACCACCACAACCACGACCAGCACGACCCGCTAACGCGGTTTTTAATCATAACCACACGCCCGTGTGGTTATTTTCTGACTTTGCCGAACTCACACAGGGATAGACAGGTGCGCCATATTCCATTGCTGTTTCTTTGTCTGTTGTTACAAGCGTGTACACAAACGCAACAGGGGCTGGTTGATACCGCGAAGCTGGCGGTAATGGGCCCGGACGATGTCACCGTATCGGATGAAAAAATAGAATCACTGCCTTACGCCAGCATGTATTTGCGTATCAACGGCGGTCAGCGCATCTTCCTGGTGCTGGGCTATGCCGAACAAGGCCAACAGAAATGGGTAACGCAGGATCGGGCGATGCTGGTCACGCAGCAGGGCCGTCTGGTAAAAACCCTGGGCCTGAGCGACAACCTGCTGGAAGTGGATAATTTACAGCAGGATCCCTTAGCGCATTCACTGCAGATTCGTGAGGGTGAAAGCTGGACGCGCATCATGAGCTGGACCGAGAACGGCCAGCTGCGCGCGAGTAGCGCGACTTCACGTTTTATCCGCGGTCATGACGAAGTACTGACGCTGGCGGGTCAAAAGATCCCCTGCCGGGTCTGGCATGAAGAGGTGACCATCGCCGCGAACGGTACGGAATGGCAAAACACTTTCTGGATTGATGCCATCAGCGGCGAGGTGCGTCAGAGCGCACAGCAGGTGGGAGCGGATACGCTGCCGGTCGAGATCACCATTCTGAAGCCCGCAAAATCATGAAAAACATTCTTGCCTTAGCCAGCCTGCTTGGCGGCCTCGCATTTAACGCGCTGGCGGATAGCCAGGTGACAATTTATTACCCCAACGCATCGCAAACCGCCGTGGTCAGTGATGCACAAACGCTCTCTCAGCTACTTGCCAGTCCGGCGGTGAAGGATCGAAGCTGGTGGCCCGGTACGGTCATTGCGGAGTCGCTGGCAACGGCAGCGGCGCAGCAGCATTACCACCAGACGCTGGCAAAATTACAACGCTGGGCGGCAAGCGCAGAGGGCGCGCGCGCTGCGGCGATCAATGCTGTGTTGCAACAACTAAAAACGGTGCGGGTAACCGGCAGACAATTCACCTCGCTCGATCCTGACTGGATACGGCTACGTCCGGAGGCCAATCGGCGTCTGGAAGGAGAGTACAGCCTCTACACCCTGCAACGCCCCACCAGCATTACGCTGGCCGGCGCCATTGCCGACAGCGGTAAAGTGGTCTGGCAGCCGGGGCGCGATACGCGTGATTACCTTGTCGGTCATGCGCGCCTGAGTGGCGCAGAGCGCAATGTGGCAACGGTTATTGCGCCAGACGGCGCTATCCGGGAAGTGCCGGTAGCCTACTGGAATCATCGTCATGTGGAAGTCGCGCCGGGCAGCATCATCTATCTCGGCTTCTCTTCCTGGGCGCTGCCGGACGAATACCACGACCTTAACCAGCAAATCATCTCTGTTTTGACGCACCGGATCCCTGACTGATGAAAACAAACATGCTTCTCAGCCTGCTCGCTGTTTGCGTAGCGGCTGCCTGCCAGGCGCAGGCGGCAACGTGGGGCGAACCCATTGGCCCGTCACAGTCAGATTTCGGCGGGGTTGGCCTGATGCAGGTGCCAACGGCGCGAATGGCTAAAGAGGGCGAATTCAGCCTTAACTATCGGAATAACAATCAGTATCGATTCTATTCCGCTTCGCTGATGCTGTTTCCCTGGCTGGAAACCACCGTACGCTACACCGATGTGCGCACGCGGCTTTACAGTCGGGTGGACGGTTTTAGCGGCGATCAAAGTTATAAAGATAAGGCTTTTGATATCAAGCTGCGGCTATGGCAGGAAGGTTACTGGCTGCCTGAAGTGGCGCTGGGCATACGCGATTTAGGCGGCACCGGACTGTTCGACAGCGAATATCTGGTGGCGACCAAAGCCTGGGGACCGCTCGACTTTACTCTGGGCATTGGCTGGGGCTATCTCGGCAACAGCGGCAATATCAAAAACCCCTTCTGTTCCTATGACGATAAATTCTGCCGTCGCCGTGGAGGCTTTGGCTCAGCAGGCTCGGTCAACGGTGACGAACTGTTTAAGGGACCGGCATCGATCTTCGGCGGCATTGAATATCAGACGCCATGGCAGCCGCTGCGTCTGAAGCTGGAGTATGAAGGCAACGACTATCAGGGCGACTACGCCGGTCGGCTGGAGCAGCGCAGCAAAGTCAACGTCGGCGCTGTCTATCGCCTGACGGACTGGGCCGATATCAACGCCAGCTATGAGCGCGGCAACACCTTCACCTTTGGTTTTACCCTGCGCAGCAATTTCAACGCGTTAAGCACGCGCCATCTCGACAGCAGCAAGCCGGGCTATCGTCCGCAACCGCAGCCGGAAATCCTCCAGCATACGGCAGTAGCTAATCAGCTGACGCAGCTGAAATATAACGCCGGACTGGATGCGCCGAATCTGCAGGTGAAAGAGCGTACCCTCTATGTTACAGGCGAGCAGGTAAAATATCGGGATACGCAGCAGGGCGTCGATCGTGCCAACATTATTCTGATGAATAATTTGCCGGAAAATATCGATACGCTGCGCGTAACCCAAACGCGTTATAACCTGCCGCAGGTCACCACGGAAACCAACGTCAGTAGCCTGCGTCAGCAGCTGGAAGGCTACCCGCTGGGGCACGAGCAGCCGCTGGCGCAGCATCGTGTAGATCCGGTCGATCCGGGTAAAACCGAACAAGGGTACTATATTGAGAAAGGGCGTTTGAGCTACGGCCTTTCCCCGGTACTGAATCAGTCGGTTGGCGGCCCCGAGAGCTTTTATATGTATCAGGCGGGCATTAATGCCAACGCCGATTACTGGCTGACGCAGCATCTGCTGGTAGGCGGCGGCCTCTTTGCCAACCTCGCCAACAACTACGACAAGTTCAACTACGATGGTCGGCCGATCGACTCCTCACTGCCGCGCGTGCGTACCCATATTCGCGATTATGTAAAAAATAACGTTTACGTTAACAATTTGCAGGCGAACTGGTTCCAGCACTTTGGCAACGGTTTTTATGGCCAGGTGTACGGCGGCTATCTGGAAACCATGTATGGCGGCGTAGGGGCAGAAGTGCTCTATCGTCCGCTCGATGCCAGCTGGGCTGTTGGCATAGATGCAAACTATGTTAAACAGCGCGACTGGGACAACATGATGAAATTCACTAACTACACGGCGCCGACCGGCCATCTCACCGCCTACTGGCAGCCGTGGTTTATGAATAACGTGCTGGTGAAAATGAGCGTGGGCGAATATCTGGCGAAAGATAAGGGCGGCACGATTGACGTCTCAAAACGCTTCGACAGCGGCGTGACGGTGGGCGCTTACGCTACCTTAACCAACGTCTCCGGTAACGAATATGGCGAGGGCAATTTCACCAAAGGGTTCTATATTTCCGTGCCGATGGATCTGTTTACCGTTACCCACAACCGTGGCCGCGCTCAGGTTAACTGGACGCCGCTGACGCGCGATGGCGGACAGATGCTGGGCCGTAAATATCAGCTGTATGATATGACCAGCGACCGTGATATTCACTTCCGCTGATTAGCACTGCCGTTCAGCAACACTGGAAACGCTCTGCCTTCGGTCAGGGCGTTTTTTTATGCGTAACATAATGTGATGTTGGTCACATTCTGTCATGATGTCAGCTCGGCAGATGCCGGTTACCACGTACGTAAAAGGGCATAACAATGAGTAGTGAAAAAATGATAGCCACCGTCCTGCAATGGATATTAAACATCGGCCTGCTGTTTCTGGGCCTTATTCTGATCGTCTTTCTGGGCAAAGAGACTATCCACCTGGCAAACGTCCTGCTGAATACTGGCGAAGCCGCCTCGGCTTATTTGCTGATCGAAGGCATTGTCATCTGGTTTCTTTATTTCGAGTTTATTGCGCTTATCGTTAAATACTTCCAGTCGGGTTACCATTTCCCGTTGCGCTATTTTATTTATATCGGCATCACGGCCATCATCCGGCTGATTGTGGTCGACCATAAAGATCCTTTCGACACGCTCTGCTATTCTGCCGCTATCTTGATTCTGGTTGTTACGCTGTGGCTGGCCAATAGCAACCGACTCAGGCGCGAATAAAAAAAAGGCGGCCAACAGGCCGCCTGAATATACACAGGACACAACTTAGCAGTGGCAATAACAACAAAGGCAACAATGGCAATAAAAATCATTAACCCTTCACGCCGCCAGCGGTTAAACCGCTAACCAGCCAGCGCTGCGCCAGCAGAAACACCAGCGTAATCGGCAGCGCAGATAACACCGCCGCCGCGGCAAAATCTCCCCACAGATAGTTCTGCGGATTCAGATACTGCTGCATACCCACCGCCAGCGTATAACTGTTAACATCACGCAACAGCAGCGAGGCGACGGGCACTTCCGTCACGGCAGCAATAAAAGACAAAATAAACACCACGGCAAGAATAGGCACAGAAAGCGGCAGTAAAATTAAGCGGAAAGCCTGCCATGGCGTTGCGCCGTCCAGCGCCGCTGCTTCTTCCAGCGAACCATCAATGGTTTCAAAATAGCCTTTAATCGTCCAGACGTGTAAGGCGATACCGCCGAGGTAGGCAAAAATTAGCCCGGCATGGGTATTCAGGCCGATAAAGGGAATGTACTGTCCCAAACGGTCGAACAGAGCATAAAGCGCTACCAGCGAAAGTACAGCGGGAAACATCTGAAATATAAGCATTCCTTTCAGCAGCGTCGTCTTACCGCGGAATCGCATACGGGCAAAAGCATAGGCGCAGGTTGTGGAAAGCGCAACAATCCCAACGGCAGTTATCGCGGCCACTTTTACTGAATTCCACAGCCACAACAGCACCGGAAAAGGGGGCGGGGTAACGCTGCCGTTTTCGTGCGTGACGGTGAAACCCAGCGCCAGCTTCCAGTGGTCCCAGGAGATATGCTCCGGCAGCAGACTGCCGATCGCATAGTTGCCGGGACGCAGAGAAATCGCCAGCACCATCATCAGCGGATACATAATCAGCACAATAAAGCCGAGCAGCAACAGATGCGTCAGCGCCAGCCGCAGCTTCTGTGATTTGGGTTGAACCATCGCCATCTCTCGCTCCTTAATCTGTCTTAATACGGGTGAACCGCAGGTTAAACAGCGCCAGCGCGCCGACCAGCAGGAAAATCAGCGTAGCGATAGCGGCTGCCAGGCCGAAATCCTGACCGCCGCCGCCTTCAAAGGCGATGCGCCAGGTGTAGCTCACCAGCAGGTCGGTATAGCCTGCTGGCGTGGTCGTGCCGAGCCGGTCAGGGCCGCCGTCGGTAAGCAACAAAATCAGCACGAAGTTATTAAAGTTAAAGGCGAAGCTGGCAATCATCAGCGGCGTAAGCGGCTTAACCAGCAGCGGCAGCGTAATGCGGAAAAAGTTTTGCATCGGCGTGGCGCCGTCCAGCGCTGAGGCTTCATACAGGTCGTCGGGAATCGCTTTGAGCAGCCCCATACACAGAATCATCATGTAGGGATAGCCAAGCCAGGTATTCACAATTACCAGCATGGTACGCGCCATAGCCGGATCGCTGAACCAGGCAGGTTTGATGCCGAACAGACCGTCAAGCATCATATTGATCTCGCCAAAGCTCTGGTTAAACAGCCCTTTGAAGATCAGAATAGAGATAAAGGCCGGAACCGCATAGGGCAGGATCAGCAGCAGGCGATACACCGCACGTCCTTTTAGCGCTTCCCACTGCATCAGGCAGGCCAGCACCATGCCTACCGCCACGGTCAGCAATACCGTGAGCGCGGCGAAAATGACCGTCCAGATAAAAATAGCGATAAAAGGCTGCTGAATTCCCTTATCGGTCAATACGCGCAGGAAGTTATCCCAGCCCACCGCCACCGTATAACCAGGGCTGAGTTTTTCACTGGTCCACTGCTGGTTGGCATCTTTGGTCTGCCAGAAGCCGGTTTCGTCATTGGCATACCAGACTTTGCCGGTCTGTTTGTCGGTCAGCGAGTTATCTTCGCCGAGGCGGTAGAGCGGCTGAGTGCCAGAGAACTGACGCAGCGAACTCATGCGCAGTTGCGTACCGTCCGGTAGACGTGCCGTTAGCTGTGAAAGCGCCTGACGATTTTGAGTGATATCACGCAGCATGGCGCGCTCACCTGCCGGTTCTTGCTGGGTTTCTGTAAGAGTAAGTGTTTGCTCACCTTTGCCAGCGAGGGAAAAGGGCGGGGTAATAAACTGTTTGTTTTCCGGGCTTTTCAGCAGCAGGCGCCACTCTTTATCCGCCGTTGACCAGAGGGAAAATGCGTAGCTGTCACCCGCCTGAAATTGACGATCCAGCAGTACCTGACGCGCCCGCTCAAAAGAGAGCTGGTTAGTGCTGCTGTAGTTGGTAAACGCGATAGCGATGGTACAGGCCAGCGGAAACAGCACAAACAGCACCATGCCTGCCAGTCCGGGCCAAACGTAGCGCCACGCCTGAGCCCGGCGGCGGAAGAAAATAATCAGGCCGCTGCTGAGCAGAATCAACGTGACAATAGCGAACAGGTATTCGCCCTGGGCATACATCAGAACAACCAGATAGCCGGTTATCATGACACACAGGGCAAGAACCAGCCACTTCAGGGCGTCACGCTGCCACCACAATGCGGATTTTGCCATTTCAGGTTCCTTCTGCAACTGATGAAAAGAGGGGCGAGCCGCAGCATCGGGCCACCTGACGAACAGAGCCGCAGGTGGCCGGGAGCAAAGCGATAGCAAGCCCTTACTTGGTTAAGCGGTTTTCCGCATCTTTCAGCGCGGCTTCCACCGTCTGACGACCATTGATCGCATTCAGCACCGCGTTACGCTCGGCGTACCAGAAGGCGGACATTTGCGGCACGTTCGGCATGATCTCGCCTTTCTGCGAGTTCTCCATGGTGGCGGCAATCTTTTCATCCTTCGCCAGCTTCTCCTGATACGATTTCAGCGCCACGGCACCCAGCGGCTTGTCCGCATTCATTTTCGCCAGGCCGTCATCGGTCAGCAGATAGTTTTCCAGAAACTCCTTCGCCAGCTCTTTGTTGGGGCTGGCGGCGTTAATGCCCGCGCTCAGGACGCCAACGAATGGCTTCGACGGCTGACCTTTAAAGGTGGGAAGCAGGGTGACGCCATAATTGATTTTGGCGCTTTCGATATTATTCCATGCCCAGGGACCGTTAATGGTCATCGCGGTTTCGCCTTTATTAAAGGCCGCTTCAGCAATGGCGTAGTCGGTATCCGCATTCAGGTGTTTGTTTTTAATCAGGTCGATCAGGAATTGCAGACCCTGCTGTGAGCCCTGATTATTAACGCCAACCTTTTTCACGTTATAGCTGCCGTTCTCTTTCTCAAAGGCGTAACCGCCGTTTGCAGCAATAAGCGGCCAGGTGAAATAGGGTTCCTGCAGGTTAAACATCAGAGCGCTTTTGCCTTTGGGGCGCAGCGCTTTGTCCAGAGCCGGGATCTCTTCCCAGCTTTTAGGCGGGTTGGACAGCAGATCTTTGTTATAAATCAAAGACAGCGACTCCACCGCCACCGGATAACCGATCAGCTTGCCGTTAAAACGCACCGCGTCCCAGGTAAAGGGATAGATTTTGTCCTGCAGCGCTTTGTCTGGTGACACTTCTGCCAGCAGGCCCGATTGCGCATAGCCGCCAAAGCGATCGTGCGCCCAGAAAATAATGTCCGGGCCATCGCCAGTGGCCGCAACCTGCGGATATTTCTCTTCCAGCTTATCAGGATGCTCAACGGTGACTTTAATGCCGGTATCCTGCTCAAACTTTTTGCCGACTTCCGCCAGGCCGTTGTAGCCCTTATCGCCATTAATCCAGATCACCAGCTTGCCTTCTTCGATCTTCGCCAGCGCGGCGCCCGGTAACAGCGCGGCGCTCATGGCGCATAACAACAGCGTTTTGCTATTAAGTTTGAACTTTGACATTTCCCTTACCTCTAAACGTGAGTGGTTGTCGTTAGGCAGGAGTCTGCTGATAAGCGACGGCTGACTCATCCTCCCTGTTTCTACGCCCCACCGGCCAGAAGTGTGATCCCTATAGCTTTTTTGTCCCTTTCTGCGTGCCAGCACACAAAAAACAGCCCCTTTTCCTGCCGTTTCGATCACGAAAAAGCGTGACGGGTCAGTGAGATCCCCCTTTCCGCTACAAACTCATCCTCCTGCCTCCTCCCCCGTAAAAAAGCGGATGGTGGAGGATTTTTCCTCCCCCGCCTTCACGCACACTTCCTGCCATTCAAAGGAAGTCGTGGAGATGGGAGAGGCCAATGACGAATGTGGTGCTGAAAGATGTCACCAAATCCTGGGGCGATGTGGTGGTATCAAAAGATATCAACCTGTGCATTGCCGAGGGGGAGTTCGTGGTGTTTGTCGGGCCATCAGGCTGCGGCAAGTCAACGCTGCTGCGCATGATTGCCGGACTGGAAGAGATCACTTCCGGCGAACTGACTATTGGCGGTAAACGCATGAACGAAGTGCCGCCAGCCGAGCGCGGCGTGGGAATGGTCTTTCAGTCTTATGCGCTTTATCCCCATCTGACGGTGGCGGATAACATGTCATTCGGCCTCAAATTGGCCGGTACCCATAAAAAAGAGATCCAACAGCGCGTTTCGCAGGTAGCGGAAGTGCTGCAGCTGGCGCATCTGCTGGATCGCCAGCCGAAGGCGCTCTCCGGCGGGCAGCGCCAGCGCGTGGCGATTGGCCGTACGCTGGTGGCGGAACCGCAGGTCTTCCTGCTGGATGAACCGCTCTCTAACCTGGATGCCGCACTGCGCGTGCAGATGCGCATTGAGATTTCCCGTCTGCATAAGCGCCTGAAGCGCACCATGATTTACGTCACTCATGACCAGGTTGAAGCGATGACGCTGGCAGACAAGATTGTGGTGCTGGAAGGTGGACGCATCGCCCAGGTCGGTAAACCGCTGGAGCTGTATCACTATCCCGCTAACCGTTTTGTCGCCGGTTTTATCGGCTCGCCCAAAATGAACTTCCTGCCGGTAAAAGTTACCGCGACCGCCATCGATCAGGTGCAGGTAGAGCTGCCTAATCGCCAGCAAATCTGGCTGCCGGTAGACAGCACCGATGTACCGGTCGGCGCCAATATGTCGCTGGGCATTCGCCCCGAACACTTGCTGCCCAGCGAGGTGGCTGACGTCACGCTGCAGGGCACCGTGCAGGTTGTCGAGCAGCTTGGCCAGGAAACGCAAATCCATATCCAAATCCCTGCGCTGCGTCAGAACCTGGTTTACCGCCAGAGCGACGTGGTGCTGGTTGAAGAAGGTGCCCAATACGCCATCGGACTGCCGCCACAGCGTTGCCATCTTTTCCGTGAAGATGGACGCGCCTGCCGTCGGTTACACAGCGAACCCGGCGTAGAAGCACACATAACAGTAAAATCATAACAGGAGAACAGCGATGTTAACGCGCTCTAAGTACCCTCTGGCCGTGGCAGTGGCCCTCGCAGTTGTGGCACCGCACGCCAGCGCGGTGGATTTCAAAGGTTATGCCCGTTCCGGCATCGGCTGGACCGGCAGCGGCGGTGAGCAGCAGTGCTTCCAGGCAACCGGCGCTAACTCTAAGTACCGTCTTGGCAACGAATGTGATACCTATGCGGAAATCCAGCTGGGCCAGGAAGTGTGGAAAGAGGGTGAGAAAAGCTTCTATGTCGATACTATGATCGGCTATGGCGTATCGCAGGAGAATGATGTTGAAACCACGAATCCTGCGGTACGTCAGATGAACGTAGTGGGTAAAAACCTGTTTGATGCGCTGCCGGGTGCCAATATCTGGGCCGGTAAGCGTTACTACAAGCGTCATGATGTACATATGATCGACTTCTACTACTGGGACGTTTCCGGCCCTGGCGGTGGTATTGAAGATATCGATCTTGGCTTCGGTAAGCTGTCGCTGGCTGCCACGCGTAACTCAGAGGCTGGCGGATCGGAAGCCTTTATCAATGGCAATACACGAAGCAAAAACCGTGCAAACGATATTTTTGACGTGCGTTTAGGCGGTATGGAAGTGAACCCTGGCGGTTCGCTGGAGCTGGGCTTTGACTACGGCAGCGCGAACGATACCGACGGCTATGATGCAGCAGACGAAGATGCTTCTGATAATGGCTGGATGGGAACTCTGGAACATACCCAGACCTTCTACGGCACCAGCCTGAATAAATTCGTTGTGCAGTACGCCACTGATGCGATGACGCAATATACGCCTAATGGTCGTCCGGGCACCTCAGCCAATAACAACGGCTCGATGATCCGCGTGATCGACCACGGCGCGATTGACTTCAACGATACCTGGAGCCTGATGTATGTGGGTATGTACCAGGACGTGGATCGCGATAACGATAACGGCACCACCTGGTACACCGTGGGCGTGCGCCCGATGTACAAATGGACGCCGATCATGAGCACCCTGCTGGAAGCAGGCTACGACAACGTGAAGTCCCAGCGCACCGGCGACCGCAACAGCCAGTACAAAATTACCCTGGCTCAGCAGTGGCAGGCAGGCAACAGCATTTGGTCACGTCCGGCGATTCGCGTATTCGCTACCTACGCCAAGTGGGATGAGAAATGGGGCTACGCTTCCTCTGAGACAAATAATCAGAACTACGTTGGCAACCTGCCGGGCACTACCGCTGGCGTTGCCTACAGCGATAACGCTGCGCATACCTTTAGCCGTGGCGACAATGATGAAGTTTCCTTCGGTATTCAGATGGAAGCCTGGTGGTAATAAGACAATCTGACAGGGCATAGTCCGCCCTGAGTCCTGCCTTAGCCCGCCTCCCTATTGCCTGAGAGAGGCGGGTTTCTCTTGAGGATAACAAAATGAAAAAACATCTACTCGCGCTCTGCCTGTTTCCGGCCCTGAGTTTTACCGTGCTGCCAGTTGTCGCCGCCAGCACCAGCCTTAATCCGCAGAATGTGGCTACCGCGCCGTCGATCGCCCCGGAAAAACTACAGCGCCTCTCCTGGCTGCCGTTGGCACCGCCGGTGGGTCAGGACATTGCGCTGAATACCGCCTCGGCCAGCCTGAATGAAGGCGATATCAGCGGGCCGGTTGCCGCCGTTGCGCTGCCCGCCGATCAGGGATCGCTGGAAGTCACACTGGCCAGCATCATGAAAGATCAACGTGTTTATGCGCCGAACGTACTGGTGCTGGATAGCCAGCTGCAGCCTGCGGCCTTTTTCCCCAGCAGCTATTTCACTTACCAGAAGCCAGGCATTGTTGCCACTAACCGGCTGGAAGGCACCATGAAGCTGACGCCGGTGCTGGGACAAAAACAGATTTACCTGTTGATCTACACCACCACGCGCGATCTGGCGCAAACCTCTACTATGATCAACCCGGCAAAACTTTATGCGGAAGGGGCAAGCAATGCCATTCCTGACGTGCCGGATCCGGTGGTACGGCACGTTAATACCGGTACGCTGTCGCTAAAAGTGAAAAGCGAGCAGAACAGCGGCAATATTATGATCGGCAAGCTGTTCGGCTCTGGTGAGTCGAAACCCGTGGTGGTGGGCAGTGCCAATGCCTCTACGGGATCGGCTCAGCCAAACATCAGTACGCCAAACTCGATGCCAACCGCCGCGCCTGCGCCAGCCGCCAAATCTGAGCCGATGCTGAACGATACCGAGAAATATTTTAACGATGGTATTCGCAAAGCCGCGAAAGCGGGTGATATCGATAAAGCGCTGAAGCTGATGAACGAGGCGGAACGTCTTGGCTCCACATCAGCACGCGCAACATTTATCAGTAGTGTGAAAGGCAAGGGATAACATCCCCATATTGCTGATCTTGCTGGATGATTGGTGCGCCGTTGGCGCACCCTTTTTCGGCGGTTCAAAACTTATCGCGGCGCGGCTCCTCTGCGAATAATCAACGTTATTATCTTACTTCTATCTACATCGGTTTTCGCAAAGCGTTAGGAAATCATGCCAGTGACAAAGTCCGCTTCTGGATTATACAGGTTCCATATGCTGCCGCTAAAATTGCCTGTGCTATTTTTTTCTTTCTATAAATTATTCAAATAAACATATTTTATTAATGCCATTACAAGCGTAAAAACTATACAAGCCAGAGTGAATAAAGTTACTCTGTAATAAGTTTTCATCCATCCCAAAAAGCTATCGGGAACCGTATCAAAAAAATTATAAACGTCACGGTTGTTGTAAAACATGAATAGAGGCTTCCTGTTTCTTTTAATGCATATAAAGTAGTAGACCAGTGTGAAAGACCCAAAGAACCCCATCAGTGAATGGAAATGATAAGGCACAGGAAATGTAAAACCTTTTTTATAGTAAATTTCAATGATTTTTTCGTATTTATTTCGGTTTGCACAATAGTAAAAAAACAAAAAGATAAGAGATAAGAAGCCTGCCCATATGCCCGCTATCCCCATGTAAGAAAATAAATTATTCACGCATTAACCCCTGAAAAAATAATCTATAATTGACTCGCCGGCAGTACCGGCGGCATATCCTCCAGCAACCGAACCGATAGCTGCACATGCCAGCCCTCCCGCTCCACCTGCGGGCGCTGTTATAATTCCAAGCTCAACACAGATGGTGCCTCCTGCAGTGGCCCCAATGGCACCGCCAGAGACACCTAATAAAGTACCTGCGGCAAATTTCGTATATTCTTTAAATGCACTTCTTCCGCATTCGTTTTCTCTTCCTGTCGAGCAGGCCTTCATCACATCGTTGGTGGTGCCCGCAAAAGAAAAACCGATGCCAATATATCCACCCAGCTTTAAGAATCTTGCAGCTTTGGCTGCATTACCGACATACGTTGAATATCCTGGGATACCTACCACGCCTGCCGTTGACCATTCATGAACAATTGCGCGACTGGAAAGATTTAACGCCTTGCGCATATCTTCATAGGGACTGAATTTTACGGTATGACGAGCCAGTGACTTAACCAGAGGTTTATTTACCAGCGTTTTTAGCTCATTTAGTAACTGGTTGCGTTCAGCAAAAAATTGCTGCCCAATGGGCGTACCCTGCGTTCGGTACTGGTTTTGATAGGTTTTTTCAATTTTTTTAACGTGCTTTCTATTGCCAGAAAGTACTTTTCTCCTGAGTCACCCGCCGTACTGAATATTTGATCTCCTGCTTTGGTTAGGCCGGCAATCATACCGTAATGCTTATGGAAAAAATCCGCTTCCTCTGCGCTGACGCTGGTAAAGGCTATATTTGTTTGCTGCTTTGCCTGCCTCAGCTTTTGCAGCATCTGTGTTGTTGCAGGTGTATCTGGATCGGCAACAATCAGCATCTGTCCGGATTTTAGCCACTGCGTATCAGCGTTGAGATCCATAAAAAGGCTTACTGCCGGAGAGCGGATATTCCGGAAAAGTTGCCGGGCCTGAAAATCCAGCGTACCGGTTTGTTCAACGACACAATATCCTGGCGCAACATTACGTTTCATGCCTCCATCCTCCGTTGATGTTATGTGGTTTTACCGCGCTAATAATAGGTATGCGGAAAGAATATAAAACAATATCCGGGTAATCATGGCTAGCGTTGCAGACATAGTATCGATTTTGCCATAAAGGCTCACGCCATTAACACCAGACCGGAAGCCAGGCTGAAAGGCACGCAACCCATGCGGTAAAGAGCAGATTGCCCGCTGATTTCCCATGCTATTTTTCTGCTGTGTGGCGTGTTACGCGTAAGGCTCTGCGCTACACTATGGCACCTGTTTTTTACCGGAGATGCCGAATGTCCGATAACGCGCTTTCCCTGCTGCGCGCCATTGCCTGGCTTCCCACCTCATCGCCTGCGCTGTCAGCACCGCTGCTCGACTGGCTGCTGGAAGAAGATTCGATGACGAAGCGCTTTGAACGCCACTGCGGGAAAGTTACCGTAGAGCCGCAGTTTGAAGGCTTCGTCACTGCTGATGATATCGCTGAGGAGCTGCCGTTTCTGCCGCTGGAGCCGCGCTACTGGCTGCGTGAAATCATCTTGTCGGGTGACGGCGTGCCCTGGCTGGCTGGCCGCACGGTGGTGCCGGAATCGACCCTGGACGGACCAGAAATGATGCTCAGCCAGCTGGGCACGCGTCCGCTGGGCCGTTATCTCTTCTCTTCCTCCACGCTAACGCGTGATTTTATCGATCCCGGTATCTCTGCTGCGCTGTGGGGGCGTCGCTCGCGTCTGCGTTTATCGGGCAAGCCGCTGTTATTAACCGAGCTGTTTTTGCCCGCTGCACCGCTTTATCAAAGCCTGTCTGGAGAACCAAGTGAGTAATATAGAAAAAGGGCTGACGCGCAATAAGCTGCAGGCTTACAGCCGACTGATGCGCATTGATAAACCGATTGGTTCGCTGCTGCTGCTGTGGCCGACATTATGGGCGCTGTGGCTGGCGGGCGAAGCCGTGCCGCCGCTGCAGGTGTTGATCGTGTTTGTGCTGGGCGTCTTTTTTATGCGAGCGGCGGGTTGCGTGGTGAATGATTTTGCCGATCGCAAAATTGATGGTCACGTAAAGCGTACTCAGACGAGGCCGCTGGCCAGCGGCATGGTCAGTGAGAAAGAGGCAAAAGTGCTGTTTGTAGCGCTGGCGCTGGTCTCTTTTGCGCTGGTACTGACGATGAACGCCATTACCATCTGGCTGTCGTTCGCCGGGCTGGCGCTGGCCTGGATCTATCCTTTTATGAAGCGTTATACCCATCTGCCGCAGGTGGTATTGGGTGCCGCCTTCGGCTGGGCCATCCCAATGGGCTGGGCGGCAGTCAGCGGCCACGTGCCGCTGAACGGCTGGTTACTGTTTTTCGCCAACATTTGCTGGACGGTGGCCTATGACACACAGTACGCCATGGTAGACAGGGATGATGATGTAAAAATTGGCGTAAAATCAACGGCTATTCTGTTTGGGCGTTTTGATAAGCTGATCATTGGCCTGTTGCAGCTGGCGACCCTGCTGTTGCTGATAATTGTTGGTCAGCGCATGGAGCTGGATGGTGCTTTTTACTGGTCGCTGCTGTTGGCCGCCGCGCTGTTTGCACATCAGCAGAAACTGATTGCCGAACGCCAGCGGGAGCGCTGTTTTCAGGCTTTTTTAAATAATAACTATGTGGGTCTGGTGATATTTATCGGCATTGCGCTGAATATGCCGCCGTTCAGCCAGTGGTAAATGATCAATTAAACAGAAGCGAATAAAAAAGCGGGCGCCACTGGCGCCCGCTCTGTTTTACGCTTTAGTCAGCCTTTAGCTGGGCGTAACGGCATTTTCAATCGTCTGACGTACGTCGCTGGTGATCAGCTCCGCCAGCATATGATAAGTGTTCTGCGTCTGCTCCAGCGCGGCATCGCCGGTATCGCTGATATAGCCTTCGTCGCGTAGCGTCAGCACCAGCGTTGAGAACACCGCCTTATCGAAAAACTCCGGCGCGTTGATGCCATGCAGCACCGACAAACGCTGCGCCAGCGTACGGCTCTCTTTCTCCAGTGAACCGCGGTTAATTGCCGGATTAGCGCTGAGGATAGAGAAGGTGATGGCGTAGCGCTGCAGCGTTTCACGCATACCTGCAGCCAGCAGCTGCAAGGTACGGAAACGCACCGCGTTCAGACGCATCACATCGTTTTCAATGATGATCAACTGCTGACGAGCCAGTTCGGCAACCAGCTGTTGCAGCAGCTGTGGCAGTTCTTCTTTATCCCAACGCAGGAACAGCTCGCTTTTCAACAACGGATAAAGCACCGAGACCTGACGCAGCAACTCGGCGGCGGAGATTTCACGATGCTGCTGCACAATCGCGGCAATCAGCGACGGCATCACCAGCATATGGTGCACATTATTGCGATAGTAGGTCATCAGCACTGCCTGTTCGCGCGGCAGGATAATGATATCGCCAATATTGTCTTTTTCCGTCTCGAACTTATTCATGTTCAGCGCATGTTCCAGCAGCGCTTCCGGCGTCATATCCGGCACGGTGGCATCCGGCGAATAGGGAACATGACGCAGCAGATCGAGGTAGCACTCCAGCTGCTCGATAAGCTGTTCACGGGTGAGCGAGCGCTGACGTGAGGCGAGCAGTGCGGTAACGCACAGGTTCATGGCATTGGCGGCGCTGGCGTTGTTAATACGCACCATAATCTGCTGGGCGATATCGTTTACCGCTGGCGTCAGCCATTGTGGACGCTGCGCGACAATGGGATCGATCGAATCACGCCACTCCGGCACCTGCTTGTTAAGATAATTGACCAGCGGCAGCGGCTCGCCAAAGTTGACATAACCCTGGCCCAGATTACGCAGCTTGCTCAGGCCGCGCAGCATTTGCATAAAGCCTTCTTTCTCTTTAGCCGCGCCGCGCAGTTCCTTAGCGTAAGTGCCTACTTCCATTACATGCTCATAGCCGATATACACCGGCACCACGGTAATAGGTCGGTTGCCGCCACGTAGCATGGCCTGAATCGTCATTGACAGCGTACCGGTTTTCGGATCGAGCAGACGTCCGGTGCGTGAGCGTCCACCTTCAACAAAATATTCAACCGAATAGCCGCGGCTGAACAGCTCGCCCAGATATTCGCGGAACACCGTGGAGTAGAGCTTGTTGCCCTTAAAGGTTCGACGAATAAAGAACGCGCCGAGACGACGGAAAATTGGCCCGGCCGGCCAGAAGTTAAGGTTGATGCCGGCAGCAATGTGCGGCGGCACCAGCCCCTGATGATAAAGCACGTAGGAGAGCAGCAAATAATCCATATGGCTGCGGTGGCAGGGCACATAAACCAGTCCGTGACCATCCAGCGCCAGCTGACGAATACGTTCGCCGCCGCTGACGTTGATGCCCTGGTAGATTTTGCTCCATGTCCAGCCAATCACGCGGTCGCTCAGACGGATCATTTCATAGGAAAAGTCAGCCGCGATCTCTTCCATCAGCTCGATGGCGTTCTGCTGCGCTTTCTCCTGCGAGATTTTTTTGCTGCGCGCTTCGTCCTCTACCGCTTTGGCAATGGCCTTCGACTGCAGCAGCTTATTAAACAGATCGTGGCGTACCGGCAGGCGCGGCCCAACGGCGGCCAGACGCTGACGGGCAAAATGAATGCGCGCCACGCGCGCCAGCTTCTGGGCAATGGTTTTATCGGTGCCGTGTTCTGTCGCCATACGACGCAGAGAAACCATCGGTGAGAAACGCACAAAGCTATCGCGTCCCAGCCACAGCACAGCAATAAATTTCTGTACGCCATTCAGCTCACGCAGGTGAGGGGTTTGCTCGCCCAGCACCTCACGTCCCGGCGCACGGCCAAACATCACCGAAACCGGTACCATCTGCACGTCGAGGTTCGGGTTATTGCGGTGCAAATCAAGATAGTCATGAAACAGTTTCACTGATTCCTGATTCGGCACAAAATAGGGGAACACGCGTGGGCCGTCATGAATAAAGACGTAACGCGGCAACAGCGCGCCGTCTATCTCCAGCGGATCAAGCGGATCGGGCAGATCGTGCAGGCGACACTGGGTGCGCAACGCAAGGAGATCGGCCTTTGAATCATAAGGCAGCACATACATAATGGGGCGCGACGTATCGATTCCCAGTTCTGCTACCGGCTCACCCGGAATTGCCTTACTCTTAACTAAAAATGTTAGTGGTAAATTCAGTAACTTATAATAAAGTTTACGCCAACCTGACATAGACAACATGAAGCCTCTTGTTAGCAAAGCGCCGCAAGCATACCAGAAAGCGCATTGAAGATCTGTGGTGTTGCAATTAGTGCTGCATCCTGACATTGACGTTAAACATTGCAAAGGGTTCCCTGAAGATGGCAAATAACGTAACGGGCCTTACCCGCATCATTAAGGCGGCCGGATATTCCTGGAAAGGCCTGCGGGCAGCCTGGCAGCATGAAGCGGCGTTTCGCCAGGAAACACTGTTGGCGCTGGCGGCGGTGCTCATCGCTTGCTGGCTTGATGTTGATGCCATCACGCGCGTTTTGCTGATTGGCTCTGTGTTTCTCATTATTATCGTCGAAATCCTTAACAGCGCTATCGAAGCGGTGGTGGACCGCATCGGCAGTGAGCTTCATCCGCTGTCCGGACGGGCTAAAGATATGGGCTCAGCGGCGGTACTGCTCAGCATCATACTGGCCCTTTTTGTTTGGGTAACCCTGCTGTGGTCATATATTCGATAGGGTTTCCATAATGGATAAAGAGTTGTTTTTTACACAGCTTTCGGTTTCCATTCCACCAATACCTGTATATACTCACAGCGACTGTATAAACAACCAGGGGGCGGGATGAAAACCTTAACGGCTCGGCAGCAACAGGTTTATGACCTGATTCGCGATCACATTAATCAGACAGGTATGCCGCCAACACGTGCGGAAATCGCCGCCCAGTTAGGCTTTCGCTCCCCTAACGCAGCAGAGGAACATCTCAAAGCGCTGGCGCGTAAAGGCGTGATTGAGATGGTGTCTGGCGCTTCGCGCGGTATCCGTCTGATGGCAGAAGAAGAAAATGGCCTGCCGCTGATTGGCCGCGTTGCCGCCGGCGAACCGCTGCTGGCGCAGGAGCATATCGAAAGCCGCTTCCAGGTTGACCCTAATCTGTTTAAGCCTCACGCAGACTTTCTGCTGCGTGTCAGCGGTATGTCGATGAAAGATATCGGTATCGTGGATGGCGATCTGCTGGCAGTGCATAAAACGCAGGATGTCCGTAACGGCCAGGTGGTCGTGGCGCGCATTGATGATGAAGTCACTGTGAAACGTCTGAAGCGTCAGGGCAATACTGTGCAGCTGCTGCCAGAAAACAATGATTTCCAGCCGATTGTGGTCGATCTGCAACAGCAGACGCTGACGATCGAAGGTCTGGCCGTTGGCGTTATTCGTAACGGCGACTGGCTGTAATGACTCAGTGGCGGCCTGCTGGCTGCCACTTACTTCCCCTGTAGTCCTGATTCCGGCGATAACCGCTGTGGCTTGTCGCCATATTTTTACTGCGGATTGCCATGCACTTCTTTTCTGCGACCGATAAACACCTCTGGCGGCTGGCGCTGCCGATGATCCTCTCAAACATTACCGTACCCCTGCTGGGCCTGGTGGATACCGCCGTTATTGGTCATCTCGACAGCCCCATTTATCTTGGCGGCGTTGCCGTAGGCACTACGGCTACCAGCTTTGTTTTTATGTTGCTGCTTTTCTTACGGATGAGTACCACCGGACTGACCGCACAGGCGTTTGGCGCCGGCGATAAGCAGGCACTGGCTCGCGCCCTGATACAACCCTTATTCATCGCCATTATCGCCGGAATAATATTTATCCTGCTGCGCGGGCCGCTAAGCGCTCTGGCGGCACAGCTGGTTGGCGGCAGTCCGGCGGTGCTGGAGCAGGCGCAGCGCTTTATTCATATTCGCTGGCTCAGCGCCCCTGCAACGCTGGCAAACCTGGTCATACTTGGCTGGCTGCTTGGCGTCCAGTATGCGCGCGCGCCTGTTATTCTGCTGATTGTCGGCAATCTGGTTAATATTTTGCTGGATTTGTGGTTTGTTATCGGCCTTGGCTGGGGCGTGACCGGAGCGGCGGCGGCTACCGCAATTGCAGAAGCGATAACGCTGTTGGTGGGGCTGGGCTTGGTATGGCATGTGCTGCGCCTGCGTCAGATCACCTTTGTGCACCTAAAAAATGCACTGAAAGGCGATGTGCGTCGGTTACTGCGGCTGAACCGCGACATTATGCTGCGTTCGCTATTGCTGCAGCTGTGCTTTGCCTCGGTGACGATTCTGGGTGCGCGCATGGGCAGCGAGGTAGTGGCGGTCAATGCGGTGCTGCTGATGTTTCTCTCCTTTACCGCCTACGCGCTGGATGGCTTTGCCTATGCGGTTGAGGCAGTTTCAGGCGAGGCTTTTGGCGCACGCGATAGCGCTAAGTTACGTCAGGTATGGATTGCAGCCTGTCGTCAGGCGGGGCTGGTAGCGCTGTTATTTGCCGTGGGATATGCCCTTTGGGGCAGGGACATTGTTTCGCTGCTCACCTCTCTGCCACAGCTGCAGGCGCTGGCGGATCGCTATTTACCGTGGCAAATGCTGTTACCCGTTGTGGGCGTCTGGTGCTATCTGCTGGATGGCATGTTTATTGGCGCAACGCGCGGGCGAGAAATGCGCAACAGCATGGCGCTGGCGGCATTGGGGTTTGGTCTGACGCTGTTAACCGTTCCGCAACTGGGCAATCATGGTCTCTGGCTGGCTCTCACGGTTTTCTTACTGCTACGTGGGTTAACGCTGGGGTGGGTATGGCATCGTTACCAGCGACGGGGAGACTGGTTCACCCTTTGAAACATTTCTTACGGTTACGCTTATTAACTGAATTCGCTGGCTTTTCAGCATAATTGATGGCTTTTAAAGCATTTTTAAAGCGCATGTTCCGCTGTTTAACAGCAAAATCGTGAGGTTCTACTATTATTAAAAGTGTCAAACACAGGGAATCAGCGTTTTTACCGAAGATAATTTCGCTGATAGCTAAAAGCTGTTAACACCCAAGGTAGAGGACAAAACGATGAACAGAGACGAAGCCGGCGGTAACTGGAAACAGTTTAAAGGTAAAATGAAGGAAAAATGGGGCAAGCTGACCGATGATGACATGACCGTCATTGAAGGTAAACGCGATCAGCTGGTCGGTAAAATTCAGGAACGCTACGGCTATGCAAAAGACGAAGCGGAAAAAGAAGTAAGCGATTGGGAAACCAATAACCGCGACCATCGCTGGTAAGCGCTTTTTTCAGGATGATGCTCCCACCCGCAGGCACATGGAATGTGCCACCCATTCTACTTTCCCGCCATCAGTTTGTACCGCGTTATCGCCCGCGTTTTTTCTCGGTTACGCTGTGATCGTGCGTACAGTTTTCCGGATGCTGACAGTTTTCCACATCTTTACAGCCAGCGCACAGCCCGTGAGCTTCAATCACGCTATTACGTAATGAAAAGCCGCTCTGCTGAGAGAGCAACTGGAGAACGGTTTCCACTCCCTGCGCATGTTGTTCGCTGACGGTACCGCAACGGTCGCAAATCAACATCGCTGAAGTATGTCGCGGTTCCTCAAAATGATGACAAACCACGTAGCTGTTATTGGATTCAACGCGGTGAATAAACCCCTGCTCCAGTAAAAAGTCGAGCGCACGATAAATAGTAGGCGGTTTGGCCTGTGGCTCAGAGGCACGTAGCAGATCGAGCAGGTCATAGGCGCTGATAGCTGTGTTTTGTTCAGCCATCAGACGCAACACCTCCAGACGCTGCGGCGTCAGGCGCACGTTGCGTTGCAGACAAATTTTTTCAGCCTGCGACAGAATCTGTTGTGAAGGTGTTACGCTCATAATCTTTCTCCGGGCGATTGAAATGTTATTTTATCACACGGGTGTTAACAGACAAAATGATTGCCTAATCGACAACAGCGTCATTCATCGGCTGCTTACCAGGCAAAGGTTAGCTGGATAAAGGGCTACCCTTTTAGGTCGGTATAATGAGGCCGCCGCTTAAAACTTGCTTTAGCCCACTTTATTCTTTCTTTAGCTGTAAACAGATAGCTACCTTTCTGATTTAGCGTTTGAAAAGCATCTAAAAGCGCCAAAAAAAGCATAAACCTCCGCTGCATCAGGCTAACAACAGCCTGATAATCCTGCCGAATTCATTAGCTTTTTTGGTTGCATCTAAAAAATCGCCGTTTCCAGTTTGCAGTAGAAAAAAGATCCAGCTAATGTTCAGTCAGGCTTAATAACTGCAGAAAAGCTAAACTGCTAACAATTCTAAAAGACACGTTAAGCCACCGATTGCTTAAAAAAGCAGCAATCCTCTGATAAGCCGGGGAAAAAGGCCTGAGTTCAGGTTAATAAAACAGGCAATTACTGGTCATCATTCATCCAGTGATTTCCTTCTTACTTTCAGCTTATTTGGGTGGCGTCTGATAATGACAAAGAAAAACATGCATTCCTTGAAGCTTTCTCCTGCGGCGTTATTAATGCCGTTAATCTTTACCTCTTTTTCTTCTCTGGCTGCTGGCAGTTACTTCGATGCCCGTAATGATGCGATGGGCGGCACCGGCGTGGCCTCATCCAACTACACCACTGCACCGCTAACTAACCCGGCGCTGCTGACCAAAGGCCGCGCGGAAGATAACGTAAGCGTTATCCTGCCATCTGTTGGGGTGCAGATCAGCGATAAAGATAAGATGGTCGATAAGATCGATGATGTGACCGATACCGTTGATCGCTACCAAAATGTCTTTGATGATTTTGACCTTGAAGATCTGTTGACCAATCCTGCTGGCGTGCTTGGCAATGTGCGCTCCGCCTCTGGTGATTTGGCCAATCAGCTGCGCGGCCTGCGCGGAAATAAAGCTGACGGCTCAGCCGGCGCCGCCATTGTGGTTGCAGTGCCTAATGAAACGTTGCCGTTTGCCTTTGTGGCGAAAGCTTATGGCTCCGTGCATCTGCATACCGACGTGGCGCAAAGTGATATCGACTACCTTGACGCTGTCGCCAATGGTTCACGCCTTCCTTTGCCAGGCGATCAATATTTACTGCGCTCCAGCGCTACCGGCGTGGCGGCGATTGTCGCGGATTACGGTATTGCGGTCGCGCATGAGTTTAAAATCGGTGAACAGGCCGTTTCGGTAGGTATTACGCCAAAACTGCAACAGACTCGCCTGTATAACTATCGCGCCTCGGTTTACAACTTCGATAAAAATAAAGTTACCAATAGCGAGTATCGCACCAACGATACCGGCTTTAACCTGGATGCCGGTCTCTCTACCGATGTAGGTAAGAACTGGACCTTTGGCCTGAGCGCGCAAAACCTCATTTCACGTGATATTGAAACCAAAGAAGTTAATGGCTATCAAGATACCTACCAGATTCGTCCGCTGGTCACCGTAGGTGCAGCCTGGCACAACGAAAAGCTGACTGCCAGCCTGGACGTGGATGCAACCCGTACCAAGCGTTTTAAATCGCAGGCTGACAGTCAGTACGCCGGAGTTGGTGTGGAATATCGCGTTCTTGACTGGCTGCAACTGCGCGGCGGCTACCATGCGGATATGAAGTCTAACGACGTCAATGTCGTCAGTGCAGGTTTTGGTATTTCGCCGTTTAATAACCGCGTTCACCTCGATCTGGCCGGTTCCGTGGGGGAAGACGATACCTGGGGTGCAATGGCACAGCTGGGCTTCTCTTTCTGATAAACCTGAACAGGTAGCATCAGGGAAGGCAGAGCAGGACCGCGATTGTTTATTGCGGTCCTGTTTTCATTTAAAGGGTGAGAAAAGCAAGATTCCCGGCTTTACAAGGTTCTGTAACTCCCATCATGGCAAAAGGGCTGGATGTGGCGTCAACTGGAGCGATGAGATACCGATGAAAGATGAATCATTTGCCGATCTGCTGGCAAGTGCAGAAGAGATGGTAAAAATTGAAAAGGGTGAACAAACGCCAGAGCCGGAGCATGTTCATACTTTTAGCGAGATTGATGTTGAAGCGATACGTGAAGCAACCGGGCTAAAACAACAAGATTTTGCCGTGGCCGTCGGTGTTAGTTATGACCTTGTAAAAAGCTGGGAAACCAAACGGCGTCAGCCAACCGGAGCCTCAAGAAAACTTCTGCTATTGCTGCAGAGTAACCCTTTTATTATTAACCAGCTTAAAGCCATTTGATTCTTTGATGCGTCTGTTTGGACGCCTCGGTCTTGTTTATCGCCGCCACTCCGCCAGCAAACACCGTAATACACGCTCTACGCGCCAGGCATCACGCTATGTTATAATCGAGCATCTTTTATTCTGCCTTTTCCTTTGTTCCCGTTGCAGAATAACGGTGAACGGAAACATCAAAAAGTTAAAAAATGCCTCAAAACTCAGAGATATCAACGGCACTGCCCGACAGCGTCGCTAAAAACAGCGCTCTTTTCTCCTCCCAGCGTTTTTCCATCGCGCCGATGCTCGACTGGACCGATCGTCACTGCCGTTATTTTCATCGACAGCTGACGCGTAATACGCTGCTCTATACCGAAATGGTTACTACCGGTGCCATTATTCATGGCAAAGGCGACTATCTGGCCTATAACGAGGCGGAACATCCGGTTGCTCTGCAGCTGGGCGGCAGCGATCCGGCGGCGCTGGCGCAGTGCGCGCAGCTGGCGCAGGCGCGCGGCTACGACGAGATCAACCTGAACGTGGGCTGTCCTTCCGATCGCGTGCAGAACGGACGCTTCGGTGCCTGTTTGATGGGTGAGGCGGCGCTGGTTGCAGATTGTATTAAGGCGATGCGTGACGTGGTTTCTATTCCGGTCACGGTTAAAACCCGCATCGGTATTGACGATCGGGATAGCTATGAATTTCTGTGCGATTTTATCGGCACGGTAGCCCAGCAGGGCGGCTGCGATACTTTTATTATCCATGCGCGCAAAGCCTGGCTCTCCGGCCTTAGCCCGAAAGAGAACCGTGAAATTCCTCCGCTTGATTACCCGCGCGTGTACCAGCTCAAGCGTGACTTCCCCGGGCTGACAATGGCGATTAACGGCGGCGTGAAAACGCTGGAGGAAGCGCAGGAGCATTTACGTCATCTGGATGGCGTTATGATGGGGCGCGAAGCCTATCAAAACCCTGGCCTGCTGGCGCAGGTCGATCGCGTACTGTTTGGCAGCACTGCGCCGGATGCCGATCCGGTTGCCGTGGTCCGCGCTATGTATCCTTATATTGAGCGCGAACTGGCGCAGGGAACGTATCTGGGTCATGTTACGCGCCATATGCTGGGTCTGTTTCAGGGAATTCCCGGCGCACGACAGTGGCGTCGTTATTTAAGCGAGAATGCGCATAAGGCCGGAGCAGGGATAGAGGTCGTTGAAAAAGCGCTGTCGCTGGTCGCAGATAAGATGACCACCGAAGTCTGACTTGTTTCGCTTATGTTAAAACCCGTGCGGCTGCCGTACGGTTTTTTTTATTTCCACGCTTATGAGCGCCGGCAAAAACCAGACCTTTAGTTTGCTAATTATCAATAAGTTAGCTATCTGAAAGCGGCCAATATGAGGCGTAGATCACAGAGTGACATTTTGCTTCGTTATTTTTCGCAATTAAACATATTTTTTACTTATGAATTCTGCGAGACTATTTCTCGTTGAGTCGAAACACATTATCGTCGCTGTACCCTACAACAGTGCGAATTAAAAAAAGCAAAAGGGCTTCCTTCGGGAAGCCCTTATTGTTTGTACATCCGGCGGCTCAGGGGATCAGCAGGCTGGAACCCTGCGTTGCGCGATTTTCCAGCTGCGTATGCGCGCGCTGCGCCTCGTGCAAGGGGAAGCGCTGGCTTTCCGGAACTTCTACTTTAATCGCGCCGCTGGCAAGCATCGAAAACAGATCGTTACTGGCGCGCTGCAGCTCGTCCCGCGTGGTGATATAACCGTTAAGTGAAGGGCGCGTCAGGTAAAGCGAGCCTTTCTGGTTCAGAATCGCCAGGTTAACGCCGGTCACCGGACCGGAGGCGTTACCGAAACTCACCATCAGGCCACGTCGCTGCAGGCAGTTAAGCGAGGCTTCCCAGGTTGCCTTGCCTACCGAATCGTAAACCACGCGTACCTTTTTACCGTCGGTCAGCTCGCTGACGCGCTGTGCGATATCTTCTTCACGATAGTTGATTGTGGCCCAGGCCCCGCGATCTTTAGCCAGCCGCGCTTTTTCCTCTGAGCCAACCGTCCCAATCAAATGCGCACCCAGCGCCTTTGCCCACTGACAGGCGATCAGTCCTACGCCGCCAGCCGCTGCGTGAAACAGAAAGATCTCATCTGCCTGCACTTCATACGTTTGCCGTAGCAGATAGTGTACGGTAAGCCCCTTCAGAAACGAGGCCGCCGCCTGTTCAAAAGAGAGGGCATCAGGCAGCAGCGCAATCTTATCCTGATGCACATTATGGATTTCACTGTAGGCGCCCAGCGCAGACTGCGCGTAAACCACGCGATCGCCGGGCTTGATCGCTGTAACCCGGTTGCCAACTTTTGTTACCACGCCTGCGGCTTCGGTGCCGATACCGGAAGGCAGCTCAGGCACAGGATAAAGCCCGGAGCGTACGTAGGTATCGATATAATTGATGCCGATAGCTTTGTTCTCTACCTGCACTTCATCGTCAGCGGGGTCGGAAGGATTGAAGTCGATCCATTGCAGCGTTTCCGGGCCGCCATACTGGGCGATTTGAATACGTTTTGCCATTGTCCCTCCTGCTGGTTTCCAGTTACGACATGACGTCAAGCTGGCGAAAAACGGGTATACTTGCGCGTCACTCACACATTCGGTATTGCATTCACTATGGCAGGAAATAAACCCACCAACAAATCCAACGAGGTTCGCGATCGCCAGGTAGAAGGGCTGAAATTGCCGCCCCATTCGCTGGAAGCGGAGCAGTCGGTGCTGGGCGGGTTGATGCTGGACAACGAGCGCTGGGATAACGTCTCAGAGCGCGTGGTGGCCGAAGACTTCTACAGTCGCCCTCATCGTCTGATATTCAGTGAAATGCAGCGGCTGCTGGAAGCCAGCCAGCCCATCGACCTGATTACGCTTTCTGATTCACTGGAGCAGCGCGGCGAGCTGGATATGGTCGGCGGCTTCGCCTATCTGGCGGAGCTGTCAAAAAATACCCCCAGCGCGGCAAACATCAACGCCTACGCCGATATCGTTCGCGAGCGAGCGGTGGTGCGCGAAATGATCGCGGTAGCGAACCAGATCGCCGATGCCGGTTATGATCCGCAGGGGCGCAGCAGCGAGGATCTGCTGGATTTCGCTGAGTCGAACGTCTTTAAAATCGCTGAACAGCGCGCGAATAAAGATGAAGGCCCGAAAAACATTGAGCAGATTCTTGAAGCGACCGTTTCGCGCATCGAGTCGCTGTATCAGAAGCCGCATGACGGCGTAACCGGCGTAGATACCGGTTATCAGGATCTCAATAAAAAAACCGCCGGTTTGCAGGGTTCTGACCTGATTATCGTGGCGGCGCGTCCGTCAATGGGTAAAACCACCTTCGCCATGAACCTGTGCGAAAACGCCGCGATGCTGCATGAAAAACCGGTGTTGATCTTCAGCCTGGAGATGCCCAGCGAGCAGATTATGATGCGTATGCTGGCGTCGCTGTCACGCGTTGACCAGACACGCATACGTACTGGCCAGCTGGATGATGAGGACTGGGCGCGTATTTCCGGCACCATGGGCATCCTGCTGGAGAAAAAGAACATCTATATTGATGACTCCTCTGGCCTGACGCCAACGGAAGTACGCTCGCGTGCACGCCGCATATTCCGTGAGAATAACGGCTTAAGCCTGATTATGATCGACTACCTGCAGCTGATGCGCGTACCGTCGCTTTCTGACAACCGTACGTTGGAGATCGCTGAGATTTCCCGCTCGCTAAAGGCGCTGGCAAAGGAGCTGAACGTGCCGGTGGTGGCGCTGTCGCAGCTTAACCGCTCGCTGGAACAGCGCGCCGATAAACGTCCGGTAAACTCCGATCTGCGTGAATCTGGCTCGATCGAGCAGGATGCCGACCTGATCATGTTTATCTATCGTGATGAGGTTTACCACGAGAACAGCGATCTGAAAGGGATCGCCGAGATCATTATCGGTAAACAGCGTAACGGTCCGATCGGGACAATACGTCTGACCTTTAATGGGCAATGGTCGCGTTTTGACAACTATGCCGGGCCGCAATACGACGACGAATAGCATGCACGCTTTGTGCATCTCTTTGGGTCATCAAAAAATTGTGTTGGACATTTGCCGCTTAATTGCGCTTATCTGTAACGATTTAAGCGCTAAGAGCGGCAAATCAAGATGGCACAGCTTGACGATTACGATCTGAAAATTCTGACCTTACTCCAGGCCAATGGGCGCTTAACCAATCAGGAACTGAGCGACCTGGTCGGCCTGTCCGCCTCGCAGTGTTCCCGCCGCCGCATCACCCTTGAGCAGGGAAATCTTATACTGGGCTACCATGCGCGCGTCTCACCTGACGCCGTTGGGCTGGGTATGATTGGCCTGATTGAGGTGCGCCTGATTAATCACACCTCCGATTATGTAGAGAGCTTTCACCACATGGTGGCAGAGCAGAGCGCTATTGTGGACGCTTATAAAACCACCGGTGATGCGGATTATCTCCTGAAGGTAGCCGTTAACAGCCTGGCTGAGCTAAGCGCATTAATCAGCGAGCTGGTGGCGGGGCATCGCAGCGTATCGCACGTTAAAACCTCTGTGGTGCTAAACCGGCTGAAAGAGAACGGTCTGACCATCGCCGCGCCCGCGCCGCTGCACCAAAAAAGTGCCTGACGCACAGTTAGAGTGCATTCAGCGGAGTTAAGCGCACAGTTTGTGCATAAATAGCGCTCAGGGTGCGCAGCTTAAGCGTCATCAGGCTAAACAGAGCAGGTAACGTGCGGTTAAATTATTTATTTAATCAGGCGGTTACTGGCAAAGCAGCAATTTATGCCGCTAAAGCCTGCCGTTATGGTGCGATTCTTGCTGGCCGTTATCTTTTTCTTCGGTAAACAGCCCTATGGATAATATCGTTCAACCCGCCCGCGTTCCGCACACGCTGCTGGAAGATGCGCTGGCGCTGCTGTTTGGCACGCTGATGGTATCGTTCGGTGTGGTCATGTTAAAGCAGGCTGGCGCACTGACCGGCAGCACGGCAGGCATCGCTTTCCTGATCAGCTATCTGACCTCTTTTTCCTTTGGCACGCTGTTTTTTGTTATTAACCTGCCGTTCTACTGGCTGGCGGTAAAGCGCATGGGGTGGGCATTTACCACCAAAACTTTCTGCGCCGTCGCGCTGGTTTCACTCTTTACCCGGCTGCATCCACTTTTCATTCATTTTGACGCGCTTAACCCGTTTTATGCGACAGTGTTCGGTAACATTATTATGGGCGTTGGGTTTATTGTGTTGTTTCGTCATAAGGCCAGCCTGGGCGGCATCAATATTCTTGCCCTGTGGTTGCAGGATCGGTTTGGCATTCGTGCCGGCAAGCTGCAAATGGCGGTAGACAGCTGCGTGGTTTTGGCCTCATTGTTTGTGGTTTCGCTGCCAATGCTGGCGGCGTCAATCGCTGGCGCGCTGATGCTGAATTTGATTATCGCGATGAACCATCGGCCCGGGCGTTATGAAGTTTGAGCTGATAAAAGAGACTATCACTAGGGAGATTTACCGTGTTTCAAAAAGTTGATGCCTACGCTGGCGATCCGATTCTTACGTTAATGGAGACCTTCAGGCAGGATCTGCGCCCGCATAAGGTTAACCTGAGTATTGGCCTCTTTTACAACGAGCAGGGCATTGTTCCGCAACTGCAGGCGGTAGCCGAAGCGGAAGCGCGTCTGAATGCTCAGCCGCAACAGGCATCACTCTACCTGCCGATGGATGGGCTGGCCAGCTATCGCCAGGCGATTGCACCGTTGCTGTTTGGCGCGCAGCACGCGGCGCTACAGGAAAAACGCATTGCAACGATTCAAACCGTGGGCGGTTCCGGCGCGCTGAAAGTGGGTGCGGATTTTCTGAAGCGCTATTTCCCGCAGTCGCAGGTTTGGGTCAGCGATCCGACATGGGAAAACCATGTGGCGATCTTCGCGGGTGCTGGTTTTGATGTGCATACCTATCCCTGGTATGACGCACAAACCAATGGCGTTAAGTTTGATGATTTTCTTGCCACGCTGAAGTCGCTTCCCGCTCAGAGCGTGGTGCTGCTGCATCCCTGCTGCCATAACCCGACCGGTGCCGATCTGACCAATGCGCAGTGGGATCGCGTCGTTGAAGTGCTACAGGCGCAGCAGCTGATCCCTTTCCTGGATATTGCCTATCAGGGCTTTGGGGCCGGTATGGAAGAGGATGCCTATGCTATTCGCGCCATCGCCGCTGCGGGGATTTCGGCGCTGGTCAGCAACTCCTTCTCAAAAATCTTCTCGCTATACGGTGAACGCGTCGGCGGCCTGTCGGTGGTCTGTGCGGATACGGAAGAGGCGACGCGGGTTCAGGGACAGCTGAAGGCCACGGTGCGCCGCAACTACTCTTCACCACCAAACTTTGGCGCTCAGGTCGTGGCCTGTGTGTTGAATGACGAAGCGCTGAAGACCCACTGGCTGGCGGAAGTAGAAGCGATGCGTCTGCGTATTCTGGATATGCGCCAGGCGCTGGTAACGGCACTGAGCGCCGCGCTGCCCGGCAAAAACTTCGATTATCTGCTGAAGCAGCGCGGCATGTTCAGCTATACCGGACTGAGCGCTCAGCAGGTCGATCGTCTGCGTGAAGAATTTGGCATTTACCTGATCCACAGCGGACGCATGTGCGTAGCGGGCCTGAATCGTAACAATGTTCATCAGGTCGCAGAAGCTTTCGCGGCAGTGATGTAAGCGCAGTCGTTAAAGGCGGTGCCAGCCGCCTTTTACCATTATTCCATTGCCAGACTCCCCGTTTGCCCGGCCACCGGGAAATGTAGCCTCTTCAGTACAGCATCTTCCTCTTAAACGCGCGCAATAACGAAGCGGCCAAAGCGAACCGCAACGTCCAGGCCGTTAATAATTTTTATCTTTTGCAGGTTTACCTTTGCGCCACATGCTGCACACTTAACGGAGTCTTTTAAAAAGGAGTATGGCGTAATGTGGCACCAACAGACCCTGTCGCTGAGCGCGAAAGCGCGCGGCTTTCACCTGATTACCGATGAGATTATCGAACAATTGCCGGTAATGCGTGAAATCAATACTGGGCTATTGCATCTGCTGCTACAGCATACTTCCGCCTCACTAACGTTAAATGAGAATTGCGACCCCACAGTACGCAGCGATATGGAGCAGCATTTTATGCGGCAGGTGCCGGAAAATGCGCCTTACCAGCATGATTATGAGGGCGTGGATGATATGCCTGCGCACATTAAATCATCGCTGCTTGGCGTTTCGCTATTGCTGCCGGTTAACCGTGGGCGCCTGGTGTTAGGTACGTGGCAGGGCATCTGGCTGGGGGAACATCGCATACAGGGCGGTTCACGCCGCATTATCGCCACGCTGCAAGGAGAGTAAAAATGAATACGTCAGATCTGCTGTCATATTGTATGAGTAAAGCGGGCGCGGAACAGCGCGTCCACAGCGACTGGAAGGCAACGCAAATCCTGGCGGACGGCGTGTTATTTGCCATGGTGCATGAGCCAGAAGGGCGGCCGGCCGTCTCGCTAAAAACCTCTCCGGCGCTGGCCGATCTGCTGCGGCAGCAGCATGCCGACGTTTTTCCCAGTGCGCATTTGAACAAATCTCACTGGAGCACGCTTTATCTGGATGGCGGTTTAAAAGATTCGCAGATTTACTATCTGGTGGATGCGTCGCTACAGCAGGCGCTGGCGACGAAAGCGGCGGGCAATCATTAAACTGTCGCTGCGGACTGGCCGCAGCGACAAGATTTTTAGGCGGCAGATTCCTGACGCAGCGTATCAATATCGATAACAAAGCGGTATTTCACATCGCTTTTCAGCATACGCTCATAGGCTTCGTTAATCTGGTTCATGGCGATCAGCTCAATATCGGAGGTGATATTGTGCTTGCCGCAGAAATCGAGCATCTCCTGCGTTTCAGCGATGCCGCCAATCAGCGAACCCGCCACGCTGCGACGTTTGAGAATCAGATCGAACACGTGCGGGGCCGGATGATCGTTTTCCGGTGCGCCAACCAGCGTCATATTACCATCGCGCTTCAGCAGGTTGATAAACGGATTAAGGTCGTGCTGCGCCGCAACGGTATTCAGAATAAAGTCGAAGCTGTTAGCGTGCTGCGCCATCTGCTGGGGATCTTTAGAAATCACTACCTCATCAGCGCCCAGACGCTTGCCGTCTTCGATTTTAGACGGTGAAGTGGTAAACAGCACCACATGCGCGCCCAGGGCATGTGCCAGCTTCACGCCCATATGACCCAGACCGCCCAGGCCAACGATACCGACTTTTTTGCCCGGACCCACGTTCCAGTGGCGCAGCGGGGACCAGGTGGTAATGCCAGCGCACAGCAGCGGCGCTACGCCTGCCGGATCGAGGTTTTCCGGTACGCGCAGCACGAAATCTTCATGCACAACGAGGCTGGTGGAATAACCGCCGTAGGTGACTTCCTGCGTTTCGCGGTCCTGGCCGTTGTAGGTAGGCACCATACCGTTTTCGCAATACTGTTCCAGACCTTCCTGGCAGCTGGGACAGGTACGGCAGGAGTCAACCATGCAGCCCACGCCAACCAGATCGCCTACGCGATATTTTTGCGTATGAGCGCCTGTTGCGGTAACGCGGCCGACAATTTCATGACCCGGCACGACGGGGAAAATGGTGTTATGCCATTCATCGCGCGCCTGATGCAGGTCTGAATGGCAAACGCCGCAAAATAACACTTCAATTTGTACATCATGCGCGCGCAGTTCACGCGGCTTATAGTCAAAAGGCGCGAGTCTGGATTTCGCATCCTGGGCAGCATAAGCGTGCGTAATATTCATGGTGTCTCCTGTTATTGAAGCCGTTGTAAAGCTAAGGAAAAGCATTGCGCTCCGGTTAAACCGGGCGTTTCGCAGCACGTGCGATAAGAGCTAATAAGGATAACAGCGTGGAGAAGAGCAGCCAGACCTGAAAGTGTCTAAATCTTGCCTGATTCTGCATGAATGCCCAGGAAAGAGGCAAGGCGGGTGAAAAGCCCCTGAGGCAGAGCGCATCAGGGGCGGAGAACAGCCGTTTAGCGCTGTTCCAACAGCGGCTTCAGGAAGCGGGCGGTATGTGATTCTTCACATTTGGCGACGGTTTCCGGCGTACCGGCTATCAGAATCTGCCCGCCTCCGCTGCCGCCTTCCGGGCCAAGATCCACAATCCAGTCGGCGGTTTTCACCACGTCAAGGTTATGTTCAATCACCACGATGGTATTGCCCTGATCGCGCAACTGATGCAGCACCGTCAGCAACAGCTGAATATCAGCAAAGTGCAGGCCGGTAGTCGGCTCATCAAGAATATAGAGCGTCTGGCCGGTGCCGCGTTTCGACAGCTCGCGCGCCAGCTTCACGCGTTGCGCCTCGCCGCCTGACAGCGTTGTCGCAGACTGACCCAGACGAATATAGGAGAGGCCCACATCCATCAGCGTTTGCAGCTTACGCGCCAGCGCAGGCACGGCATCAAAAAATTCACGTGCCTCTTCGATGGTCATATCCAGCACTTCGTGAATGTTTTTGCCTTTGTATTTAATCTCCAGCGTCTCGCGGTTATAGCGCTTGCCTTTACACTGATCGCACGGCACATAAATATCGGGCAGGAAGTGCATCTCTACGCGCAGCACGCCGTCGCCCTGACAGGCTTCGCAGCGTCCACCACGCACGTTGAAGCTGAAGCGGCCTGGATTATATCCGCGTGAACGCGACTCCGGCACGCCAGCAAACAGCTCACGAATCGGCGTAAAAATGCCGGTGTAGGTGGCCGGGTTAGAGCGCGGCGTACGACCAATTGGACTTTGATCGATATCGATAACCTTATCGAAGTTCTCCATGCCGGTAACTTCACGATAGGGCGCAGGCTCGGCAATGGTCGCTCCGTTCAGCTGACGCTGAGCGATAGGAAACAGCGTATCGTTGATCAGCGTGGATTTACCGGAGCCGGACACGCCAGTGATGCAGGTAAACAGCCCGACCGGCAACGTTAACGTCACATCTTTCAGGTTATTGCCACGCGCGCCGCTCAGCTTCAGCACTTTAGTGGGATCGGCCGGTACGCGCTGCTCCGGCACGGCAATCTTTCGCTTGCCGCTCAGATACTGACCGGTCAGCGAGGCTTCTACCTGCATAATCTCTTCGGCGGTGCCTTCCGCCACTATCTGACCACCATGCACGCCTGCGCCTGGACCGATATCGATGATATGGTCAGCGGCGCGGATGGCATCCTCATCGTGCTCGACCACAATCACCGTATTGCCAAGGTCGCGCAGATGAATCAGCGTGTCCAGCAGGCGTTCGTTATCACGCTGATGCAGACCGATAGAAGGCTCATCCAGCACATACATCACGCCAACCAGCCCTGCACCGATCTGACTGGCCAGACGAATACGCTGCGCCTCGCCGCCGGAGAGGGTCTCCGCCGAGCGCGACATAGAAAGATAGTTCAGGCCGACGTTAACCAGAAAGCTCAGGCGATCGCCAATCTCTTTCAGCACTTTTTCAGCAATTTTTGCCCGCTGACCGCTTAACTTCAGGTTGCGGAAGAAATCCATCGCATGGCCGATGCTCATATCAGAAATGGTCGGCAGCGTGGTGTTTTCTACATAAACGTGGCGCGCTTCGCGACGCAGACGCGTGCCTTCACAGGTGGCGCAGGCGCGGTTACTGATAAATTTCGCCAAATCTTCACGTACCGCGCTCGACTCCGTCTCTTTATAGCGACGCTCCATATTGTGCAGCACGCCTTCAAACGGATGACGGCGCACCGAAGTATCGCCACGATCGTTAATATATTTAAATTCGATGCTTTCTTTGCCGGAGCCATACAGGATCACCTGCTGCGCTTTCTCGTTCAGGGTATTGAACGGCGCTTCGACATCGAACTTCAGGTGTTCCGCCAGCGACCGGAGCATCTGGAAATAATAAAAATTACGGCGATCCCAGCCGCGGATCGCACCGCCAGCCAGCGACAGCTCCGCATTTTGCACCACGCGATCCGGATCGAAATATTGCTGTACGCCGAGGCCGTCGCAGGTAGGGCATGCGCCCGCCGGATTGTTAAATGAGAACAGGCGCGGCTCCAGCTCGCTCATGCTGTAGCCGCAAACCGGACAGGCGAAGTTGGCAGAGAACAGCAGCTCTTCTGCATCGGGATCATCCATATCGGCCACGATTGCCGTACCGCCGGAAAGCTCCAGCGCGGTCTCAAACGATTCCGCCAGCCGCGTCGCCAGATCTTCACGTACCTTAAAGCGATCGATAACCACTTCAATGGTATGTTTCTTTTGCAGTTCCAGCTTTGGCGGATCGGAGAGATCGCACACTTCGCCGTCGATACGGGCGCGGATATAACCCTGCGTCGCCAGATTCTCCAGCGTTTTAGTGTGCTCGCCTTTACGATCTTTCACCACCGGCGCCAGCAGCATCAGGCGCGTGCCTTCCGGCTGCGCCAGCACGTTATCGACCATCTGGCTAACGGTTTGCGCCGCCAGCGTAACGTCATGATCGGGACAGCGCGGCTCGCCAACGCGTGCAAACAGCAGGCGCAGGTAGTCATGAATTTCGGTGATGGTGCCCACGGTGGATCGCGGGTTATGGGAGGTTGATTTCTGCTCGATCGAAATCGCTGGCGACAGCCCTTCGATATGATCGACATCCGGTTTTTCCATCAGCGAAAGAAACTGACGTGCGTAAGCGGAAAGCGATTCCACATAGCGGCGTTGACCCTCAGCATAGAGCGTATCGAACGCCAGTGAGGATTTACCGGAACCTGACAGGCCGGTGACAACGATCAGTTTGTCGCGAGGGATGATCAGGTTGATGTTTTTCAGGTTGTGGGTGCGAGCACCCCGGACTTCAATCTTATCCATTCACATTTCCCGGATTAGCGCAGACTCACCATGCCCGTAACGATACGGCAGGACTAAACAGGTCATTATGGCACAAAAAATAACTGAATGTATATCCAGTAGTCAGTTGCAACCCTGCAAAAAGATCTTCATTATTGGAAGCTTGCTCGGAAGTATGATCGGGCAGCCTGGCGTGATAGAATTTACCGTTTAGACTTAATGAATACTCATCGGGAGACGCGAACATGGCCAGCAGAGGCGTTAACAAAGTGATTCTTGTCGGGAATCTGGGTCAGGATCCGGAAGTGCGTTATATGCCTAATGGTGGAGCCGTAGCGAATATTACGCTGGCTACCTCCGAAAGCTGGCGTGACAAGCAGACCGGAGAGACCAAAGAGAAAACGGAATGGCACCGTGTCGTGCTGTTCGGCAAACTGGCGGAAGTGGCGGGCGAATACCTGCGTAAAGGTTCTCAGGTTTATATCGAAGGTTCTCTGCAAACGCGTAAATGGCAGGACCAGGGCGGCCAGGAACGTTATACCACGGAAGTGGTGGTTAACGTTGGTGGCACCATGCAGATGCTGGGCGGCCGTCAGGGCGGCGGTGCAGGCGCGCCGGCAGGCGGCGCTATGGGCGGCGGCGGCAGCAACAACAATAGTGGTTGGGGCCAGCCTCAGCAGCCGCAGGGCGGCAGCCAGTTCAGCGGCGGCGGTCAGGCACCTGCTCGTCCGCAGCAGCAGAGCGCACCGGCTAACAATGAACCGCCGATGGATTTCGACGACGACATTCCGTTCTGATCGGCTTGTTTCTGTGAAAATTCGGTGTTTGAAAGCCCTGCTACGGCAGGGTTTTTTTTGAGCTAATTTAGCAGGCGATTAATTTACATTCAGGTCAAGAACACCTCTGACAAGGATATGAGCGATCTTCCCGAGCTGCTGGCGCAGGACCTGCGTGCTAAAGGTTATAACGTAGTGAATTCTCCGGATAATGCTTATTACTGGATTCAGGCTAACGTCCTGAAAGCCGATAAGATGGATCTGCGTGAAGCACAGGGTCTGTTAGGCAGCGGCTATGAAGGCGCGGTTGCAGGCGCGGCGCTGGGCAGCGGTATTACTGCTTATAACAGTAATTCAGGCGGTGCGGTGTTGGGTGCGGGTCTGGCGCTGGGCCTGGCCGGTATGGCAGCGGATGCGCTGGTGGAGGATATTAACTACACCATGGTTACCGATCTGCAGATTTCCGAGCGCAGTAAAGAGAATGTCACCACCGATAATATTGCCGCGCTGCGTCAGGGAACCTCTGGCGTTAAGCTGCAGTCCAGCAAAGCTGATGGCAATCGCATGAAATACTAAACCCGCGTGGTTTCCAACGCCAACAAGGTCAACCTTAAGTTTGAAGAGGCGAAACCGGTGCTGGAAGCGCAGCTGGCGAAGTCCGTTGCGGCAATTCTGTAATACAGCAGGGCGGCCACTGGCCGCCCTGTTTTGCTCTGTCAGCGGTTAACAATTTTCCTGATAATGTTGCTCGCAGCGCTCTTTTGCCTCCTGGCGTAAATCACGCAGGTCCGGCATGCTGTCGCCAGACCCATAACCCATCGTGCCGCTTGTGGCTTCCTGTTTTTCTTCCGCTACCGCAAACTCAAGTTTGCCATCCTGTTGCCAGTCATCGCTATCGCTCTGACGGATAAAGATAAGCGCATATTCCGGCGTCGATTCATCAGCGCCATAAATTTCATATTTATAGGCCGCAGCATCTTCATCGCCCAGTTCCAGCGTATCAATCAGTTGTAAGTCCGCCATCGGTGCCTCCTGTTAACTAAAAGCAAAGTATAGATAATTTATCGTTATCTGAAGGCAAGGAACCGGACTGACGATCCATTGACCTGCCGGGACCGTACGCTAAAGGCGTATAAACAGCATAAACAACAGGGCGGAAATCATAATCGAGACCGGCAGCGTCAGCACCCAGGCGATCAGCAGATTGCGTAACGTCGCCATTTGCAGACCGGAGCGGTTAGCCGCCATGGTGCCTGCCACGCCGGACGACAGAACATGCGTGGTAGAGACCGGCAGACCAAAGGCGTCAGCGGCACCAATGGTAGCGACCGTGACCAGCTCTGCGCTGGCGCCCTGTGCATAGCTTAAATGCGTTTTGCCGATCCGCTCGCCGACGGTAATCACAATGCGTCGCCAGCCCACCATAGTGCCCAGGCCAAGCGCCAGCGCCACCACGATTTTTACCCAAAGTGGAATAAAGCGGGTTGCATTATCCAGCTCGCTTTTCATCGCGTTAAGGTTGTTCTGCATCTCTGCCGGGAACGGCGCTTTTGCCGCCTTTAGCTGCTTAATGCTTTCCGCTGCCAGATACATATCATTACGGGTATTGGCCACCAGCTGTGCCGGAATATTCTCCATCGAACCATACTGCTTGATCTGTCGGCCAATTTTATCCAGCAGCGCGCCCAGCGCTGGCGCAACCTGCGGATTGTTTTCGCCGCTGCGCATAAACTCCATCAGCACGTCACGCGGCACATACTGTGGCGGCAGCGTGTGCTCTGCTGTCAGCTGCTGACTGGTAATCTGCGCCAGTGCCGCCACGCGCGGGATCTGATCGGGCGGGACAGAGCGGTTAAGAGCATAGGCAATCGGCATTGCGCCCACCAGAATCAACATAATCAGTCCCATGCCTTTTTGTCCGTCGTTAGATCCATGGGCAAAGGAGACGCCGGTGCAGGTGAGGATCAACAACGCACGGATCCAGCCCGGCGGCGGCTGTGGTCCTTCTGGCGCGCTATAGAGCTGGCGATTGCGCAGCCATTTTTTCATCACCAGCAACAGCAGCGCAGCGCTGGCAAAGCCAACAAGCGGCGAAAACAGCAGCGCGTAAGCAACATTAAGCGCCTGATCCCAGTTAACGCCTTCCATGCCGCTACGCCCGTTATTGATAGCGTTCGCCACCCCGACGCCAATAATTGAGCCAATCAGCGTATGGGAAGAAGAGGAGGGCAAACCCAGATACCAGGTGCCGAGATTCCAGGTTATCGCAGAAAAGAGCAGGGCATAGATCATGGCGAAGCCATTACCGCTGCTGGCCTGTAGCATTAACTCCATGGGTAGCAATGAAATAATGCCGAAGGCCACCGCGCCGCTGGAAAGCAGCACGCCGCTGAAGTTACATAAGCCGGACCAGAGGATAGCCGCACCGGGCGGCAGTGAATGGGTATAAATCACCGTGGCTACCGCATTGGCGGTATCATGAAAGCCGTTAACAAACTCGAACGCCAGCGCAATCACCAGCGCCAGGCCTAACAGCACAAAAGGAAAGTAGCTGGTAACGACTTGCCCGGACTCTTCCACATCGGCAAACAGGTTCACCCCGGCAAAAACGAGTCCGGCGACGATCAGCACGATCACGGCCAGTGCGGTTTTTTTACTGTGTTTACTGCTCAGATCGGGACGCGCCGACGCAGGCGATGACGCGGCGTGCCAGGTTTGATTCTCGCTCATGACGGGCCTCGCTAAAGAAGTAATATCGCAGCTCTGGAGTGTTACTTGCGCGATATGACAGTGCGATGACCCTAACGGTAAAAAAGCCTCAATTACAGATAATGCCTGGCGACGCGCGATCAGGCGCTGCGCCATTTCAGCCGTGCCGGCAAGTAACGCTGCAGATTTTCCGGCGTTTCGCCTTCCATTAAGGCTGTGACGATTTCGAAGCAGTTCCACGCCAGCATTCGCTCATCCTGTACCACCGTATCGATTTTCACCGACAACGCATCATACAGATAGTGATCGTCAAAGCTGCACAGGCGGATCGGCTGATCCAGCAGGCCATGTTGGCTAAGATAGCGCAGCACGCCCTCTTGCAGACCGCAGGCGGCACAGAACAGCGCCTGCGGTACGCGGCCCAGACGCATATAAAGCTCGGCGAACATCTCATAACCGGAGCTGGCATGGTAATGACCGTGAATAACCCACTCCGGCTTTAACGCCATGCCAGCCCGCGCCAGCCCCTGACGGAAACCTTCCAGCCGATCGCGGGTTGGTGAAATGCGCGGCTGACCACCGAAGAAATAGAATTCGTCAAAGCCTTCCCGGGCAACGCTTTCAACCAGGCTGGCAGCGGGTTCCACCGCCTCGGTGATCACCAGCGGCAGCGAAGATTCGCCCAGATGACGATCGAACAGCACCACCGGGATCTGCTGATTAATCTTCTGGTATTCCGCATCGTTCAGCATGCTGGATGCCACGATTAACCCATCGACCTGGCGCTGGATCAGGTTATTCACCGCCAGCGTTTCCTGACTGGCGTTCTCATCCGTACAGGCGATCAGCAGCTGTAGTCCGGCATCGCGGCACAGGGTTTCCAGCGCATGGGAAAAGGTGGCAAAGCCCTGATTGGTCATTTCCGGCACTACCAGACCCACGGTATGGCTGCGGGAAGAGTTTAATGCGCGGGCATGAATGCTGGGCTGATAATGTGCCTGGCGAGCAATATCCATTACCCGCTCGCGCGTCGCTTCCGACACGCGCAGTTCCTTGCCTCTTCCGCTGAGAACCAGGCTGGCGGTAGACTTGGAGACGCCCGCCAGCTGGGCGATATCTTTAATCGTGACGCGTTTTGGTTTATTCACTGTCGGCTACATCAGGGTGATTTGATGGCGGTTATACTATCACGCCCGCTTCCAGTCGCCAGTAATGCAGCCTGACATTCGTCTCGCCTTCCAGCCGCAACTGCGGCGTCACCGTGGGAAAATAGCGGCTGGACATCACCGCCTCACCATCGTTGATAAAAATCTCAATGCTGGAACGGTCGCAAAAAATATGCAGACGGGCAGGGCTGCCGTGCCAGTAACGATGCTCTTCAACGCCGCTACGCGGGTTGCGCCGCGACAGTTGTAGTTCTTCTCCATTCCAGCTCAAGCGGAGCGCATCAGCGAAATGCAGCGTTAGCGCGCCCTCTGGCTGCATCAGCAATTCGGCGCTGCTGATATCAAGCAGCTCCAGCTGTTGCGCTGCGCCCTGTAATGTCAGCGGTGAATGGCGCAGCTGCTGCAGCTCACGCGCCGGGCGTTGCCGCAGGCTGCCCTGTTCCAGCGTCAGCTCGCGTGGGCAGGTCATTTGATGGATCCAGCCGTAAGCGATGGTGGGCTGATAAAACTCATCGCCATCGGGAATGCCCATCCAGCCAAACAGCAGCCTTCTTCCGTCGCTGCTGGCGGTGGTTTGCGGAGCATAAAACTCAAAGCCAAGGTCGAGTTCATGGAAGTCGCCATGCGGGAAACGGGCGTGCTGATAATCCAGTTCACCAATAAAATAGCCGCTCTGAAAGGTATTGAGCCAGCGTTTCTGCTGAGGTGCCAGTCCCTGCGGGCAGGTAATCAGGATATCGCGCTCGCCCAGACGGAAGAGATCCGGGCACTCCCACATATAGCCAAAATCGCCCAGCCCATTAAGCTGGCTGCCGGCGATTTCGCCCAGCAGTTGCCAGCTATGCAGATCTTCACTGCGCAGCAGCAGCACTTTGCCTTCGCTTGCCAGGTTTTGCGCGCCCAGTACCATGTACCACTGCCCGTCGTCATGCCGCCACACTTTCGGGTCACGCACATGGCCGCTGTAACCCTCAGGCAGAGCCAGAACCGGGCCCAGCTTACGACAACTGCCGTCTTCTTCCAGCGTGGCCAGGCACTGCCAGGCGGTGCGGCCTTCCGCAAACTTGACGTTGCCGGTATAGATCAGCGTCAGCACGCCATCATTATCTACCGCAGAACCCGAGTAACAGCCGTGGCTTTCATACTCTTCTGACGGCACCAGCGCGATCGGCTCATGCTGCCAGTGGACCAAATCGGCGGAACGCCAGTGGCCCCAAAATTTTGCGCCGTGTGCGCAGGCCAGCGGATTCCATTGATAAAAAAGATGAAAATCGCCATCAAACTGAATAAAGCCGTTTGGGTCATTCAGCAGGCCCACCGATGGCGCCAGATGCCAGGCCGGGCGATGAGGATCCTGAGCGGCGCGGAGCTGTCCCTGCATCAGCGCCTTTACGGTTTGTTTCAGAAGTGCCGCCTCTTTCATGCGTTGGCCTCAACTTTATATTTCAGCATCAGGGAGAGCAGGAAGCCGATGCCAAAGGCGATCGCCATACCGATAATGTAGTTCACCAGCGAGCTGGCCTGCACAATGGCCATGCCCGGCAGCGCCGTCAGCCCAACCGCCGTCATATTAACGTGACTAATTACCACCCAGGCTCCTGCCGCCGCACCGCCAACGATACCGGCAATAAAGGGTTTCATATAACGCAGATTCACGCCGAAAATGGCCGCTTCAGTAATGCCAAGCATGCCGGAAAAAGCGGAAGGCAGCACAATACTGCGCACCTTAACATCGCGGGTTTTAAACCAGACTGCCAGACAGGCGCCCGCCTGTGCCACATTGGCCATCGACCAGATCGGCAAAAGGAAGTTAACGCCGATTGAGGGATTGCCCAACAGGCCCGCTTCAATGGCATGGAAGCTGTGATGAATACCGGTGACCACAATCACGGAATAGAGACCGCCGAACAGCAACCCTGCCAGCCAGCCCGCATGAGCGATCAGCGTACTCAGCACCAGAGATATGCCATCGCCCAGCGCCCGTCCCGCCGGACCAATGATCAGCATGGCGACAAAACCGGAAATGATTACCGTCAGGAACGGCGTCAGAATAATATCCAGCGCGTCCGGAATAACCCGACGCAGACGCTTCTCCAGCAGGCTCATAAACCAGACGGCCAGCAGCACCGGGAATACCGTGCCCTGATAGCCGATCATTGCCACATCCAGACCGAAAAAATCCATGGTTTTAAAACCGCCCGCCACGCCCCAGGCGTTGGTCAGCGCCGGATGGGTAAGAATCCCGCCCAGCGTTGCGCCAAGATAAGGGTTGCCGCCAAATTCGCGTGCGGCGGTAAAGCCAATCAGGATCGGTAGAATGATAAAGGCCGCCGAACTGAACATATCCAGCATGACAAACAGTGCGCTGTCAGGATTGACCCAGCCGTAGGTCTTCATCATGCCGAGCAGGCCCATCAGCACGCCCGATGCGACAATCGCCGGGATAATCGGCACAAAAATGTTCGACAGCAGTCGGGCGACGCGCTGCGCCGGATTGAGTTTTTGCGTTGCTGCCTGCGCCGTTTCGCCTTTGCTGGCTTCGCTGATGCCTGCCGCCTGAATAAAGGCGGCATAAACCTTATTCACCACGCCGGTGCCGAAAATAATCTGCATTTGTCCGGCATTACGAAAGCAGCCCTTTACGCCATCCAGTTTATCGATAGCATCTTTATCTGCCTTAGCGTCATCCACCAGTACCAGACGCAGACGCGTAGCGCAGTGCGCGGCCGATGCAATATTTTCCCTGCCGCCCAATAGCGGTAAAAGCTGCTGCGCAACCTTATTAAAATCCATACTGCCCCCTGTCAGGTTATTTTTGTCTGGTGTCAGAACCAGGTTTCCATCTGCACGCCAATATTCCACTCGCCGCCGGAAGAGAAGCCGCTGCTGCCAAAGGCGTCGTCGCTGGCATAGTTATCCAGCGAGCTATCCCAGTTCATCCAGCTGGCGAAAAAACGAATTTCCGGTCGGGTAAAGAAGTCGCCGATATCGCCGACCTTGAACGTTGGTGCCAGCGTCAGCTTGTAAAAGCTACCGCTAACGCTCTGACGGTTTTTAAAGCCCTGCGGATCAAGATCCATATATTGATAGCTGCCCTCCCAGGCCAACGCGAAGTTCTGGTTAATTTCCTGGATAAAGCGGGCATTAAACGTCAGCCAGCGATAGTCATCGCCCCGCACATAGCGATCGCGACTTTGCTGAGCCAGTAGCGCCGGGGCGAAGCTCCAGGTGTTATTAATCGCGGTGGTACCGTAGCTGGCCAGACGCCAGGTGTTGGCGTTTTGCGTCAGGTTGCCATCCGAACCAATGCCTTTTACCTCCGCGCCCAGACCGTGGCCGTACAGCAGAGCGCTTTTAGCCTGACCGGCGCGCAGCCCGTAAAAGCTATCGTTGTGCAACGCCGCCATGACATGAAAACCGCTATCACCGGCATTGTCATTGCGAACGCCATTATTGACGCGCTCTTCATTGTCTTTGGCGCGCAGCCCGCTGAGCATAAACTGGAACGGTCCGACAAAATTATTGGCGGTTACGATATAGTTTTGGATGGTGTTATCCACCGTTTCAATATCGCCAAAGTTGCGGCCGTAAAGAGAAAAGTTGCTGCGTACCCGATCGTTCCAGCGCACGTCATAAATTCCGCCGCCGGTTCCGGCAAGAAACACCACATCCGAGTCCAGCCAGTGAATATCAAAGTTATCGCGATCGAAGCGCTTGCCCGCCCATAGCGTGCTGTTATGGAACGCGCCGGTAAAGGTCGGCAGGCTGCCTAACTCAACAAAAGCCTGACGCAGATTCAGACTGCTGGTATCTGCCGTCCAGTCGTTGTAGCTCTGCTGACCATCTGCCAGCATCGCTTTAAAGCGGGTTGTAGCGCCGTTAGCCAGGCGGGTTTTATGTTCCAGGTTAAGTTCGACATAGGTGTTATTTTCATTGCCGAGTCTCCCTATCGCACCGCCGGTTTCGCCTGCTGGCGTCAGATAGGGACCGCTCTGCGTGCTGGTGGCCGCATCATTCATGATCAGGCCGGATCGTGCATAGCCGTGAAATTCAAAACCTTCGGCGATCTCTGGCGTTTGCGTCGGCGCGTCTGGCACGGCAGCAGTGGTCATTGGCGATGAAGAAAGCGATGGCACGGCAGCTGAGGACGCAGAAGCGGCGTGCACAGGGTTCGCTGCGGCTGGCGGCGCAGTGTTCGTCAAGGCTACCGGCTGAGACTTGTCACGCTGTTGTTCTATTCCGGCAACGCGCAGTTCTGCCTGGCGGGCGCGTTTTTCAGCATCGGCCGCGCGCTGTTCAGCAGCCTGCAGACGCGCTTCCATGGCGGCAAGACGAGTGGCAAGCTGATCTACGCTGGTATCGGCAAAGGCTAACGGCGTGGTGATCAGGGTAAAAGCAGCAACACCAGCCAAAGGGGTCAAGATGTTCAATTAGGCTATTCTCCAGAGGATTAACAACTTTGCTAAACCGGTTCGACAGGAGGATATTGAAATTGGATCCAGTAGATCAATAAAACTTGCTAACCCGGTTTAGTAATTGTGACCGGGCCAGCAATTTTCTGTTTTTAGTGGGGATCCTGATAAGGCAGGGCGGTCATTGCACCGCGTGCCGTCGTCGCCAGTGCGCCACAGCGTTGGGCGCTGGCGATCGCCTGCGGAAGCTCAACAGGTGAAAGGGGGTTAGGATCGCGGATCAAAGCGGCCAGCAGACCGGCAACAAACGCATCGCCTGCACCGGTAGTATCAACTACTTTAACCTGCGGGGCTGAATAGTGGCTCAGTTCGCCGTTCTGCCAGAGCGTCACGCCTGCCTTGCCCTGGGTAACCAACAGCAGAGCGGGACGATAATGCGCGCTGAAGCGGGTAATGCCGTCATGCAGCTCGTTGCTGTCGGTGAGAAAATAAAGCTCTTCCAGTGAAAGCTTTATCACATCTGCTTTCAGCAGCGCCTGAGCGACAACGTCGCGCATTTCCTGTGGATCTGACCAGAGGTCTTCCCGTAGGTTAGGATCGAAACTCACCCAGCCGCCAGCCTGCTGGATACCATCGATGGCACTGAAAGCTGCGCTGCGTGATGGCTCGGCGCTGAGGGCAATCGAACAAAGATGCAGACCTTCGCCTTTCTGAAACACAGGAAGATCCGCCGGGGTCAAAAACAGATCGGCGCTCGGGCGTACCATAAAGGTAAAAGTGCGTTCGCCTTCTTCGTCCAGGCCGACCAGCACCGTTGAGGTGCGTTGGTCCGGCAGCGCACGCATATAACCAGTATCCACATTTTCCTGCTGAAGCGTTTTCCGCAGTAGCTGGCCAAAGGGATCCTCTCCTGTGCAGCCAATAAAGGCGCTGTTTCCGCCCAGTCGGGCGATGCCGACCGCCACATTTGCCGGCGCGCCGCCAGGACAGACTATCAAACGCTGCTCGCCTTCCGGCAGCAGATCCACTACGGCGTCACCCAATACCCAGATACGTTTTGTCATCGCTTCCTCTTAGCTAATCATGCTAAACCGATTTAGCTAATCATGGCACATTTTTCAATGCGGGTGATAGCCCTGCGTAAACGAGCTTTAAAGGAAAAGAATTGCGGAGCGCCAGCCAGCACGGCCTGCATACGGGTAATTCTGGCTGCCTGCGCATCACCGGGCAGAGCTGTTGCGAATGATGCCTGCGGGAACAGGCGCGCGGCGGATAGCGCCCGGCACGCCGTATAAGTTACGTTTAAGGTTTTCGTGCGAAGGATCAATGAAAAGCTCAATAAAAAGTGAAAAACAGTGCTTTGCGCGCATGAACATATAAGAAATTTCTGACTATGGCCGATAAAGAGGGCACCGGTTTTATTCAGAGATCCCTTTAATGACCATCAAACGCTCTTCACTTATTATTCTGATCGCCTTACTGGCAATTTTTCTGTTCAGTTCCGTGACTAACGCTTTCCTGTTTGTGCGCAGCAATAACTCGCTCGACAGTGTGAACAAGGAAATCCGCGTGGTGTTGTCCATCATCGATCCTATCAACCACAGCCGTAACCTCCGTGTGCATCTGATGGAGTATATGAAGCAGCTGGAGAAAGGCGATATTGAGAGTGCCAACGCCAGAATGGCGGGTGTGGAAACGCTGGTGCAAAAAATGGATGAGGCCTTTGCCGCCTATGTAAAAGCGCCGCGTCTGAAAGATGAAGATGTGCTGCTGGCTGAGTATCAGCGTGCCTGGCTGGCCTATAAGCAACAGGGAATCGAACCGCTGATCGCCGCAGCGCATAGCGGCGACCAGGCCGGATTCACCAGTCAGCTCACCCAGGTGGCTAAACTGGACCGCCAGTATGAAATTGCGCTGGATCAGGTGCTGGCGTTGCACGAAGCCTACGCGAAACAGCTCAACGCTACCGCTCAGCAGAACTTTAACTTCTCGGTGATCATGCTGGTACTGTTTGCCGTGGTGTTTGTTTTCATTATTGGCCTGATCTATTTCCTGTTGAAAAAATACCTGCTTGATTCACTGCTGGCAGCGAAAGAGCAGTGCAGCAAAATTGCCGAGGGGCAGTTACAGCATACCGTGCCGGTTAGCGCGACCTCACGCACTGAAATTTCTGAAGTGATGCGCTCTATTGAGCAGATGCGTCTGGCATTGATTCAGATCATTAGCCAGGTACGTGACTCTTGTCACTCCGTAGCCAACGCGTCGCAGGAAATTGCCGTTGGTAATATCGATCTCTCTTCGCGTACTGAGCAACAGGCGTCAGCGCTGACACAAACCGCAGCCAGCATGGAAGAGCTGAGTGCAACGGTAAAACAGAATACCGATAACGTTTATCAGGCAACGCGCCTGACGCAGGAAGCGGTAAAAGCGGCTCAAAGCGGTAACGAAGTCTCGAAAGCGGTGATTACTACCATGAGCGGCATCACACAGAGCTCACGGAAAATCGAAGAGATCACCACCGTGATTAACAGCATCGCCTTCCAAACCAACATTTTGGCATTGAACGCTGCGGTAGAAGCGGCGCGAGCCGGGGAGCAGGGACGGGGCTTCGCGGTAGTGGCCGGTGAAGTGCGCAATCTGGCAAGCCGTAGCGCCGCCGCCGCGCGCGAAATCGAAGAGTTGATTAAAGATTCCGTTACCAGTATCAGCCAGGGATCGCAGCAGGTTACCAAAACCGGCGAAGCGATCGCGAATATCATCGATTCCGTTACGCGCGTTAACGCACTGATGCAGGAGGTTTCTACCGCGTCCGACGAGCAGAGCCGTGGCATTATGCAGATTGAACAGGCGGTAACAGAGATGGATGGCGTGACGCAGCAAAACGCCGCGCTAGTGCAGGAATCTGCTTCTGCGGCTTCTTCACTGGAAGAACAGGTTAACTACCTGAAAAATACCGTTTCGGCGTTCCAGCTACCCGCGCATTAATCAGGCCAACAAGGGCGATAACGTCGCGTCGCCCTTTTCCAACCTGTTTCACAGAAATTGCTGGCAGAGCATAGCCATCTTTTGCGTTATTCACACGCAACTGCCATGCTCTGCTTTCTCTCTTTTTTCTCTCAGGAGTTTAGTGTGCAGGGTGTGCCGCAACAGTTTCCCAGTGAAAAGGATCGCGCCCAGTTTCTTCAGCTTAGCGAGCTGCCCGGCGTTGAACTTTATCAGGCGCATATATCACGCTATGCCTTTGAGCCTCATACCCATGAAGCGTTTGGGATCGGCGCGATTGATTTCGGCGCGGAGCGCTTTCGTTATCGCGGCGCCAGCCATATTGCGGCGGCGCAATCGCTGGTAATGATGAATCCGGACGAACTCCATACCGGCGAATCGCTGGGAGAAGAGGGCTGGCGTTACCGTATGATCTATATCGATCCTGAAACGCTGGAGACGCTGACGGGCGAGCGCGGCTGGTGGTTTACCGAGGTAGTAAAAGAGGAGCCTTTGATTGCTTGCCAGCTTTCGCAGGCGATAGCCGCATTGTGGCGGGCGCCTGATGCACTGACCGCTCACGGTCAGATGCTACAGATTGTGGATCTGTTCCGGCCTTACGCCCGTATTGCGGATAAAGCACCGCAGGAGAAAATGCACCGTTTTGATAAGGTGCGCGACTATTTGCGTGCCAGCTATGCCCAGTCGGTCACCCTGGCGGAACTGGCTGAACTGGTTTCGCTCAGTCCTTATCATTTTTTGCGTCAGTTTAAATATCACTTTCATGTTACGCCGCACCAGATGCTGATGGCCTTTCGTCTGTTTGAGGCCAAGCGCCTGTTGGCGCAGGGTTACAGCGCCGCCGATGTTGCTCTTGGCGTGGGGTTAACCGATCAGGCGCATCTGACACGCGCGTTTGCTCATCGCTATGGCATAACCCCCGTTCGCTACCAGAAGCAGATAGCTGGCCGTTAAAAGTCGTCGACCAGCGCCAGTGATCCTCTCCTGCGCCGATCGCAATCTCCTACAATATTTTCCGCTCAACCTACGCCACAATGGCCGCTCATATACTTGTTAATGAGACAGCTATGCTTGCAGGAGTACTTTTTGCGCTGGCCGCTGGCCTGCTATGGGGCCTGATTTTTGTTAGCCCGCTACTGGTGCCGGAATATCCCGCCACAATGCTTTCCGCCGGCCGCTATCTGGCCTTTGGAATGATCGCTCTGGCGTTAGCCTGGCACGACCGGCACCGTTTGAAACGGTTATCACGCGGCGACTGGGCAGAAGCTTTCCGTCTGACGCTGATAGGCAATCTTCTTTATTACAGCTGTCTCGCCGCCGCTATTCAGCGTACCGGCGCACCCGTATCAACCATGCTGATCGGAACACTGCCGGTAGTAATAACCATCACTTCAAACCTGTTATATGGTGGTCAGGAGGGGCGCTTAGCCTGGGGTAAGCTAATGCCTGCACTGCTACTGATCGTTGTCGGTTTAGTCTGCGTGAATGTGGCTGAGTTACGCGGCGCGGCGCAACACATTGAATGGGCCAGTTATCTGAGCGGTATTGCCCTGGCGGTTATGGCGGTGATCTGTTGGACCTGGTATCCGCTGCGCAACGCCCGTTGGCTACGCGCTAACCCCGATAAAAAACCGGGGACCTGGGCTACGGCACAGGGCGTGGCAACGCTGCCGCTGGCACTACTGGCCTGGCTGCTGGTAGCCCTGATGATGAACTGGACTATGCCAGGTTTTGCTCTGCCTTTCGGCCCCCGGCCAGAGGTCTTTATTCCTCTGATGCTGGCGATTGGGCTGTTTTGCTCATGGATTGGGGCGCTGTGCTGGAATGAAGCCTGTCAGCGTTTGCCGACGGTGCTGGTTGGGCCGCTTATCGTTTTCGAAACGCTGGCGGGGCTGGCCTATACTTTCATGCTGCGCCAGAGCTGGCCACCGCTGCTCACGCTAATGGGAATTGCCTGTTTAATTATTGGCGTATTGATTGCTATTCGCATTAAACCTGAGCCAATAGTCGCACCGTTGGATATTTCCCCATAATTTACTTAGAAAAAGCGTCCGGTTTAAATAGCTGACCAGGCGCTTTTAAGAAAACCCTCAACGGCTTTTCACCGTTTTTGTTTTGATTTGCGTTAAGTGGCAACGTTTACGTAAAAAAAGCCCGTCCGGGAAATAAAATTTTTGCTGAAAGGGAGCTAATATTGCAGTAGATAAAAATTGGCCCTGATATTAAGATAATACTTAACCTGATAACGGCGGTAACCTGGGTCATTTCTCAACTAACTATCTGATTGTCTTGCCATAAGTGCCCCCTCCTGCGCTATCGGATTTTTCGCTAAAACGTTTCAACCCAGACGCATAAATGTCAAAGTTTACTACTGTATCGCTAATGTGTTGCACATCACATTATGGTAAAAATCGCGATCCAAACATTGCTTGAGTTGCCCTCAACAAGCAGAGCGGTAAACAAAGATCCTCTTACAAAAATCATTAGAAACCTGAAAGTGAAAACGGTTAAGACCATCTTTTGAACGCATTGCAACGTGATAATCATTAACTGTGCTTAATGACTTTACGGCGATCCTATTGTGAGTAGGGTACGGCAAGCAGATAAATCAGACCCCGATTTGCCATAAAAGGCATGGACAAACCGATACAGATTTATCTGGAAAGTATAAGGCAGATTGAAGCGAAATGGACCGTTACAGAGAAGACTATTAAAAGGGCTGAAGTGCTTCCCGGCCGCCTTTCCTGCATAAGTAAAGAAAGGTAAGCCGGGAAATACCTGAAATAAAGGGTTTTAATGTGAGTGTGATAAAAGAAAGCCTAAAAAACAATCGTGCCCAAACTGAAATAGTTCAGGAAAAAATGGTACGAATGGCTTGTTCTTAAAATTTTAATTAATTTCACACATCTTTGCTTATCAGATTTATCCTGAGCGTAGGCATTATTATTTAATCAGTGATTATCACACTGCCCGGAAGGATAGTGATAAACGCTACGGCTAATATCAAGCAGGCGGCAGCTACGGCGTGTACCTATCTCGAAAGTATCCTGTAAATAATTAACTGCTTGCCGCTTATCATTAGTCGTAAAGAAGTTTTTGACCACGCTTTGCAGCATCGCTTTATCAGAACTCAGAATTTGCAGTTCCCGGTTTAGTGCCTGCAGTCTCTCCTCTAACTCTTTGATTTTTCTACCTTCCTCGGAAGATAGCCCAGCGTACTTCTTCTTCCAGCTATAAAAGGTCGCTTCAGAAATCCCCAAATCTTCACAGATATCTTTGACCTTAACGCCACACTCAGAAGCTTTAATCGCGTTGGTGATTTGCTCTTCGGTGTATCGTGACTTTCTCATAAATGCTGTTACCTTTCTAATCAATTAATGGATGAGAAAAGCTGCAATAATAAATGGATCTAATCCCCTGGAATATTAAAGCAGCGTTTTAAAGTGCGCGATTTGAATGGCAAGCAATAAGTTAAGTTATCCTGTAGAAATATCATCATGGGATTTCTCTTATTTTATCTTTGGCTTAAACCCATACCTTTCTCAGCACCCAGTTTTGTTATAAATTCACTTCCCGTCAGGTGAACGATTTTGACAATGCTGGCACTCCACTGGAAACTTGCGTAACGGTAAATTTGTGCCAGGGTAGCTTTCAAAAAATAATTTTTATGAAATCGTTTACACAAAATTGAAAAGACCATTTTTTACCAGATAGCCTATGAGAAAAATCTCATGAAAAGGCAAGTAACCGTTATTTAGATAACCGGTAGTGGAATGTGGTTTTTAATCTTGTGCCGCCAGAGTTCACTGTGCGTAATTGTACGTTTAAAACACGGACGTCTTTTTCATATGTGAGAAGTGAGAAATACAAAGGATGCGTCGATGAAATACAGTGTGATGTCCAACGCCGCCTGGATGATATCTGAAAAATTTGTTTCCATATTTGGCGTAATTTTTGTCACGTCTTATGTAGCAAAATCTTTTGGACCCACGGTATTTGGTCAGATGTCTTTTTCAACATCGCTGTTCTCAGTGGTGCAAACTATTGCAATTTTTGGCACTGAAACCCTTCTGTTCAAGCGCATCAGTAAAAGCGCACAGAAAGGGATGCGTCTGATGACCATCGCCAAAAAGCTGCGTTTGGCTTTACTGTTGCTGCTTTCCTTGCCGCTTTTGGTTTGGATGTACTACCACATGCGCGAGAACTATCTCGCCTTTGCGTTGGCTTCGTTTGTAGCGGCGCTGTTTGTTACGCAGGACACCTTTAGCGTTTTTAACAATGCCCAGCTGGCGTCGCGCTTTAATACGATTGCCAACACCGTGGGCATGTTGCTGGGCTTTGCTATTAGCTTTAGCGTTGCCTGGCTAAAGTTGAGCCCGCTGTGGTTGACCTTGTCTATTGTCGCCGTCACGCTGGTACCATACATGATTAAACGGTATAGCTTTTATCAGCGTTACAGTGATGAAGAACCGCCGCCAGGTAAAAGCGGCAGTTATCTGCGTTACTTAATATATGCCGGACTGCCTTTAGCGATTTCGAGCATATTTATTTCAATTCAGATAAAAATGGCGCAATTCTTCCTGGTCAGCGTAGGGACTGCAAGGGATGTTGGGTTATTTAACGCAGCGAATATCATTTCTGCATCATGGATATTTATTCCTGCGGCAATTATTACCTCAAGCTTTACTGAAATATTCAGAGAGCAGTCAGAGAAGGCGTTAAAGCTGACTGCACGGTTGAATGGCTATGTCATGGTTATTTCACTATTGATGCTGCTTATCGTATCCCTTTACGGTGAGAAGATCATTATTACCCTGTATGGGGAAGATTACACACAATCAGGAAGTATCGTTACGTTGTTGTCATTAGCAACTTGCTTTTCGTCAATGGGGACGGTCGCATATCGTTATATGGTCAAAGAAGGAGGTTTTAATTATCTGTTGAAGAAAATTCTCTGTCTGATGTTAATCAGCATACCGCTGGCATGGTTATTAATTACCTGTTTTGGTTTGGTTGGCGCAGCCTGGAGCGTTTTAATCACAGAAATTCTGTCCCTGACCGTAATGAATTACTTCTTTAAGCATGGCGTCATTCGCAAGATCCACGTTTCCTCACTCAACTACAAAACTTACAAATGAGGTTAAAATGTCTAAGTTTAAAGATGAATTAAGAAGAAGCGTTCTTTATTTTGTTAAGAAAATGCCGTGGGCATATCAGGACCGCATTCACTATTTTCGTAAATTTAAAAGACTACCCAACATCCGTGAACCCAAGCTGTTTAATGAGAAGGTTCTGTATCGTAAGTTTGTCAACGGCGACTATGCCCGTTACGGCAAACTCTCCGATAAGTTCACGGTACGCGATTATATTGCTGAAGCGATTGGCGAAGAGTATTTGATCCCACTGGTGCATGAAACCAGCGATCCGACGACGCTGCTGAGCTTGCCTGGCCTGAAGAACACGGTGGTTAAGCCTAACCATGGTTCTAACATGGTAGAAATTTTGTTAGAAGAGCCTGATAGCCTGCAAAAGCAGCTGATCATTAATCGTTGCCAGGAATGGCTGCGTAAAGACTTTTCTGAAGAAGCGCGCGAAATTCATTACCGTTATATTAAGCCGCGCATTCTGGTTGAGCAGTATATCGGCGATGGGAAAAGTGCGCCGATCGATTATAAGTTCCACATGTTCAATAAAAAGGACGGTAATTTTGAATATGTGCTGCAGGTGATCTACAACCGCAGCAATCCGGCGTTGTCGATGAACTTTTACGTTAACAACCTAAAAGAAGCCTGGTACAAAATTCGCGATACGGGTCTTGACCTTAATGGAGTGATGCCGAAGCTGGAGCACGCATTAGCGTTAAGTAAAACCCTGGCGAAAGATTTCGATTATGTTCGTGTGGACTGGTATATCCATGAAGAGCAGGTGTGGTTTGGCGAATTAACCTTTACGCCAGGCGCAGGATTGGTTACCGGCCTCGACCGTGGACTGAATCGGATGATGGGTGAAATGTGGTTGCAGGATCATATCACGCAGCCAACGCCAGGCGCTTCGCCGGATGTGACCGACGTAACGCTGCCGGCGATACTAAAAAAAGTATAGTGGTGTTCGGCTGGGTGAATAATAAAAAAAGCGAGCCAGCAAGCTCGCTTTTTTTATCAGGCAATTAATCAGGGCATCGGCCATGCAGGTGGCGTCTGGCTCATGATATTAATAAATGCCTCTTTGGTGATGTTCAGGAAATTATTGAAATTTTCCATACTGAACGTCATCCCCAATAGACCAGCAACAAACCAGCAGGTCAGGCCCACGCCAATGCCGCTAAAAACAAAGGCCATTACCGGATGGCTTGTCTGACGACATTTTGTTTTAAAAGTGCTGGCGAAAAACATTAGTACGGCGCTCAGCAATTCCCAACGCATTACAACAAGGCTGGCGGTAAGCGTAGCCATAATATGCAACCCCTGTGTCTTATCAACCCTGACGCCTGGAAGGAAAAGACAGCGATAAAGATGTCAGGAAGTCTTTATCGGTCATAAACGTAGAGTACTAAAGTGTGACTTGGGTCACATTATAACACTAGATTTTAAAATTTGAACAAAATTTACACCGGCAAAAACGGCTGTTAGCCGTTTAAAAATTAATCGCAGACCAGCACAAAGCGGCGCTCCAGGATGAGTCCTAATCAGACACATTACCGACGAGCAAAAAGAATATAACTAATTGTTTTATCGGCGAATTACAGAGCGATCACCTGCTTTGAGATGAATCTGACCGCCCGTCTTATTGTACCGGGCATGGCATTCAGTCAGTCTTTTTCGAAGTTGCGGGCGCAACCGCTTCGCCCTTTTTATGCACGCCGCTAGCGCTGCGTCTGCCCCTATTATTCAGGACCTATTTATGACCAGGTTGCTTTCTGCTGCTGACATCGGTCTCAGGCATCGCCCACAGCCCAGCACATCGTTTCCCGGCCTCTGTTACGGAGGACGATGTGATTAAATCTCACCCTCACTTTTCTGAAACCGCTCCGGCGATCGCGCGTCCCACACTGCGCAAATCGCTGCAGCGTATTCATCTGATCATTATCGTTGTTTCCATGACGATTTCCTGCATCTCTTTGTCCACGCTTTCCCTGATTGCGTTACGTAACTATGCAGAAAATAACCTGGAGCTATTGGCCTCAACGCTGAGCTATACGGTGCAGTCGGCAGTAATAAAAGGCGACGGACAGATTATCCGCGAAGCGCTGGCGGAAATTGGCGGGCGTGGCTGTCTGGCCGACGGACGGGTGTATGACGGACAGGGGCGGTTATTAGCCAGCTGGCATGAGGCCTCGCATCAGAGCAAAAACGGCCTGGAACGCCTGATTGCGCGCTGGTTTTTTCCGCAGCCGATGAGTATACCGGTGATGCATGGTGGGGAAGAGATTGGAAAGATCTGGCTTATCGGTAACGCCAGTCAGGTTATCCAATATATCTATAAAACGCTTGCCTGGCTGGCTGCCAGCCTACTGACCACGGCAACGCTGGCTTCACTGCTGTCGCGGCGGATGCATGCCGGGATTATACAGGCGCTGCAAAGTATTACCCTGGTAACCCAGGATGTACGGCAGCGTCGCGCTTTTGGTCGCCGGGTTCCTGCTGCTGAAATCGCTGAGCTACAGGCGCTCAGCCATGATTTTAACTGCCTGCTGGCGGAGCTGGACGAATGGCAAAGCCATATGAAGCGTGAACATGACTATCTGACGCATCAGGCCAGTCATGACAGCCTGACCGGCTTAATGAACCGTATCGCATTTGAACAGGCGCTGACTCAGGCTTTTGCTGATAACGCGCAGCGACAAAGGCTGGCAGTGCTGTTTATTGATGGCGATCGCTTTAAGCAGATCAATGATACATGGGGACATGCGGCAGGCGATGCCATTATTACCGCCACCGCACAGCGGCTGCGCGCGCAGGTAAGAAAAACAGATATCGTGGCGCGCCTCGGCGGCGATGAATTTGCGGTTCTGCTGCGTAATATCACTGAGCCGGAGGAGATAGCCACGGTAGTCGAGCATCTGATGATCAGCATGGAAAGTCCGCTGCTTTTGCCGGACGGCGAGCCAATTATCTGGTCGGTGAGCATTGGCGCAGCGATGGGAAAAAATGCGCGATCCACAGAAGGGTTAATGGCTCAGGCAGATGCTGCTATGTATCACATCAAATCGCTGGGCGGCGGATGGTACTTATCGCCGCTGCTACAAAGCCATCCACAGGCTGAAATAGCCTGAAAGCGGCCCGGCAAACGCGCCGGGCCTGGCTTACGCTTTTAACCGCTGACCGGGCAGCAGATGCCGGTGGTACGCTGGGCGTAACTGCCAATAACATCGTTACGATTATAATTAACGGAACGCTGACGCAGCGCGCTTTGACGACGCATGCTGTGGCGATAGGCCGTGGGCGTTTGTGAAAACTGACGGCGGAATACGCGCGAAAAAGTTTGCTGCGAGTCAAAACCATACTGCATCGCAATATCAAATACCGGACGCTGGGTCAGAGTAAGAGCTTCCGCCGCCAGCGTCAGTCGACGCTCGCGAATATAGCTGCCCAACGTCTGTTTCGTTACGGTACGGAACATACGTTGCAGGTGCCATTTTGAGTAGCCTGCTTTGGCGGCGACTTCATCGATGGACAAGTTTTTATCTAAGTTCTGATCAATCCAGTCAGTCAGAGAATGAATAATGTCGTTATGCATCATGACTACGTCCTTCTGATGAGATTTTAAGCGTTGCGGGTTAATGGGGTGGGAGTATAATTCCTCAAGTTAACTTGAGGTAAAGCGCAAAATGAAAAAAAACAGTTCTCCCAAACCGGTACTGACGCCAGGCGAAGTGGCGAAACGTAGTGGGGTAGCGGTTTCCGCGCTGCATTTTTATGAGGCGAAAGGGCTGATCGCCAGCACGCGCAATGGTGGAAATCAACGGCGCTACAGCCGTGATGTGCTGCGCCGCGTGGCAATCATTAAAATTGCCCAGCGCATCGGCATTCCCCTGGCGACGGTTAGCGAAAGTCTGGCGCATATGCCGGTCGAAAAGCGTATTTCGCCTAAAGCCTGGGAAGAACTCACAGAGCAGTGGCGCGCCGAGCTAACGAAACGGATCGAGACCCTCACGCACCTGCGTGACGATCTTGACGGCTGTATCGGCTGCGGCTGTTTATCGATGCGCGACTGTCCGTTGCGCAACCCCGGCGACCGGCTGGCGGAGAAGGGCACCGGCGCGATCCTGCTCGATCCGCAGCGCGAAGAGGAGTAGCCGCTATACTGGAGGCTGGCGCTTAACCACAGGAATCGGTCATGATCGTTGTCCATCATCTCAACAACTCCCGTTCTCAGCGCATCCTCTGGCTACTGGAAGAGCTGGAGCTGCCCTATGAAATCCGGCGCTATCAGCGTCAGGCAAATATGCTGGCGCCGGAGGCGCTGAAACAGGTGCATCCGTTGGGGAAAGCGCCGGTTATCAGCGACGGCAATCGCGTAGTGGCTGAATCGGGCGCGATTCTGGAATATCTGGCGGACCGCTACGATGCCCAACAGCGGTTGACGCCGCAGAATGAAGAGGAAGCGTTGCAGAGTCGTTACTGGCTGCACTATGCGGAAGGGTCGCTGATGCCGCTGGTGGTTATGCGCCTGATCTTCAGCAGAATGGGCAAGCCGCCGGTGCCCTGGCTGTTGCGTCCCATCGGCGCAGCCTTCGGTAACGGCGTGCGCAAAGGCTTTATCGATAAGCAGCTGGCCACGCATCGTGAGTTTATCGAGCGACATCTGACTACCCATAGCTGGTTCGCTGGCGAACGGCTTACGCTGGCGGATTTTCAAATGAGCTTTCCTGTTCAGGGGCTGGCGGCGCGCGGCGGGTTGAATAATATGCCGGCAACGCAGGACTGGCTTGCTAACATTATGCGTCGTCCCGCCTGGCAGCGCGCCATTCAGCAGGGCGGCGAACTCGATCTGGCGGCGGAGTAGCCAGATAAAGAGGACGTAACGGCTCTTCCTTGCGAATTATCCTGGTTCAGGCGTAAACAGCAGTTGAAAATATGCCCGTAAAGGCAGGATAATCGTTTGCCTTTTTACAGGCCACTATTGCGGCCTAATTCGCGCGGCGAAGTAATCGTTTGCTTTTTTTACTGGCGTCTTCTGTTCATTTCACGCCAGCATCTATCCAGGGATATAAAAACGGTGCGTTCTGTCGCCGCGCAGGCTGTCATCCAAAAATAATGAGGTTTTTCATGTCGACTCCAACACAACCCGCGCGTCGCTCGCTTGATAGCTGGTTCCAAATTTCTGCGCGCGGCAGCAGCGTGCGTCAGGAGATCCTGGCGGGTTTAACCACCTTCCTGGCGATGGTCTATTCGGTGATCGTAGTACCGGGAATGCTGGGTAAGGCGGGCTTTCCGCCCGCTGCGGTGTTCGTTTCCACCTGTCTGGTGGCCAGTTTTGGTTCCATTATTATGGGGCTGTGGGCAAACCTGCCGATGGCAATCGGCTGCGCCATCTCACTGACCGCGTTTACCGCGTTTAGCCTGGTACTGGGGCAGCAAATCACCATTCCGGTGGCGCTGGGCGCTGTTTTCCTGATGGGCGTACTGTTTACCCTGATCTCCGCCACCGGCATTCGCGCCTGGATTTTGCGTAACCTGCCGATGGGCGTGGCGCATGGTACCGGCGTTGGTATTGGCCTGTTTTTACTGTTAATCGCTGCGGACGGCGTTGGCCTGGTGGTAAAAAATCCTGCTCCCGGTCTGCCGGTGGCGCTGGGGGATTTTACCTCTTTCCCGGTTATGATGAGCCTGCTGGGTCTGGCGGTGATTTTCGGTCTGGAAAAACGCCGTGTGCCGGGCGGCATCCTGCTGACAATCATTGCTATCTCTTTGATTGGTCTGGCGGTGGATCCGGCGGTCAGCTTTAAAGGGTTGTTTGCCATGCCCAGCCTGCGCGACGCAAATGGTCAGTCGCTGCTGTTCAGCCTGGATATTGGCGGCGCGTTGCAGGCGGCGGTACTGCCAAGCGTACTGGCGCTGGTGATGACGGCGGTATTTGATGCCACCGGCACGATCCGCGCCGTGGCCGGACAGGCTAACCTGCTGGATAAAGACGGGCAGATCATCAGCGGCGGCAAAGCGCTTACCACCGATTCGGTTAGCAGTATTTTTGCCGGCCTGGTCGGGGCATCACCGGCGGCGGTCTATATCGAATCGGCAGCCGGAACCGCAGCGGGCGGTAAAACCGGCCTGACGGCGATTGTAGTCGGTCTGCTGTTTTTGTTGATCCTGTTTATGTCGCCGCTGGCCTATCTGGTTCCGGCCTACGCCACCGCTCCCGCGCTGATGTATGTCGGGCTGTTGATGTTGAGCAACGTTGCGAAAATCGACTTTAATGATTTTGTCGATGCGATGTCCGGCCTGCTGACGGCAGTGTTTATCGTGCTGACCTGTAACATTGTTACCGGCATTATGCTGGGCTTCGGCGCGTTGGTGATTGGTCGTATATTTGCTGGCGAATGGCGTCGGCTGAATATTGGCACCGTGATTATCGCTATCGCTCTGGTGATCTTCTATGCCGGAGGTTGGGCGCTTTGATCGTTCAGGCGCGGCCGCAGTGCCGCGCTTTCCTTTATTTTTCCGTCACTTTCCTCTGATTTCTTTCATCTACAAAGAAATATCCTGAAGCGTAAACGATCGCACGCCATGTTTTTAACAGCTCGATCGTTTTGTTTTACACTGCTACGGGGTAACCCCAGGGTAATCGATTCACATATGCCTGTTGGAAGAGGCTATAAGGAAAGCATGGAAATCTTTTTTACTATTCTCATTATGACGCTGGTGGTGTCACTGTCCGGCGTTGCCGCCCGTATTATCCCGTTCCAGATCCCTCTGCCGCTGGTGCAAATCGCCGCCGGTGCGCTATTGGCATGGCCAACCTTTGGCCTGCATGTGGATTTCGATCCGGAACTGTTCCTGGTACTGTTTATTCCGCCGCTGCTGTTTGCCGACGGCTGGAAAACGCCGGTCAATGAGTTCCTGCATCATGGTCGGGAAATCATGGGACTGGCCTTAATGCTGGTACTGATTACGGTTGTGGGTATTGGCTATCTGATCTACTGGATGGTGCCAGGCATTCCGTTAGTGCCCGCCTTTGCGCTGGCAGCGGTGCTGTCGCCGACCGATGCCGTGGCCCTTTCCGGTATTGTTGGCGAAGGCCGTATTCCCAAGAAGATTATGTCGATACTACAGGGTGAAGCGCTAATGAATGACGCTTCCGGCCTGGTATCACTGAAATTTGCCGTCGCGGTGGCGATGGGAACCATGGTCTTTACCGTCTCCGGCGCGACGGTGGAATTTTTTAAAGTCGCGATCGGCGGTCTGCTGGCGGGCGCTGCGGTCTGCTGGATATTTGGTAAATCGCTGCGTCTGTTCAGCCGCCTGAGCGGTGACGATCCCGCAACACAAACCGTACTGCTGCTGCTGCTGCCGTTTGCCTCTTATCTGATTGCGGAGCATCTGGGCGTATCGGGTATTCTGGCGGCCGTGGCGGCCGGTATGATGATCACCCGTTCCGGTATTATGCGTCGTGCGCCGCTGGCGATGCGTCTGCGCGCCAACAGTGTCTGGCAGATGCTGGAATTTGTGTTTAACGGCATGGTGTTTTTGATGCTGGGCCTGCAGTTGCCGGGCATTCTGGAAACCTCCATTACCGAAGCCAATGCCGATCCTAACGTTGAGCTGTGGATGCTGTTTACCGACATCCTGCTGGTTTACGCCGCCTTGATGCTGGTGCGTTACGGCTGGCTGTGGGTCATGCAGCGCATCAGCAAGCGTTTCCTGAGCAAAAAACCCATGGAGTTCAGCAATTACAGTTCGCGTGAATTGCTGATCGCCTCCGTAGCGGGTGTTCGCGGTGCGATTACGCTGGCTGGCGTGCTGTCGATTCCGCTGTTTCTGCCTAACGGCGAGGCGTTTCCGGGGCGTTATGAACTGGTATTCCTCGCAACCGGCGTTATTCTGTTCTCGCTGTTCGTGGGCGTGATTGTTCTGCCATTACTGCTGCGCGGGATTGATGGCATCGACAAGTCCGTACATCGCCGTGAGCTACAGCAGGCGCGGGCGATCATGGCGGGCGTGGCGATTGACAGCCTGTATAAGATGGAAGAGCGGCTGGCGCATGACACGGAAGAGAATGTGGATAACGAGCTGCTTAAAGAGGTGAGCTCGCGCGTGATCGGTAATCTGCGTCGTCGTGCTGACGGGCAGGGCGATCTGGATAATGCCCATATCGCCGAAGAGCTGGAACGCCGCTTCCGACTTACTGCGCTGCGCGCCGAACGTGCCGAACTTTATCATCTGCGCGCCACGCAGCAGATCAGCAATGAAACCATGCAACAACTGTTGCGCGATCTCGATCTGCTGGAAGCGCTGCTGGTAGAGAAAGATCATTAAAAGCGGCAGGCGGGCACCTTTGCCCGCCTATACCCACAGGGTCGGCGCATCGCCCGGCCAGTATTCACGGCAGCAGTCAATCCACGCCTGCGCGCTGCGGGAAAGATAGCTGCCTTCTCGCCAGATCAATCCCAGCGTCCACGCCAGTTCCGATTCCAGCGGCAGCCACAGCAGCGATTGCTTATCCAGCCGCTGACAGATCGGCTCTGGTAAAATCGCCACTCCCATCCCCGCCTGCACCATCGCCGCCAGAAAATCCCATTGTCCACTGCGTACCGCGATCTGCGGCGTCAGGCCTTCACGCTGGAAAGCCTGCTTTAGCTGCCGGTTAAGCGAAAACTCTTCGTTAAAAATCAGCAGCGGGTGCCGGGTGACCTCCGCCAGCGAGACGCTGGTACGCTCCAGCCAGGGCGCGGCGTGCGGCACCAGCACGCACAGCGGATGACGCATCAGCGTCAGCGTGTTGAGCGGTAGCTGTTCATCTATCGGCAGGGCGGTAAGCGCTAAATCCAGGCTGCCGGAGAGAACCGCTTCCTGCACCGTCAGCCCGCCGGACTCAACGATTTTTAACGTAATGCCGGGATAACGCTGGCGAAATGCAGAGACAGAACCGGCAATTTGCATACCGACCATAGGCGGCACGCCCAGCCGCAGCTCACCGGTTTTCAGCTGATTGATATCGCCAATTTCCTGCTGCAGCTGTTTGAACTCCTGCAAAATCATCAGGCCGCGTTGATAAACCACCTGACCGCTGTCGGTCAGGTGTAGCCGACGGCCTTCACGCAGCAGCAGCTTGCAATTCAGTTCATCCTCCAGCTGACGCAACATTTTGCTGATGGTTGGCTGCGTCACGAATAGCGCTTCAGCCGCGCGGGTAAAGCTTTGCTGACGCACCACCTCAACAAAGTAGCGTAACGCCCGAACATCCATCAACTATTCCTTTTATGCATACTTTGGATAATTTTAATTCATTTTTTTCACCCTTTGCCAGCGCCGTATACTGACAGTCATCACAGAAACAGGGGGAGAAAATCAAAATGGCTCTGGCCTTAAGCCCGCAGAAAACGGGATGGTTGCAACGTTTGCAGGTGCCTGTACAGGTCGCTATTTATGTCGGCCTGTTTATCTGCGCGCAACAGCTGGTGAGTTGGCTGCATCTGCCGTTACCCGCCAATATTGTTGGTATGCTGCTGCTGCTGGCGCTGTTGGCGTTGCGCATCATGCCACTGAAATGGGTCAAGGCGGGCGGCAACTGGCTGCTGGCAGAGATGCTGCTGTTCTTTGTTCCGGCGGTAGTCGCGGTGGTCAACTATGGCGATCTGCTAAAAACTGAGGGCTGGCGTATCTGCGTAGTGATTGCGCTAAGCACCCTGATGGTGCTGGCGGCAACGGCGCTGGTGGTGGACAGAGTTTACCGGCTGGAGATCTGGCTGGCGCAACGTAAGCAGGCGCGCCATGAATAATCTCATTATTAGCCTGCTCTGTTTTATCGCCACGCTATGCATCTACTTTCTTAATAAACGACTCTACCGCCGCTGGCGCAAACTGCTGCTGATGCCGCTGGTGCTGACGCCGCTGCTGCTGGTGGGCATGCTGCTGGTGATGCATATCTCCTGGCAGAACTATATCAGCGAGAGCCGCTGGCTGCTGTGGTTACTTGGCCCGGCGACCCTGGCGTTTGCGGTGCCGGTCTATGAAAACCAGAGCATTATCCGCCAGCACTGGCTTTCGCTGTCGGTTGGCGTGGTCACCGCCACGCTGGTGGCCGTATGCAGTTCGGTCTGGCTGGCGCGTCTGCTGGCGCTGCCGGAAATTATCCAGCGCAGCCTGGCGATACGCTCCATCACTACCCCTTTTGCGCTGGCGGCGGCAAAGCAGGTAGGCGGACAGCCCGATCTGGTGGCGCTGTTTGTGGTGCTGACTGGCGTATTCGGTATGGCGGTCGGCGACGTACTATTTCTGCGGCTGGCGGTAAAACAGGGCATGGCCAAAGGTGCAGGTTTTGGTGCCGCATCACACGGTGCCGGTACCGCGCGCGCTTATGAACTGGGGCAGCAGGAAGGCGTGGTCTCCAGCCTGGTCATGATGCTCTCTGGCGTGGTAACGGTGATCATCGCGCCGCTAATTGGTCAACTGATGTGGGCCGCAGCCCGGTAGCAGGCGCCTTAACGGCGAGGCTAAATAAAAACAGGGCCCGTAGGCCCTGTTGTAAAGGATGATAAAGTTGGAGCGTGACGATCAGTGCGTCTTGCCCTGATCGATACCCAGCCCGGTTTGTGAACGAACAAACTGCGAGTGGAACAGCTGACGCTCCTGGGCGCCTTGCGCCGAATGGTCGGTGACAGAGAACAGCCAGGTGCCGATAAAGGCTGCCAGCATCGAGAACAGCGCCGGATACTCATACGGGAACACCGGAGATTCATGTCCCATCACCTGAACCCACACGGTAGGGCCGAGGATCATTAGTATCACCGCCGTCAGCAGACCCAGCCAGCCGCCCACCATCGCACCGCGCGTGGTTAGCCTCGACCAGTACATCGAAAGCAGGATAATCGGGAAGTTACAGCTGGCGGCGATAGAGAAGGCCAGCCCCACCATAAAGGCGATATTCTGTTTCTCAAACAAAATACCCAGGGCAATAGCCACTACACCCAGCACCAGCACGGTGATTTTCGATACGCGCAGCTCCTCGCGTTCGTTGGCCTGCCCCTTACGCCATACGCTGGCATAAAGGTCGTGCGAAACCGCAGAGGCGCCGGCCAGCGTCAGTCCGGCGACCACCGCCAGAATAGTGGCGAACGCCACCGCAGAAATAAAGCCGAGGAAGGTGCTGCCGCCGACCGCATTCGCCAGATGCACCGCTGCCATGTTGTTGCCGCCAATCAGCGCACCAGTGGCGTCTTTAAACATCGGATTTGCACCCACCAGCAGGATCGCGCCGAAACCGATAATAAAGGTCAGGAAATAGAAGTAGCCCATAAAGCCGGTGGCCCAGAACACGCTTTTACGCGCCTCGCGGGCATCGCTCACGGTAAAGAAGCGCATCAGGATATGGGGCAGCCCGGCGGTACCGAACATCAGTCCCAGCCCCAGCGACAGCGCTGAAATCGGATCGTTTACCAGCCCGCCGGGACGCATAATTGCCTGGCCGTTAGGGTGTACTGCCATCGCCTCGGTGAACAGCGTATTGAAGCTGAAGCCGACCGTTTTCATCACCATAATTGCCATAAACGACGCGCCGAACAGCAGCAGCACCGCTTTGATAATCTGCACCCAGGTGGTGGCCAGCATGCCGCCGAACAGCACATAGAGCACCATCAGAATGCCCACCAGCACCACGGCAACGTGATAATCCAGGCCAAACAGCAACTGGATCAGTTTGCCCGCGCCCACCATCTGGGCAATCAGGTACAGCGCCACCACCACCAGCGAACCGCAGGCGGAAAGCGTGCGGATCGGTTTCTGCTGTAAGCGGTAAGAGGCCACATCGGCAAAGGTATAGCGCCCGAGATTACGCAGCCGTTCGGCAATCAGAAACAGAATGATCGGCCAGCCGACCAGGAAGCCCAGCGAGTAGATCAAACCATCGTAGCCGGAGGTGTAGACCAGCGCGGAAATACCCAGAAACGAGGCGGCGGACATAAAGTCGCCGGCGATCGCCAGCCCATTCTGAAAACCGGTAATATTGCCGCCGGCGGTATAGTAGTCGCTGCGCGATCGGGTGCGTTTCGACGCCCACCAGGTGATCCCCAACGTACCGGCGACAAACACCAGAAACATGATAATCGCCTGGTAGTTCGTTCCCTGTTTTTGCACTGCGCCAGTCAGCGCGTCGGCAGCCAGCAGCGGCAGCGGAAACAGCAGAGCGAGCCCCGCCGTAAAGCGTTTTAGCCCGTTCATTATTTCACCTCATCAAGGATCTGTTTGGTCAGACGATCGAACTCGCCGTTGGCACGCCAGACATAAACGCCGGTGAGCAGAAAAGAGATAACAATCAGGCCGACGCCGATGGGAATACCGCGCGTGACGTTGGTGCCTTCATGCAGCGGGGTTCCCAGCCAGTCGGGCGCAAAGGCGATAAGCAGAATAAAGCCAACATACAGGATGAGCATGATAATGGTGAGAAGCAGCGCAAAACGCTGGCGCTTTTGCACCAGCAGTTTAAAGCGCGCACTCTTTTCTATTCGGGCATAGATAGCGTCGTTCATTACAGCGTCTCCAGAGGTAAGAAAAGCGCAAAGGATTTTTTATCGTGTTATGACGTCTGTTTTTTCCCGGCTGGCAGAACCCGCCGAGTCGCGTGCTGACTACGCCGGGCGGCCCTGAACCGCCCGCCGATTATGGCATGGTAATCCCCTGTTTTTCCTCGAGCAGTTTTTCCACCACGCCGGGATCGGCAAGCGTCGAGGTATCGCCCAGGTTGCTGGTATCGCCCGTGGCGATTTTGCGCAGAATACGTCGCATAATCTTGCCGGAGCGGGTTTTTGGCAGTGAATCAGTCCAGTGCAGAATGTCGGGCGTAGCGATCGGCCCAATCTCTTTACGCACCCAGTTGCGAACCTCCGCATAAAGCTCCGGCGTTGGTTCCTCACCGTGGTTCAGCGTGATATAGGCGTAAATCGCCTGTCCTTTAATTGAATGAGGAATACCCACCACGGCCGCTTCGGCGATTTTGGCATGGGATACCAGCGCCGATTCAATTTCAGCGGTGCCCAGACGATGCCCGGAAACATTCAGCACATCATCCACGCGACCGGTTATCCAGTAATAGCCATCTTCATCGCGTCGCGCGCCGTCGCCGCTGAAGTACATATTTTTAAAGGTAGAGAAGTAGGTTTGCTCGAAGCGTTCATGATCGCCGAACAGGGTGCGCGCCTGGCCCGGCCAGGAATCAACGATGACCAGGTTGCCCTCGCAGGCTCCCTCTTGTGAATGACCCTCGTTATCCACCAGCGCAGGCTGAACGCCAAAGAAAGGTCGGGTGGCCGATCCCGGTTTCAGCTCAGTAGCGCCGGGCAGGGGAGCGATCATAAAGCCGCCGGTCTCGGTCTGCCACCAGGTATCCACTATCGGGCAGCGGCTGTCGCCAATTTTTTTGTAATACCACTCCCAGGCTTCCGGGTTGATAGGTTCCCCCACCGATCCCATGATACGCAGCGAAGCGCGGCTGGTGCCGGCAATCGCCTTGTCGCCTTCCGCCATCAGAGCGCGGATCGCCGTTGGCGCGGTATAGAGTAGCGTTACCTTATGTTTATCAACCACTTCCGCCATGCGGCTTGGCTGCGGCCAGTTGGGCACGCCTTCAAACATCAGCGTCGTGGCGCCACAGGCCAGCGGACCGTAAAGCAGATAGCTGTGACCCGTGATCCAGCCAACGTCAGCGGTACACCAGTAAACATCGGTCGGATGATAATCAAACACATACTTAAAGGTCGTGGCGGCATAGACCAGATATCCGCCGGTGGTGTGCAGCACGCCTTTCGGCTTACCGGTAGAGCCGGAGGTATAAAGGATAAACAGCGGATCTTCAGCGTTCATCTCTTCCGGCTGATGATGGGCGCAGGCGCTGTTCATCAACTCATGCCACCAGCAGTCACGGCCGTTTTGCCAGTTAATTTCATTACCGGTGCGCTTCATCACCACCACATGATTAATGGTGGTAACGCCCGGATTTTTTAGCGCGTCATCAACATTTCTCTTTAAAGGAATGGTACGACCTGCACGCACACCCTCATCGGCAGTGATCACCAGTTTCGCGCTGGAGTCGATAATACGACCCGCCACCGCTTCTGGCGAAAAGCCACCGAAAATAACCGAATGCACCGCGCCGATGCGTGCGCAGGCCAGCATCGCGATCGCCGCTTCGGGCACCATCGGCATATAGATAGCAACGACGTCGCCTTTGTTAATATTCAGTTCTTTAAGAACGTTAGAGAAGCGGCAAACCTCGCGATGTAGATCGCGATAGGTCAGGGTTTTACTTTCTCTGGCGTCATCGCCTTCCCAGATAATTGCCGGATGATCGCCACGCTCATGCAGATGCCGGTCAAGGCAGTTGGCGGCCAAATTCAGCGTGCCGTCTTCGTACCAGCGAATGCTGATATTTCCGGGAGCAAAGGAGGTATTTTTAATTTTGCTATAGGGCTTAATCCAGTCCAGGATTTTGCCCTGTTCGGCCCAGAACGCGTCGGGGTCCTGCACCGATTGTTGGTACATTGCCTGGTACTGTTCCGCATTAATCAGGGTGTTTTCCGCAATATTGGCGGGAACGGGATGCTTAATTATTTGGCTCATGGCTGATCTCCTTGAAGTTGTTAATAATATGTCAATCAAAGGTTAATGACAGCGAGAGGCAGCGCTTTGTTTCCTTTTTGCGCGATAGATCACGGGAATAGTAAATGCGATGAAAAATGCAGGGTTTTTATTAGTCTGATGGCAAAACGATAACGCTTCATCTTCTGATTAAGTGTAGGTAATGACGCGCAGAATTGTTGAAAAAAACAGCAAACGGTATCGCTGCGTTAATGCATAGCTATGCTAAAAGCACGGCCTATATTACTTTTCATAACATAGAGTTAGTGTATCAATAACCTAAAGGCATTTATCTTGCCCTGGCACAATCAGACGAAACAGCGTGTCGGAAAGGTTGCTTTTCGCCCGTTGATAATGGTACTTATCAACGGCCCTTTTCCGGGCGATACCATCAATAACCCTCGATTTTACCGGACTTTGTCCCTTTCCCTTATATGTGTCAGCGTCCGCGCTTCCCAGGCGAAATCAGGGTTTGTTAAGGAAATGAAACACTATGAAAGGTTTTAAAATCAGCCTTGCCTGGCAAATACTGATTGCATTGGTGCTGGGTGTCATCGTTGGTGCGATTTTGCATAACCAGCCTGAGGATCGTGAATGGTTAATCACCAATATCCTCTCGCCCGCCGGTGATATCTTTATTCATCTGATCAAGATGATTGTTGTGCCTATTGTTATCTCTACCTTAGTGGTGGGTATTGCTGGTGTAGGCGACGCAAAGAAGCTTGGACGCATCGGCGTCAAAACGATTGTCTACTTTGAAGTGATTACCACCATTGCCATCGTGGTAGGGATTACCCTGGCGAACGTGTTTCAGCCTGGCACCGGCATTGATATGTCGACGCTGGCAACGGTGGACATCTCTAAATATGAAGCCACTACCGAACAGGTACAGAGTGGAGCGCACAGCCTTGTTGTCACCATTTTGTCGCTGATCCCACAGAATATTTTCGCTGCGATCGCCAAAGGCGATATGCTGCCGATTATCTTCTTCTCGGTGCTGTTTGGTCTGGGCCTTTCATCGCTACCGTCCGAGCATCGCGATCCGCTGGTGAAGGTGTTCCGTTCGGTTTCGGAGACCATGTTCAAAGTCACGCATATGATCATGCGCTATGCGCCGATTGGCGTGTTTGCGTTGATTGCCGTGACCATTGCTAACTTTGGTTTCTCCTCGCTCTGGCCGCTGGCGAAGCTGGTGCTGCTGGTATACGCCGCTATCCTGTTTTTCGCCTTCGTGGTGCTGGGCACGGTGGCGCGTATGTGTAAGCTGAAAATCACCACGCTGATGCGTATCCTGAAGGATGAGCTGATCCTCTCTTACTCAACCTCCAGCTCGGAAACGGTGCTGCCGCGTATTATGGAGAAGATGGAAGCCTACGGCGCGCCGAAAGCCATTACCAGCTTTGTGGTGCCAACCGGTTACTCCTTCAATCTGGACGGCTCTACTCTGTATCAGAGCATTGCGGCGATTTTTATCGCTCAGCTCTACGGCATTGAGCTTTCGCTGATGGATGAGATCGTGCTGGTGCTGACGCTGATGGTGACCTCAAAAGGCATCGCTGGCGTACCGGGCGTCTCGTTTGTGGTGCTGCTGGCGACGCTGGGTAGCGTTGGCATCCCGCTGGAAGGGCTGGCGTTTATCGCTGGCGTCGATCGCATCATGGATATGGCGCGTACCGCGCTGAACGTAGTGGGCAATGCGCTGGCGGTACTGGTTATCGCCAAGTGGGAAGATCAGTTTGATAACGCCCAGGCGAAAGAATACGAACAGCAACTGCGGCTACAAACCGCACGTTAACAGGCTGTTAGCCTCAACGCCGCCCTGGTATCATGCCCGGGCGGCGTTTTTTTTCGCCCGCAGCAAACCGTTCCACTGCGTACAGTTTCATTCTGATAACGAGTTGCTCATTATAGAGCGTCTAAACCGGTTTGCTGCATGAGCGTATACAAGGGAGTTGCTATGAGTCTCGATCTGTCACGTATGATCACCGAAAGCCGCAATCCTGCCAGTGAAAACATTGATGAACTGGCAACGGAGGCGATGCTGCGCGTTATTAATAATGAAGATAAAAAGGTGGCGCTGGCCGTCGAGGCGATCGTGCCGCAGATAGCGCAGGCGGTAGACGCCATCACCGCCGCCTTTCAGCGTGGAGGCCGCCTGATTTATAGCGGCGCAGGTACCTCAGGACGCCTGGGTATTCTGGATGCAAGTGAATGCCCGCCAACCTTTGGTACCCCGCATGAGCAGGTCATTGGGCTGATTGCAGGTGGACATCGGGCCATTTTACAGGCGGTGGAAAACGCGGAAGATAATGCAGATATGGGCGCGGCGGATTTACAGTCCATTCAGTTTAGCGAACGGGATGTGCTGGTTGGCATTGCCGCCAGCGGGCGTACACCCTATGTGCTGGGTGCGCTGGATTACGCTAAACGTCAGGGGGCCGTTACCGTGGCGCTGACCTGTAACCCTGACAGTGAGATGGCACGCGTGGCGCAGATTGCCTTAACGCCGGTTGTCGGGCCGGAAGTGGTAACCGGCTCATCACGCATGAAGGCCGGAACAGCACAAAAGCTGGTGCTGAATATGCTGACCACCGGCGCGATGATCCGCAGCGGAAAGGTCTTTGGTAATCTGATGGTGGATGTGGAAGCCACTAATCAGAAGCTGGTGCAGCGTCAGATTAATATTGTCCGGCAGGCGACCGACTGTAGCGCTGAGGCGGCGCAGGCGGCACTGGCAGACTGTAACGGCCATTGTAAAACCGCCATCCTGATGGTGCTGGGCCAGCTTTCAGCGGCAGAAGCTACCCACCTGCTGGCGCAGAATCAGGGCTTTATTCGTCAGGCGCTGCAACAGGCGCTTGCGCAAAACCTGTAATTTCTCACGGGCAGCTAACGCACAGGGCTTCACAGGTTAGCTGCTTCATCCTGCTTTTTTATCCCTTTTATCACGCGATTTCTCTTACCCTAAATAAAATCTTATAGATGGAATTAACCCCACTCTGCGCTGCTTTTTTCAGCAAGCGCCTGCCGTCACGCTTAAAACGGGGCTGATATCGGCGGGCAGCGTTTTTTTTCCGCTAAAGATCCGCCTGTCAGATGCCGAAACTATAAAAAAACATAATCTATTCACTGTATCTGACTTTGTCCCCATTCAAGGAATTGATTTCATGCGTAACAACCAGCCCGTCACTCATCAGGAGTTTGCGTTTAGCGATGACGCAACGCTGATGTCCACCACCGACCTTAACAGCCACATAACCTATGCCAACGATGCGTTTATTGATGTCAGCGGCTTTACGCCGGAAGAGATCAATGGTCAGCCGCATAACATGGTGCGGCATCCTGATATGCCGCCTGAAGCCTTTGCCGATATGTGGGCCACGCTGAAGCAGGGGCTGCCCTGGTCTGCGCTGGTAAAAAATCGCCGTAAAAACGGCGATCACTATTGGGTACGGGCCAATGCTATTCCGGTGATGCGCAATGATGCCGTGCATGGCTATATGTCGGTGCGTACTAAACCCTCAGCGGCGGAAATAAAGGAGGCGGAAACGCTGTACGGCGATTTTCGTAGCGGAAATCATAAGGGTCGTAAACTGCATCAGGGACTGCTGGTCTACCGTGGCTGGCGACGCTGGCGTTCAATGTTCAAGACCATGCCGCTGCGTTGGCGTATTCGTTCTGCGCTGCTGGCGCTGCTGCCGTTAACTATCGCTGGCGTCTGGGCGCTGGGCGTGACGGCAGGCGTGCTGGGGATATTCAGCATCGGCATGGCTTTGCTGCTGTTCCTTGCCAGCGCCTGGCTGGAGCAGCAGATTTCCCGTCCCCTGGAGCGGGTCTGTCAGCAGGCGCTCAACGTTGCCACCGGCAACAGCCATAAAGTTGATTTGATGGATCGGGTCGATGAGATCGGCACCACGCTGCGTGCTATCGGTCAGCTTGGTCTGATGTTTCGCTGGCTGGTTGATGACGTGAGCGGGCAGGCGATCAATGTCATGAGCGCCAGCGATGCGATGGCGCGCAGCAATGATGAGCTAAGCCAGCGCACCGAACAGGCGGCAGCTAACGTCCAGCAAACCGCTGCCACCATGAACCAGATGACCTCCACGGTAAAAAGCAATAAAGAGAGCGCGGCAGAGGTAAACCAGCTTTCTATTACCACCAGTCAGGCGGCAGAAAAGGGCGGCGAGTCGATGCGTGAAATGGTAAACACCATGAGCGAAATCGCGGAAAGCGCGAAAAAAATCGCCAGTATTATCAGCGTTATCGATAGCATCGCCTTCCAGACCAATATTCTGGCATTGAATGCGGCGGTTGAGGCGGCGCGCGCTGGCGAGCAGGGCAAAGGGTTTGCGGTGGTGGCCGGTGAAGTGCGGAATCTGGCAAGCCGTAGCGCCAAAGCCGCCAGTGAAATCAAAACGCTGGTAGCAGCCAGCGTGAAACGGGTAGAAACCGGTACCGGGCAGGTCAATCAAACCGGCAGCACTATGCAGGAAATTGTTGCGCGGGTGCAGGATGTTTCAACGCTGATTGGTCAGATTAGCGCCGCCACGGCGGAGCAGGCCTCGGCCCTGAGTGAGGTAAGCCAGGCGGTAGAAAATCTGGACGATATTACGCATCAAAACGCGGCGCGTGTACTGGAAGGTGCGGAGGCATCAGGTCGCATGACGCGCCAGGCTACGCGGCTGGTCGAAGCGATCAGCGTTTTTCGCTAACGCGCTCGCCGGGCGATAAGCCCGGCGATTCATGTTTTCCCATGATTAATCTCTGCATGCGCCCGCGTTGCGGATATTTGCTATCGAATCTCTGACAGCTTCAACTACAGTTAAGCTTTGCGCCGCTGCGTCTGGGCGAAACAACACAGAGAGGAAACCATGAGTCAGTTTTTCATGAACGAAAAAAGCGAACTGGTGAACGAAGCGATCGAAGGTGCGTTAATCACCACGCCTTTCCATAACCTGAGCCGACTGGATGCCGGAGAAGGTATTCGTGTAGTGGTGCGTAACGACTGGGATAAGCGCAAGGTGGCGCTGATTTCCGGCGGTGGCTCCGGTCATGAACCTGCGCACGTAGGCTTTGTGGGCAAAGGCATGCTGACCGCCGCCGTATGCGGCGATGTTTTCGCCTCGCCCAGCGTCGATGCAGTGCTTAGCGCGATTATTAATGTTACCGGCGAAGCGGGCTGCTTGCTGATCGTAAAAAACTATACCGGTGACCGCCTGAATTTTGGTCTGGCGGCAGAAAAAGCGCGGGCGCTGGGTTACAAAGTTGAGCTGGCGATCGTTAAAGACGACATTGCGCTGCCGGACAATCCACAGCCGCGCGGCCTGGCCGGAACCGTATTGATTCATAAGCTGGCCGGTTACTACGCTGAACAGGGCGCTTCGCTGGAAGAGGTCACACAGCGCGCTCAACAGGCTATCGCGGATACCGCCAGCATAGGGCTGGCGTTTGCCACCTGCCATATTCCCGGCGAGCCGCAGGACAACCGCGTAGCGGAAGGGGAAAGCGAACTGGGCATGGGTATTCATGGCGAACCGGGTGTAACAACGCTAAAAACGCAGAACAGTCGTGAAATAGTGCAGATCATGATGGAAAAACTGGCAGAAAAGGTGCCGAACGAGAAACAGGCGCTGCTGCTGATCAACAACCTCGGCGGTTTCTCAATGCTGGAGTCAGGCGTACTGGCGCGGGAAGCGCTACGGTCACCGCTGGCAAACCGGCTGAGTCACCTGGTTGGCCCGGCGACGCTGGTCAGCTCGCTGGATATGAAGGGTTTTTCCCTGACCACGCTGTTGCTGGATCAGGAACGGCTGCGCGCGCTGCAGGCACCGGTAGAAGCCAGCGGCTGGCAGCCGCTGCAACAGGTAGCTACGCCGTCAACAGTAAAAGGCGAAGAGATTAAACGTCCGCCGCAGGCACAGCCCTCTGCAAACGCCGCCGTACAGCGCGTAGTGGACAACGTGTGTCAAACGCTGGTGGATCTCGAAAGCGAGCTGAATAAGCTGGATGCCAAAGTAGGCGATGGCGACACCGGTTCTACCTTCGCGGCAGGCGCACGTAAAATCCTGCAGGCCAGCCAGCAACAGGCGTTACCTTTTAATGAACCTGCACGTTTGCTGACGCTGGTGGGTGAACAGCTGGCGGTGGTGATGGGCGGTTCCAGCGGCGTGCTGATGTCGATTATGTTCACTGCTGCCGGACAGCAGCTGGAAGAGGGCCAACCTTTGCCGCAGGCGCTGATGGCCGGACTGGAGCGTATGAAACACTACGGTGGTGCCCGCATTGGCGATCGCACGTTAATTGATGCGCTGGAACCGGCGCTACAGGCGCTGGTGGAAGGCAAAGGGCTGAGCGAGGCCGCCGCTGCCGCGCGTCAGGGCGCAGAATCAACGGCCAGCATGAGCGCGGCGAAAGCCGGGCGCTCTTCCTATCTGAACCAGGAGAGTTTGAACGGCGTTAAAGACCCAGGTGCATACGCCGTTGAGCGCGTGTTCGCTGCGCTTAATTAATGCTGCGTGGTTCGCTGCGCTCAGCCAGGCGTGCCGCCAGTTGAGTAACATACTGGCGCTGCGGCGTAACCCGTAGCGCCAGATTGATATTTTCCATGACCCGGGTGATTTCTGCCATTTCGGCGCTGAGCTTGCCGTTTTCGTACAGTCAGCGATAGCGCTGAGCAAGCAATCACTCCGTGAGTTTTGCCGCTATGGTTTCGCCTGCGATAATGCGCTCAAAGCTACGCAACCGTTTGTAAATGGACATCAGGGAGACCAGCGTTGACCAGGAGGCGATCAGATACTGAAAAGAGGCGCGCACCTGATCGAAAACATTGGTGATTTGCTGCAGCAAACCCAACGTCAGGGTGCCAGCAATAATCGCCGGAAACAGAATAAACACGCCAAAAACATTATCAACCTGCAGGTAAAGAATGCGGATAACGTTGAAATAAAGATAATGAAACCACAGGCGAAAATAGTTATAGCGCACCCGGCTAAACAGCTGTTTTACCGTGGGTGGGGCGGCACGTTGAGGATCGTCCTCGCCATAAACCAGCTCTTTACGCCAGGCGGCTTCCACCCGTTGATTACGAAATTCCAGACCCGGCAGCTTGATTCCCACCAGCGCCAGCAGTGCGGTGCCAAACAGCGACCACATCAACGCCGCTACCACCAGTCCGTAGGGCATTGCACCCAGCAGCGGAACGCTTTTGACATGCTTCGACAGAGTGACCAGCACCGGTAAAAATGCTACCAGCGTCATAATGGCCTGAATCAGGCCCACGCCCCAGGATTCCAGCGTGCCGGAAAAGCGCATGGTGTCATCCTGTACACGCTGTGCGGCCCCCTCAACGTGACGCAGCTGCGACCAGTGCGCCATATAGCGGTTGTTCATCGCCGTGCGCCAGCGAAATACCCAGTGGCTGATAAAAAAAGCGTTAAGCACGCCGATGACCACCGCTATCAGTGCAATGCTAAGGAAAGCGCCAATTTGCTGATAAAAAGCCGCGAGCGATACCGAGCCCGCCTTGCTCAGAGCGCGTTGAATTAAATCGTAAAACGGGCCGTACCAGGCGTTAATCGCCACGCCAACCTGCACATCAAACCAGGTCATAAACAGAATCAGCGCTGAACCCAGCACTGACCAGCGCTGCCATGGATGAGGGCTAAAAATAAACCAGCCTGCGGCAAACAGCGCTGCTGTCAGGGCAAAATAGAGATAAAACCACAGCTCGCCGGGCTGAACAAAGCGCCAGGCGTTATCCGGCAGCGGCTGACTGGCATAAGCAGTGAACGTCGCCAGATGAAATACCAGCTGACTGGCCTCGGTAAACCAGAACACGATCGCTATCAGACTGAACAGCGTCGCGGTGCTGAAAAACAGCACAGGTCGGGGGAAAAAACAGCTAAACATAAGCACTCCATAGTCAGGATGGCTCTGTTATAGCCTGTGCGATGTTAATCGTCTGTGGAGGGTTGTGACCAGCCGTTACAGAGAGCTTTTGCTGAGCGCGGCGGCGCAAGAGAGATGTCAGCTTAATGTTAAAAAAATTGTGGTGTTTTGTTTTTTGAAGCTAAAGATTTTACAAAATAACTGTTACAATGCGCGCCTTTGTTACCGGTAACAAAACGTTTACTGCCGGAAAAACCCTTCAGTTACTGATAATTACAATAACGATCAGGATCAACAGTTGCGCCGTTAGCAACGAGCGCTAAGGCAATGTCATGTCGCAAAACAAAACAAGCACTTCAAGGCGGGATTTTCTCCTGAAAACCATCACCCTGGCACCTGCCGTGGCGATGGGCACCACCGGGATCGCATCATTTGGACTCAGCCACAGCGCGCAGGCCACCGATAGCGCGTCGCCGGCCGGGCCGCAAACCGCTCGTGATTATCAGCCCGTCTGGTTTTCTGCCGAGGAGTTTGCCTTTATTAAGGCGGCGGTCGCCCGGTTAATTCCGGCTGACGAACGTGGCCCCGGCGCGCTGGAAGCTGGCGTTCCGGAATTCATTGATCGGCAGATGAACACGCCATACGCCACCGGCAATAACTGGTATATGCAGGGACCATTCGATCCTGATGCGCCGAAAGAGCTGGGCTATCAGCTGCCGCTGGTACCGCAACAGATCTATCGCCTTGGTATTGCAGAAGCGGACGCCTGGGCGAAACAGCAACATGGCAAAGCCTTTGCTGCACTGACGCCAGCGCAGCAGGACGCGCTGCTGAGCGAGTTTGAAAGCAACAAGGCCAGCTTTAAACAGCTGCCAGCAAAAGTTTTCTTTGCTTATCTTCTGCAAAATACCCGCGAAGGCTTTTTCTGCGATCCGCTGCACGGCGGCAATCAGCACATGGTGGGCTGGAAGCTGATCGGCTTCCCGGGCGCACGCGCTGACTTTATGGACTGGGTGGAGCGCGGCGAGCGTTATCCCTTCCCGGCGGTATCGATTCGTGGAGAAAGAGCATAAGCATGGCAAACCAGATGAAAAAAGTAGACGCGGTGATTGTCGGCTTCGGCTGGGCCGGATCGATTATGGCGAAAGAACTCACGGAAGCAGGATTGCAGGTCGTGGCGCTGGAACGCGGTCCGCACCGCGATACTTACCCGGACGGCGCTTATCCGCAGGTAATTGATGAACTCACCTATAACGTTCGCAAAAAGCTGTTCCAGGATCTGTCGAAAAGCACCGTGACCATTCGTCACAATCCTTCCCAGACCGCACAGCCCTACCGTCAGCTGGCGGCGTTTTTACCCGGCACCGGCACCGGCGGCGCTGGCCTGCACTGGTCGGGCGTCCATTTCCGTGTCGATCCCATGGAACTGCGGATGCGCAGCCACTATGAGGAGCGTTACGGCAAAAACTTTATTCCGGAAGGGATGACGATTCAGGATTTCGGCGTAAGTTACGACGAACTGGAACCCTTCTTCGACAAGGCGGAAAAAGTGTTCGGTACCTCCGGCTCGGCCTGGAGTATCAAAGGCAAAGTGGTCGGACAGGGCCGTGGCAACCCGTTTGCCCCCGATCGCTCGGACGATTTCCCGCTGCCGCCGCAGAAACGCACTTATTCCGCGCAGCTGTTTGCCAAAGCGGCTGAGTCTGTGGGCTACCATCCTTACGATCTGCCTTCGGCAAATACCTCTGCGCCTTACACCAATCCCTATGGCGCGCAGATGGGCCCGTGTAACTTCTGCGGCTACTGTAGCGGCTACGCCTGCTACATGTATTCCAAGGCTTCGCCCAACGTCAACATCTGGCCAGCGCTGCGCCAGGAGCCGAAGTTTGAGCTGCGTGATAACTCGCATGTGCTGCGCGTTAATCTGACTGACGATAAAAAACGTGCCACCGGCGTAACCTATGTGGATGCGCAGGGCCGCGAGGTTGAGCAGCCGGCGGATCTGGTGATCCTTTCCGCCTTCCAGTTCCATAACGTGCATCTGATGCTGCTTTCCGGCATCGGTAAGCCTTACAACCCAATCACCAACGAAGGCGTGGTGGGACGTAACTTTGCCTATCAGAACATCTCTACCATCAAGGCGTTCTTTGGCAAGGATGTACATACCAATAACTTTATCGGCGCAGGCGGTGCGGGCGTGGGCGTGGACGATTTCAACGCCGATAATTTTGACCACGGTAAATATGGCTTTGTGGGCGGATCGCCTTTCTGGGTTAACCAGGCGGGCGTGAAGCCGATTTCCGGCTTGCCGGTGCCGCAGGGCACGCCTGGCTGGGGTAGCAAGTGGAAAGCGGCAGTGGCCGATCACTATACGCACCATGTTTCTATGGATGCGCACGGCGCGCACCAGTCTTACCGCACCAACTATCTCGATCTGGATCCGAACTATAAGGATGCCTTTGGTCAGCCGCTGCTGCGCATGACCTTTGACTGGCAGGACAACGACATCAAGATGTCGCAGTTTATGCACGGCAAAATGCGCAAAATTGCCGAGGCGATGAATCCAAAAGAGATCATCGGCGCGCCAAAAGTGCAGGGCACCCATTTCGATACCACGGTTTATCAGACCACGCATATGAATGGCGGCGCCATCATGGGCGAAGATCCGCAAACCAGCGCGGTGAACCGCTATCTGCAAAGCTGGGATGTGCCGAACGTTTTTGTGCCGGGTGCGTCCGCTTTCCCGCAGGGGCTGGGCTATAACCCAACCGGCATGGTCGCCGCGCTGACTTACTGGTCGGCCAGGGCAATTCGTGAACAGTATCTGAAAAACCCCGGACCGCTGGTGCAGGCATAAGGATGATGGCGATGAAAAAGGTATTACTGGCGCTGTGCCTGATGACGTCCGCTACTGGCGCAATGGCGGTTGATAACCAGGGCGGCGATTTGATCAAGCGTGGTGAGTATCTGGCGCGCGCGGGTGACTGTGTCGCCTGTCACACCAGCAAAGATGGCAAACCCTTTGCGGGCGGCCTGCCGATGGAAACGCCGATCGGCACCATTTATTCCACCAATATCACGCCCGATAAGGAAAGCGGTATCGGCAGCTACAGCTATGACGATTTCCAGAAAGCGGTACGTCACGGCATCGCGAAAAACGGCGATACGCTCTACCCGGCCATGCCTTACCCCTCTTACGCGGTGGTAAGCGATGAGGATATGCAGGCGCTGTACGCTTACTTTATGCATGGCGTGGCGCCGGTGGCGCAGCAGAATAAAGAGAGCGATATTCCCTGGCCGCTGTCTATGCGCTGGCCGCTCTCTGTGTGGCGTACGCTTTTCGCGCCGGACGTGAAAGCGTTCCAGCCGAAATCGGGTGAAGATCGGGAACTGGCGCGCGGACGTTATCTGGTGGAAGGGCTGGGGCACTGCGGCGCCTGCCACACGCCGCGCAGCATTACCATGCAGGAGAAAGCGCTGAGCGATGAGAAAGGCAGCGATTACCTTGCCGGCAGCAACGCGCCGATTGATGGCTGGACCGCCAGCAACCTGCGTGGCGATAACCGTGACGGCCTGGGGCGCTGGAGCAAGGACGATCTGGTGCAATTTCTGCGCACCGGTCGCAATGACGATACGGCGGCTTTCGGTGGCATGACGGAAGTGGTAGAGCATAGTCTGCAGTATCTGAGCGATGAAGATATCAAGGCGATAGCGCGCTATCTGAAATCGTTAGGCGCGAAAGATCCTTCGCAAACCGGCTTCCAGCCAGATGACGCGGTGGCACAGGCGCTGTGGAAAGGCGACGACAGCAAAGCAGGCGCGGCGGAATATGTTGATAGCTGTGCCGCCTGTCACCGTACCGATGGCCAGGGCTATAAGCGTTTCTTCCCGGCGCTGCGCGGCAATCCGGTGGTGCTGGCAGACGATCCGACCTCGCTGATCCACATCGTCCTGACCGGCAGCACCTTGCCGGGCGTACAGGGCGCACCAAGTACGGTAGTGATGCCAGGCTTTGGCTGGCGTCTGAACGATCGGCAGGTGGCCGACGTGGTGAACTTTATTCGCACCAGCTGGGGCAACCAGGCCGCGAAGCCGGTCACCGCACAGGATGTGGCCGACGTACGGAAAACGTCATTTGTTTCCGGGCAGCAGGGCAATATTGATATTGAAAAACTGCCACAGGCTGCGCATTAAGCCTGAGCCGTAATCGCACGGCGGCGCATCTTTAACCGGATCCGCCGCCGTTATTTTTTGCGGCACGTGATTACGAAAGGAAATCTTCCCGCTGTGGCGTAAAGGTATCCAGCAGCACGCCTGGCTCCAGGCAGACGCAGCCATGCACCACATCCGGCTTTTTATAGAGCGTATCGCCAGCGCTGACCTCATGGGTTTCGCCATCAATGGTAAACGCGAAGCGGCCTGACAGCACGTAGGTGAGCTGCTCGTGCGGGTGATGATGCAGCGGGCCAACCGCATCTTTTTCAAATGTCACTTCCACCGCCATCATGCCGCCGCCATGCGCCAGGATGCGCCGCGTCACGCCATTGCCCAGATCTTCAACCTGAGTCTGCTCTCTGAAAATAAACATACCGTTATCCATTATCTGCGGGTTGATCGAAAAAATCGTCGCGGATGGCAGCCAGGTAAAGCGCGGGCTGCCCTTCATAATCGGAGGTGAACAGCACCTGGCGATTGTCCGGGGTGAACGATGGATGCGGGTGGGTCACCTGACGATCGCCGTCCAGCACGCGCCACGAACTGTTATGGGCCGCCAGCGCACGATGGCGGCGCGTTTCCACATCAAACAGCCACAGCATCGGATCGTTTTCAATGGTGTAGCCTTTGGTATCCTGCACATCCACTGGTGTACCTGAACCGTCTCCTACCAGCAGCGTGCCATTGTGATTACTCATCAAATGCGAGCAGGCAGGCATGGTCATTAAAACTTCATTATGCTGCGTTACCGGATCGTAGCGGCAGATCTCGCGATCGGGACGATCTTTATGATAGGAGACATAGATCAGCGCCGATCCATCGGGCACCCAAAACTCATGGGTACAGCTTTCGCCAGGCGCATGATCTTTTACCTTGCGCATATTGTCGCCATCCTCGTCAATCAGCCACATACGGGCATCAACCCGATCGTGCGGGCCTTCATGGCAAAAGGCGACGGTATGATCGTCGTAAGGACGATAGATAGGATGGCCCAGCCACAGACGCTGCTCCAGAATGGTTTCCGCTTCACCGGTGCGTAAATCAACGCGCAGCAGGCGGCAGTGCGGATTTTTTTCAAAAAAGGTTTTAAATACCTGCCAGTCGCTGAGCGGTTCCCAGTCTTCGCGATCGATTTCAATGCCGACCAGACTGGTACATTCGCTGTTGGCAACCCAGGTGCCATAGCCTACCCACGCCTGTGGCACGGTGTAAATGGTGACCTCTTCATACGTGTCCAGATCCACACGGCGTAGCTGGCGCTCGTTTTTAACGTAGAAAAGATAGCGATCGTCGGGCGAGAGAAAGCCACCAAAGGTATTATCGCCAGCACCTTCCGTGAGCTGGGTGGCCTGCTGCTGCTTTAAATCAAGCAGATAGTAGTTGCGATGACCATCAAACTCACCGGCAAACAGCAGCTTGCTGCCGTCGTTGAAAAAGCACTTCTGGTAGAAATAGTTGCGGTGGCTTAACACCTCTGGCGGCGTTAAGCGCACCATTTCCGCACCGGTCTTCTCATCCTGAAAACGATAGAAGGGCAGATGTAACCGACTCCCCTTTGCCATAGCTTTTTCCTCCCGCCAGGGGTTAATAGAAAATGAAACGCTGTTTCACATTGTGGAGAGCATACCCGGTTCGTGGCGGTTGCCGAGCGTAGCCTGAAGAAAATGTAAGAAAGATCACACAATTTTTCGGGCGGCAGCTAAATGCGCGCGGGTGCGCAAAAAGTAAGTGAAAAAGGGGCCTGAACCCAGAAATGTGAAAACCGTCACAGCAAAAAGTTAAAGCGATCTTTATAAGGAACAGCTAATATTAAATTATGAAACGGTGTTTCATAATTATGAATGCATACCACCGGCAGATAACCAGCCAGGTAATAAGAGGATAAACGATGAAAATTGCTCTGATGATGGAGAACAGCCAGGCGGCAAAAAACGCCGTGGTGCTAAAAGAACTGCAGCAGGTCGCTAACGGTCTGGATTATCCGGTATTTAACGTGGGCATGAGCGATGAGCAGGATCATCATCTGACCTATATTCACCTGGGTATTATGGCCAGCATTCTGCTGAATTCAAAAGCCGTGGATTTTGTTATTGCTGGCTGTGGCACTGGCCAGGGTGCCCTGATGTCGCTAAATATTCATCCGGGCGTCGCCTGTGGTTACTGTATCGATCCGGCGGATGCCTATCTGTTTGCCCAGATTAATAACGGTAACGCGCTGGCGCTGCCTTTCGCCAAAGGTTTCGGCTGGGGTGCGGAGCTGAACCTGCGCTTTATCTTTGAAAAAGCCTTTAGCGGCGAAAAAGGCCAGGGCTATCCGCCGGAGCGTAAAGAGCCACAGGTGCGCAACGCCGGTATCCTTAATCAGGTCAAAGCGGCAGTGGTGAAAGATAACTACCTTGATACACTGCGCGCGATCGATCCCGAACTGGTGAAAACAGCGGTCAGCGGTCAGCGTTTCCAGCAGTGTTTCTTTGAGAACTGCCAGGATAAAGAGATTGAAAACTTTGTCCGTGAAATGCTGGGCTAAGTAAACAAAAAGCCAGCCTCCGTAAAGATGGCTGGCTTTTTTGTCTTCAGGCGGCGGGGCCGGGGGTTAACTCCTGGCCCTGCTTGCTATTAGAAGTTATAACCCACAACCAGATAGTAACCCCAGCCGGTTGATTTCACTTCAAACGGACCGTCGCCGAAGTTCGGATGGGCACCATCCGCCCACTGACCGCCGTTATGGAAGTAACGCGCCACCACCGAGTAGTGCCAGTGATCGTAGCCCAGCGCGAGGATATGGCTGGAGGCGATAGAGTTACTGGCGCGAGTAGCACCCGGCGTTTTATCAGCCAGATCAGATCCCCAGTCGAAGTTGGTAAAGCCGATATAGCTCAGGTTGCCGCCCCACAGCGTGGTGATCGGCAGGAAGTATTTCACCTTGAAGCGGTAACCATCCCAGCTGTTTTCATTCGCCGCACCATAGTTTTCCCACTGATATTTGGCGTAGACGTTAAGCGACAGGCCCAGTTTGGTATGGGTATCGATATCCGTTCCCAGACCCATATACCAGGTATTCTGACGGTTGTTGCTGTCCCGGCCCATGTCGTAAACGTAGTTATTGGCAAAATACCACTCTTTGAAAGGACCGAAGCTCAGGTCGGTGCCGGTCAGCTTATCAATAGAAAAGCGTGGTTCAATTTCCAGGAATAGCGGCGAACCGTTGTCCCAAATGCCTTGCTGATAGCTGTTTGCTGCGCCGAAGAAATTAGGAATATCCAGGTAGCCATAAAAATCAAACCAGTCTTTATGGGCAAAGGCTTCATATTCCAGATAGACGTCGTTATTCAGATGCGGCCCGAAGCGGGTGTGGTTGCTGCCCACCACGTTAACGCTCTGATGCCACCAGTCAGAGACATAGGTCGCATCGCTGGTTTGCGCCTGAGAAGTGACGCTGTATGACGCTGCCAACAGCGCGCCTGCCATCAACATTTTATTTTTCATTGGTTACCACATGCTTAATTGCCTCTCTGCTGAGTCAGAGAAGGCCGCGAATCAGTGCCCATTTCTGGACGGAAAGGTGTTGTTATATGCCACTCCGGGGAAGACGTACGGGTACGTCGCGGCAGCCCGCATAGGTTGCCTGTATCCTGCGGATAGAAAATAGATATTGCTCACGTTTGTCAAAGTTTGTTTCATTTTGATTCAGCTGTTTTGTGATGCGGATCACGAACAAACGTTGTGTGTTTAAAAATTTCGTCATACACCGCCTTTTCAATAGCAAGCAATCGCTTTCGTATGTTACGCAAACGATTAGCTGTAATGTTGTTGCTGTAAGGGATATGTAAGGATATGTCATATTGTTTTGAACGCATGTTCAGGAAAATTATTGAACATGTGTTCAAAAAGAGGCACACTGCCCGCCAGCTAAACATTACGGGACAAAGGAATGGGATACTTAAAAGCGGACGTGCGGGCAGAATTGTTACTGAATGCCGCTATAAAAGTGATGAAAAGCGAAGGATACGCTGCGGTTACTGCACGCAAAGTTGCGCAAGAGAGCGGGGCAGCTGTAGGGCATATCAACCGTCATTTCGCTTCGTTAAGTCAGCTAAAGTGTCAGGCATTCCTGGCTATTGTGCATGAGAAATCGGCGGAACATAAAGCAGCCAGCGAAGCATCAAGCGGTATCGACGCCGTACTCGCGCTGCTGGGTACCTGTGATAAAAAAACGCGCGATATAGAAATCTGGCGTGAAGTGTCGGTGCTGGCGCATCAGGATCGCGCACTGCACGAAATCTTTGTCTATGCGCTGAATCAGTGGCACAGCATGCTCAGTAGTGTCATCGAAAATAACCATTTGCGTTGCCATGATATGGCGTCTGCTACCGCCTGGCGTTTGATCGCGCTGGTTCTGGGGCAGGATTTACTGGCCATGCACGGCGTCATTGATGGTGATGAAGAGGTGCTGCGGTGCAATTTGCTTCACCTTATTCGGCTGGAGTTGCAGCCAGATGCGTCCGCACGGTAAAGGGAGAGAAACATGAGCGTAAGCGCGGCAAGTGAAAAGATGTTCACCTATGGCGTTATTCGTGAACTGATGCGCTGGATTGAAAGCAATCCACATCGACGCATTACCGTAGATGACTGCGCTGAAAAAACGGGTTATTCAAAATGGTATCTTCAGCGTTACTTTCATGCGGTAACCGGGAAAACCCTGGCAGCGTTCTGCCGCGAAAAGCGTTTGGTTGCCTCAGCTCGCATGCTGTTAGAGGCGAATGTCACCATTGAATATGTTGCGGTACAGCATGGTTTTTCTTCCCATGATACTTTCCACAAAACCTTTGTTCGTCACTATGGCATGACGCCTGGCGAATTCCGTCAAAAGTGCCGTGAATAACTCAGGTCAGTAAAGACTGGCCTGCACGGTAATTACCTTATCGTTTATTTATCTCCCATAAAATCACAGCAGAGTTAATGCTTATTACCGCTTCGCCTGTTAATAACCCTGCGTTTATTTAATATTTGCATCCGATTGTAATTAAATCTTTCAAATCTGAAGGTTTACAGGGCCGTTCTTTTTCTTTTCAATCATTTATTACCGCTGCGTTTATCATTTGCGTTCCTCAACGCGTTAGCTAAATTTATACCCGTAGTCGCGAATATTCTTTTCCATTACCCAGGTAGTGGATAAGAATATTATTTATGAAATAACGAGGAGGAATACTATGACTGAACATCGTGGCAATCCTGGTAATTTCGCAGAAGATCGTGAGAAAGCATCAGAAGCCGGTAAAAAAGGCGGTCAGCATAGCGGGGGTAATTTCAAAAATGACCGTGAAAAAGCTTCCGAAGCTGGTAAAAAAGGCGGCCAAAACAGCCACGGCGGTGGACGTCCCTCTGGCAGCTAACCGATTAGCTGGCTGATCCCATCGTTTTCAACCCCCGACACGTTTTGTATAACTGTCGGGGGTTTCTCATTTCCGTATCTCTATTTATAGCACTAATCTGAATATCACCCGTTTCTGCTTTATAGCGCATTAACAAAAACATAACGCAAATTTTTTTTGCGTTAGGGTTGTTAATTGCTGTTTCGCTGCCTACGCTTTTTAAGTATGGATTTTAAGGTTCGCCGAACTTTTATCGGTGAACAATATGAAAGAGATAATTCTGACGTTGCGTTTGTTGATTACGTTGGGCTTATTTTCTGACTCACTTATCACGAGGTGAAAGTATGACTTATCAGGAAAACTATCTCAGCTGGCTGCGTGACGCGCATGCAATGGAAAAACAAGCAGAAGAAATGCTGGAAAAAATGTCTTCGCGCCTGGAGCATTATCCCGATCTTAAAGCACGTCTTCAGCAACATATCGAAGAAACACGTCAGCAGCAGCAAATGCTGCAACAGGTTATCGATCGCCAGGATACCTCCAGCTCTACCATGAAAGACATGATGGGGAAAGTGGCGGCGATGGGCCAGGCGATGGGCGGTATGTTTGCTTCCGATGAAGTCGTGAAAGGCGCAATCAGCGGCTACGTCTTCGAACAGTTTGAAATTGCCTGCTACACCTCTCTGATTGCCGCCGCTGAACTGGCTGGCGATAGCGAGGGTGCACGCGTATTTGAGCAAATCCGCGAGCAGGAAAAAGCAATGGCTGACTGGGCACTGAACCATCTGCCTGATGTTACCGAGCAGTTCATGGTGCGTTCTGCACAGCCAGATACCGAAGCAAAAAAATAATATCAAAGCCAGCAATGGCATTTCACTGCATTGAGGTTGCCAGCGTTGGCAACCTCTATAGAGGAGTGAGCAATGTTTAGACATGTCAAACAATTGCAGTACACGGTACGTGTGGCTGAACCTAACCCAGGGTTGGCAAATCTGCTGCTTGAGCAGTTTGGTGGTCCGCAGGGTGAACTTGCCGCCGCCTGCCGTTATTTTACCCAGGGTCTGGGCGATGACGATGCCGGACGTAAAGATATGCTGCTGGATATCGCAACGGAAGAGCTGAGCCATCTTGAGATTATCGGTTCTCTGGTAGGGATGCTGAACAAAGGCGCAAAAGGCGCGCTGGCTGAAGGAACCGAACAGGAAGCTGAGCTTTATCGTTCATTAACCGGCAACGGTAACGATAGTCATACCACCGCATTGTTGTACGGTGGTGGGCCGCCGCTGACAAACTCTGCTGGCGTACCCTGGACCGCAGCCTATATTGATACCATCGGCGAAGTCACCGCCGATCTGCGCTCCAATATCGCCGCAGAAGCGCGTGCAAAAATCATCTACGAACGACTGATTAACCTGACGGATGATCCAGGCGTAAAAGATGCGCTGGGCTTCCTGATGACGCGCGAAGTCGCGCACCAGATCTCTTTTGAGAAAGCGCTCTATTCGATTCGTAACAACTTCCCGCCAGGCAAACTGCCGCCGATTGAGAAGTATGCCAACACTTACTTCAATATGTCTGAAGGCGGTGATGTACGCGGTAGCTGGAACTCGGATGAGAACTTTGATTACGTCGCGAATCCTCAGCCGGCGGTTGACGGCGGCGACGGTCTGGCATCAGTGATGCTGTCGGAGCAGGAAAAAGCCATGCTTGAAAGCATGGCGTTGCGCACCCGTTCTAACCCGGATATTGATCCTACCACCGGGGCTGAACTGGGCTCGCAGCAGTTAACTGACGACGCGCAAAACCTTACGCCGAAACAGTAAGCCTCTCCTGAGCCGCCTACGTGCGGCTCAGTTTTACTTGTTTTTTCCCACTGGTATTTTCCCCTTCTTTTTGTCAGGCTGTCCGTCACATGCTGACGGGGAACCTTATGCAACCGCTTGAAAATATTACCGCAATGATGGTTTTTGCCCGTGTAGTGGAAACCCAGAGTTTCACCGAGGCGGCGAATAGCCTTGGCCTGTCAAAATCTTTTATCAGCAAAGAGATTGCGCAACTGGAAATCCGGCTGGGCGTTAAGCTACTGGAGCGGACAACCCGACGCATGGTGGTCACCGAAGTGGGGCGCGCCTGGTATCAATTTTGCGCCCGCGCCCTGCAGGAAGTGCAGGAGGCCGATGCGTTTATTCGCGATTATCATCAACAGCCCGCCGGTAATCTCAGCATTATTGCGCCAGTTAATTTTGGTCGACGCTGTATCGTGCGCGGCGCGCTATAGGTTGCTATGGCTTTTCTGGCGATCCGCAGGCATAAAAAAACCCCGGCGTCAGGCCGGGGTTTTGTCAGCGTTGCGGGTCAGATTATTTCTGATCCGGCAGCGCGTAGGCAATGATGTAATCACCCAGTTTGGTGCCAAAAGAGCCGTGGCCACCAGCAGAAATCACCACGTACTGTTTGCCGTTGGCTTCATAGGTCATCGGCGTTGCCTGACCACCCGCCGGCAGACGGCCTTCCCACAATTTCTCACCGGTATTGGTGCTGAAAGCGCGCAGGTAGTTATCCGCTGTCGCAGCGATAAAGAATACGTGACCTGCCGTGGTTACCGGGCCACCCAACATCGGCATACCCATTTTGAACGGCAGAGGAACCGGTGAGCTGTCGCGAACGGTACCGATACGTTTTTTCCACACCACTTCGTTGGTTTTCAGATCCAGCGCGGAGATATAACCCCAGGCTGGCTGTTTGCACGGCAGACCAATCGGAGAAAGGAACGGATTCAGTTCCACACCAAAAGGTACGCCATACTGCGGCTGAATACCGGTTTCGGTGCCTGAACCGCCTTTCGCATCGGCTGGCGGCTCCATCGGGTTACCTGGACCACGTGGAATCAGCTTAGAAACAAACGGCAGCGCCATTGGGTTAGCAATCGCGATCTGACGGTTAGGATCCACGGCGATACCACCCCATTCAAACATGCCAAGGTTGCCCGGGAATACCAGGGTACCCTGTTCAGACGGCGGCGTGAACGGGCCTTCATAGCGCAGACGATGGAAGATAACGCGGCACACCAGCTGATCGAACATGGTGGCGCCCCACATATCTTTGCCCGACAGGTTATCTTTCGGACGGAACGTCAGCTCTGAGTAAGGCTGGGTTGGCGACAGGCGATCGCCTTTCGCCGGACCTTGCGGAACCGGGGTTTCCGGCGCAGGCACAACCAGCTTACCGTTGCGGCGATCCAGCACAAAGATGTTACCGGTCTTGGCAGGCGCGTAAATAACCGGGACGGTATTGCCATCTTTATCGGTAATGTCAGCCAGCGTCGGCTGGGACGGCAGATCCATATCCCACAGGTCATGGTGAACGGTCTGATAAGACCATGCCAGCTTACCGGTCGTGGCGTTCAGAGCCAGAACGGTGTTGGCGTAACGCTCCTGTTCCGGCGTACGGTGACCACCCCAGATATCCGGCGTGGAGACGCCCATCGGCAGGTAAACCAGATCCAGTTTGGCGTCATAAACCGCAGGCGCCCAGGAGTTAGGTGAGTTCGGTACGAAGGTTTTACCGTCTGCCGGGATGGCATTTGGATCTTTCGCGCCCGGATCGAACACCCAAAGCAGCGCGCCGGTATTCACATCAAAGCCGCGGATAACGCCTGACGCTTCATGCGTGGAGTAGTTATCGGTTACCGCGCCTGCGACCACAATGACTTTATCAGTGATAACCGGCGGAGAGGTTGGCTCATAGGAACCCGGCGTGGAGACTGACTGTTTGTGCTGCAGATCCAGCTCGCCGTTGTTAGCGAAGTCCGGGCAGCGTTTGCCAGTTTCAGCATCCAGCGCGAACAGACGACCGTCGTTTACCGGCAGGATAATGCGGCGTGCGCAAAGTGCCGGCGCGGCAGTACCCGCAGCAGCAGCAGCAGCAGGGGCTTCATGATAAGAAACGCCACGGCAGGTGATGTGCTGGAAAGTTGGGTTTGACTTCAAACCTGGATCAAATTTCCATTTCTCTTTACCGGTTGTTGCATCCAGAGCAAACAGAATCTGGTGTGCAGTACACAGGTAAAGGGTGTCGCGGATTTTAATCGGCGTCACTTCATTGGTGATTTCACCCGGATCGTTCGGCGTTTTCAGGTCGCCGGTACGGAAGGTCCAGGCTACCTGCAGATCTTTTACGTTCTTCTCGTTGATTTGGGTCAGCGGAGAATAACGGGTACCTGCCTGATCGCGGCCATAGGCCGGCCAGTCGCCCGGTGGGATCGAGGTATCAGCCGCAGCCGGTGCAGTTTGTGCGGAGGCTGGCAGGGTGCCGTTGATCTCCTGCGGATCGTTAAACACAGCCCACGCCAGCACAATAACGCTGACAGCCAGGCTCAGACCCATCAGAGAAGCGCCTGCTTTGCTACCGTGAGACGGCGTAATGCCGCGATATACAAACGGCAACAGCAGCCAGATGCCAAAAATAACCCAAACGTCGGTACGCGGTGCCAGGGCCCAGAAGTCGAAACCGGCTTCCCATACTGACCAGGCTACCGTACCCAGCAGCAGCAGTGCGTAGACCACCAGCGCGGCGCTGTGACGACGATATAACAGAAAGGCCGTTACCAGCATCGCAATACCGCTAATAACGTAGTACCAGCTACCACCTATTGTGGAGAGCCAAAGCCCGCCAATCAGCAAATACGCGCCGCAAAGCACAGCGAATAATACGGTGAGAAGCCGTATCACGCGTAAAGATGATGAGGAGTCTTTCCCCATAATTTAGTCCTCTTGAGTGTTGCCATAAACCTAAGTAAACAACCAGCCTGGTTGTATACCAGCAGATAAAGTACGGGTGTTCAGTGTTCCTGATAGCGCTCTTCTGTGAGCTAAATGTTCCTGATGCGTTAAATTTTATATGAATAAGCGTTACAAGTTTCGATTTTTTTGGCAGGAATTATGATCCGCTGCTTTTTATATAGCAGCTGATCCTGATGCTGGGGCAAAAAATAGCCACGAGAATCGACTTATGGCGAAAAAAAACGCGCTATTTCCGCCACCGGATAACGATTAACCGCATAGTGAGAGGCCACGCCGGAATAAACGGCGGCGGTAAGGAAAAAACGTTATTTATTCCTCATGAGGCGAGTAGAACACCAGCTAATAAATGAGCGCTGATCGGAAGATAAAAATGGCCCTCCAGCCACTCAGGGCGGCAGCGGACAAGATAGACCATTTGTAGCTCGGTCCCCGATAACGCGCCAAACCCGGCTGTGCCACGTAGTGATAATTAACATTGCTAATAAAAAGGCTGAAACAGCGACGATAGCTGTGAAAACACAGCCTCAGCCATAGACTGCCCGGCACAATATCCTCATGCAGGGCATGCCGGTGCGTAATGATAATTTCGCGTTCGGCTTATGACGCGGGCCTGATATCGCGGCGGGAAATTTCAGGCGGAAAGCGTGATTGCAAGTGATAAATATAAAAACTTCCCGCGAACAATCGCTTCGCCAGGAACCAGACAAACCAGAATTTCGGTCGAAATTCTGGTTTTAGAGGCGGGATTGTTACAACAGGGCTGCGTTAGCTTTCCACAGCAAGAGGGGCGTCAGCCGGAATAAAGCTATTAATAATGCGAACATAGTGTTTACGCTGCGCTTCGGTGAAATCATTATTGGCAGCCAGAGTGAACACAATCAGTTTACGTGAGTGCGGATTAAGCCGCGGATGCCAGGGTAGCGTCACAATTGACGATACCTGCCGAACCCACGCACCATCTTCAAGAAATTTATTGGCGGTTTGCAGCACAGGCAGCTTTGCCGGGCCAATCTCATGTTTCAGGTTTTTCCCCTCCACCTCAAAACCAGGGACAAATCGTTTCATTTTATCCCATTGCTTTTCGCAAAAATCATCTACTGTCTGATCTTGTTCCAGCGTGGCGCGGTTAATCAAAATATTATAGGCATTATGATCATCGTCCATAAAGCGAAGGATATTAATTGATTGATCCTCCTGTGGGTCGAATGTCATGAAACTCCCTTCGTTAAGCGGATAGGTCACAGGTTTTTTGCTCATAGGTGACTCTCTCTTATTCCTTAATGGTGTTGTACAGGTAGCGGAATGATTTCAACGCGGCGGTTCTGTGCGCGTCCTTCCTGGGTATCGTTACTGGCTACTGGACGGGAGTTACCCGCGCCTTCAATGATAAAATGGCTGGCCGGCAAACCGGTCTGTTCTGTCAGCCAGTCCCGAATCTTCCTGGCGCGTTCGGTTGATAACGACAGGTTTATGGCGGCGGATCCGGTATTGTCCGAGTGACCGATGATGAGGTACTTCTGTTGCGTCGCGCCCTTTATTTTGGGAACCAGCCCCGCCAGTATTTCTTCACTGCCCGGTCTCAAATTGCTGCTGCCGCTTTCAAACAGCGGCACTGTGCCGGAAAGGGTGAATAAGGCCGCGTCAGCACTCTCTTCATGCTCCCTCATTAACATTTTTAACGGCGTTATCCGGCTGAGGTAACTCTGAATTTCGTCGATGTTCCGCTTGCCGTAGTAATAAAAAACCGTCGTCAGGCAGATAAGGATCGCCAGTAGCGCGACAATACCGGGCCACTTTCTGCGGACCGGCGATAGTGCGATCGCTGGTGGACGTTCAGGCGCAGCTTCTGGTTCTTGTTCCTGTTCGATGAGCGGTAGCAACGGAATTGCAGGTAGCGGCGGCATGGCAATGCATGTCGACAAACCCGGCAGGATCCCATATTTCTCCGCGAGCCAGAGCGACCAGGCGCCATGGCGAGTGAATCCTTGTCCATAATCGGCAAGGAGAACGCCCACCAGATCGATTTGCGTGCTGTCGAACAGGTTTTGCAACACACTCATGATTCGCTTTTCCGCCAACCAGGCGATGAGTGTGCAGGCCAGGGCATGGCGCTGAATAGCGTAGAGATCGCTGCCGTCATCGCGGGCGTCAAGCTCGGTAATCAGGTTAACAAGACGCGATTCCAGCTTGAGGTGGCAGTCAGGCGACGCCGTTAGTCCGCCTGTCCAGATAGCGCTGTCTGGATCATGAGGATAGCGCTGCTGGCTTAGCCGTGTATAAAGCCCAAGCAGACAAGGTAAATGCTCCGGCAATCGGTTTGATGAAAAAGCGTGTTGCCACGCCGTGATTTGTTCAATCATGACGCTGCTGTTTTCGAAACCATCTGCCAGTAGCGGAAAGAAGGCCAGCGTTGTCACCGTGCCGTGGCTTTTTTTTACATGCTCCAGTCGGCCGATCAGCGTGCTGACGTGTTCAGCAACAACCCAGACGATACTGTTGTCGCTACTGGAGGAGAGATTGGCCTGGCTAAACCACTTACCGGCGAACGGCCCAATAATAAAGACCATCAATCGGGGGGACCCTGCATCGCCGTGTTGTACGATCCACGACGCCGGTTCTCCTGCCGATGAGCGTAATGGAGCGCGTGCGCGCGAAAAATAGCGAGCCCGCCAGGCAGTACGTAGCGTAATGAGCGTTTCGGTTCGCCCTTCCATTTGTATCAGCAGCATTAAAAGCTTCCACGCGTAGCGAAATATCACTTCGCTGTCAGTGTTGAGCAGAGCGTCAAGCTGGGCGGAGAGCGTGAGGTTTTCTTGACTTTCGGTGTAACCGTAAAAGTAATGCACCAGTGAATAACGTTGCCAGGAAAGGGAGTTATGTTGCTTATTACTGGTGAGCCGTTTATCGAAATAACAACATAGCGCGCGGCAGAGCGATTCACTCTCTGCCTGTGTCTGGTCTTCCGTCAGCAGCGCCTTATTAAATTGTTCGATGAGCGAGATCAGCCTGAGCTGAAAGTCCGCAGCGGAAGGAATGATCCCGTCAAAGGAGAGAAGTGTATCGATGCCCGTTAGCCTGCAAAAAAGGGTTTCGCTTTTCACCATGCTTTCTCCGTGACGTTGCCCCAGCCTGAGGTATCTGACCACGGGCATATTCGAATAACAGAAGGCCTGTCAATGCTGGCGGTTTTAAACTCAAGTAAAAGCGTAGGGAGATTATCGGCCGATTCGGTGCGTAACGTTTCCAGCTCCTGGGGTTCCAGCGTGCGCTTATACAGCAGGATATTCTGCGCGTTATAAACACTGAGATGCAGATTGCTCATCCTGGTTTCATCGGTCTCATAATCTGACGCGTTCAGCGTGATGGATTTTTTGTAGTAGGCGAACTGCCGGTTAAGCCATTCCGTTTCGTCGGCTGGCGGTGTCGCAAAAAAGTTAATTTTTTCGCTATCCAGGACTTCAGGCAAAACCGTGCTTTTTTGCAGGCAGATACCAGCCTGATATTCAAACTGTCGCAGGGTTCTCTGATTGCCTAACGTGTAAGGGGCGAGGCTGGCGACAGATTCTTTCTCTTCCAGTCCTAACAGGGTCCTGACCCGTTTTTTCGCAACCAGGTCTCTTTCCCACCACGCTTTTTCGACTTTGCCCTGATCCTTCGCCTGATTATTGTGATCGCCCCAGACTTTGCTGTGTTCTTTACGCTGATAGTAATGCCAGAGCAGCGGCTTATGGGGATGATAAACGTCGTAGCCGTGAGTGAAGGCACGGACCGCCATGGCTATCTCTTCTCCAGCGAAGAATATCTGTGGATCGTTGGGTACCGTCTTTACAAAATCGCCGAGAGTGAAGATGAATCCGCCAGCCAGATAGCTGCCGCGTACCGGTACCTCGGCTTGAAACGGCGTAGAGCTAAACATCGGAATGCCTTGCGTGTCGTATTCACGAAAAATCAAACGGCTAACATAGGTCTTTTTACTGGCCTCTTCGTCGTCACCTGGCTTGTAAGCCGGGGGATAAGAGGAGATTATCGGGCGGGGGGACGTCGTCTGTAGTTGTCGCAGCATGGCTGTCATTTCGTTATCCCAGTCAGGAATAAAGCGGCAGTGAGAGTCTATCTGCAGGAAATAACGCTCATTTTCGAACAGCGTTTCCGCCAGGCTGCGCGCCCAGCATGCCCCCTGGCTGGTATAATAGTGGACGCTGATAACATCAATGCGGGCCTGGTTATAGCGAAACATCAATACTTCGCGTCCTTCGACGACCCGGCCTCCCTGTGGCGTAAACCCGGCCTGTTCGAAAAACTCTGGCATTTCGTTGTCCTGCCAGCAAATCGCAATATGCAGATTTTCCGGATGCGCAGCATGGCGCAGCATATCCCTGAGGGTCGGCAACAGTTCCGGATCGCGATAGCTGGCGATGCTGATAAAAATTGTCGCTGGGTTATCCATATTTCCCTGATCCATTAATTATTCCGTTTACTGAATATCAAAAACGATTTCTGCTTTTGCTGTGAAAATGCCACCAGCGGGCGTGGCGGTATTGCCTGGAATTAACGTGGCTTTCCATGAGAATTCGGCGGGTCCCTGGCTGGTGATATTGCTCTTTTGCTCGTAAGTGGTGCCGTCGACTTTCATCAACTGGTTATTACCGTTGGTGATGCGGATCCTCAGCCTGTCTTTATTGCCGGCCGCATCTTCGACCCGGATATAGCTGCCGTCTGAAGAGGGGGTATCGGTGATTATTGAGGCTTTGGCTGAATAGGTGCCATAGTCGCTCTTACACACAATGGCGAAATCCATATTGCGGGTCACGCCTGCGCTTAGCAGCGTGGGCGTCACGGTATTAAAATCGATGGTTTTGGCATTATCGGTAGTACATGCCGGGGTGCTGACTATTTTCATCCCGCCAATATTTAATTTGACGGTGAAATTGGCTGGATTGGCACTCATTATATAGTTATAGCCAATTAGCCCTGCGGGCAATACGGTATCGCCCGTTGGGCTATTCAGGCGTATTCTGCCGGTTTTAAAAAACTGGATGCGGTAGAACGATCCCGCTCCAACATCCAGCATACCGGTTGTTGGTATCACCCATTCCCCCGTATTCTTATCCTTTACAGGAGAAAATTTCAGGTAGCTGGTGGACGGGAAGTTACCAAAGGCCTCACCATTGCTGAATAACAGCTTAACGCCAATACCGGGAATATTGGTCTGATAGATCCTTGTGCTCGGATCCTGGCCAAACAGATTTACCGCGCGCTTTCCATATTCTGTATTTACATCACACTTGTCGAAGCCAACACCGACTCCCAGCACCGTGCTGTCGTACTGAGCGAACTCCTTCGAGGTATCGATCTCCTGATCGGCGGATAGGGTAATCACCTGTGAGCTGATAGCGAGCGGCGTCGGCTGGCCGCGCGCAAGCGTACAGACGGCCCAGGCGCCAGGCGATATCAATATCGTGGAAAGCAGAGCGATAGCGATCCTTAACATCTTTTATTCCTTCTCTTGACTCAGAATGGCGACGATTTCAGGGGGATACATCTTTAAGAGTTCGGCGAAATTTTTCCCAATGCTCTCCTCTGCGTACCTCAAAACCGGAATGAGCGGGCTACTGGGTTCGGTCATTGCGAACCAGCTGCGAACTTCTTGCAGTCGGTGCAGCGCATCGGTGCGGTTGTTAATGCCCTTGCGGACTTCCGACGCCGCCGAAGGGCGCTCGCCACTAACTGCTGGGGCTTCAACGGAAAGCGGTGCGGCATTGATTACAGGAACAGGACGTTCTTCCTGTGCGGGGATTTCCGGTAAGGTATCTGCAGGGAGGTCTGCCGCCGGCGCTGTGCTGCCAAATTCACTGGAAAACATGGCAAGAATATTTTCCAGCACGTTCAGTTCCGGCGCTTCATCCTGAAGTGTTGCGGCAAGCTCTTTTTTTATCTCCTGTAAGAAGAAATGCGCCTGAGTGAGTGGGCGGATCGCGTCTCGTGCGTTGAGATGCCATTCGTGCACTAATGCGGCGATGGCCGTCTCTGGCAGAGCGCCTTCTTCCCGGGGAACCTGGTGTGCCTTTTCAAACTCCTTTACGCTGATTTGCAGGCCAGCGGCTCGTGGAAGCGGCTGGTTACGTAAATCCGCCAGCAGACCATGAATATCCTCCAGTTCGGCGAATGCATTCGCTCGCAATATAGGGGCAAACTCCCCCTCGTCCAGCAATTGGGGATGGAGATCGTCTGGCCAGGCCTTCAGCAAGGCGTGGAGGACTTCAGTACCCTCCGCCAGCGCAGGCAGGCCAATCTTACGTAATCGACAGCGCATCAGGATAACCAACAGCCGGATATCCTTGCTTTTTTGCAGCAGGGCAAGGCAATTTTGCTCTATTTCCGTCCAGTTAATGGGTTCCGCCGCTTCGACGAAGCTGCCGTATTCGGCTCCCAGTTTTGGTTGGATCTGGGATTGCAGCATGATAAATGCCGGATCGTAATCCAGACTTGCGCCGCAGGGGGCATCCTCTGTGACTGGCTGCATGACATGCTGGTAATAATCTGAACAGGCCAGGACTGGTATATGATTCATCACGTTTTATTTTTTATCCCTGTTGTTGGTATCCTTAATTCGGAGCGATTATTAGCGATGATACGTTTCCGGTTCGAAGCTCATACCGTAAACCGGCGAGTCGCATGTCTCCCTCTCTAGCCAACTGGCGTAACCAAGCTGATGATTACCATCGAGCGTGGCGCGCGGTACTTGATCGGGTGCCAGTATTAACTGGACATCCCAGGCATACTCGAAACCGATAAAGCTGCGCACCAGTTCACGAAGTACTGACAGGTCGCGACCCCATGGGCTGAAAAGCATGTACTGAGAGAGGGAAAGTGGTCCCATTAACAATTTGAATTTGTGCTGCCTGTCCAGTACGGTGTTGCCGAGGATCGCACCGTCGCCCAGTAAAGATGCGTAGCAGTCATCGCCAAGCGCGGTTTGATCTTTGCTGTCCAGGAAAATCCATTGCAGCTCAAACTCTTTCATTCGAACAGGAACGTTGAAGTAGTACTGCATAGCGCCCAGCAGGCCGTCTGGATTACGGGCTTCACGAACCAAATGCGCAGAAGAGGCCAGCCTGGCGTGAACCGGAAGCGGTTCTGGTGCCAGTTCAGCTGGATCCAGCCCTACCAGGCTACCGACATAAAATGAAAAACGTTCGTCGTCTTTACGATCCAGCGAGGCAGTATCCTGCGATAAAAACCAGGCACGATAGAACAGGCTAAGCGCCCGATGATGGAAGATATCCACGAAGTCGATTAGCGTGTGGTCGTGTTGTTCATAGCGTGAGTAGGCCAGCTCAGAAAGATGAAGCGGCATCGCCCCTTGCGCGCCCCAAACCCCCAACCCGAACAACTGAAGCTTAATTTTGTCATCCTGTTGGCTGATGGCAGCTATCTCGCGCGGCGAGAAGACCATGCTTGCTACCTGCCCAAGGCGGAAGCGCTCCTGAGAAGGCAACGTGGCCTTACCCGGCGGTGGCAAAGCAGGTGTACGGGCGGCCATTGCGCGCATGATGCTGATGAAACCCGCCTCCCATGGAACCTGAGTATCAAACCAGGCTTCCAGCCCATCAGGTTTTGTCATAACGCCCCCCGTCTGCCCGGGCGCGCTTTCCAGCGCGCGATCAATCCGCGTTGCATGGAGTGCAGTTCAGTTTCCGTAAATACGTTAATGGAGGCATGGCGCGCCAGATAGTTTTCCATCACCAGGCCAAATAAATAGGGACTTATGCCGGAGAAACCCTCTTCGTCCACGGTCAGGCTACAGTTTACTCCGCGTCCGTAGACCAGCAATCCATCGTCCGCCAGGCGGCGTACGACTGGCTTGGTCTGGCATCCTACCAGGCTGTTAATTTGCTCAATGGGTTCAGGATCAGCGGCGCTGGTGAACAGCCTTAGCATATTGCGCAGCGACTCGCCGCCCTGAGCGTGTTCCATATCCGAGAGCGGCAGATAGTTAAAGCTCAGCTGGCGGATCAGCCTCCATGCGGACTCACCCACAGATAATGGAGGTTGTGGAGCGCTGGGCGCGCTGACAAAGCGCGCGCCATGAATAGGGACGGAATCCGACATGGTGAGATCGAAGTTGCCGGTATTGGTGAGAAGACGAGGCAAATCGCGATTAGTGACCATCGCATCGACCAACAGGTAGCGAATATGTTCGCTATAGGGCGCTTCTTGCTGGTCGACCAGCGAGATGAAAATTTCGGTGCCGCTGTAAGGTGTTCGGGTGTCATATTTGCGGCCGGTGGTCTCTTTAGCGCGCATCTCTCGCTTAACAGAGAAGTAACGCCCAAAATTGCCCATATCGCTATGACGAGTTTGATAAAGCGGATTAAATATTAACTCTTCGCTGGTTTCCGCCTGCAGACCCACTACTTTGTTTACGGAAAAAACTTCATAGTCGAGTGAGCGGCTGCGATCGGGAATGATATGGAAATAATTCAATGCCCGGTTGATCTCAATGCGGTCCACCCGTTTCGGAAACAGGTTAATGACCGGAGTACAAAAAAGTAAAAAACGTGAAGCGTCGAGATGAACAGTAAGATCCTGCGGCAATTTAGTTAGGAGAATAATGACTTCTACTTCGTTAGTATTGTTTTGTTCCAGCGCAGCGGAGAGCTGAGTGAGAGAAAAAAAGTAAAAACGCGCACGGCATGCAATATATTCCTGAATTAATGTATGACCGTGAAACATATTCCATTGCAGCGGTAACAGGCTTTGATCAGGCGCCAGACCTTCGAATTTTAGCGGTTGATGGCTGATGACATGGTGCCGTGGCTTATTTTGTTCTCCGCTACGTACTACTGTTGCAATATGGCTGCCGTGAAGCAGCTCAAAGGTATGTGAAACAATGCGTTCATCTCCCTGAATATAAACAGGAAGTTCATCCAGTCCTTTCAGGCTGGAGAAAACCAAATCGCCCTGTAGTTTCAATTTCATGCGTAGTGCGCCTTTTAACTGATGGCGCTTGATACGATAGTGTTCAAGGTCAGGAATATCGGGGGGAACCGAGGTTAGTCTGACTTCTGTAAGTTCCAGCGGCCATAATGTCACATCCTGGTTATTTCTAAATTCGCAGCGAGTCATTTCACCGGGCAGGATTTGGCTGTAAAACGCACTCTGTTTAGGAATGAGATAGCCATGCGTTAAATCGCCTTCACTTAGATCCGGCTTTAGTTGCACGACCCCCATTGAAGGTGTTGGCGAGTTATAGTTGGGATAGACGATATCAAGCAAGCGCTGGGTAAATTTAGGGAATTCAGCATCGAGCTTTATCTGCGTCCTGGCAGATAAAAAGCAAAAAGCTTCTATTAAACGTTCAACATAAGGATCGGCAATTTCAATGCCGTTCATTCCCAGGCGCCCGGCAATCTTAGGGTGGCGGGCAGCAAACTCGTGTGCCATTTCCCTGATGAAAGTCAGTTCCCGATTGTAGTAATCCAGAAAGTTGTGTTCCACTTGGCATCCTGTAATTATCGGCAAGGTAAATCTAACTAACGGTAATGCTTAGAAGCAGGAGAAGCAGGAGAAGCAGGAGAAGCAGGAATATCATGCGGTTCTCGTCGAACTCCTTTTCCTCTCTTTATTAACATCATTCTAAAAGTAAAAAGTATTTTTTTGCTTTGCATATTAATTGTTTTTGTTAATTTAGGAATGTCTCTCGGGCTGTATTCTGAAAAAGAAATGTTTTTGTTTTGAAAAAGAATTCTTTGCCGGTCAAATGATAGGAATGTTTCTCGGGCTAAATTCTTAAAAGCCACAATTTCTTTGTTGAGGGGTTTTATTTACCAGTCAAATAAATAGAATGCCTAACAGGAATAAATAAAATGATTAATGGTTGACTTGGCAGTTGAGTTGTCAATCTTATTGACGAATATATAAAAAAGTAGGGTGTTCTTATCTCTTGCCCAGGAGGGAAAGTGGATGAGCACGGCAATCAAATTTCGGATTAAATCAGGGCGGATTTTATTGTGGCAATAACCAGAAAAAATCTATTTAGCAAGCTCAACACTATCTTGTTTAAAAGTGTAGAAAGTGCAACAACACTGTGTAAATTACGTGGCAATCCTTATGTTGAGCTGGTGCATTGGTTAAATCAGTTATATCAGCAGCAAGACAGTGATATTAAGCATATTATTCGATATTTCGACATTGATGCTGAAATGCTGGAACGCGATTTTGCGCAGGCATTAACTCGTCTGCCAACGGGAGCCAGTTCTATATCTGATTTTTCTTATCATATAGAATTAGCGATTGAACGCTCTTGGGTATTCGCTAGCCTTGAATGCCATGCTGGTTGCATTCGCAGCAGCCATTTGTTGATGGCAATGCTTACCACAATGGAATTACGTCGCGCGCTTTTCGCTATTTCTCCTTTATTTGAAAAAATCCCGCTGGAACCATTAAATAAAGACCTTGGCTATATCGTTCGCGATTCTGCAGAACAAAGCGACCTGGCAGGCGATGCGGTGATAACTGGCGAAGCGGGGATTCCCGGCGAGGCCAGTAATGCCATGGGATCGCCCCTGAATGGGGGGGGGTTGGCCCAATTTTCGACAGATCTCACCGCACTGGCGCGGGAAGGAAAAATCGATCCCGTACTGGGACGCGATAAAGAGATCAATACCATGGTGGATATCCTGTTGCGTCGTCGGCAGAACAATCCATTACTGACGGGGGAGGCCGGGGTAGGTAAGACCGCTGTAGTCGAAGGTCTGGCGTTGGCTATCGCGGCAGGCGAGGTTCCCCCCTCTCTGCAGAAAGTTCGTTTGTTGACGCTTGATGTGGTGGCGCTCTCGGCGGGCGCCAGTATGAAAGGTGAATTTGAGGCGCGCCTCAAGTCAGTCCTGGAAGAGGCCGTCGGCTCCGCAGAACCGGTAATTCTGTTTATTGATGAAATTCATACGTTAGTGGGTGCGGGCGGCAATGCCGGAACGGGCGATGCGGCGAACCTGATGAAACCCATGCTGGCGCGTGGTCAATTGCGCACCATCGGCGCGACGACCTGGAGTGAATTCAAACGCCATATTGAAAAAGATCCGGCGTTGACCCGCCGCTTTCAGGTGCTGCAGGTAGAAGAACCTTCGGAAGAGTTGGCTATCGCAATGGTGCGTGGTTTGCTGCCGGTTCTTGAGAAACATCACGGCGTCTGGATCATGGATGAGGCCGTCCGGGCTGCTGTCCGGCTTTCCCATCGCTATATTCCTGCTCGTCAATTGCCTGATAAAGCGATAAGCCTGCTGGATACTGCCTGTGCCAGGGTAGCGGTGGCACAGCACACGCCTCCGACGGAGCTGCAAATACTGAAATTCCGCAGCCAGTCCGCACAGGCTGAACTGTCGCTCCTTGAAAAGGCGATTGATTTCGGAAAAGAAGACGAGCAGCGTCTTACGCCAATCCAGAGCATGATTACGGAACATGCGGAAGAGGCGAAAATTCTCGATCGCCGTTGGACGCAAGAGTCTGAACTGGTTGCCAGCATTAACGATACGCGTCAGCAACTTCTGTCCGCTACGAAAGAAGAGTCAGGCGTACCAGAGCAAGAGACCGTGGCCTCTTTACAGGCTCGACTTAACCAACTGGAGGCGGCACTGAGCGAGATACGCGGCGAACAGCCGCTGGTTCAGGCGGAGGTGAATGCCGCAGTCGTCGCCTCAATTGTGGCTAACTGGACGGGTATACCTGTAGGGCAGGTACTGAAAGATGATGTCAGCACAGTCATGGAGCTGCCGCAGCGCCTGTCAGAACGGGTCATTGGCCAGCCGTATGCATTGACGTGCCTAAGTAAGAATATTCAGACTGCGCGTGCTGGCCTTGCCGACCCGCAAAAACCGTTTGGCGTCTTTTTGCTGGCGGGACCATCCGGCGTTGGTAAAACCGAAACCGCGCTGGCGATTGCAGGTCAGCTTTATGGCGGCGAACAGAATCTTATCACCATCAACATGAGTGAATATCAGGAAGCGCATACGGTTTCTTCACTGAAAGGTTCTCCACCGGGTTATGTAGGTTACGGTGAAGGTGGTGTTTTAACCGAGGCGGTACGCCGTAAACCTTATAGTGTGATTTTGCTGGATGAAGTGGAAAAAGCACATCCGGATGTTCATGAACTGTTTTTCCAGGTCTTTGATAAAGGAACGATGGAAGATGGCGAAGGCAGGCAGATAGACTTCCGTAATACCATTATTCTGCTTACCAGTAATACTGGCAGCGATATTATTAGCAGTGCTTGTGCCGATCCTGAAACCATGCCGGATGAAGAGAGCTTATTAACGATATTACAGCCTTCATTGTTAAAAGTATTTCCGGCAGCATTTTTAGGGCGGGTGACGGTGATACCTTATTTGCCGTTATCTATTTCTTCATTGCAACATATTGTCAATATTCATTTGAGTCGTATCGCAGCACGCGCGAAGGCCAATCATGACATTGCGTTAACGTTTAGTGATGAGTTGGTTCAGCATATTGTAGAACAATGTCCAGTAGCAGAAACAGGTGCAAGAATGCTGATTAGGTTTATTGAGAAAAATATTCTTCCTGAAATCGGCAGGGCTGTTCTCAATATGGCAGGGGAAAATTTTTCTAAAAATAAAAATTTTGCTATGCATGTAGTCCTGTCACATAGCAAGGATATCGAAATTATTAGAAACACGGAGGAAATGGCAACAGACTAACTGTTAAGAAAACAGGGCATAAATGGAGATGATAGCAGTCTCCTTTTACTTAACGTTTAATAATAAGCATATAAGGGATTATCACATGCGTAATGTAAAACTGACACTGTGCGCAATGGCGTTGGCGGCTACATCGGCTTCGGTGCTGGCTGAAACTCAGGGCACTGTAACCTTTAATGGTGAATTAATTACGGAAACCTGCTCTATCGCCAGCGACTCTATTGACCGTCAGGTACAGTTGCCGACAGTATCCGTTCAGACGTTGAAGACGGCCGGTGCGACCGCAGGTTCAAAAGGTTTCGACCTGAATGTTGAAGGTTGCCCGCAGGGTATCAGCAAAGTGGCAGCGCACTTCGAAGCGATCGGCTCAAGTGGCGTGGATAGCGTTACTGGTAACCTGACTAACCAATTCACTGGAAGCGCGACGAAGGCGACAAATGTAGAGGTTCGTCTGTACAACTCTGATGAACAGCCCCTGAAACTGGGCGAAATGGGTCAAGAGTTCACCGTCAATAGCGGCAAGGCAACCATGCGTTACTATGGAGGTTACTACGCAACAGGTGCCACCACTGCAGGGAAAGTATACGCGCAGGCGCGTTATACCCTGGTTTATCCATAACTGTTGGTTTTTAGCTTGAAGCAGGGCGAGTAATCGCCCTTTTATTAAAAAACTTTGTTGCTATTTAATGTGATGGGATGTCATACATGCAGGGTAGCGCTATGAAATATCAATATGCGATTATTTTAAAATTAATCACTGCTTTTGTTTCTCTGGTTTTTATAACACAGAGCGCTTTTGCAGGTATGACGATTTCCGGAACCCGTATTATTTTCCCAGGGAATACTCGCGAAAAAACCGTACGAACAACCAATAAAGGCTCGGTACCGTTGCTGGCGCAGGTATGGGTTGATGATGGCGGCAAAAATGACGATATCAATAGCATAAAAGTACCGTTCACTGTCACGCCTCCGATTTACCGCGTCGAGCCAGGTAAAGGGCAGAGTGTTCGCCTTATTTATAATGGTATGAGTCTTCCTCAAGACCGTGAATCAGTGTTTTGGTTTAATTTACTGGAAATTCCGCCGGAAAATGAAGCAGTGAAGGAGTTGGATCGTCTTGAACTGGCATTCAGAACGCGTATTAAAATTTTTTATCGCCCGTCAGCACTGAAAAGCGGGAGTATTCAGGAAGTTGAGCAGCTGAAATGGGAAATTATTAGTCCTGCCAGGGGAATTAAAGTCATCAATCCGACGCCTTATTATATTTCATTCGATTCGGCTTATATTACATCCGGTAGTACGAAATCTTCGCTGGCTGTCGATATGATTCCTCCTTTTGGCAGCAAAGAAATGTTAGTTAATAGTAAGGCATCTCGACCAGCAACTATTGACAGCGTCACGGTTCGCCTGATTAGCGATTATGGCAGCATTGCGGAATATCAATTGCTTCCGACGATAGCTAATGGATTAACGATAAGTAAGCTACTCAAATAAACGTATCAGAAATTTTTCTGCAGGCTGAAATAGTTTTTTATTTGAGGTCAGGGAACGGAATTTTCTGCTCAGGGAGGCGGGGAAGTGAAATCAAAAGAAACCAGGGTATACGCACAGCGAATAATACGCGAATCGAAGATTACGTATGCTATCCGACGTACCTTCATGGCTTCTTTAGTTTTAATCGCGAGATTTTCGATATTCGCTTACGGCAGCGCCAATGCTTTACCTGCCAAGACGGACCCGGACATACGTGCAAAAATTGTAAAATTCAACAGTGCTTTTATTCATGGGCAGAGTGTGGATGTTTCCCGATTCTATAAGGGCAATCCAACGCCTGTTGGCGAGTATGTGGTACAGGTTTCCGTTAACGGAGAAAGCCGTGGGCAGCACAAGGTGTTGTTCAGATCAATAGAGAATAGTATTAGCGCACAACCCTGCTTTACGAAGGATGAATTGACCAGCCTGGGTATAAAGTATTCCGTCGAACCATTATCGACGGCACCTGAACAGCAAGATCAAAATAAAGAAGAATATATTCAATGCGCCACGATCGATAAATGGATTGCGGGTGCCGGGGCTAACTATACGGTCGGAGATTTTTACCTTGACCTGACGATTCCCCAGGCCTGGCTTGTACGGTATCCGCGCGGTTATACCGATCCCAACTCCTGGGATTCAGGCGTAACAGCAGCGTTGTTCGACTATAACGGTAACTTTTATGTCCAGCAGAACTCAGGCAGCTTTGTCAGTAATGAGGGCCGCTCGGTCAATGGCAACCTTACAATGATGGCCGGGTTAAACTTTTACGACTGGCGTTTGCGTAAACGGCTTAATACTAACTGGAGCAGCGTTGGCTCAAAGCATACAGAGTCTTTCCTTACTTATCTTCAGCGGGATGTTACGGCGCTGAAAAGTCAGTTGACCCTGGGCGACAGCACAACCAACGGCGATCTCTTCGACAGCCTGCTCGTACGCGGCATTCAGTTGCAGTCAGACGATCGTATGCTGCCAGACGGGCTTCGTTATTATACTCCGCTGGTACGCGGCATCGCTGAAACGAATGCCAGGGTTCAGGTCACGCAGCGTGGGAGGATCCTTTATGAAACCACCGTTCCGGCGGGGCCATTTGAACTGAGCGATATTGGTGCGATGGGCTATGGCGGCGACTTGCAGGCAACAATTATCGAGGCGGATGGCCGCCAGCGAACGCAGATTGTGCCTTTCTCGGCGCCGCCCATGTTGCTGCATGATGGTGTTTTTCGTTTTGGCGTTGCCGTGGGTAAAGTGCAGGACAAACCGTTGTCTGAAAAGCCGAGCCTGGCGCAGCTCTTCTGGCAGTATGGTTTGGGTAATATGTACACGCTATACGGCGGTGGTCAGTTTTCCGAAAATTACACCGCCGCTGGAATGGGTAACGCTTTCAACACACCGTTAGGTGGCTTATCGATAGATGTTATCCGTGCGTATAGCGAACTGGAGAAGGGTAAATCCTCCTCAGGAAACAGTTACAACATTAGTTTCAGTAAGTATTTGGATACAACCTCGACAGATGTCACGCTTGCCGCCTGGCGTTATTCCTCTAAGGGATTTTACAGTTTGAGGGATGCAATGCTGGAGCGCTACGGCACAAGAATCGATGATTATATGGTGGACTATCGGACCCGCCAGCGCTTTACCGTCAGCGTAGGTCAGCCGCTCTGGAATGGCGGAAGAGTGAATTTTTCCGGTAATTTTTACCAGTACTGGAAAGATCGTTCGGCGACCAGCCAATATATGCTCTCCTATAGCAAATCCGAGCGCTATTTTTCGTGGTCGCTTTCCGCTTCGCGCGCCTATAACAGCAATGGGCACAATGTAAACAGCGTTATGTTTTCTATCAGCGCACCTCTTGGCCGCAGCAATATGATAGATAAACCGGTTTTTAACACGATGTATTCCACCGTCTATCATGATAACGATGGTCGCAGCACGTTACAGGTTAACGCTATTGGCAGCCAGGGTGAGCAAAATGAGCTGAGCTATGGCGTTGCTACCTCAGTGAGCAACGCGAAGAATAACGTAGCGCACAGCACCTTTAACGGTAACGTCAATTATAGCTCGCCGGTCGGGCAGTTTGGTTCGACAGCATCGGTGGGGAACAAATCGAGCCAGTTATCGTTTTCGGCAAACGGCAGTGTAGTGGCGCACAACGGCGGCATCACCGCCGGGCCGCGATTGGGGGATTATCCCTTTGCGTTAGTGGAAGCGCCAGGTGCCGAAGGTGCCAGGATGTTGAATGGTTATGGCTCGCAAATTGATGCCAATGGTTATGCCATCGTGCCGTCGCTGACGCCATATCGTAAGAATACCATTGCGGTAAACACACAGGGCCTTCCGGACACAGTTGACATTCTGGAGAGCGAAAGCTCTGTTATTCCTCGCATGGGCGCGGCGGTTAAGGTCAATGTAAAAACACAGGTGGGCGAACCTGTCGTGTTAATTATCAAAGATTCGAAGGGTAAACCGTTACCGATTGGCTCTGATATCTACGATGAACGCAATAACAGTCTTGGTATTATTGGCCAGGGTGGTATGGCCTTTATTCGGGGATGGCAGGCGGAGAAAAATAACCTGTATGTTAAAAACGCCTCCGGTCAGCGCCTCTGCACTATTTATTCTAATGCTACTGTTACCCGGAAAATTATGGAAGCAATGGGACTTGTTACTCAGGTAGGAGTGTTATGTCACTAATTACCATCACCACTGCGAACTATAAATATCTTCGCAACTTGTTATATGCAACCCTGGTCAGCGGTATATTCATTTTCTCGGCCCGGGCATGTTTAACCAATTGCTCGATAGATTTAAATTTTACCGGGATCTATATAGATGAAACCTGCGAAGTTGTGATAAATAATGACAGCAGTAATGAGATAATAACGTTACCCCGAATCTCAACCGCATCGCTGCAAAATAATGGCAGTGAAGCTGGCAGCGTACCGTTTGATATTACGCTAAAGAATTGCCCCGCAAGCCACACAGTGACTCTTTTCTTCGATAGCAGCGTCACTGCGGCGGATAATAAAACAGGTAATTTAGTGAACCGTACCGGATTAACATATAGCGACAATGTGCAGATCAGATTAAGAAAGGAAAATAGTTCGCAGGTTATTATTGATGATGCCGCTTCAGGACAGGATTATATTATTTCTTCTGCGGCTGAGCCAATAAGCCACAGATTTACAGCGAGCTATTATGCAAATGGGGACGCGGTGGTAACTGCCGGGAAGGTTTATGCGATAGCAGGCGTCGAGCTTGTTTATAAATAAAGGGAGGTTGGGCTGGCTGATTATTTTAAGTTAACCATCAAACGAACAACAATTTATCCATGAACGGTTATTGAAGAGTATTGACTACTATGAGCAAAAGCAATTCGCAGAAATTTATCGCACGTAATCGTGCTCCGCGCGTACAAATTGAGTACGACGTGGAAATTTATGGCAGTGAAAAGAAAATTGAACTGCCATTTGTAATGGGGGTTCTGGCCGATCTGTCGGGTAAACCGTTAGAGCCATTGCCGCCGATTGCCGACAGAAAATTCCTTAGCATCGATATCGATAACTTTGATGAGCGTATGAAAGCGATGCGTCCTCGCGTGGCATTTGCAGTACCAAACACGCTAACAGGAGAAGGTCAGCTAATGGTCGATATGACTTTTGAAAGTATGGATGATTTTTCTCCAGACGCTATTGCGCGCAAAGTCGATTCTTTAGCACAGATGCTGGAGGCCCGTACTCAACTGGCTAACCTCCAGACCTATATGGATGGTAAAGCTGGTGCGGAAAATCTGGTCATGAAAGTACTGAATGACAAATCGCTGCTGAATACGCTGGCTTCGGCGCCGAAGCCGAAACAGGCTGATGAAGCCACGTCCCAAAAAAATTGATGTAGAGAGAGAACTATGGCTACCCAAGTAGAAACTTCAAAACAGACAGCCACGAAGGAAGCGTCGCATAGCGATTTCAATACGCTATTAACCCGTGAGTTTAAGCCGAAATCCGAACAGGCGAAAACGGCGGTTGAACTTGCGGTTAAAACCCTGGCGGAACAGGCGTTAACCACGTCGATCACCATGGCTGACGATGCGTATAAGAACATCGCGGCGATTATCGCGGAGATCGATCTTAAGCTTTCCGAGCAAATTAACCTGATTCTGCATCACGAAGAGTTTCAGCGTCTGGAAAGTGCGTGGCGCGGTCTGCACTATCTGGTCAACAACACAGAGACTGATGAAAAGCTGAAGCTGCGCTTTATGGATATCTCCAAAGATGATCTGCGTCGCTGCATGAAGCGTTATAAAGGCATCGCCTGGGATCAGAGTCCGCTGTTTAAGCAAATTTATGAAGAAGAATATGGTCAACTCGGCGGCGAGCCTTATGGATGCCTGGTTGCGGATTACTATTTCGATCATAGCGCGCCGGATGTGGATCTGCTCTCGTCTATTGGCAAAGTCGCGGCTTCCGCTCATATGCCATTTATTACCGGAGCTGCGCCGTCCGTGATGCAGATGGATTCCTGGCAGGAGCTGGCTAATCCTCGGGATCTGACGAAAATCTTCACCCAAAACCTGGAGTATGCGGCATGGAACTCGTTGCGTCAGTCTGAAGATTCCCGTTATATCGGCCTGGCGATGCCGCGTTTCCTTGCTCGCCTGCCATATGGCATCAATACCAACCCGGTGGATGATTTTAACTTTGAGGAGACCACTGACGGTGCCGATCATAACAAATACGCCTGGGCGAATGCCGCGTATGCGATGGCAGTAAATATTAACCGTTCGTTCAAGCATTATGGCTGGTGCACCATGATTCGCGGCGTTGAAAGTGGCGGCGTGGTGGAAAACCTCCCTTGCCACACTTTCCCGACTGATGACGGCGGCGTGGATATGAAGTGTCCGACAGAGATCGCAATTTCTGACCGTCGTGAGTCCGAACTGGCGAAAAATGGTTTTATTCCGCTGGTGCATCGTAAAAATACGGATTATGCGGCGTTCATTGGTGCGCAATCGCTGCAAAAGCCAGCTGAGTACTACGATCCGGACGCCACGGCAAACGCCAATCTGTCTGCCCGTTTACCATACCTGTTCGCTTGTTCACGCTTTGCACATTATCTGAAGTGTATCGTGCGCGATAAAATTGGCTCTTTTAAAGAGCGTGAAGATATGCAGCGATGGCTGAACAACTGGATAATGAATTATGTGGATGGAGACCCTGCTAACTCTTCTCAGGAAACCAAAGCGCGTCGCCCACTGGCGGCAGCGGAAGTGGTAGTGGAAGATGTTGAAGGTAATCCGGGTTATTACCAGGCGAAATTCTTCCTGCGTCCACATTTCCAACTGGAGGGGCTGACCGTTTCTTTACGTATGGTCGCGAAATTACCTTCGCTGAAAAATGTTGCCTGATATGGGCAATTAAACCAAAGAATAATCACGTCATTATTCTTTAAAGATGCGGATGCGTCGGGGATTACTGCGCTCCGTGAAAAGTCAGGAATTAATTTTTTTATTAAATAAGTTATATTCCTGGCGAAAACTTGCTGTTACACATTGTGTAACTTTATCCAATGAGAGCTGAAAAAAGGAAATATTATGGCTCAAGATATGTTTATTAAAATCGATGGCATCGAAGGCGAATCTCTGGATGCTACCCATAAAAATGAAATCGAAGTGCTTTCATGGTATTGGGCCAGCAGTCAGCATGCTAATATGCACAGTGGCTCTGGCGGCGGTTCTGGTAAAGCGACCGTTGAAGATTTCTGCTTTGAGCATTACGTTGATAAAGCCAGTACCAACCTTCTGAGCTACTGCTTGTCTGGTAAGCATATCAAGGAAGTTCAATTTGTTATGCGTAAAGCGGGTGGCGACCCTCTGGAATACCTGACCATTAAATTCACCGATGTCATTATTACTCGAGTGGAAACCGCAGGCTCCAGTGCAGATGAAACGCGTCCGCGTGAGCGAGTAACCTTTGCGTTTACCAAAGTTACTCAGGACTATGTCATGCAGAATGCTGAAGGCGCTAAATCCGGCGTTATTTCTACAAGTTACGACGTTAAAGCTAACCAGCGCAGTTAATCCTGCCCTGGTAAGCAATGAATTTTGCCGCTTCGGCGGCAAAATTCTCATCAGCTATATCGAACAAACCGTTTCATATTATGAAAAAATAGCGTGGTCAGGGATATGTTTTGCAGAACAGACATCAACCAATATCGGCCGAGAATGCTACAGATGCTGGCAGCAATTATGTTGGCAGTGGTTCTGGTTTCCTGTAGCAGCAATAATGAGAGAAAAACAGCAGCCGGTGAAATAAAAATAAATCTAATTGCAGACAAAGATATTAACCCGAACGCCAGTGGACATCCGGCCCCGCTAAGTATTTTTATTTATAACATCAAGGAAACGGATGTTTTCAGTAACGCTGATTTTTTTGAAATTACTGATGGTAGCAGCAAACCTTTGTTGGCCGCTTCATCAAAAATCTATGAAGCGATATTACAACCAGGGGAAGCACGCAGTATTTTTATTAATCTCAATAACGATACGCGAACCCTTGGGTTTATTAGCGCATATCGCAATCTCAACGATTCGATCTGGTTAGCTACGTGGGATTTACCAAAGAAGACATCGTGGTGGGAAAAAGTCTTTAGCGACGATTCGCTTGAGTTGAATGCGCACTTTCATAAAACAGCAATGACAATTAAAAAAGTGGATTAACCATGAGAACAAATAAAGTCGTCTGGAGCGAAGGATTGTTCCTGCGCCCTCAGCTTTTTCAGCAGCAAGAACGTTACTTTGAGTATTACGCACACAAGCGAGCATCGACATTGAGTCCATTTTTCTGGGGATTCTCGCAGTACGAAATCGACCACGAAGCGCTGACTTACGGCAAACTTGTACTCCGTACCGCCCGCGGCGTTCTGCCGGACGGCACACCGTTTGACGTACCCGACCACGCCGACTTACCGGAACCGCTGACTATTCTGCCTGAACATCTTGGCAAGATGCTTTATCTGGCGGTTCCGCTGCGTCTTGATAACAGCGATGAAACCATCTTTAACCAGCACGATGCCAGTTCACTGGCGCGTTTCCGCGCCCAGGAAGCGGAGCTATGCGATACCAATGCTATTCGCCAGGGGCCGAAGCCAGTTCAACTGGCAATGCTTCGGCTGAAGTTGGTTTCGGAAACTGAGATGACAGAATCATGGATCGGTCTACCCCTGGCCCGGGTAAAGGCTATTCAGCCGGACGGCAGCATACTCTTGCATACGGATGATTATATCCCGCCTGTGACCGGATATGCCGCAAGCCTGCTGCTCAGAGAGTGGCTGACGCACCTTAACGGCCTTGTAAAAATGCGTGCTGAGATGCTGGCGAATCGCCTCTCTACCTCGGATGGCAAAGCCAGCGCCAGCGCGGAAGTCGTGGACTATCTGCTGCTACAAATTTTCAATAAATATGAGCCGATTCTGGACCATTTACGGCATATTCCTGAAATGCCGCCGATCGTTTTGTATGAAGAACTGGCAAAACTGGCGGGTGAGCTTTCAACATTTGTCCGTACCAAAACGCGTCGTCCGAAAACGGCACCCGGCTATGACCACGCCAGGCTGTATCCCTCAATTCGCCCGCTGGTGGATGACGTTCATGATTTGCTGAACCAGATCCTGGTACGGGCTGGGCAGCTTATCGACCTGCACGCTAAGGGTAATGGCGTCTGGTCCGCTTCGGTTCTGCCCAATGAACTGCAGTCGTTCTCAAACCTGGTGCTGGCGGTGCATGCTCAGCTGCCAATGGATGTCCTGCACCAGCAGTTCCAGGCTCAGACCAAAATCAGCGCTCCGCAACAACTCCATGAACTGGTTCGCTCGCACTTGCCGGGGTTGGTATTGCAGGGACTGCCGGTACCGCCGCGACAGATCCCCTACAGCACAGGTTATGTCTATTACGAACTGCTTAAAAGCGGCCCTTTTTGGGACAAAATCTCGACGACCGGAGCGCTGGCGTTACATGTTGCCGGTGACTTCCCGGGCCTGAAAATGGAACTTTGGGGTATCCGGAGCTGATGAAAGACGATATCAACCCGCAGGGAGCGAATGCTTCAGAGAATGTTCACGACGAGAATGCTTCGCCGCAGGCGATGGGGAAATTTCTGCTGGATGATCAGGGCGACTGGATTCAGGATTCTGAAGCAGCGCCCATCAGTCGTAGCGATATGGCCGGTATGCACCAGCAGCCATTTAAAGATGACCGCTCCCTGCGAAGCGAAAGCGTACAGCAACGTGTATTAAAGGTAAAAGCCGCCAGGAACTCATTACTGGAAGCCGCTCAGCCTTTGTTGCGCGCACTGAGTGATATGCCTGAACAGATTAGCGACATTTCCCAAGTTGAACTCCTGAAAAACATGCTCAAAAGCCAGATTAATCTTTTCAGCATTGTCTGCGATGAGGTCAATATCCCCTGGAAAAAAATGGCTATTGTTCGCTATTGCCTTTGTACCGCGCTTGATGAAGCCGCTCACGCAACACCGTGGGGCCTTGAGGCTGGCTGGTCACAGAGCAACCTGTTGAACTACTTTGAAGGGGACAACGACGGCGGAAATAAATTCTTCCTGTTGATTGGGCGTCTATCGATGAATCCCAATGAGTTCGCTGACGTGCTGGAGGTGCTGTTACGCATTCTCGGCCTTGGTTTTGAGGGGCGCTACAGCATTATTGAAGACGGCGATCGACAGCTGACCAAAATTCGTCAACGTTTACTGACGCTGATTCAAAGTACGCGCAATACCACGCAATCGATCTTATCACCGCATGGGCTACAGCCTCCAGGTCCGGTGTTACGTGAAAAAAACATCATCCCGGTTCGGCTGACAGCCCTGTGCGCGGGCGTGCTGATTGCATCTACTTTTATCTGGTTTAAGTACTCGCTATTGAAACGCCTCGACGGTATCACCAGTGAGATCTACGCCATGCACAATATCAAAGTCACCACACCACAGCTCAAAATACGTCTCAGACTGGCTGTCTTGCTACGCAATGAAATCAAGAAACAACTGCTCAGCGTTGATGAAACCCAGAAGCAAAGCAAAGTGGTATTCAACGGAGATTCGTTGTTCCTCTCCGGCTCCACCTCGGTGCAACCAGAGATGGCGGAGATAATTAAACGTGTCGCCCACGAAGTTCGCCGCGTGAATGGTGAAGTACTGATTGTTGGCCATACCGATGCTACGCCTATTCATCGTCCGGAATTGCCCAATAACATCGTACTGTCGCAAAAACGTGCAGCAGAAGTGGCTCGCTATTTTGTTGCCGCAGGCCTGCCAGAGGACAAAGTAAAAGTCGAAGGGGCGGGCAGCAGTCAGCCGCTGGCATCTAATGATACTGCTCAGGGACGGGCGAAGAATCGCCGCGTAGAGTTTTTTGTCACGTATTAACGAGAACAACAATGCCTTATTTTAATAGAATCTTTGCGGCACGATTTTTGAAAACGCTGCTGATTGTATGTTGTATCGGGTTATTAATCGCTGCTATCTGGTTTCTTGGACCCTTTTTTGGTTTTGGCGATTCTCGTCCGTTACAGAGTGTTGAATCGCGCGTAGTTTTTATCCTGCTGGCCGTGCTGTGTCTGGTTATTTTCTGGTTACGCTGGCCACTATTTATCGCGATAACCGCAACGCTGTGCGTGATGGTTTGGGTCTTTGGCCCGTTCCTGCTTGCGGGTGAAAACCATCCGCTGGCGCCGGTGAGCGTCAGGCTAGCGATTATTGCGATTTTTCTGGCCGGTGCACTACTGTATGGCCTGTGGTTGCTTCTGTTGGCGTTAAAAGACAATCCGGCGCTGTTGGATAAGTTTGCCCGCCGCAAGACCCCTGCTGCGGAAAGCGATACGTCCGAAATCTCTGCGGTTATTGCCAGCGCTATAGATTATGTGAATAAAAGTTGCAGCAATCTCTCTTTCTTTCAGCGTGTAATTTTAGCGCGTAAGCCCCTGGATCTTTTGCCGTGGTATATGGTTCTCGGTACACAAGGTGCAGGTAAGACTTCTGCAATTCTGGGGGCAGGGCAGAACTTCCCGCTGCCCGAGCAACTGAATCAGGTTGGAAAACCGGCGCAGCAAACACGTAACTGCGAATGCTGGTTTACTAATGACGCGGTCTATGTTGATACCTCCGGGAAATACGTTAGCGAGCCGGAAGCAAATATCAACGAATGGCACGCAATACTCAAAGCCCTGAAAAAATATCGGCCTGTGAAAGCGTTAAACGGAGCGGTAGTGACATTTACTGCCGCTGATGTGCTGGAGCGAAGCCAGGCTGAGCTGTTTGAACTGGCGGCAAGCCTGCGTGCCAGAGTGGATGAACTGCGCCAGACGCTGGGCGTACGTTTCCCTGTGTATGTCATGGTGACCAAGCTGGACCAACTGCCGGGGTTTGCTGAGTATTTCAGGATTTTAACTGAGCAGGAACGCGAGCAGGTCTGGGGAGTAACTTTTCCCTATGGCGATGCCAGAACGGCGTCAGTCGGCGAACTGAACGATCAGATAAAAGAAGAATTTTCTTTGCTTGAGGATCGTATTGAGCGGGACATGATCGTTCGCCTGCAGGAAGAGTATGACAACCGCGATCGCAAGAAGATGTATGCACTGCCGCAGGATTTCCTTCTGTTGTCAGAGCGGGTAGCCGAGGTTGTTCACAATATCTTTTTTGCTTCCCGCTACGATGAAACGCAAAGCTATACTCTGTTGCGCGGTATCTATTTTTCCAGCAGTCATCAGCCTGTAGGATTAAGTCTGCTGAATAACCAGAGCATCATACATAAATGGTCAAACTACGTTGAGGGCAAAACGCCAACGGCGGTGGCTTCGTTAACTGCCCAGCCGGAAGAGAGTAATTTTTTAATCAATAACGTGTCGTACGGTCGTCAGTATTTCCTCAAACAGCTGTTTAGCGAAGTGATCGTCAAAGATCTGGGGCTGGCGCGGTATAACCTGGCGAATGAATCGAAATATCGCCTGCAGCGTTTTTTGGGGCATACGTTCTCTATTTTGCTGGCTTTCATACTACTGAACGGTTTCTGGAATAGTTACCAGTATAACAACGATTATCTGGACGCTGTGGATACGAAAGTCAGTACGCTGGGTGGCGAAGTAAAACGTTTTGCCGATACCACAGCGGACAACTTGTTGCCGCGCCTGCTTACGCTTTCGCAATACCTTCCGGAATATCGCTCGCTGGATATATTCAATCCGCCGCTCAATTGGCGCTACGGCCTTTATACCGGTGACGAAGTTGCCAGGGCTTCTGATTCGTTATATCAGTTTTTCCTGCAACGACTATTATTGCCGCAGATTGAACACCAGGTTGCTCTGGCGCTTCAGGAGACGATTGATAACGGTAATTCCGAACAAATTTATCGTCAATTGAAAATTTATTTGCAGGTATACGGCCAGGGTGAATTCGATAAGCAGTACATGATCGCCAGTATTACCCATTTGTGGGAAATGACGAATAAGCTTCAGCCCTACGAAGAGCGTCGAATTTTTATCTCACACCTGAATAATCTTTTTGATTCTCCTGAGTGGCGACGCTTCGGGCAGGAGCCGGATGAAGGATTAGTGAAGTACGCTCGAGCCATGCTCGAACGTAAGGATCTGGCCGGCCGTTTGTACGAACGTATTAAAGACTCGGTGGCGCAGGATGTGCCTGCTGATTTGACGTTAAGTGCGATGGCTAAATCACGCGGCGGAGAGTTATTTTCGCCGCTCGACGAAAATGGAACAACGGTTATCCCCGGTCTTTTTACCCATGCCGGTTATTACGAGGCGTTTAAAAAAAAAATGGGTCCTAACCTGATTCCGCTGGTTCGTGAGGATGCCTGGGTGTTGGGTAAAACGGAACCTGACAATGCAGTCGCGCCCGTTATGCAGGTCAAAATGACTAACAGCGGCGCCTTGGTTAACCCCGTACAACAACAGATCCTGACGCTCTATTTGGATGAGTATACGCGGCACTGGCAGGATTTTCTGGGCAATATCCGCATCAAAATGCATGCGTTGTCTTTAGACTATGGTCATGCAGGTATGACGGCGGATATCTATATGCTGCGACAGTTGAGCGCATCGGACTCGCCGTTGGTTAACTTCATTACTCGCGTAGTCAGCGAAACCACGCTGATTAGTAAAGAGAATAAATCGCTGCTCGATAATGTCAGCAACAAGGGGCAAATCTTAAATGCGGCCGCCAAAGTAAATCTGGCCTATGCGGCGATGGAAAAGAAGTTGCTTCAGGAACGGGTAGATAATCATTTTGCTCCGCTGCGTGAGTTTGTGACCGGAGCCCGCGAGTCGGCGGGCGGAGCCTCTGCAATGGGGGGCGGCGCGGAGCTGAGCAAGCTGATGGGTGCGCTCAGTGAGCAATACACGTTGTTCGTTATCTATAACGATGCGCTGAAAAATGGCAATGCGATGGCACTTTCTGATTCCATGCGTCAGCTAAGTGCAGAATCGCAAACCTGGCCCGACCCGCTGCCAAACTTGATTGTGCCGTTACTGGAAGGCGTGTGGCATCGGGCGAGTGAGGGGGCTGTTGTCAGAAGTAATCGAGATATTGATGAGAAACTTGGCCGGGTATGTCGTGCTACTTTGCAGGGGCGCTATCCCTTTGCGAATAGCCAGCGAGAGGCGAAGCTCGCTGATTTCGAACGTTTCTTTGCCTCTGGCGGGCTGGTGGACGAGTACTTTAAAACTCATCTGACGAACATCGTGGATACCTCATCACGACCATGGCGCTACAAAGGCGATGTGGCGGATAGCGCAAACACCCTGGATATGTTCGAAAGAGCGGCGGAAATTCGAAATGCTTTTTTTCAGGACGAAGGAGGGCGTCGTTTTTCGCTCACTTTTGATATCTCGGTGCCTTATTTAGCGCCAGAAATTACGCAGTTGAATATGAATTTCGACGGTAAGCAGGTGAATTATGCGCACTGGCCTGTTTCTCCAGTTTCGGTTATTTGGCCTGCGTCGCGTATGACCTCAAGAGTGACGCTTAATGCCACGCCGCGTGTTGCGTCAGGAAATTCATCGTTAATGTTTACCGGTCCGTGGTCCCTGTTTCGCTGGATAGACAGCGCCAGTGATATTGTGGCGAACCATTCCGACGATATGCAGCTGGTATTTGATTTAGATTCACGACGGGCAAATATCGAAGTCACGGGGTTAACTTATAAAGACCGGCCTGTAATGGAACTGTTGAAAAATTTCCGCTGCCCCAGCGATTATTAAAAAGTGGCGACTATATATAGAGGGAACTATGTCGATACGCCTGTGTTTACTTGTCGATGAATCGTGTGCAGGTCAGTTTCGCAGGTTGAGTAAAACGCAGCGCGAAGTGCGCTCGATTATTACGCAGCAAATACTGCCAAGCATCGGATCCTCAATACTTGATAAATATTTACCGGAACATTATCCATGGTGCTTTGTTATTTCCGCTGCCTCACTTCGACAAAGGCATTCCTGCGTCGGCGCGTTTATGGTACTGCCGGATAAGCAAGGGAAAAAATTACTTGTTGTTGTTTATAGCCCGGTCTCTTATTCATGGTTGCAAAAAAATATGCATGTTGAATTTCCTCTGACATTCTGGGCTTCAAGAATTTTAAACATGGCACGGAAAAATGATCTGGTGAAAAAAGACTGGCAGCTGTTATGGCAATGGGTGAGGGCGCTCGGACGAAGTTATTCCCCCTGGTGGGAAAGGGTGCTGACACCAGCCTGGCAATTTAAAAATCAATCTCAGGTGTTACTCAGGGAGGGATCGCAGGAAGACTATTGCATTCGAAATAACGATGGTGTCGAGATTATGCCGTGGAAAAACTGGCCTGACTGTATTCAACAGGATGCAGGCATCTGGATTTGGCGGCAAAGCCGACACGGGAAAATATTAGATTCGCGGAGAATTCCGTTACAGCGCGCTGAGGCTAAATTGCCTGACGCATCATTTTAAGCTACTCACAACGCATCAGGTGATCGTATGTCACGAACCATTAAATTAAGTAGCCCGGCGATGCCACTGCTGCTTGGAGAGCCAGCGTTGATAATTTCAAAGCTGGATGGTGAAGAATCGCTTTCTTCGCTCTATTCTTACCTGATTACTGTCAGGACACCTTCTAATCCGCTTATTCCCTGGCAGGAGGCGTCGAATGTTGATTTGAAGTCATTAATCGGCAAAGAGATGACTGTTGAAATTGAGCTTGATGGTAATGGGCTTGGGGATTTTACTGGCATTGGCAAAGGTATCCGTGAAATATCCGGTATAGTGCAAAGAGCGCGATATATTGGTCGCGATGGCTACCAGGCGCTTTATGAAATTATCCTGCGGCCCTGGCTTCATCTTGCGGAATTAACTACCGACTTTAAAATATTTCAGCAGAAATCGGTGGTAAATATTATCGATGAGGTATTAGGCGATTATAACTTCCCCTTTGAGAAACGACTGTCAGGAAGCTATCCACTGCTTGATTTTCAGGTGCAGTATGGCGAGACGGACTTCGCTTTTATTGAACGACTGATGGAAGAGTGGGGGATTTACTGGTTCTTTGAACACAGTGAAAAAAGTCACAAGCTAATTCTGGTTGATAATGTCGGTGCGCATAAGCGTTTCCCAAGCGAAGCCTACCACGTTATTCAATATGCTTCCGACAATCCGAAGATGGATGAAGAATACATCAACCAATTCCATTTACAGGAAACGATTACCTCTGGAAAGTGGGTAACAAATGATTATGACTTTACTAAATCCCGAGCCGATATTATGGCGCTCGACAGTAAACCGCGGAAGACCAGTTTTAACCAGATGGAGATTTTTCACTGGCCAGGAGATTACGAGCAACCTGCTGTCGGTGAGCATCTGGCACGGGTGCGGATGGAAGAACGTGGAGCGTTAGGTTCGCGCTGCGAAGGTTCTGGCGAGTTGCGTGGTATAGCCTGTGGTTGCAGTTTTGAACTCGTGAATTACCCCGTAGAAAAAGCTAATCGTGAATATATGATAATGCGCAGTCATCTGTTGGTGGAGGAAATTAATCAGCTTTCTTCACAGGATGAATTTCGCTACAGCTGTGATTTTACCGTTCATCCAATGACCAAGATTTACCGGCATCCGGTGACGGTAGCAAAACCAAAAACCAGTGGCCCACAGACAGCAATCGTCGTTGGGCCTCCGGGTGAGGAAATTTGGACAGATAAATATGGCCGCGTCAAAGTCCGTTTTCTTTGGGATCGCTACGGTAAGAATCGTGAATCTGATTCCTGCTGGCTGCGCGTCAGCCAGGCATGGGCAGGGAATAAATTTGGCGGGATCTATATTCCTCGTATTGGTCACGAAGTGATTGTCGACTTTATTAATGGCGATCCAGACAGACCCTTAATCACAGGCAGCCTTTATAACAACGTGACGATGCCGCCGTGGGATTTGCCAGCTAACGCGACACAAAGCGGGCTTATCACTCGTACCGTTGGCGGCGGGCTCAGTAACTACAATGGCATTCGTTACGAAGATAAACCGGGGCAGGAGCATTACTGGGAGCAGGCTGAACGGGATATGTCCCGTCTGACTAAGCAAAACGAAGTACAGACCATTGGTATGAACTCTGACGTCAATGTTGGCCAGTCGCGCAATCTGTTTGTTGGCGGGGACTATAAGTCTGATGTTGTCGGTAATAGCAGCGCTATGATTGGCGCTGCGTTGGCGATTCAGGTTGGTGGAAATCAGGACGACAATGTTATAGGAGCGAAAGGGATCAATGTCGGCGGCGCCTTTATGACTGCCGTCGGAGGATATCACTCGCTTTCCGTTGGCGGCGCTCATCAGGTGAATGTGGGAGGCTATCACTCCCTTGCCGTAGGCGGCGCGAGCACCATGGTAGCAGGCGGCGCAATGACACTCACAGCGGGGGGCGAGTTGGTTATTGCGGCTAAAAAAATAAAAATCATCGGTTCCAGTCAGGTGGTTATCCAGGGAGGACAAGTTGATATTAATCCCGGTGATAACTCTGATGGCGGCGGCGGCGGTGGCGGTGGCGGTGGTGGCGGGATGATAGGTTTACCGGGATTACCGGCCGTTTCCGCGCTGTTTGGCGTAATTATCCCATTACCGCCTATACCAACACCAACGCCGACCGTGTCGCCGACCGTGACGCCAACCGTGACGCCGACCGTGACGCCAACCGTGACGCCGACCGTGACGCCAACCGTGACGCCGACCGTGACGCCAACCGTGTCGCCGACCGTGACGCCAACCGTGACGCCAACCGTGACGCCAACCGTGACGCCGACCGTGACGCCAACCGTGACGCCGACCGTGACGCCGACCGTGACGCCGACCGTGACGCCGACCGAGACGCCGACCGAGACGCCGACCGTGACGCCAACCGTGACGCCGACCGTGACGCCGACCGTGACGCCAACGGAGACGCCGACCGAAACGCCGACCGTGACGCCAACCGTGACGCCGACCGTGACGCCGACCGTGACGCCAACCGTGATGCCGACCGTGATGCCGACCGTGATGCCGACCGTGATGCCGACCGAGACGCCGACCGAGACGCCGACCGAGACGCCGACCGAGACGCCGACCGGGAGTGAAACCATCGAACCTTAATTGTTTATTGAACTTAGTGGCGAGTCGCTTGCGCCCTCGCCATATTATTCCAACAAGGAGAATTAATAATGCAAAACGCAGGACGAGTAGGTGATGCCACCTCGCATGGTGGTGCGTTATGTTCTGGATCTGGAAATGTCTATATTAATGGCCTGCCCGCCGCAGTTGCCGGAGCAAGCGTAGCACCCTGCGCGCTGGGACACGGAGCCGCGCCAGTCGCGACAGGGGCTGTCACGGTTTTTATTAATGGTTTACCGGCAGCTCGCCTTGGTGATGTCACGGGTTGCGGTGCCGTTGTTGTGTCGGGGTCTGCTAATGTTTATATAGGCTGATGTCGTGAATATTCAATTTGAATGGCCCGCGTCGCGGGAAGCGATGAGTATTTCCAGAAATCTGACTGCTGACAATGCTGTCACGTTTGATGCGGTCAATGGAAACTTTAACGATCATAATAGTCATTTGGGTCATGATGCCGTTATTTTCTACTGGCGCATGGCCAGGCCCGTAATGCTGAGTTTGTGCGCGAGTCATGTCTGTTATCTGGATGGTATTGAGGTGTCATACGGAAGTGTTCATCCGTTGCGTGAGGCAAGCAAAATTCAGGTCGGGCACTTCAAGTTAGTTATAGTCGGCGAGGGCAATGACGAGATCGATGATCAGTCGTTCTTTCGGCTCATTTATCCCAATGGCGTTTGGCAGACGAGTGATAAACTTCCTGAGGTTGAAAACATTCTTCCTAACGGCGGGAGTTACGTTAATGATCTGCGCTATTTCAATGACGTCATACTCGCTCAGAATAAAGGCGACGATATTCTGAAAATGCTGGAATTAGAATATAAGCGATTTCTGATCTGGCAGGAGCAGGATAGCGGTTGCTTTGACGGAACTTCTCATCAGACTAGTCACATTTTTAAAAAGGACTATCGGTTTGAAAGAATTAGAGAGCAGCTCAAAGACAAAACGCTGACTGAATGTGTTGTCGACAGAACTTTTCTGATGGAGAAAGTATGGCCGGAGCTGGAGCAGGGTGAACAGTGGGATGAACTTTTCGGGGAAGAAGAGAAATCCGATCTGCTTCGCTCTTTGTCTCCTGAACACATTGTTGCGAAAAGCAGATATCAAGTCCCTGAACTGGTATTTCAGGACTTCTATAAAGTGGGTCTGGACACTTATTATTAATCGAAGGAATCGATACTATGCAAAATTTTACATCTCTTACTCAAATGCTCAAAACTTCATCGTTGAATGAGCTGCAGAAACAGATACTGGAGCAAGTTAAATCGCAGCCCCAGGATCTGAAAGCACGAGAAATACTGTTCAAACTCTATTGTGTTGATGGTGCCTGGGATAAAGCGTTACTGCAGCTACAAACGCTGGCTCTGATAGATGATGGATTGAAAACACAGACTGAACTTTACAAAAACCTGGTATTCAGTGAAATGCAGCGTCAACAGGTATTAACCGGCGGGCGTCTGGCCGCAACCTTGCAGGATGATATGCCGGCGTGGATGTTGAAATTACATGAAGCGAACGCGGAGCATTATCAGGGCAACACCGAGCAGGCAGTTATATTGCGGGAAGAAGCGTTTGACCTGGCACCCGAAAGCGCCGGGAAAAGCGACACCTTAGGGAACTTTTCATGGATAGCCGACAGTGATGGTCGTCTTGGTCCGATATGTGAGTTTATTTGTGCAGGCGGATACCGTTGGCTGCCTTACTCTTCCATCCAACAATTGAGCGTATCCAAACCTGAAGATCTTCTGGATTTACTATGGCTGCCTGCAACGATAAATGCAGATGGTGAAACATACTCCGGTTATATCCCGGCACGTTATCCCGTGGAAAACGCAGATCCCCAGGATAATAAATTAGGATTAAAAACGGAGTGGCAGCAATGGTCTGAAGTACTTTCTACAGGGAGCGGTAGGAAAGTTGTCATTACCGATATCAGTGAGCACTCAATTATGGAAGTTGGCGAAATTGTTTTCGGATAATAAGCGACAATATCTTCCCATCTTACTGGAGCGTCTTCAGGATGATGAGCCCAGAAGTCCTCACGATCGTGTCAGATCAATTGATATCAGAAAGATGCGCAGCATTGTTCAAAAGGATATTACCGATCTGATTAACCATACTAATATTGAGGATACACTGAATGAACGCCAACATAAGTTAGTTATGGAGTCGGTACTCAATTATGGCGTTTCGCCTTTGATCGGTAACATGGAGAATCATCGTAACTGGAATGTAATAGAGAAAACTATTCGTGATGCAATTTTACGTTTTGAGCCTCGGATAATTCCTGAGACGTTTCTTGTTCGCTCTTTACAGGACAAAGATGGGCTGGCCCGGCATGCTGTGGTTCTTTTTGAAATCAGAGCGATGATTTATTGGCAACCCAGGCCCATTGATCTATGTATGAATGGTCATTATGACTTTGAGTCCGAAAAAGTAGATCTGAAACTGCTGTGATTATTTTTTATTTTCTCTTTTAACAGACTATTTCTGAGTTTTGGGGAATACCATTAATATTTTTCTTGATTATTTATCCCAAAATGGCTCTAAATTATATTTTAAGGAGGGGTTATATTCCGAAAGAAATTTTTTCGGAATACACCCTTAAAAATTTTTAACTAATTATATGCTTATTGTTTATTTTATTGGTTATAATTTAATATATAGTTATTTTTTTAGATATATTTTATCGTTATTTATATAAGATGTAAAAGGAGAGCCGTTGGATAAAATTCCAGGTAGTGAGAGTAAAAACAAAAATGTATTTTAAGCCTTTTCTTATAGTCTTTCTTTATCTGTTTTCTTATAATTCTCCTCCGTCTGTTATACATCGCTTCTGATCGTTCATTTTTTTGCTGGCTGGCTTTTGCTGTGCATGGAGTAATTGCAAGTGTATGGAAATCACGATGTATGGGTGTGATGTATGTTAAATATACTATTGATGGATTGAAACTTTTATCAGATATCAGGATTAATTTTCTTAATCTTTAACCAGTTCGCTGATGATCGTAAAGGGCAGGTTATTTTTTATTGTCATTAGAGGAAAAAAACGTGATATTGCGTGTGTCATTTTTAGCGATGACATAGTGACAATTTGTACTGTTAATAAAAGAACTGTCGCAATCTGAATGTTGCTTATTTTATAGACTGTAATTTTCGGGGTTTTATTTTTTCTGATATTTTCTATTACTTTCTATGCCAAATGTAAACAGAGGACTATTGGACAGGATGTCAGGTAGTGAGTGTGAAGAGGAATTTTGAGCCTTTTCTTATGATTTTTCTCTGTCTATCTCCATGTAATTTATGTCTCTGGTTTATTTAATTCAATAGGTATCTTTCTGTCTGATCTGTAGTTTGTCTTAACTATTTTAATATAGATGGTGCACCATGATGCGGGAGGGTAGCGTTTAAAAGACCATTATATTGTGACCCAAACAGGTTGCGCCTGAATGGCCTGGCTTAGTAAGCCATTTCTGTTCGTTTGTTTTGTTTGCACTGTCTGGTGTTCGCTGTACTTGAGTAATTGTAAGTGGGTTGAAATTACAACGCATGGATGTGATGTATGTTGAATATATTATTGATGGATTCAAACTTTTACCTGATGTCAGGATTGAGCGCCTTAATTTTCAACCAGTGCACCGATGTCCATAAAGAGGAAGTTCTTTTTTTATTGCCATCACAAGAAAAAAACCATGATATTGCGGATATTATTTTCCGCGATGACATGGTGACGATTCGGATTTTTAATCAAAGAAGTATCTGCACTAGCCATGGATCAGGCCGGAAAGGGGATGAAGGGATGACAATTCACGTTCCATTTATAACTAAAAACCTGACCCTGGATGAAATTTCCATAAAGATCGGCAAAATACTTTCAATAGCCAGAGCCGATTATAACGTGTTGGTCAACAGGGAAGAGGCGTACTGGAATTTTGGCTTAAAAAAATATGCTCAGCTTTCAGATACTGAAAATGATGTAATGATTTTGGTTGGACGGGGTTACGACAGCACGGACATATCAAGAATTCTGAATCGTTCACGGAAAACAATCAGTACTCATTACCGTAATGCCAGCCGCAAGATGGGAGCGGTTAATCGGGCGGAATTTTACCGATATGCCTCATTTATTGCAAATTGCCGTCGGGATGAAAGAAATACGCTTTGCCTGTAGCTGAACAACTTAAAAGGAATTGACTATGAATAAGGACTTACATAATAAACGGCATTTGTATCTTTCTTCGCATTGCCAACTGTATATTTTACCCGTTTATCTTGTTTCATGTTCATACGTATGGGCAGTGAATACTGATGCAATTATAGCTAATGGGACTGTACGCACAATTGAAAATATAACCCTTGCCAATGGCACTAACGGCAATTTTATTATTGAGGCAAAAAACGGCGCAGATTTAACTGCCACAAATGTTGAACTGAATAGTTCCAGCATTCATGGAGGCGGAGCCTGGGTTGATAATAGCAAGCTCACGGCTCAAGGGTTGCAAATTAATGTCACCGGTCATCGGGGTGCCGGATTATATCTGGCAAACAGCAGTGTTGCCGCGATTGATAATATGACCATCACAGGCCAGGGAAGCGCAAATGGATTGGTGCTTGATGGTAGCTGGTCTGGCATGGGTAGCCTGGCAAAGGCAGACGTCACTGATGGAACGATTACGATCGATTCTGGCGAAGCCATTCGAGTCAACGCGGGCGAACTGACCTTAAAGAATGTATCGGCCAGTACCCAGGGCAATAGCAGCTATGCAGTCAATGTTAACTCAAATGCAAAAGTCGTTATTGAGGGAGGAGATTATTTTACGCAGGGCGCATATAGCGATGCAGTTTGGGTCGCCTCATCGGATTCCTCCGTTACGGTGGACAACGCTACCATTACTACTCAGGGTGACCGATCTATTGCGGTTAATGCTCAGCGAGGAAGAGCAAGCGTCACGAATAGTACTCTTGAAGCGCAAGGTGAAAACGCCTACGGATTGTATACCGAAAGCCGGATCCAGGGGGATGGACTGGCGGTCACAACCACGGGAACAGGTGGCGCGGGGATGTTTACGGCGTCTGGAGGGCAAGGGAGGCTGAATAACAGCACAATTGCAACGTACGGTAAGCTGGCTCCCGGCCTGCTGGCTTACCCTGGCTCGAAAATTACCGCCAATAATGTGGAGGTCAATACCGCAGGTAATGAAAGCTTCGGGTTATGGAGCCATGCCGGCACGCTGGATATCAGCAATAGTCTTATCTCCACTTCTGGCTATGGGGCTAGTGGATTGTTTGTGAATGGCTATTCCTCATCGCTGAAAAATGATGTATCGCTGGACAATGTGATGCTTCACGCAGATCAGGCACAGGCGATTCAAGTTGATACCACCAATCTGGTGCTGGAAGTAAAAAACTCCGTACTGACAGGAGGGAATGGTCAATTGATGACAGTCAGCAATTATGAAGATGCGCTCGATCCTGCCAATAACCTCTACAGCGACGTAACGTTTAGCGCAGTAAATAGTACGCTAAATGGCGATATCTCTGTGTCAGATCCAGGTAACGCGGTAGTGGTGAATCTTGCATCTGGCTCGGTGCTGACGGGAGCGGTTACTCATACAACTTCTCTCGTGCTTGATGACAGTAGTCGCTGGAACATGAGCAACAGCTCAAACGTCGGGCAACTGATAAATAACGGCACTATTACATTTTCTGACGTAAACAAGTTCGACACCCTAACCGTAACGGGCAATTACTTGGGTGATGGTGGTCTGTTGGTGATGAATAGTGTATTAGGCGATGACGGTTCACCGTCAAACAAACTGATTGTCGGAGGGGACGTTCTCCAGGGAACAACCCGTATTTCCATTAATAATCTTGGTGGATATGGCGCAAAAACCGTTGAAGGTATTGAAATTGTTGATGTTAGCGGTACTTCCATCGGCAACTTTGTTAAGTCGGGCCGTATTGTTGCCGGGGCATATGATTACGATCTCGTTCGTAAGGGGGAAAGCTGGTATCTGACCAGCCAGTTAACGCCGGTTGACCCCGCGCCGACACCCGATTTCGGGTCGACGGCTGTTGTTCGCCCGGAAGGTGGAAGCTACATCGCAAATCTGGCGGCGGGAAATACCCTGTTTATGATGACGCTGCACGATCGACTTGGAGAGCCGCAATTTAGCGATACGCTCCTGAGTCAGAGGGAAATCACCAGCCTGTGGCTACGACAGGTCGGCGGGCATAACGTGTGGCGCGACGGTAGCGGGCAGTTAAAAACCCAAAGCAATCGTTATGTGGCACAGCTAGGAGGAGATGTCGCGCGCTGGAGTACCGATGGTACAGATCGCTGGCATGTCGGGTTTATGACAGGCTATGCCAATAGCCACAGCACGACAGATAATCGCGTAAACGGTTATCACTCGAAGGGCTCTGTTAAAGGGTATAGCGTCGGGGGTTATGCAACATGGTATGCGAACCAAGAAAACCATACCGGGGCCTGGCTGGATAGCTGGTTACAATATAGCTGGTTTAATAATGAAGTGAGCGGCGAAAAACTGGCGGCTGAAATTTATAAGTCGCACGGATTTACCGCTTCGCTGGAAGGCGGTTACACCTGGAAAACCGGCCAGTTCTGGGGCAGTCATGGCACACTTAATGAGTGGTTTGTTCAACCGCAGATTCAGGCGGTGTGGATGGGTGTACGCGCCGATGATCATCAGGAAGCAAATGGCACCCGAATACAGGGCAAGGGCGACGGGAACTGGATGACCCGAATGGGCATTAAAACCTGGCTTAACGGTCATCACATGCGCGATAACGTTAAGCAGCGTGAATTCCAGCCTTATATCGCGTTGAACTGGTTGCATAACACGCGAAATTTCGCCACGAAAATGGATGGTATACGGGTAAGCCAGAATGGCGCGACAAATCTGGCTGAAGTGAAGATCGGGCTAGAAGGAAAAATTAATCCACGCTTGAATGTCTGGGGTAATGTCGGCGTACAGATAGGCGATGCTGGCTATAACGACACTGCCGCGATAGTAGGAATGAAATATAACTTTTAACAACCAGCTCTTGTCATGCAACAATTTGATGACGATGAAGCGGATAAACATGGTCCGGGACTTGCCTTCCTGCTGACACAGCGCTTGCGCTGGCCCTGTAGGATCAGCCTCAGGAGAGGGCGAATAATCGAATGCGTTCGATGAGGAGTCCGTACGCAGGAAAGCAAAAACCCGCCTTGTGGGCGGGTTCTTTAAATAGTGGTGCCCGGACTCGGAATCGAACCAAGGACACGGGGATTTTCAATCCCCTGCTCTACCGACTGAGCTATCCGGGCAACGGGGCGCATTAAACCGTAAAGGCTAACAGGGGTCAACGGCTTTCTGTGAAAAAGTTACGGAAATGCGGCCGATCGCCTGCTTTTCGCGCAGAGTGACGAAAAATTGTCAGGTTAGCGCGCCGTTTCGACGACAAAGCGCGATATGCAATACATCTTCCGCCAGCTGACGAGCAATAGCCACATCCTGCTGATTGCGTTTCACCAGCAGCTTGCTCAGACAGCCTTCCAGCACCAGCTCCATCTGATCGGCTATCAGCGTTGGATTATCCGTGCCCAGCATTGTTAACAGCTCATGGGTGTATTGCCAGGAGGCGCGTTTTTGCTGCTCGGCCAGCTGATGCACCGGGTGATCGGCCTGCGGGTAAAAACTACAGGCGGCAATAAACAAACAGCCCGGAAAGCGACCATTGCCGACGGATTCTTCCAGCACTTTATAACGTGCCAGCAGTTTCTCCTCGGCGCTGAGGGTGTCATCCAGCAGGAGCTGACGACGCCAGCTATCGATCTGTTGACCATGATAGCGCAACGCGTCATACAGCAACGCCTCACGGTCGGGCCAGAAACGTTTTAGTTGATCATAAGGGACCGCAACCTGACCAGCCAGCTCCTCCAGCGAGACGGTGCCCGCAAGACCATTTTGTTCCAGTACGTTTAGTGCGTGGTCGAGTACCTGTTCACGTTGCACGTAAAACCTCTCCTGTAAGCGTTTTTCTGTCGGTAAATCGGCAGTCACGTTCATTGAACCAGACTCCAGTGTCGTTTACCGCGCCAGTTTCTGCAAATGCGCCTGAAACGCGGCGGCGTCCAGATAACCTGTTATACGCGAGCCAGGGATCTCTTTGCCCTGTGCATCAAAAAACAGAATAGTGGGCAGCCCCAGCACCTGTGAATGCTGCAACAGCGCGCTATCCTGCTGGCTGTTGGCAGTGACATCCGCCTGCAGCAGCACCATCGACATCAACGCCTGCCGCACTCCGGCATCGCTGAAGGTATATTTGCTGAACTCTTTGCAGGCAACGCACCAGTCGGCATAGAAATCCAGCATGGTTATTTTGCCGTGCGCCTGCTGTAGCCGGGCATCCAGCTGCGCGACGCTGCTCACGCGAGTGAAGTTCAACTCCGTATGCGCAGCGGCAGACGTCTGCGTGCCGAAGGCCCACTGCTGCAAAGGCTGTGCGCTGACCAGCGCCGCCGCCAGCAGCAGTACCTGCGCCACGCGTAACCAGCCACGCCGCGCCTGCAGGCTGATAATAAAGGCCCAGGCAAAAAAGCTGACTGCCAGCAGGCTCCAGAGCCGCAGCCCCCAGCTATCGCCAAGGATACGCTCCAGCAGAAACACCGGCAGTGCCAGAATCACAAAGCCAAATCCTTCTTTAACCGTCTGCATCCACGGGCCGCTTTTCGGCAGCAGGCGATTGCCAAACAGCGTAACGGCAATCAGCGGCAGGCCCATGCCAAAAGCGTACAGCCACAGCGTGCCAGCGCCCGCCAACATATTGCCGCTTTGGGCAATATAAAGCAGGATGGCGCTGAGCGGCGCGGTGGTGCAGGGGGAACAAATCAAGCCCGCCAGCGCGCCCATCAAAAATACGCCGGGCAGCGAACCACCGCGTTGACGGTTGCTCCAGAGCGTCAGTCGCGTTTGCAGGCTGGCAGGCAGCTGCAGAGTAAAGAGGCCGAACATTGATAACGCCAGCAGCACAAACAGCAGCGAGAGCGCGATCAGCACATACGGATGCTGCAGCGCCGCCTGAAAGCGTAAGCCTGCGGCGGCAACCACCACGCCCAACAGCGTATAGGTCAGCGCCATGCCCTGTACGTAGACCATAGACAGCGCCAGCAGGCGGCCGCTCGATAGCTGACGGTTGCCGCCAAGAATGATGCCGGAAATCAATGGATACATTGGCAATACGCAGGGCGTGAAGGCAACGCCGATACCAATCAGCAATGCCCACAAGGGTGAGAAAGGCAGCGGCGTGCTCTCCGTTAGCGGCTTCTTGGCGGCGGAAGAGGTAACCGGCGCTGCAGCGTCGAAAGCGGGGGCTGGCTTCGTGAATGCCGCCGCGACCGCCGACAGCGGGATTTCACGCGTTTCCGGCGGATAGCAAAAGCCCGCTGCGGCGCAGCCCTGATAGCGCAGCGTCACGCTGGCATTATCGCCAGCTTCCGCAATGGTTACCGGGATGGTGAGATCCTGCGGATAGATTTCACTCTTGCCGTAAAACTCATCCTCATGCGGCTGGCCTGTCGGCAACTGCAGCGGAGCCAGCTTCGCCTGCCTGGCGGTCAGGCTGATTTGCTGCCGGTAGAGGTAATAGCCGGGTTTGACCTGCCAGCGCAGCGTCAAACGATCGCCCTGCTGACTGAAATCAAAGGAGAAGGCCTCATTAACCGGCACAAAGCCGCTTTGTGAATCTTTATCAAACAGTCCGGCTTGCGCGGGCAAACAAAGAATGGCGCTAATGAATAATAATATTATCGAAGCGATGCGCTGAGCCATGACAGGTAATCACTCTCTCCATGTTGTACCGGCAGCACCAGCAGTTCGGGCGTATCGTAGGGATGTTCCGCTTTCAGCAATTCGATTAGCGCCTGCTGATGAGTGACATCGCTTTTAAGCAGCATCTGCACTTCGCTGGCGCTTTCGCGCTGCCCCTGCCAGACATAATAAGAGGTCGCGCCTGGTAAAACGGTTACGCAGCCAGCCAGCCGCGCCGAGAGCGCTTTATCAGCCAGCTGTTGGGCGGTGGCGCTGTCGGGGGCGGTACAAAGAACAATGACGGCGGTAGATAAAGTCATGGCTCGCTCCTGAGACTAAAAGTGCAATCATAGCACGGGCCGATGCGGATATTTTTGACTGGCGGTAAGCAGAGGTAACCCGGCGTGCACCGGGTTACCGGGGATGCTACAAAAACAGCTGTCCGAACAGAAAACCAAACGCCACCGACAGCACAATCGCGAGCGTGCCGGGGATCAGAAACGAGTGGTTAAAAACAAACTTGCCGATGCGCGTGGAGCCGGTGTCATCCATCTCAACCGCAGCCAGCAGCGTTGGGTAGGTAGGCAACACAAACAGCGCGGAAACGGCAGCGAAAGAGGCCACGGCAGTGATCGGCGAGACGCCCAGCATCAGCGCAGCAGGCATCAGTGCTTTCGTGGTTGCCGCCTGGGAATAGAGCAGGGTGGAAGCAAAAAACAGCACCAGCGCCAGCATCCACGGATGATTATTCAGCAGCTCTCCGGCCAGCATCTGAATATCATTGATATGCCCTTTTACAAAGGTATCCCCCAGCCAGGCGACCCCCATCACACAGATACAGGCGCTCATGCCCGATTTAAATGTGCTGGCGCTGAGGATAGCGCTGGTATCCACTTTACAGCTCAGGCAAATCAGCGTGGCGATGGTCAGCATAAACACCACAATCGCTTCGTTGCGCGGCAGCAGCGGATTCTGGATCAGACCGACATTTTCGCTGATTGCGGTGGCATAAAGCATGACGGCCACAATACCGATCAGAAACAGCAGCACCGAGCGTTTTGCGCCCGGCTTCTCTTCGAAAACCTGCGAGCCGCGCAGCGTCACTTCCCCTTTTGCCAGACGCGCCTGGTAAATTGGATCGTCCTGCAACTCTTTGCCGAGAAAGTTCGTTACCAGCGCCGCCACGAAAATCGCCGCCATGGTAGAAGGAATTGCCACGCCCAACAGCGCCAGATAGCCGATACCGCGCGGCTCAAGAATCCCGGCGAAATAGACCACGGCGGCAGAGATCGGTGAGGCGGTAATGGCAATCTGCGACGCGACAACAGCGATAGATAGCGGGCGTGACGGACGCACGCCTTGCTCTTTGGCGACTTCGGCAATAACCGGCAGCGTAGAGAACGCAGTATGGCCGGTGCCTGCCAGCAGCGTCATACAATAGGTCACCAGCGGCGCGAGGAAAGTAACGTAGCGGGGATGCTTACGCAGCAGCCGCTCAGCAAGGCTCACCAGGTAATCCATACCGCCCGCCACCTGCATAGCGGCAATAGCGGAAATCACGGCCATAATAATTTCGATAACATCGAAAGGAATGGCCCCCGGCTTCATTTGGCACAATAGCGTCAATACCAGCACGCCCAGACCGCCTGCAAAGCCGATGCCGATACCCCCCAGCCTGGCACCCAAATAGATTGCCAGCAGGACGATAACCAGCTCTACTCCCACCATAATATGACCCCTTATAAAGATGATAAAAATAATAAAAAGAAGTTAAAAATTTGTATGCTGCGGCAATAAAAAAGGCACGTTGTTCAGCGAACAGACGTGCCTGCAATGCGTTAAGAGTCGGGCTTAATTTTCATTTTCATCGGTATAGCGTTTTGCTTTATAAACAGGACGCATCAGGTTAGGAACGGAAAAGATATCGTCCAGTTCGGCTTCGGTCAGCAGACCGCGCTCCAGCACCACGTCTCTGACGCTTTTGCCGGTTTCAGCACAGATTTTTCCGACAATATCACCGTTATGGTGACCAATGTAAGGGTTGAGATAGGTCACGATACCGATAGAGTTAAACACGTACGCTTCACAAACCGCTTTATTGGCGGTAATGCCGTCAACGCATTTTTCCAGCAGGTTATAGCAGGCATTGGTCAGGATCTGAATAGATTCAAACATCGCCTGGCCGATTACCGGTTCCATCACGTTAAGCTGAAGCTGGCCTGCCTCGGAGGCCATGGTCACGGTAGTGTCATTGCCGATCACTTTAAAGCAAACCTGGTTTACTACTTCCGGCACCACTGGGTTCACTTTGGCTGGCATAATAGAAGAACCTGCCTGCAGCTCCGGCAGGTTGATTTCGTTCAGGCCGGCGCGCGGACCCGAAGAGAGCAGACGTAAATCGTTGCAGATTTTCGACAGCTTGACCGCAAGGCGTTTCAACGCGGAATGCACCATCACATAGGCGCCGCAGTCGGACGTTGCTTCGATCAGATCTTCAGCAGGCGTAACCGGCAGGTTGGTGACCTCGGCCAGTTTTTCTACCGCCAGTTGCTGATAGCCCTCCGGCGTATTCAGACGCGTGCCGATGGCCGTGGCGCCAAGGTTAACCTCCAGCAGCAGCTCGGCGGTTCGGGTAATGTTTTTAATCTCTTCTTTCAGCAGGACGTTAAAGGCGTGGAATTCCTGGCCCAACGTCATCGGCACGGCATCCTGTAGCTGCGTGCGGCCCATCTTCAGAATCGTTTCAAACTCGATGGCTTTACGCTCAAAACCATCGCCCAACTGGGCGATCGCATCCAGCAGTTTCAGAATGGAGGCGTAAACCGCGATACGAAAGCCGGTAGGATAAGCGTCGTTGGTGGACTGGCATTTATTGACATGGTCATTCGGGTTCAGAAACTGATATTCCCCTTTCTGGTGCCCCATCAGTTCAAGCCCGATATTAGCCAACACCTCATTGGTGTTCATATTTACCGAGGTGCCTGCGCCCCCCTGATAGACATCAACCGGGAACTGGTCCATGCATTTGCCGTTATTCAATACCTCATCACACGCCTGGATAATGGTATTGGCAATATGACGAGGGATGGTCTGCAGCTCTTTATTGGCCAGCGCTGCCGCTTTCTTCACCATTACCATGCCGCGCACAAACTCAGGAATGTCGCTGATTTTATGGCTGCTGATACAGAAATTCTCAATCGCACGCAAAGTATGAACGCCGTAATACGCATCCGCCGGAACTTCACGCATGCCTAGCAGGTCTTCTTCGATACGAATGTTATTTGCCATGGGAACCTTCTTGTTAGAGCTACCGGTTACATCGTTACAGGTGATGTGGTTATCGTGTCGGATTAAGCCCGGCAGATAAATTGTCCCTTATCGGCCTGGCCGCACGATCATAGGCTTAAGCGACACAAATATCTGAGTCCAGATCGCGATTCGAAGAAAAGCTGACGCAGAGCCAGCTTTAGGCTGTGATCATAATCCCAAAATCGCCGCAGGTGGGAAAAATCCAGCACCCTGGTTGAAAATTAACGTGCGCGCACCCATCTCTGTAGCTTATCTGCGCCATAGTTTGCTATGACGTTAACGCGACAACGCAGGTTGATCGCGTTTGAACTAAAGAATATCGCCGCTGCGCCGCAGGCGTGGCAGCCCGACTAAAGGAGAATACGGTGCGCTGGTTACCGTTACTAATACTGTTTTTATTCGCCTGGATTGAGATCACCCTGTTTATACAGGTGGCGCACGTAATGGGCGTTTTACTGACGATGCTGCTGGTGATCTTTACCTCCGCCATCGGCGTGTCGCTGGTAAAAAATCAGGGCGTGAAGAACTTTCTGCTGATGCAGCAGAAGCTGGCGCAGGGAGAAAGCCCGGCGGAAGAGATGATCAAAAGCGTTTCGCTGATTATCGCTGGTTTCCTGCTGCTGCTGCCGGGATTTTTTACCGACTTCCTTGGCCTGCTGTTACTGCTGCCGCCGGTACAAAAACATCTGACCCTGAAGCTGATGCCGCACCTGCGCGTCTGGCGCGGGCCAGGGGCAGGCCCGGACAGCGGCTACACCATGGAAGGCGAATACGAGCGCAAAGACAGCGATCGTATTGGCCACGATAAAGATCATCAGGATCGTTAAAATTTTCACTCTGAACATGGCGGCAATGAGCCGCCATGTTTTTTTCTGCAGCCGCTTAGCCGGGTCGGCAAATTGATCCCAAACAAAAATTTTTTTTGTGTTGCCCCTTGAAAGCGATAACGGCTGTCCCTATCTCTTGAGCCACGAGGCCGGAAGCCCATAAGCCCGGCATTCATCCCTAAAATGACTGATTGGACTTCTCAAAGGAGAGCTATCAAATGAACATTCGTCCATTGCACGATCGCGTAATCGTCAAGCGTAAAGAAGTTGAATCCAAATCTGCTGGCGGCATCGTTCTGACCGGCTCCGCTGCGGCTAAATCTACCCGTGGCGAAGTGTTGGCTGTGGGCAATGGTCGCATCCTGGAAAACGGCAGCGTGAAGCCGCTGGATGTGAAAGTGGGCGACGTTGTGATTTTTAACGAAGGTTACGGCGCGAAAACCGAGAAGATCGATAACGAAGAGGTGTTGATCATCTCTGAAAGCGACATTCTGGCAATCGTTGAAGCCTAATTAGGCAAAAACCACATCGAACATACGAATTTAAGGGAAATTTCAAATGGCAGCTAAAGACGTAAAATTCGGTAATGACGCGCGTGTAAAAATGCTGCGCGGCGTGAACATCCTGGCAGACGCAGTTAAAGTTACCCTGGGCCCGAAAGGCCGTAACGTAGTGCTGGATAAATCTTTCGGTTCGCCGACCATCACCAAAGATGGCGTCTCCGTTGCACGTGAAATCGAACTGGAAGACAAGTTCGAGAATATGGGCGCGCAGATGGTGAAAGAAGTCGCCTCTAAAGCAAATGACACTGCAGGCGACGGTACCACCACCGCAACCGTACTGGCTCAGTCTATCGTTAACGAAGGCCTGAAAGCTGTTGCTGCGGGCATGAACCCGATGGACCTGAAACGCGGTATCGATAAAGCCGTTATCGCCGCTGTGGAAGAGCTGAAAGCGCTGTCCGTACCTTGCTCTGACTCTAAAGCCATCGCTCAGGTTGGTACCATCTCTGCTAACTCCGATGAGTCTGTCGGTACCCTGATTGCTCAGGCAATGGAAAAAGTGGGTAAAGAAGGCGTTATCACCGTTGAAGAAGGCACCGGTCTGCAGGACGAGTTGGACGTGGTTGAAGGTATGCAGTTCGATCGCGGCTACCTCTCTCCTTACTTCATCAACAAGCCGGAAACGGGCGCAGTAGAACTGGACAGCCCGTTCATCCTGCTGGTTGATAAGAAAGTCTCTAACATTCGTGAACTGCTGCCGGTACTGGAAGCAGTAGCGAAAGCCAGCAAGCCGCTGCTGATCGTTGCTGAAGACGTTGAAGGCGAAGCGCTGGCTACCCTGGTAGTGAACACCATGCGCGGCATCGTGAAAGTAGCTGCGGTGAAAGCGCCGGGCTTCGGCGACCGTCGTAAGGCGATGCTGCAGGATATCGCTATCCTGACCGGCGGTACCGTTATCTCTGAAGAGATCGGTATGGAGCTGGAAAAAGCAACGCTGGAAGACCTGGGTCAGGCTAAACGCGTTGTGATCAACAAAGACACCACCACCATCATCGATGGCGTGGGTGAAGAAGGCGCTATCCAGGGCCGCGTTTCTCAGATCCGTCAGCAGATCGAAGAAGCAACCTCTGACTACGATAAAGAAAAACTGCAGGAGCGCGTAGCGAAACTGGCAGGCGGCGTAGCCGTACTGAAAGTTGGCGCAGCAACTGAAGTTGAAATGAAAGAGAAAAAAGCACGCGTTGAAGACGCCCTGCACGCGACCCGTGCTGCGGTGGAAGAAGGCGTGGTAGCTGGCGGTGGTGTTGCTCTGGTTCGCGTTGCAGCGAAACTGTCTGAGCTGACTGGCCAGAACGAAGACCAGAACGTGGGTATCAAAGTTGCGCTGCGCGCAATGGAAGCTCCGCTGCGTCAGATCGTTTCCAACGCCGGTGAAGAGCCGTCCGTTGTGGCTAACATGGTTAAAGCTGGCGACGGTAACTACGGTTACAACGCGGCTACCGAAGAGTACGGCAACATGATCGACTTCGGTATCCTGGATCCGACCAAAGTAACCCGTTCTGCGCTGCAGTACGCGGCTTCTGTCGCTGGTCTGATGATCACCACCGAATGTATGGTGACTGACCTGCCGAAAGACGACAAAGGCGACTTAGGTGCTGCTGGTGGTATGGGCGGCATGGGCGGTATGGGCGGCATGATGTAATTGCCCCCAACGGCTTAGATTGTCTTAACCCCCTGTCAGAAATGGCAGGGGGTTTTTCTTTTGCCGCTGAAAAAGGTATAAGTAAACGCGCAGGTTTATACTGAACGTTTGTGGCAAGGGATGTTTAAGAAAACGCTCTCTTTTCTGATACGCTCAGACCGGATACTGACGATAATAAATGAGGAATCACATGCGGATTAAAGTCTTGCTGGGGCTTTCTGCAGCAGCGTTGCTGCTGGCGGGTTGTAGCACCTCCAAAGATCTAAGTGCGGCTGGCCAGCGCGTCACCTTTACCGATCAGCAACCGGGCAGTACCTGCCAGCTCCTGGGTGAGCTTACCGGTAGCCAGAGCAACTGGCTGAGCGGCGCTGGTGGTGAAAACAGTTCTCTGCGCGGCGCGGCAAATGATCTACGCAACCGGGCGGCGGAGATGGGCGGCAATGTGATTTATGGCGCAACCAGTCCTACGCAAAATATCTGGTCCAGCTTCGCTCCGCTCGATAGCAAAATGACCGGCCAGGTCTATAAGTGCCCGTAAGCCTTTTTTACCAGCCATAATCTGTAGCGTTATGCCGGTGCCTGTTGTGATATTTCCGGCTTAACGCTGTTATAAACTTATCTCCCTTCACCTCTCTCCGCCGGTAAAAAAACCGCTTTTACAATTGCGCCTTTGCTCGGCATCACGCTGTATTCCGTTTCAGGTAAAGAGACATTGTCCGGTAGCTGCCAACTGTTCAGCACTAACGGGTTAGCGCGCCAGGGCACCAGATAACCCACCAGCGCTTCACCTTTGGCGTTAGTGGTTACGCCGAATTGTTGATAGTTACCGATTCCCGGAGAATTCGGCACCACGATAAGCGCCATGGTATCGCTCATTGCCTGACCGAAGGTCACACCCTCTGAATGCAGTAAAACCGAACCGCTAATATCAAGATGATATTCGCTGGCCTGATTATCCTGCACAAAGCGCAAGGTGCTTTCTCCTGCATTGTACTGGTAACCCAGAGAAGCATCATACCGGCTGGCGTTGCGCGCAAAGTGCATCGCAGTTAGCTGGTAACGCAGGCTGTAATCAGGAAACATCGCGCCGCTCAGGCCAATCTCCTGGCTGGATAGCGAACCCCGGCTACGATTATGGCTGTAACTCAGACTGGGCGAACCGCCACCGGGGAGCGCTGGCAGCGACAGGCTAAAGGTTAATCCCAGCGTGGTTTCACTGCGGCTGTATCGCTCACGGCTGTGTCCCAGCCACAAACTGATATCGAAATTATCCCGCGTCAGCAGGTAGCTCAGTGACAGCTCGCGTCGCTCTCCCGCCAGCCGCCGCCAGGTTTGTTGGGTATAGCGTAAGCTCAGGCTCTGATCTTCGTCTAGATAGCGGTTAATCCAAAATTCCTGCGTCAGCAAACGATACGGGAGGTCATCACTCCACCAGGCGCGCTCTTCTCCGACGTAGGTAATCTTTTCTTCCAGCGAACGATACTGCTGGCCGGATGGATAATAACGAAACAGGGCATTAAAGCTGGTGGCGCTGTCAAAAAACGCTTTAGCGTAGCGTAAACGCCAGACGCTGCCCTCCTGGCTTTGCGCGGAGGAACGATAACGTGCCCAGGTGACATCGGTTGAAAATGCGCCCAGTCTGTGCAAATTAACACCTGCGCCTGCGAGATAGCTGGCATATCTTTCACTATGTTGTACACCGGCATAGAGTGTGATATCTGAGGCTACTCCCCGCGCCAGGCTGGCCTGAACAAAAACAGGGCGCGGCAGCGCGCTGCCTCGCCATGGCCGGTATTGTCCGGCCACCAGTTCATAACTGCTATGGTTCTGTTGAACCAGAGCGGGCATATCAGTCCAGGGCAGATAACGGTTTGATTCGCTGCCGTCGCTCTCTTTTACCGTAAGCACCAGCGTTCCATCACGGGTGGAGGGGTAAAAATCCTGAATAACAAAGGAGCCAGGCGGAACGCGCCGCCGGTACAGGATCAGGCCATTCTGGCTAAGGGTTACTTCAGCATGATTTTTAGCGTAACCCTTTATCCAGGGAGAATAAGGACGCCATCTGTCGGGAAACATCGCCTCACTGGTCGCCAGGGTTATGCCGCGAAAAGGAAGAGAATCAAACAAGGTGTGGGTTGTTTCACTATCGCCTGCCAGCAGTTCTGCTCGCCAGGAAGTAATACTGCGCCAAAGGGTGGCCGAGCGGGTATATATGCCATGTTGGCCGGTGGGGCCCCGCCAGAGGGTATTTTGATAACGCAGTCGCCACGGACCGTAATTAAGGCCGTTATCAAGTTCTATTTCCAGCTCAGCGCCGGAGACAGTACAGCAACGTCCGCTCTGAAGATGGGCCAGCCGGGCGCGATAATCAATGAAAAATGCGTTAATGCCATCATCCCAGCGGCTGAAGCTGACCCTGCTCTGCCGTGGAGACATGGTGTTTTCAGGAATAACCCGCGTTAGCAGCCTGGCTTCTGGCTGATAGTTGTCATTTACTATTACCGGTACCGGCAGACTGGCATTGCCCTGCTGGTCAAACGCTATACCGAACAGCAAAATTAATGGCAAAAATTTCATCACAGAGGGAGGGCGGTCAGAAAACGGAAGCAGGGCGCTTCCGTTTATCAAAGCAGTAAGGTTATTTCCTCAGGGCAGCCAGTTCAGCACGGGCCTGTGCCAGTTCTTGCTCAATTTCCCGCAGGTCGGCCTGTTTTTCTTTTAGCTTGCGCTGATATTTTTTTACCTTATCCTGTCGGCCTGATGCCTGCGCTTCATGTAAATCCGCCTGTACTTCTCGCAGTTCATCCTGTTTTTTAGCCCGCTTTTTCTCCAGTTTGGCAACATCCTTTTGCGCACTGGCGATAACCCTGTCATGGGTACAGTGGGCTTTAACTTCTGCCAGCGCCTGTTTCAGGCCATTAACTTTATGGATATTGCCATGATGCTGGGCAATTTCGATCTCTCTTTCCAGTACGGCGCGCTTAGTTGCACAGTCACTGTTACTGGCATGGGCGATATTAGCTATGCCGGTGAAAATAATGGCGGAAAATAGCGCAAGCTTTATCATCGTAACTCCTTGTAAAAAAATATTATCCGAACTTTTTCTTTATATTTACCAACAGCAGTGGAGTAAACGGTAAATAAAAAAGGTAAAATCCGGCAATGCTTTCTCTTCCCCAATCACAGCGTTTACCCTGAACATCTGGCGCTATTTACATGATTATCGGCAAAGATTATTTATCTCTGGAGGGGAAAGGCCAGACTATTGTCGGGCAAAAACAGCTGTGCTGGCTATTTAATTTTCGTTATGGGTTATTTGAATGAGCTTTAGCGATTGTTGGTAACAGAAAATACTTAAAATAAATAATATTTTGTAGCTTATTTAATAAGTGAGAAAAATAGCGTTAAATGAATTTTCTGTTTCTTAAAAAATGAAGCTGGCATTGGCATAATTTTGGTCAGGGAAAATATTGTCCGGTAATAAGATCATTACCGGACGTCCAGTCAGGATTGTCTGAGCTGTAAATCGAGCGGTGTTTTGCTTGGCTCGCCACCGATTTCCCGCGCCAGTTTCGGCACCAGATAACCGGAGACCAGCGCCAGCAGCTGTCGCATGATGGCACGCGCCGTCTCGTCTGGAACATAAAAATGCGCTGCGCCCTGCACTTTATCCAGCACGTGCAGGTAATAAGGCAGTACGCCAGCATCAAACAGCGCATTGCTGAGCGCCGCCAGCGTGTGTGCGTCATCATTGATGCCGCGCAGTAAGACGCTTTGATTAAGCATGGTTACGCCAGCGCGCTTCAGCATGGCGATACCGTGGCGTAGCGCGTCATCAATCTCCTGCGCATGGTTGATATGGGTCACCATAAGCACCTGCAGACGCGAGCTTGCCAGACGCTGGCACAAACTCTCTGTGATCCGCGCCGGGATCACTACCGGCAAACGGCTGTGAATACGCAGACGCTTTAAATGCGGGATCGCTTCCAGTTCGCCGATCAGCCAGTCCAGCTCATGATCCTTTGCCATCAGGGGATCGCCGCCGGAGAAAATGATCTCATCCAGCTCCTGATGATCGCGGATATAGTCCAGCGCGCGCTGCCAGTTGCGCTTGTTGCCCTGATTATCCTGATAGGGAAAATGACGACGGAAGCAGTAGCGGCAGTTCACCGCACAGCCGCCTTTTACCAGCAGTAGCGCCCGATTTCTGTATTTATGCAGCAGCCCAGGCACAACGCTGCTCTGCTCATCCAGCGGATCGGTACTGTAGCCGGGCGCATCAATAAACTCCTGGCGATCGGTGATCACCTGCAGCAGCAGGGGATCGTTGGGATCGCCTTTTTTCATGCGTTGCGCAAAGGCACGCGGCACGCGCAGGGCAAAAAGCCGACGCGCATCCTCTCCGGCAGCCAGATGTGGATGGTGATCCAACGCTAAAAAGCGTAGTAATTCATGGGGTTCAGTGATGACGTCTGCAAGTTGTTGCAACCAATCTTCTCTGGATGGGGTATTTAGGGTTACAATGTGTGCCATTTTTTTGGCTAAGTACCAGTATTAATTGTAGAGGGCCTTTATGGCGACTTATTCTAGCAACGATTTTCGCAACGGTCTCAAAATCATGTTCGAAGGCGAACCTTACGCTATCGAATCCAGTGAGTTTGTTAAACCGGGCAAAGGCCAGGCGTTCGCACGCGTTAAGATGCGTCGTCTGCTGACCGGCAAGCTGATCGAAAAAACTTTTAAATCTACCGACTCCGCCGAAGGCGCTGACGTGGTGGATATGAACCTGACTTACCTCTATAACGACGGTGAGTTCTGGCACTTCATGAACAATGAAACCTTCGAACAGCTGGCTGCTGATGCGAAAGCCGTAGGTGAAAATGCGAAATGGCTGCTGGATCAGGCCGAGTGCATCGTGACCCTGTGGAACGGTAGCCCGATTGCCGTTACGCCGCCGAACTTTGTTGAGCTGGAAATCGTTGATACCGATCCGGGCCTGAAAGGCGATACCGCAGGTACTGGCGGCAAACCGGCCACCCTGACCACCGGCGCGGTGGTGAAAGTTCCGTTATTTGTGCAGATCGGCGAAGTGATCAAAGTCGATACGCGCTCTGGCGAATACGTATCTCGCGTAAAATAAGCTTTTATCAGGCGCATCTCCCGGATGCGCTTTTTTATTGCGAGTCATTTCCTTTGCGGTTACGGGCAAGCTGTTAATTTCCGGCTATGCTTTATTTGCTGTACTTTCAACTGTAACCAACAAGGAAATGGCTATGTCTAAGAAAAGTATTGTTGCTATCTTTTCCGCTCTGATTCTTACTACTCTGCTCTCCGCTTGTAATACTACGCGCGGCGTAGGCGAAGATGTTGAAGCTGGCGGTGAGGCGATTCAGCGCGGCGCCCAGTAAATTGAACGGTGCGGAACGCTGTTCCGTACCGGCATTTTAGCCTGCCCGCACCGTTAATACTCGCTCACCACTCTGCTTTAATTACCCGTTTACGGTGCCGTCACGCCGTCCTGTTTTACCCATATCAGCTTATCCACCGGGAAACCGGCCGTGCGCGCCTGTGCGGTGAGTTGCTGTTTAATGGACTCATCCAGTTGCGGAGTTCGCGACAGGATCCACAGATAATTATGGTTCGGCCCGCAGACCAGTGCATAGCGATAGTCGCTGTCGAGCGCAATCACGTTATAACCAGCATAAAACGGGCCAAAAAAAGAGACTTTGAGTGCCGCACGCTGCGGCGAACCGGTAAAGTAAGCTTTTCCGATGCTCTCTTTCCAGCGCTGCTTTTCAGGGCTGTAACCGCGATTAATGACCTTCAGACCGCCATCGTCCCGTTTGCTGTAAGTGGCAGTGACGTGATCAAGCCCGCGTTCGAAGCGGTGATCGAGACGGGCAATTTCATACCAATGTCCCAGATAGCGATCGGCCTCAAAGTTCTCCACTACCGTGACATTTTTGGGCGGCGTCGTACTGCAGGCGACCGAGAGCAGGGCACCTACGCTGGCAATAAAGCTTTTCCACAATGACATAATGCTTTCCTGATAAGTTTTAACGGCTTAAGTATAGGACGTCAAAACGTGACGCGCCGTTAACTCAAAAAAAATCAGTGGATCTGCAAAAAAGCCGCGCGATGCCTGGCGGTAAGCCTGTGTAAACCCGTTAAAGCCATCTGTTTCTGCGCCGATAACCTTTCTACTCTAATAACAGTCAGTGAAGAATTTCTTATCATGGCGACCATTAACACCAATCTGTTATCAGCCAATGTGCTGAAAAATCAGGCAAAGGACGCCTCACAGCTTAGTCAGACTATTGCACGACTTTCATCGGGACTACGTATTAATAACGCGAAAGATGATGCTGCCGGTCAGGCAATTGCTAATCGTATGACTGCCAATCTTGGTGCCGATAAGGTTATTGGCCGTGGGCTGGATGATGGCATCAGCCTGTCGGAAACCGCTGACGGCGGACTGGACTCTATTTCCCAGCTGTTGATCCGTGCGAAAGAGCTGGCAATCCGTTCGGTGAACGATGCGTTATCTGACAGCGATCGCCAAAGTTTGCAGGATGAGTTTCAGCAAATCAGCGACACTATCGATCAGATCGCCGGTAACACAGAAATTTTCGGTAAGTATCCGCTGGCTCCGGCGCAGGCGGAACTGCCGCTGAAGCTGGGCAATGTGTCGTCAGCAAACAGTAAATTTCCGGTGCCAGGTGCCAACTATAGTTTTACGTCCGGGATCGTTTCACTGACTTATATTCCGGCGGGCGCAACCAATATTAATTTGCGCATCGACTCTTACTCTTACGATGACGATATCCAGATTTTTACCCGTGACGGCAAACATCTGACCGGCACGGCGCTGCAGGGCAGCGATGCTGATTCCACCTGGCTCAGCAAAGGGGTTTCCAGTGCGGCCCAGGCTGACAGCAGCGTGATTACCGAAGCGAATGGCTTTTTGCCAGGCGCCAGCTATGATGACTCTCTGTTGTCGCAGGGAGGCAGCAGCTATAACATCAATGGCAGCGCCACTCAGAATTATAACGGCATGACCATTACCTATAGCGGCGATGGTGATCGTTATGAAGATGCCAGCACCGGCGGCTACAACGATGGCACCGTCTCCACCGGCAATTCACGGGAAAATATCGCGATTGATAACGTGACCGAAGACCTGCTGATCATGGTGGTGGGCAATGGCTCTTTTGCGGCGCGTATGACCTGGGGAAATATGCCAACGCCAACCTATACGCCCGCAGAACCGGTCAAGGTCAGTACCCCCACGCAAATTGTAACCAGCGCCAATTTTGGCGACGATTTGCAAACCAAAACCATCCCGCCGACGCCTTCCGATAGCGCCTCGTTAGGACTGGCAGCAACGCGCCTTAATCCAAAAGAAGAGGCGTCAAAAGCGCTGGGCGCGCTGGATACGGCGCTGCAAACCGTTAGCGGCTATCGTGGCGAATATGGCAGCACGATAAATAGTCTGGAATCAACCCGGGCAACGCTCTCCGCGCAAACGCAGGCGACCACCGCAGCGCGCAGCCGTATCATGGATGCAGACTATGCGCTGGAAGCCAGTAATCTGACGAAAGCGCAGATTATTCAGCAGGCCAGCAATGCGGTGCTGATCCAGGCGAACCAGCAGCCGCAGATGATGCTATCGTTGTTGAAATAACGGCTTACAGCGTTAAAACGCCGATAGCGGCCACCACCGTAAGGATCGCCGCCAGCCCATAGAACCACCATTTGCTGGCGGGAATAGAAAACTGAAGATCGTGCGCGCCATGATGCAGGCGATGCAGCGCGCACCATAACGGCAGGACGATCGTCAGCAAAATCAGCCCGCGACCGGGCATGGTAGCGGCAAACTGCCGAATACGCTCATAGCTTAGCGCGTCCTCCGGCCACCAGCCCAGCGGCAACAGCAGACCAATCAGCAGAACCGCAACCGGCGATACCACGGCCGCCCACATTCCTCCCGCGCTAAACAATCCCCAAAACAGCGGCTCATCCGATCGTTGTGGTTGTTGCATTGTTTCCTCCTTATTGCGCCAGAGCCAGCCACAGTGCTGTCAGCGTTACCAGCAGAGTGACGATCCACAGAGCGAAAATAATCGGCTGCGGCTTCAGCTTTTCACCTTTCACCATCACAATGGCTGCCCTGGGCGCCAGCCCAAACCAGGTTTTGCTGTGCAGCAGCGCGGCGGCCAGCGTCGCCAGGTTGAACAGCAATATCGCCGGATGCTGGAGAAAATCCACAAAGCTCGCCCAGGATTCAGGGCCTCCCTTCAGGGCATAGAGGCCGAAAATCAGCTCCAGGCTAAACCATAGCGCAGACAGAGCGGTGCCTTCACGCAGCATATAAAAGCGATAAAAAGCCAGCTGCCGCCACCAGTTGGTTGATACCGGCGCCAGATAAGGTTTGCGTTTACTTATCATTCACAGCTCCTTAGTGCGGTTTCAGTCGGGCAATCAGATAATCTTTGGCGCTAGCCACCTTGCCCTGCTGGATAGCCGCAGCCGGATCGACATGTTTAGGGCAGACTTCAGAGCAAAAGCCAACAAAGGTACAGGGCCAGACGCCATTGTCGCCGTTTAACAGCGGCATACGTTCAGCCTTGCCGCGATCGCGGCTGTCCAGATTGTAGCGATGCGCCAGGGCGATAACGGCCGGGCCGATGAACTGCGGATTAAGGGCAAACTGCGGGCAAGCGGCATAGCACAGGCCGCAATTAATACAGCCGGAAAACTGATGATAGCGCGCCATCTGCGCCGGGGTTTGCCGGTTGGCGCCCTGCGCCGGAACGCGTGGATTGCCAATAATGTACGGCTTAATCGCCTCCAGGCTGGCGATAAAGTGGCTCATATCCACCACTAAATCGCGCTCAACCGGGAAATTAGCCAGCGGTGCAATGCGCAGGCCCTCCGGGTAATCACGCAAAAAGGTTTTACAGGCGAGTTTAGGAATACCGTTAACCATCATGCCGCAGGAGCCGCAAATCGCCATGCGGCATGACCAGCGCCAGGCCAAGTCCAACGCCAGGTTATCTTTGATATAACCCAGCGCATCCAGTAACGAGGTTTGTTCATCCCATGGCACCGCAAAGTGTTCATCATGCGGTTTAACGTCCTGTTCCGGGTTATAGCGCTGGAGAGTGATATTCAGAGTCGGCTGTTTATTCATGAGGCGTCTCCTGCGCCTGCGCGGCGTCCGCCTGTGCGCCATATAAGCGCTGGGCAGGCGGCAGGCGGGTAATGGTTACCGGGGAGGTTTCGATGCGCGGCGCGCCATCGGCGTTAAAGAAGGTCAGCGTATGATGCAGATAATTTTGATCGTCGCGCTGTCGGCAGCCCTCATCCAGCCGCTGATGAGCGCCGCGGGACTCTTTGCGATGCATCGCCGCATGCGCCATACATTCGGCTACGTTCAGGCTATGCTCCAGCTCAAGGCTGTAAAGCAGTTCCGTATTGAAAACGCTGCTGCTGTCGCTGATATGCAGGCGCTGGTAGCGCGCTTTTAAATCCGCCAGCGTATCGATCGTCTGCTGCATCAGCTCAGGGGTGCGATAAATCCCGCAGCCCAGTTCCATACTGCGGCCCATCTCATCACGCAGCGCGGACCAGCGCTCTGTGCCTGGCTGATTAACACGCGCCAGCAGGCGCTGTTCCACATCTTTCGCCTGCGCGGTTAACGCCCGCTCGCTGCTGGCAGGATTCTCCAGAGCCCGTTCCGCCGCCTGTTCGCCAGCCAGACGCCCAAACACCACCAGCTCCGCCAGCGAGTTAGATCCAAGCCGGTTAGCACCATGCAGGCCGATGGCGGCACACTCTCCGGCGGCAAACAGCCCATTGATACGCGTTTCGCCGCGCGCGTCGGTTTCAATGCCGCCCATGGTGTAGTGCGCCGTCGGACGTACCGGAATCGGGGCGGTAACCGGATCCACGCCAACGTAGGCTTTGCTCAGCTCACAGATAAAAGGCAGCCGCTCATGCAGTTTCCTGGCACCGAGATGACGCAGATCGAGATGAACCACTTCGCCGCGCGGGCTGGAGAGGGTGCGGCCCGCCTGCCACTCATGCCAGAACGCCTGCGACACTTTATCGCGCGGCCCCAGCTCCATATATTTGTTTTTGGGCTGGCCGGGCGGCGTTTCCGGCCCCAGGCCGTAATCCTGCAGATAGCGATAGCCATCCTTATTCACCAGAATTCCGCCTTCGCCACGGCAGCCTTCCGTCATTAAGATGCCGGAGCCAGGCAGGCCGGTAGGGTGGTACTGCACAAACTCCATGTCGCGCAGGGGAACGCCGTGACGCAGCGCCATGCCCATGCCGTCACCGGTAACGATGCTGCCGTTGGTGTTATAGCGGTAGACACGTCCGGCACCGCCGGTGGCCAGCACTACGGCGTTGGCGCGCAGCGTGACCAGCGTGCCTTCCATCATATTCAGCGCCACCAGACCGCCGACACGCCCCTCATCCACCAGCAGATCCAGGACAAAGTGCTCATCGAAGCGGCGAATTTGAGGATATTTCAGCGAGGTCTGAAACAGCGTATGCAGCATATGAAAGCCGGTTTTATCAGCGGCAAACCAGGTACGCTCGATTTTCATGCCGCCGAAGCGACGCACGTTAACCGTACCGTCCTGTTTGCGGCTCCATGGGCAACCCCATTGTTCCAGCTGGATCATCTCCTGCGGACAGTGCTGTACAAAGTAATCCACGACATCCTGCTCGCACAGCCAGTCGCCGCCAGCAACCGTGTCGTGGAAATGGGCATCAAAACTGTCATGCTGCTGGGTAACGGCGGCGGAGCCCCCTTCGGCAGCCACGGTATGGCTACGCATAGGATAGACTTTTGACACAAGGGCAATGGACAGCTGCGGTTGCGCAACGGCAGCGGCAATCGCCGCTCGCAAACCCGCGCCGCCCGCGCCGACAACCACCAAATCGGCCTGAATGCTCTGCACGGTGACCTCCCGTCGAATGTTTGATAACTCTTTTGGGGTAGGAAGTATATGCCACCTGGAGAGGCGCAAAATTGACCTGCTCAGGTATTACGGTGGGAAAGCCGGCCTGGTCCGGCGGAATAAAGTTTGTTGGATTTATCAGCCGATATTTGTTTGATAACCATGATACGAGTAGACTGCATCCCCTTGTTTGACTGAGGAGTAAACCCCATGAGCGAGACGGCAAGCTGGCAGCCGAGCGCACCCATCTCTAACCTGTTGAAACGCGCGAAAATCCTTGCGGAAATTCGACGTTTCTTTGCCGATCGCGGCGTACTGGAGGTGGAAACCCCGGCAATGAGTCAGGCAACGGTAACCGATATTCATCTGGTCACCTTCCAGACCCGTTTTGTCGGACCCGGCGCTTCGCAGGGGTTAGATCTCTGGTTAATGACCAGCCCGGAATATCATATGAAGCGTCTGCTGGCGGCAGGCAGCGGGCCGATCTACCAGATGGGCCGCAGTTTCCGTAATGAAGAAGCGGGACGTCACCATAATCCGGAGTTCACTATGCTGGAGTGGTATCGCCCGCATTATGATATGTACCGCCTGATGAATGAGGTAGACGATCTGCTACAGCAGGTGCTGGAGTGCCAGCCGGCGGAATCGCTCTCTTATCAGCAGGCGTTTATCCGTCATCTGGAGATTGATCCGCTCTCGGCGGATAAGGCACAGCTGCGTGAAGTAGCCGAGAAGCTGGGCGTAGGCGATTTAGCGAATGCCGAAGAGGATCGCGACACGCTGCTGCAACTGCTGTTTATGTTGGGTGTGGAAACAAAGATTGGTCAGGATAAACCCACCTTTATTTATCATTTCCCGGCAACGCAGGCTGCGCTGGCGGAAATCAGCACCGAGGACCATCGTGTCGCGGAGCGGTTTGAAGTCTATTTCAAAGGGATCGAGCTGGCGAACGGCTTCCGTGAACTGACCGATGCGCGCGAACAGCGTCAGCGCTTTGAACAGGATAACCGTCGTCGCGCCGCGCGAGGCCTGCCGCAGCAGCCGATTGACAACAATCTGCTGGCCGCGCTGGAACATGGCATGCCCGCCTGTTCTGGCGTCGCGCTTGGCGTTGATCGTCTGGTAATGCTGGCGCTGAAGGCGGAATCCCTGAGCGAAGTGATCGCTTTCCCGGTTGACCGCTGTTAAACCCATCCGGCAGGCGTGCGTTTAACGCCGCCTGCCGTTAAGCCAGCGATCGACTACAGCCCGCCCGATTTAAAGGTATGCGAGGCGGGTGAGCCGTTACTGGCTGGATTCCGCTTCGCCGCCGTCTCCATACGTACCTGGAATGGCGGGAACGGCATCTCAATATCGTGCTCACGAAAGCCCTTCAGGATCAGCTGATGCAGCTCATGACGCAGCGGCATACGATGTACCATCTCCGCCGCGTGAATACGTAGCTCAAACAGCTGGATCCCCTGCTGCAAATCCACCAGAAACACTTCCGGCACGGGCGTATCCAGCACATAGGAACAGCGTTCGCAGGCGCGTTGCAAAATCGTCGTAACCTGTTCGCTGTCTACGCCCGCTGGCGCAGGCACGGTAAGCACCACGCGCGTTACCGAGTCAGAAAGCGACCAGTTAACAAATTGCTCGGTAATAAACGCCTTATTCGGCACGATAATCTCTTTGCGATCCCAGTCGGTAATGGTGGTTGCACGCGTATTAATGCGCGTAATGCTGCCGGTGAGATCGCGGATAGTCACCGTATCGCCAATGCGAATCGGCTTTTCAAACAGAATAATCAGGCCGGAAATAAAGTTGGCGAATATCTCCTGCAGGCCGAATCCCAGCCCTACGCCCAGCGCCGCCACCAGCCACTGCAGTTTCGACCACTCAATACCGATCATGGAGAAGCCCATCAGGCCGCCAATCAGCAGCAGCAGATATTTGGTCAGCGTGGTAATGGCGTAGCCGGTGCCGGGCGTCAGGTTAAGATGCTGTAACAGCGCCAGCTCCAGCAGAGCGGGCATGTTACGCACCAGCTGCGTGGTTACAATAAAGATCAGAATCGCGATCAGCACCGAGCCCAGCGTAATCGGATGCAGGCTCTCCACGCCCTGTACCGTACTACTGACGTCCCACAGGCGAATATTCTCCAGGAAAGCGAAGGCTGAATGGATTTCAGACCACAGTACTATTACCGAGAGCAGCGCTATCAGCGTCAGTATCGAACGCACCAGACGCAGCGACTGCGCGCTAATGGCATCCAGATCGATCACCGGTTCGTCAATCTCGACGGCGTCCGCCGTTTGTGCGGTGGTTTCTTCTTCACCGCGCGCGCGTTGTGCCAGCATTTCAGCACGACGCTGACGCGCGCGATCAAAGGCGATGCGGCGGCGCTGAATCAGCATCCAGCGGCGAATAATATGGTAAATCACCAGCAGCAGGAACCAGATGGCGACGGAGGTTTCCAGCCGCGCCAGCAGCGCCTGGGCCGTAGCCAGGTAGCCGGTGCAGGAGGCGAGTGCCGCCGCCAGCGGAATACAGATCAGGATATTCCAGAAGATCCGGTTAAGAACGTTATCACCGCTGCCTTCATTATCCAGCCAGAGCGGAATACCGGCGCGTTTCAGGCTGACCGTAACCAGGCTCAGCGCCCCACAGATCAGAATAAAGCACAGTCGTCCCAGCGTGGCGGAAAACTGGCGATCCTCCAGATTTGCGAAGGTGATCAGTAACATAATCAGCGGAACCATCAGACCGATAGAGAGCGAGTAGTAGCGCATCGCGCGTGCGACCCGCAGCTGCGGCCAGCGGAAATGAACGATAAATAAGCCGTTCGAACGCGCAAAGGCGGCGCTGATCATAAAGGCCCACAGCAGCGGCAGCGTGGCGGTAACGCCATCGCCAATGGCGACCGCCACCGGATAAGGCCAGGCATGTTGCAGACCAAAACCAAAGGCGGCCCACAGTACCGGCAGGGGCAGGGCAACCAGAATGGACCAGAAAACGGTGCGCAGCGTCAGGGTGAAATGATCCTGCGTTACTTTGCCCACGCGGCTGGCGGAGCGCGCCAGAAAAGCGTTGTAATGACGGCGCGAGCTGATGCTGAAGCCAACCAGCAGCACGGCGCCCAGAATCGGCAACACCGTTTCACGATTGGTTATCATCATCATCAGCGCGCCGCCCAGCTGGCCCAGCGTATCCAGCGACAGCAGCCTGGTCAGGTCACGCGCCACTTCCAGCGGGTAGCTCAGGCTCAGAGGATTGACATCGGCGGTCCAGAAAAGATAGCGGTGGGCGGCCTCTTTGATTTCACCCAGTGCATCCTCCAGCTGGCTGTTGGCGACCTTCAGCTTGGTAACTTCCAGAATCAGGGTGTCGCAGCCGGAAATCAGCGAGCCGAGCAGCTCCCGCTGGGTTTTGATCTGAGCATCAAGAATACGGTTCTGCTCACTGGTCAGCGGCTGGCCGTTTTCCTGCTTCAGCTGGCGCAACTGCTGCTGCTGACTGAGCAAGTCTTCATAATGCAGGCGCTGTACCCGTAGCTGCCCCATCTCACTATCCAGCTGCTGTGAAATCGGCATTTCCGGCAGGCGCGCCACCTGGGCGCGCAGCGCCTCGCCAAGTAAATTAGACGCGCCAAGCCACTGCGACTGCTCGCGAATAGTGCTGAGCGCCTGACGTACCTGAATGGTTTGGTTGGTGGCCTGCCGCTGTTGCGAAGCAATTAGATCAAGGCGTTGGGCCTGCTGATTGAGCGCGGCGGAAAGCTCACGGTTAACATGAAACTGCTCGGTGATAGATGCTGGCAGATCGCCGCTGTTTTCCGCCAGTTGTTCGGTACGCGCCAGCGCCAGCTCCGCTTCATGCTGGCGCAGACTGTTTAACTGATTACGCAGTGCCTGCAGGTAATCATCCAGCTGCTCCGCTTTTTTCTGATGCACTTCGGCGCGCATGCGCGCCAGCTCCTGGCGATTGTTCGCCGACAGCTGTGCCAGCTCTAATTCGTTAACGCGCGCTTTTAAGGCCGCCGACTCCGCCTGGCTTGCATAACTTTGTGCGTGAGCGAGAGCGCCCGATGCGGCAGAAGGGGCCTGCAGGGCGCGATCGCTTTCGCTTAGCGCACGCCGCGCTTCGGTTTGCTGCTGCGGTAGCTGACCAAGCGAATCACTGATCTCTCTGGCGCGATCCTGCTCCTGCTGCGCCTGACGCCCTTCCTCCAGCAGCTGGCTGCTGATTTGCAGGATCTCCTGCTCCAGCTCAGCGCTGCTCATCCCGTTGCGTAGCGAGCGCGCACTATCGTTCAGACCGGCAAGCTGCTGGCGCAGTTCACGCGCCAGTTTAGGAAAATCATCAATGACTTGCTGATATTGCTTTGCCCGCTCCAGCGACTCGTTGCGGGCTTCAAGAAAGCTCAACGCTGATTCCAGCGTTTGTATCACTTCAGCCTGAGCAGGCGTGGAGCGGGCGGATTTCGCCAGCTCCAGCTCCTGGCGCACCAGCGCCGCATCGGGTGCGCTGGCAGCGAAGGCGGACAGGGTGAAAAGCGAGAAAAAAAGAAAACAGAGAATCAGGCGCACGCTAGAGTCTTATTGGTGATGTAAAACGGTTTCCGCATCGGTACGCGCCAGAGCTATAGCCATCGGCTGGCCAAGACGCGTTTTGCTTTCAGCCTCCAGACTTTCTGCCAGCTTAATGCGACCCGGTGCGAACAGATTAATAACGGTGGAGCCAAGCTTGAAGCGACCCATTTCCTGACCTTTCAGCAGCACTACCGCGCCTTCTGCATCGGCACCCGGCCAGCTCCAGCGTTTAATCACCCCTTCACGCGGCGGCGTAATGGTGCCCGCCCACGCGGTTTCAATACTGCCGACAATGGTAGCGCCAACCAGAATCTGCACCATCGGGCCAAACTCGGTATCGAAATAGCAGACAACGCGTTCGTTACGGGCAAACAGGTTGGGAATATTACGGGCAGTAAGTGGATTTACTGAATAGAGATCGCCCGGCACGTAAATCATTTCGCGCAGGATACCGTTGCAGGGCATATGTACGCGGTGGTAATCACGCGGTGCAAGATAAATAGTGGCGAATTCGCCGTCGCGGAACTGAGCCGCCATCTGACGATCGCCTGCCAGCAGCGCTTCCAGGGAATAGTAGTGGCCTTTTGCCTGGAAAATGGTTTCGCCTTCAATATGGCCTAACTGGCTGATGGCGCCGTCGGCCGGCAACACCAGCAGGTTCGGATCGGCATCAATCGGACGCGCTTCATCGCGCAGCGGACGGACAAAAAAGTCATTGAAGGTACGATAGCTGGCGGTATCTGGCTTTTGCGCTTCGGACATATCGACCCGGTAGAACCAGACAAAGATATCGATCACTGCTTTAGTCAGCCAACCGGCACGTTTGCCAGCCGCCCAGCCAGCCAGCTCGGTGAGCCACTTTTTAGGGAGCAGATGATTCAGGCCGAGTTTAATTGAATCCAACACGTTAGCCTCCTGGCTTAATCACACGACGTTGAAGAAAAAGGGGGCGAATTGTAGCAGCGACAGCCCGTTTAGGCTAACGCGCCGATGATGCCATAATTGCAGCATTAGTCTTCGCTGTTACCAAAGTTTTTACGCGTTTTTACCTGCGCCATGCTCTCCAGAATGCGGTGATAATTTTCGAAGCGGGATGCATGAATCATCCCGTTTTCCACGGCTTCACGGATGGCGCAGCCGGGATCGTTATCATGCTTGCAGTCACGGAATTTGCAGCCGCCTAAAAATGCACGAAACTCGATAAAACCCTGAGTAATTTGTTCCGGCTCCAGATGCCACAGGCCGAACTCGCGCACGCCGGGCGAATCAATCACGTCGCCGCCATGCGGGAAATGGTACAGGCGCGCGGCGGTGGTGGTGTGCTGGCCTAATCCGGAGACGTCAGAGACATCATTGGTCAGGATCGTTTGGTCGATCAATTCCAGACCGAGCAGCGCGTTAAGCAGGCTCGATTTCCCCACGCCTGACTGACCGGCGAAAATACTTATCTGACCGGTTAACGCGGCTTCAAGATCGGCAAGACCCGATTTTTCATAGCTGGAAACCATCAGCACGCGATAGCCGATATGGCGATAAATATCCATCTGCTCATTGACAAAAGCGCGGCCTTTATCATCCAGCAGATCGGTTTTATTCAGCACCAGCACCGGTTCAATACCGAGCGTTTCACTGGCGACCAGATAGCGATCGATAATATTCAGCGACAGTTCAGGCACAATAGCGGAAACAATAATAATCTGATCAATATTGGCCGCAATGGGTTTGACGCCGTCATAAAAATCGGGACGCGTCAGCACCGTACGACGCTCATGTACCGCTTCAACAATGCCTTTTACCGTTGCGCCGCCTTCAACGCCAGGACGCCAGAGAACACGATCGCCGGTAACCAGAGAGCGAATGGTGCGGCGAATATTGCAGCGGTGAACCTCGCCCGCGCTATCTTCCACGTCCGCATGCATGCCGAAGCGGCTAATGACAATGCCGTCCTGCGCTTCACCAAACAGGCTGTCATCTGGTTCAGGCTTATCCGCACGCTGTTTTAATCGACGTTCGTGGTTGGCGTTAACGCGACGCTGCTGGCCTTTAGACAGTTTATTTTTACTCACTCTTCCTCACAGGGATTCCGACGGTTTCGCCTTGTCAGGCAAAACGTCTATGATACACCGTGGGCTGAATTACGGCGAGCGACGCGGCGCGGCTTTGCGCGGTCTCTTGCCGTTCAGCCTGATAAACCAGACTGAGACTGCCAACTGCGGGATAAAACATGGGAAATGAAAACAACCTTATCTGGATCGACCTGGAAATGACCGGGCTGGATCCGGAACGCGATCGTATTATTGAAATTGCGACGCTGGTAACGGATGCCAATTTAAATATCCTGGCGGAAGGGCCAGTGCTGGCAGTACATCAGAGCGCGGAACAACTGGCGCTGATGGATGAATGGAATGTGCGCACTCATACGCAAAGCGGGCTGGTGGAGCGCGTCAAAGCAAGTGAATATGGCGATCGCGAGGCGGAGCTGGCTACGCTTGAGTTTCTGCGTCAGTGGGTGCCAGCTAACGCTTCGCCGATTTGCGGCAACAGCATTGGGCAGGATCGTCGCTTCCTGTTTAAATATATGCCGGAGCTGGAAGCCTATTTCCACTATCGTTATCTGGATGTCAGCACGCTGAAAGAGCTGGCGCGACGCTGGAAGCCCGAAATTCTGGCGGGCTTTAAAAAAGCAGGCACCCATCAGGCGCTGGACGACATCCGTGAATCAGTAGCGGAGCTGGCCTACTACCGCAGCCATTTTTTACAGCTGTAGCGCCAGAATAGGCTAAAAAAGCGGCGTTTTGCCGCTAAAATCAGCAAATGCATCGAAAGCGCAAATTTTTGCCCTCAAGGGCTTGCAGGGCAAAAGTTTTCTCGTATAATGCGCTCCCCGTACCGATGAAGATTTTAATCGGCTACGCAGGCGGGAATAGCTCAGTTGGTAGAGCACGACCTTGCCAAGGTCGGGGTCGCGAGTTCGAGTCTCGTTTCCCGCTCCAAATTTGAAGGGTGTTGAAAAAACACAACGTATCCTGGTCAGGATTTTGGGTCGCAGCAAAACGGCAACGGAACGAACTCAGGAGCTTACTGAAGTAAGCAACCGGAGTGAGTGAAGAGAGCCAGCGCAGCCTGAAAAGAAAGATTATGCGGGAATAGCTCAGTTGGTAGAGCACGACCTTGCCAAGGTCGGGGTCGCGAGTTCGAGTCTCGTTTCCCGCTCCAAATTTGAAAGGTGTTGAAAAAACACAACGTATCCTGGTCAAGGTTTTGGATTGCAGCAAGGCGGCTACGGATCAAACCTCAGAAACTTACTGAAGTCAGCGCCTGTGGTAAGTGAAGAGAGCCGGTACAGCCTGAAGAAAAAGATTATGCGGGAATAGCTCAGTTGGTAGAGCACGACCTTGCCAAGGTCGGGGTCGCGAGTTCGAGTCTCGTTTCCCGCTCCAAATTTGAAAGGTGTTGAAAAAACACAACATATCCTGGTCAGGATTTTGGGTTGCAGCAAAACGGTAACGAAACGAACCGCCAGGAGCTTACTAAAGTAAGCAACCGGGGTGAGTGAAGAGAGCCAGCACAGCCTGAAGAAAAAGATTATGCGGGAATAGCTCAGTTGGTAGAGCACGACCTTGCCAAGGTCGGGGTCGCGAGTTCGAGTCTCGTTTCCCGCTCCAGTTTCATCATCGGTTTACCTCCTTTTATCCTTATCTTCCCTGCTATTATTTTATCTCTGTTTTGTCGTTGTGTTTCCGTCACCGTTTCTCCTGTACGATTTCATCCGTTTTAGCACATCTCACGTCTCTTTTTGCTGCCGTTGCATGGCGCTGAAAAACGTTATGCGTTAACCCGGCCGCATCCATCGCATAGAACATACCGTTTGCGCACTGATTGTCCCTTAAGCCAGCGCAGCCGTCTTCAGGCAAACCGGCTGTCACGCAGCCAGCAAGAAGGGATTCTGGACGGCTCGCCAGATCCTGACCGACGGTTCAGCCAAACACCTCTGCTGTAACCAGCATGGGATCATTCAGTCGTCCGGGGCTTTTCAACGGCAAAAAGACCACAACATCAACGGCGAATTCAGTCAGGAAAGTGGAGAACGTATCCATAGCGAAGAGGAAAAAGTAATTTTTAAAGGCTGATATTTTATTGTGATACAGGCATTTTTTTAACGGAAGTATCCTGGAGTAATAAGGGATCTCCTGCCTGGCAATGGAAAAAATGGCGGGTTGAATATTGCCAGGGAAAAGGGCTTGTATTTGCCTGGCAATACGTCCATAATCCGTGCCCTCTTCAGTGCCAGCGAAGGGCGCGGATTCAATTTCACTAGTGCCATACCGCCGCTTTTGGGTGAGATTCATTCGCAGTGAAAGGGTATCAGGCTACTCACTATCCTTGCTATAAGAATGATGGTTTTCTCGTTCATAAGGTGTAAATGTTATCCACAGCGGTAAGCGGCGTCACACAAGACACAACACCAGAAGTCAAATCTGTTTAAACAGACTTATCCACAGGATAGGTTTCTCTTCGCTTGCATGAAGCCATTATTGTTTGCTTACAATATTCTGATAACCATTTGAAATATATGAATATGATAATATTTCAATTTGTTATGCTGGCCGCTTGCGCTTCTTGTTTCAGTTGAATGACAACGACTTTTTATTTTTATACACAGCTTGTGGAAAAGTCATTGCGCTTAGCGCGGGTGATTATATAAGCAGTTATGCATCACGCGGCAATCCCTTTTCAATGGCGCGCACCAGACGTTTTTGCTGTGGTCGCTGCACCTCAATAGCGTTTTCTGCCCGTTTAATCTTTTGCTGCTCCAGCGCCCAGTGAATATGCTCATCCAGCATGGGATTTTCGCCCAGACGGCTGGAAAGCGCCGCGATATTTTCCGTATCCCAGGGCGCATTGCCCAGCGCGACGGCGATATTACGCAGCCAGCGTAAATGTCCGATACGGCGAATTGCCGAGCCTTCCGTAACACGTAAAAATTTCGCCTCATCCCAGGCAAAAAGCTCGGTTAACGGTGGCGCATGCAACGCGGCGCGCGGGCTAAAGTCATCCTCATCGCTTAACTGACCGAAACGATTCCACGGACAAATCAGCTGGCAATCATCGCAGCCGTAAATACGATTGCCGATAAGTGGGCGAAACGCCTCCGGGATCGCACCTTCCAGCTCAATTGTCAGGTAAGAGATGCAGCGGCGCGCATCCACCACATAAGGTTCAACAATCGCACCGGTTGGGCAAGTGGTGATACAGGCGACGCAGCGGCCACACTGTTCTTGCTGAGGGCGATCGACCGGCAGCGGCAAATCGATCAGCAGCTCGCCAAGGAAAAACCAGGAGCCCGCTTCGCGGTTAAGTATAAGTGAGTGCTTACCTGTCCAGCCGAGACCTGCTTTGGCCGCCAGCGGGCGTTCCAGAATTGGCGCTGAATCAACAAACGGGCGAAAATTAACCGTTTCGCAGCGCTCACGTATTAAATCGCCGAGCTTTTTCAGTCGATTGCGTAATACTTTGTGATAGTCGCGGCCTAAAGCGTAGCGGCTGACATAACCCAGGCGGGGATTTTTTAGCGTGCTGGCAAAGGCGGCTTTTGCCGGCAAATAATTCATCCGCACGCTAATTACGCGCAGGGTGCCTGGCAGCAGTTCATGCGGGCGGGCGCGCATCATGCCATGCCGCGCCATCCATTCCATCTCGCCATGATACTGCTTATCCAGCCAGGCCTGCAGACGCGGCTCTTCCAGGCTGAGATCGGTATCGCAAATGCCGACCTGCTGAAAGCCGAGCGACAGTCCCCACTGTTTTATATCCTGAGCAAGCTGTTGAAGATCGAGAGGGTGTGACATGACTGACCATACTGAGAGAGAAAACGCCCACAGTTTACCACACTCCGTGTGGCCTGCGCAGGCGCTGCGTCAGCTGGAAACCGAAGGCGCTGATCATCTTGGTATCACGCTTTATGAACTGATGCTGCGCGCCGGTCACGCTGCTTTTGATACGGTTCGCCAACGGTGGCCGCACGCCAGACACTGGCTAATATTATGCGGGCAGGGGAATAACGGCGGCGATGGCTATGTTATTGCGCGACTGGCGCAGGCGGCAGGCTGCCAGGTGACGCTGCTGGCCTGCGAAAGCAGCCGTCCGCTGCCGGAAGAGGCCCAAAGCGCGCGCGCGAGCTGGCTGGAGGCGGGCGGAGAAATTCATGCGGCGGATGCTATCTGGCCAGAGCAGGTGGATATTATCGTGGATGCGCTGCTTGGTACCGGACTAAATCGCGCGCCCGCTGTGCCTTATGATGCGTTGATTGAGAAGGCGAACCGGCATCCGGCACCGATATTTTCTGTGGATATGCCTTCCGGGCTGGTCGCGACCAATGGCAGCGCGCCGGGCGCGGTGATTGAAGCCGCCATGACGCTGGCGCTGGTGGCGCTTAAGCCTGGCCTGCTTACCGGCAAAGCGCGCGACTATGTCGGTGAGTTGCGTTATCACGCGCTGGGGCTGGAAGAGTGGCTTAGCGGCCAGCAGGCGCCAATGGCGCGCTACGATGCGCCATTCCTGCCCCACTGGCTCCAGCCGCGCCGTGCAACATCCCATAAAGGCGACCATGGACGCCTGCTCGTCGTGGGCGGCGATCGTGGAACGGCAGGAGCGATTCGCATGACCGCAGAAGCGGCTTTACGCACCGGCGCGGGTTTAGTGCGAGTGCTTACTCACAAGGACAATATTATTCCCATTCCTGGCGCACGCCCGGAGATTATGGTTGATGAATTAACCGACGAGGCGCTACAGCAACAGCTGGAATGGGCCGATGTGATTGTTATCGGACCGGGACTCGGTCAGAAAGCGTGGGGTAAAAAAGCCCTCAGCCAGGTAGAAAATTCTCAGAAACCGATGCTATGGGATGCTGACGCACTTAACCTGCTGGCATTCAATCCCGATAAACGTCAGAATCGTATCATTACGCCGCACCCCGGTGAAGCAGCGCGGTTGCTGAACCTGAAAACCAAAGAAATTGAAAGTGACCGCTTACTTGCAGCTCAGCGTCTGGTAAAACGCTATGGCGGTGTCGTGGTGCTGAAAGGCGCGGGCACCATTATTGCCAGTGAGAGCGGAGAAATGGCGTTTGCCGATGTGGGAAATGCCGGCATGGCCTCGGGCGGTATGGGCGATGTTTTGTCGGGCATTATTGGCGCACTGTGCGGCCAGCATTTGACGCTGTATGATGCTGCCTGTGCGGGCTGTGTCGTACATGGAGCGGCAGCGGATGCTGTGGCGGCGCGCGTTGGCACGCGTGGTATGTTAGCCACTGACCTGTTTTCCGAGCTGTATCAATTCGTTAATCCTGAGATGTTAAACATTAAAGCATGAATACCTGTGTTATCGCATTGCCTGACGAGGCGGCAACCCTCGCTCTGGGCGCACATCTGGCCCGCGCCTGCGACAGCGCGGCGGTCATCTATCTTTATGGCGATTTAGGGGCAGGGAAAACCACCTTTAGTCGCGGCTTTTTACAGGCGTCAGGTCATCAGGGTAATGTCAAAAGCCCTACCTATACGCTGGTTGAGCCTTATCAGCAGCTTGCCCGGCCGGTTTATCATTTCGATCTCTATCGCCTGGCCGATCCGGAAGAACTGGAGTTTATGGGCATTCGCGACTATTTTGCAGGCGATGCCATCTGTCTGGTGGAGTGGCCGCAGCAGGGCGCGGGCGTGCTGCCTGAACCCGATCTCTCTTTGACGTTAAGCTACGTTAATCAGGCGCGCGAGGCGGCGCTGGTGGCGCATTCACCGCTGGGAGAACGCCTGATTTCACAGGTGTTAAACCATAAGGATTCCGCATAATGGCACGCATCAAGGTTATGCTGTTGATGCTGCTGTGCCTGTTATCCTGTACCACGCTGGCAGCTAACCTGTCCGATATTCAGGTATCAAACGGTAACACTCAGGCCACGATAACCCTTAGCTTTAACGGGCAGCCAGTCTACGGCTTTTTCCCGCTGCATAACCCGGATCGCGTGGTGCTGGATATTCGTCAGTCCGGCGTGATCAAAGGTTTGCCGCTTAATTTTAGCGGCGATAACCTGGTCAAGCGTATCCGCACCAGCCAGCCCAAAGATAACCAGAGCATTCGGTTGGTATTTGAATTGACGCAGCGCGGCAAAACCCGCGCATCCACGCAGCGCGACGGCAATAATTATAAGGTGGTATTTACCATTACCGGCAAGCCAGCCGCCGTTACGCCTGCGCCGGTCAGCAGCGCCCCACGCTCTCGCCCTCAGCCAACCGCACCGGCGCATAATCCCTTTGACGGCAATAAAGTGACGGCGGTGTCCAACACCAACAGCCGGGTTTCGCCGGGCCGGAGCAACAGCGTTGCCAGTGATACGGTGATTGTCGCCATTGATGCCGGACATGGCGGTCAGGATCCGGGCGCGATTGGCATGAACGGCCTGAAAGAGAAAAACGTCACTATCGCTATCGCCCGTAAGCTAAAAGCGATGCTTAATGACGATCCGATGTTTAAGGGCGTGTTAACCCGCGATGGCGACTATTTTATCTCGGTTATGGGGCGTTCCGATGTGGCGCGTAAGCAAAACGCCAATCTGCTGGTATCCATTCACGCGGATGCCGCACCGAACCGCAGCGCACGCGGCGCTTCAGTTTGGGTGCTGTCAAACCGACGAGCGAACAGCGAAATGGCCAACTGGCTGGAGCAGCATGAGAAACAGTCGGAACTGTTGGGCGGAGCGGGCGATTTGCTGGCCAACAGCCAGGCAGATCCCTATCTGAGCCAGGCGGTGCTGGATCTGCAGTTCGGTCATTCGCAGCGCGTGGGTTACGATGCGGCTACCAAAGTGATTCAACAGCTACAGCAGGTAGGGGCGCTGCATAAACGCCGACCTGAGCATGCCAGCCTTGGTGTACTGCGCTCGCCGGATATTCCGTCACTGCTGGTTGAGACGGGCTTTATCAGTAACCCTTCGGAGGAACGTCTGCTGGGCAGCAGTGCGTATCAGGAGAAGATTGCCAGGTCGATTTACCGTGGCCTGCGTAATTATTTCCTGGCGCATCCGTTACAATCTGTCCCAAAGCAGGAAAACCGACCGTTGGTGTCCTCAACGGCGGTTGAAGCAGAAGCGAACAGCAGCCGCTCCTCGCTAAGCTATAGCGGCCCGGTGAAGCGTCATGTGGTAAAGCGTGGCGAGACGTTGTCTGGTATTGCGGCGCACTATGGCGTTTCGATGAGCACCCTGACGCAGCTGAACAAGCTTAAAAAACAGAGCGTTTGGGTAGGCCAACGGCTTAAAGTACCGACCAGCGGCACGGTAAGCTCAGCGGCAAACCGTGGTCCGCTGCGTCATAAAGTGGTGCGCGGTGACTCGCTGACCGCTATCGCGGTACACTATGGCGTCAGCGCGCAGGCTATTATGCAGGTCAATAATATGAAGTCGACTAACGTTATGCTGGGACAAACGCTGAAAATCCCCGCCTCCTGATAATAGCTTTGCTTGCCGCGCGTTTGTTTCTCGCCAGCCTCTACGGAGGCTGGCGCCATTTCCGCCCGATTAAGGATACTGCGCTATGCCCATTCAGATCCTGCCTCCTCAGTTGGCTAACCAGATTGCTGCCGGTGAAGTGGTTGAACGTCCAGCGTCGGTGGTGAAAGAACTGGTAGAGAACAGCCTTGATGCTGGCGCCACGCGCATTGATATTGATATCGAAAAAGGCGGCGCAAAGCTGATCCGCATCCGTGATAACGGCTGCGGCATCGATAAGGAAGAGCTGGCTATGGCGCTGGCGCGTCACGCCACCAGTAAAATTACCTCGCTGGATGATTTAGAAGCGATCATGAGCCTCGGCTTTCGCGGTGAGGCGCTGGCCAGTATTAGCTCGGTTTCACGTCTGACGCTAACCTCGCGCACCGCCGATCAAAACGAAGCCTGGCAGGCGTACGCGGAAGGGCGCGATATGACAGTAACGGTAAAACCGGCAGCGCATCCGGTCGGCACCACGCTGGAAGTGCTCGATCTCTTCTACAATACGCCCGCCCGACGCAAGTTCCTGCGTACAGAGAAAACCGAGTTCACCCATATCGATGAAGTGGTGCGCCGGATTGCGCTGGCACGCTTTGATATCGCCATTTCCCTGACGCACAACGGTAAACTGGTGCGACAGTATCGTGCGGCGACCCAGGAGAGCCAGCAGTTGCGGCGTCTGGGCGCAATCTGTGGCGCAACCTTTATGGAACATGCGCTGAAAATCGAATGGCAGCATGGCGATTTAATTCTGCGCGGCTGGGTTGCCGATCCGGCTGGCGCACGTCAGATCAGCGAGCTGCAGTACTGTTATGTAAATGGCCGCATGATGCGCGATAAGCTAATCAATCATGCGATCCGCCAGGCCTATCAGGAAAAGATAAGCGGAGAGCATCAGCCCGCCTATGTACTCTATCTGCATATCGATCCTCATCAGGTGGATGTGAATGTGCATCCTGCCAAGCATGAGGTACGTTTCCACCAGTCACGCCTGGTACATGATTTTATCTATCAGGGCGTGATTTGCGCCTTGCAGGAAAGCGGGGCGGAAAGTCTGCCGTTAACCGCAGAATCAGAGACGCAGCCGCGCTGGCAGCCGGAGAATCGCCCGGCAGCGGGCGGTAATCATTTCTCCAGCCCGCCTTCGACGCCAGAGGCAGTACGCCCGCCAACGCAGCTGTCGTCGCGTCATCTTGATTCCCCGACGGAGCACCACGCCGCGCAACCGGCAGGGGCGGCTGCGCGTGGGAACCACGGCGGCGGAACGGCGCGCGCCGCCGGCGGCCCGTCAGGCTGGCCGCAGCAGCAGCCGGGCTATCAAAAGCGCGAAGGCGCGCTTTACCAGCAACTGTTGCAAACGCCCGCACCCCGCACAGAAGAAGCCGCGCCTGTCACATCGCCTGCGGCGGGCCCGGCACCTTTACCCGCGCATAGCCAAAGCCTGGGACGACTACTCACCGTGCTGCATGATAACTATGCGGTGGTGGAGCGTCAGGGCGGACTGGCTCTGGTGGCCTTGCCCGTTGCGGCGCGCTGGCTAAGGCAGGCTCAGCTGGAGCCGGGAACGGAAGGATTGAAACCGCAGCCGCTGCTGATTCCGGTGCGGCTAAAGCTGGCTGCGCCAGAGCGTCAGGCGATGCAGCAGCGTACCGAATTGTTGCAACAGTTTGGTATTGATTTGCAAAGTGATGGACAGCATGTGACTCTGCGCGCGGTGCCTTTACCTTTGCGCCAACAAAATTTACAAAACTTGATTCCAGAACTGTTAGGCTATCTCGCCCGTCAGCAGGAAATTTCTTCGGGCCAGCTTGCACAATGGCTGGCACGACAGGCTGAGGCAGAGCTTACGCCCTGGAATCACTCGCGGGCGATTGCGCTGCTGGCGGAAGTCGAACGGCTTTGTCCGGCGCTATTAAAATCGCCGCCTCCAGGTTTATTACAACCGATCGACACAGAAACGGCGTTAAGCGCTCTGAAGCATGAGTGAAAGTGAAATGGCGGGCCGGCCTAAGGCTATTTTTCTGATGGGGCCAACGGCCTCTGGCAAGACAGCGTTAGCGATGTCGCTACGTCAACGCTTGCCGGTTGAGCTGATTAGCGTGGATTCTGCTCTGATTTACCGTGGTATGGATATTGGCACCGCCAAGCCAACTGCGGAAGAGCTGGCGTTGGCGCCTCATCGTCTGCTGGACATTCGCGATCCGTTGGAAGCCTACTCGGCTGCTGACTTTCGGCGTGATGCGCTGGCGGAAATGGCGGATATCGTTTCAAAAGGGCGAATTCCGTTGCTTGTTGGTGGAACCATGCTCTATTTCAAAGCGCTACTGGAAGGATTGTCGCCGTTGCCCTCGGCCGATCCGGAAGTACGCGAACGAATTGAGCAAACGGCGCGTGAACTGGGTTGGGACACGCTGCACCGTCAGTTATGTGACATCGATCCCGTTGCTGGTGCTCGTATTCATCCGAATGATCCCCAGAGACTCTCGCGAGCACTGGAAGTTTTTTTCATTTCGGGTAAAACTTTAACGGAACTGACGAAAACCGCGGGTGAGGCTTTGCCTTACGATGTGGTTCAGTTTGCTATCGCTCCGGCGAGCCGTGAATTATTGCATCAGCGTATTGCGTTACGTTTTGAGCAAATGCTGGCTTCAGGTTTTGAAGCGGAAGCGCGTGCGCTGTTTGCACGAGGAGATTTGCATACGGATTTGCCTTCCATTCGTTGTGTTGGCTATCGCCAGATGTGGTCATACCTTGAAGGCGACATTAATTACGACGAAATGGTTTATCGGGGAATTTGCGCCACCCGGCAACTCGCGAAGCGCCAGATTACCTGGCTTAGAGGCTGGCAGAATGTTCACTGGCTTGACAGCGAACATCCAGAGCTGGCTCTCAGCAAGGTATTACAGGTTCTTGGTGCGAACCTTGGGTGAATGTGTACAATTGAACCGTTATCGTGCGCAAATTTTTTTACGCAGTATTTAGAGCCGTAGGGTTCTCAGTAATAAACAACAAGCATATAAGGAAAAGATAGAATGGCTAAGGGGCAATCATTACAAGACCCGTTCCTGAACGCACTGCGTCGCGAGCGTGTTCCGGTTTCAATTTATTTGGTGAATGGTATCAAACTGCAAGGTCAAATCGAGTCTTTCGATCAGTTTGTTATTTTGTTGAAGAATACGGTAAGCCAGATGGTGTATAAGCACGCTATCTCCACCGTTGTCCCGTCCCGTGCAGTCTCCCATCATAGCAACAATGCAGGTGGCAGCAGCAACTATCATCACGGCGGCAATAATCAGGCAGCGCAATCGCAGCCACAACAGCAAGACGGTGACAGCGCTGAGTAAGCCTTTTCATCGTTCTGCCAAAACGGGGAATGCATTAATGACCTTCCCCGTTTTGGTCAATCTATTAGAGAGGTTTAAGCTTGTTTGACCGTTATGATGCCGGTGAGCAGGCCGTACTGGTACACATCTGGTTCTCGCAAGACAAAGAGACGGAAGACCTGCAAGAATTTGAAACGCTGGTCTCTTCCTCAGGCGTCGAAGCGCTGCGCGTGATAACCGGTAGCCGCAAAGCGCCACATCCCAAATATTTTGTCGGTGAAGGTAAAGCTGTCGAAATCGCTGAAGCGGTGAAAGAGACCGGAGCATCAGTGGTGCTGTTCGATCATGCTTTGTCACCCGCTCAGGAACGTAATCTTGAGCGTCTATGCGAATGCCGTGTGCTGGACCGCACGGGATTGATTCTGGATATTTTTGCCCAGCGCGCCCGCACTCACGAAGGTAAATTACAGGTAGAGCTGGCTCAGCTTCGCCATCTCGCTACGCGTCTGGTACGTGGCTGGACCCACCTTGAGCGTCAAAAAGGGGGGATAGGCCTGCGCGGACCGGGTGAAACCCAATTAGAAACTGACCGCCGGTTGCTGCGTAATCGTATCAGTCAGATTTTGTCGCGCCTGGAACGCGTAGAAAAACAGCGTGAACAGGGGCGTCAGGCACGTGCCAAAGCGGATATTCCAACGGTTTCGTTGGTGGGCTATACCAACGCCGGAAAATCCACGCTGTTTAATAGCGTCACCTCTGCGAATGTTTATGCCGCCGACCAGCTATTTGCTACTCTCGATCCAACGCTGCGCCGTATCGACGTCGCGGATGTGGGCGAGGTGGTTCTGGCCGATACGGTAGGCTTTATCCGTCATCTGCCGCATGACCTGGTCGCAGCCTTTAAAGCGACGCTGCAGGAAACGCGCGAAGCAACGCTACTGCTGCATGTTATCGACGCTGCCGATGTCCGGCTCGATGAAAATATCGAAGCGGTAGAGGCGGTGCTGGAAGAGATCGAAGCCGATGATATTCCCGTACTGCAGGTAATGAACAAGATCGATATGCTGGACGGCTTTGAGCCGCGCATCGATCGCAACGATGAAAACCAACCGGTTCGGGTCTGGCTCTCTGCCCAAACGGGCGTAGGTTTGCCGCTGCTGTTTCAGGCGCTAACCGAACGGCTCTCTGGTGAAATCGTACAGCAGCAGCTGCGTTTGCCTCCTGAACTGGGACGTCTGCGTAGCCGTTTTTATCAGCTGCAGGCGATTGAGAAAGAATGGAATGAAGAGGATGGCAGCGTAAGTATGATGATACGCATGCCCATTGTTGACTGGCGCCGCCTGTGCAAACAGGAACCGACGCTGGTGGATTATATTGTTTGAATGATGTTGCCTGAGAGGCGTATCCCGGACTGGGATACCACCGCACACACAATAAATGGAGTATAAACATGGCGTGGAATCAGCCCGGGAATAACGGACAAGACCGCGACCCGTGGGGAAGCAGCAATAATAAAGGCGGCAACTCTGGGGGTAATAAAGGAGGACGCGATCAGGGACCTCCCGATCTCGACGATATCTTCCGTAAGCTGAGCAAAAAGCTTGGCGGTCTGGGTGGCGGCAACAAGGGCGGCGATAGCTCGCGCAGCTCAGGTAACGGCGGTAAGCTGGTTGGTATTGTGGCCGTAGCGGCCGTGGTTATCTGGGCCGCAAGCGGCTTCTATACCATCAAAGAAGCGGAGCGAGGTGTGGTGACGCGCTTTGGTCAGTTTAGCCATCTGGTTGAGCCGGGCCTGAACTGGAAACCGACCTTTATCGATCAGGTTCGTGCCGTTAACGTTGAAGCGGTACGTGAACTGGCTGCTTCTGGCGTGATGCTGACGTCGGACGAAAACGTGGTGCGCGTCGAGATGAACGTGCAGTATCGCGTGACCGATCCGGAGCGCTATCTGTTTGCGGTCACCAGTGCTGATGACAGCCTGCGTCAGGCCACCGACAGCGCGCTACGTGGCGTTATCGGCCGCTCCAGCATGGATCGTATTTTGACTGAAGGACGTACCGTGGTGCGTAGCGAAACGCAGCGCGAAATCGATGAGACCATCCGTCCTTACGACATGGGTATTACCGTGCTGGACGTAAACTTCCAGGCGGCGCGTCCGCCAGAAGAAGTGAAGGCCGCGTTTGATGACGCGATTGCCGCCCGTGAAAACCGCGAGCAGTACGTTCGCGAAGCAGAAGCCTATGCGAATGAAGTTCAGCCGCGCGCTAACGGTCAGGCGCAGCGTATTCTGGAAGAGGCACGCGCGTATAAATCCCGCACCGTGTTAGAGGCTCAGGGTGAAGTCGCGCGCTTCGCTAAAATTCTGCCGGAATACAAAGCCGCACCGGAAATTACCAAAGAACGTTTGTATATCGAAACCATGGAGCGCGTGCTGAGCGGTACACGTAAGGTTTTGGTAAACAGCAACAACAATAATCTGATGGTGTTGCCGCTGGATCAACTGATGCGGGGCGCGGGTTCAACCAATGCCGCTGGCAGCCAGGAGAGTAGCAGCCTGATGCGTCTGCCGCCGGCGACCGGCAGCAACGATCGCGCCAACAGCGGTTCGTCCTTCTCACAGGATGACATTATGCAAAGCCGCCGTGCTAACGCACAGCGCAATGACACCCAGCGCGAAGGGAGAGAGTAAGCGATGCGTAAGCCATTAATCGTATTAATTATCGTTGTGCTGGTGGTGCTTTACGCGTCATTGTTTGTGGTTCAGGAAGGTCAGCGTGGAATCGTGCTGCGTTTCGGCAAAGTTCTGCGTGATGATGAAAACAAGCCGCAGGTTTTTGAACCGGGCCTGCATTTCAAAATTCCGTTCCTGGAGTCGGTGAAGACGCTCGACGCACGTATCCAGACCATGAATAACCAGGCCGATCGCTTTGTGACCAAAGAGAAAAAGGATCTGATTGTGGATTCTTATATCAAATGGCGCATCAGCGACTTTAGCCGTTACTACCTCGCAACCGGCGGCGGTGATATTTCACAGGCCGAAGTGCTGCTGAAGCGTAAATTCAGTGACCGTCTGCGTTCAGAAATGGGCCGTCTTGATGTTAAAGACATTGTGACCGATTCCCGTGGACGCCTGACCACTGACGTACGCGATGCGCTGAACACCGGTAGCGCCGGACGTGATGATGAAGTCCAGACCCCGGCAGCGGATGATGCTATTGCCAGTGCGGCAGCGCGCGTAGAGCGTGAAACCAACAGCAGCGGACCGGCAATTAACCCGAACAGTATGGCTGCGTTGGGTATTGAGGTGGTTGATGTGCGCATTAAGCAGATCAACCTGCCAACTGAGGTTTCCGATGCGATTTACAACCGTATGCGCGCTGAGCGTGAAGCGGTAGCGCGTAGTCAGCGTTCGCAAGGTCAGGAAGAGGCAGAAAAATTGCGTGCTCAGGCGGACTATCAGGTCACCCGCACTCTGGCAGAAGCGCAGCGTGAAGCTTTAATCACACGTGGTGAAGGCGATGCCGAAACGGCTAAGCTGTATGCCGATGCGTTTAGTCAGGATCCCGATTTCTACGCCTTTATTCGTAGCCTGCGCGCCTATGAGAAGAGCTTCAATAACAATCAGGATGTGATGGTGTTAAGCCCGGACAGTGATTTCTTCCGTTATATGAAATCGCCTTCTGGTGCCGCAACACGCTAAACCCGTGAAAAGAGCCGACAGCCTGTCGGCTCTTTTTTTGCCTCTTTTTCGGCTCCCGCTTCTTTATCGCACAACGTGATCCCCCTGTTTAGCCTGATAAAATTCAACAGATGACGTCATGATATATCCCGTCACTCTTTTTACATCCGCTTCAGCTAACCCTGTATTTACTGATTCTGTATCCGTGTGCATAATCGCCTGCTTCTGCCCGTTTGCTACTGAGAAATAATGAATACAACCATTTGGATGGCGCTGGCGTTAGTGCTGGTATTAGAAGGCCTTGGGCCAATGCTGTGGCCGCGTGTCTGGCGGCGTATGATCCTGGCCATGGCACAATTACCGGATCGTCTGCTGCATCGCTTTGGCGGTGGGATTGTGGTGGCTGGCGCGGTGGTTTACTACATGTTGAGTGTTCACGGCGGCAGTTAATGCCATATCCAGGAAAGGCTTTTCACAGAGGCAAAATGGCAGGGAACGCCTGGTGAAATCAGCCGTAAAAAACTGCGCAATCGTATGCTAAAAGTGCTGAAAGTGGAAAATCATGGTGGTAGAATCCTTTTTTAAGCAATCGGTGGTTTCAAAAAATGGGTAAGAACGTTGTCGTACTGGGCACCCAATGGGGTGACGAAGGCAAAGGTAAGATTGTTGACCTTCTGACAGAGCGCGCTAAATACGTTGTGCGCTATCAAGGCGGCCATAATGCGGGTCATACGCTTGTCATCAACGGTGAAAAAACCGTTCTCCACTTAATTCCTTCTGGCATCCTGCGTGAAAACGTCACCAGCATCATCGGCAACGGTGTAGTGCTGTCTCCGGCTGCGCTGATGAAAGAGATGAAAGGTCTGGAAGAACGCGGCGTCCCGGTACGTGAACGTCTGTTAATTTCTGAAGCTTGCCCGTTGATTCTGCAATATCATGTTGCGATGGATGTGGCGCGTGAAAAAGCGCGTGGCGCGAAGGCGATCGGCACCACCGGACGCGGCATCGGCCCCGCTTATGAAGATAAAGTTGCCCGCCGTGGCCTGCGCGTAGGCGATCTGTTTAACAAAGAAACCTTCGCCGTGAAGCTGAAAGAGATCGTTGATTTCTACAACTTCCAGCTGGTTCACTACTACAAAACAGATGCGGTCGACTATGACACCGTGTTGAAAGATGTCATGGAAGTCGCTGATATTCTGACCAGCATGGTTGTTGATGTCTCCGATCTGCTGGATAATGCGCGCAAGCGTGGCGACCTGATCATGTTTGAAGGCGCTCAGGGTACGCTGTTGGATATCGATCACGGCACCTACCCGTACGTGACTTCCTCTAATACCACCGCAGGCGGCGTAGCTACCGGCTCTGGTATTGGCCCGCGTTACGTTGATTATGTGCTGGGTATTATCAAAGCCTACTCAACCCGCGTTGGCGCCGGTCCGTTCCCGACCGAGCTGTTTGATGAAACCGGCGAGTTCCTGTGTGAAAAAGGCAATGAGTTTGGTGCCACCACCGGGCGTCGTCGTCGTACCGGCTGGCTGGATATCGTTGCCGTGCGCCGTGCGGTGCAGATTAACTCGCTGTCTGGCTTCTGCATGACCAAACTGGATGTGCTGGACGGGCTGAAAGAGGTTAAAATCTGCATTGGCTATCGTATGCCGGATGGTCGTGAAGTGACCACGACGCCGCTGGCTGCAGAAGGTTGGGAAGGCATTGAGCCGATCTATGAAACCCTGCCAGGCTGGAGCGAAAGCACGTTTGGCGCGAAGTCCGTTGATGCGCTGCCGCAAACCGCACGTGATTACATCAAGCGTGTTGAAGAACTGACGGGCGTACCGGTTGATATCATCTCTACCGGCCCGGACCGCAGCGAAACCATGATCCTGCGCCATCCATTTGACGCCTGATTATGTAAAAGGCCGGACACGCTCCGGCCTTTATCTTCTGACTTACTGCAGACGCACCGCGCTTTATTCCCATCCTTTTGCTTACCGCTTTTTCCTGAAATCCGGCTTGCTTAAAAAAATGCCCTTAATCTTATGGGCTGGTTTATCATCATTAGATAATAATTATGCTAAACGGATGAAATTCACCGGAAATTCACCGAGGTTATTGTGCAACTGACGAGCTTTACCGATTTTGGCCTGCGTGCGCTGATTTACATGGCGTCTTTACCCGCCGGGCAGATGACGAATATTACCCAGGTTACCGACACTTACGGCGTGTCGCGCAACCATATGGTCAAAATCATTAACCAACTGAGTCGTCTGGGCTATGTGGCTGCCGTTCGTGGCAAAAACGGTGGCATTCGCCTCGGAAAACCGGCATCAGAGATTGTTATTGGGCATGTTGTTCGGCAAATGGAGCCACTACAGCTGGTGAACTGTGATGCTTGCGCTATCACTTCCGCCTGCCGTCTACGTCAGGCGTTGAAAACCGCCACCGAACAATTTTTGCGTGAGCTGGACAACTACACGTTGGCCGATCTGGTGAAGGATAACCATCCGCTTTATAAAATTTTATTGCCGGAGCCTGGGATCCCCACGCTAACCGGCTACTGACAACGGAGGAACCGCTATGTCAAAAGATCCTTTTCAGGAAAGAGAAGCTGAAAAATATGAAAACCCTATTCCCAGCCGCGAATTTATCCTCGCCCATTTAGAAAAACGTGAAAAACCTGCCAGCCGGGAAGAGTTGGCTGTTGAAATGAACATTAGCGGTGAAGAGCAGCTTGAAGCGCTGCGCCGCCGACTGCGTGCCATGGAGCGTGACGGGCAACTGGTGTTCACTCGTCGTCAATGTTATGTGCTGCCTGAACGCCTGGATCTGCTGCGCGGTAAAGTAATGGGTCATCGCGATGGCTACGGCTTCCTGCGCGTGGAAGGGCAAAAAGATGATCTCTATCTCTCCGCTGAACAGATGAAGTTCTGCATGCACGGCGACGTTATCCTGGCGCAGCCGCTGGGTGCCGATCGTAAAGGCCGCCGTGAGGCTCGTGTGGTCCGTGTGCTTGAGCCGCGTAACAGCCAGATTGTTGGCCGCTATTTTACCGAAGCTGGCGTGGGCTTTGTGGTACCGGATGACAGTCGTCTGAGCTTCGATATTTTGATCCCGCCGGAAGAGATCATGAATGCGCGTATGGGCTCGGTGGTAGTGGTCGAGCTGGTGCAGCGCTCAACGCGTCGTACCAAAGCCATTGGCAAGATTACCGAAGTGCTGGGTGACAATATGGGCACCGGGCTGGCGGTGGATATGGCGCTGCGTACGCATGAAATCCCGCACGTCTGGCCGGCAGAGGTAGAAGAGCAGGTCGCTAAACTGCGTGAAGAGGTGCCGGAAGAGGCGAAGCAGGGCCGCGTGGATTTACGCCAGCTGCCGCTGGTAACCATCGACGGTGAAGATGCCCGCGACTTTGATGATGCGGTTTACTGCGAGAAAAAACGTGGCGGCGGCTGGCGTTTATGGGTTGCGATTGCAGACGTCAGCTATTACGTGCGCCCCGGCACGCCGCTGGACAACGAAGCGCATAATCGCGGCACCTCGGTTTATTTCCCGTCGCAGGTCGTCCCGATGCTGCCGGAAGTGCTCTCTAACGGCCTCTGTTCTCTGAACCCGCAGGTAGATCGTCTCTGCATGGTCTGCGAAATGACCATCTCCTCCAGCGGTAAGCTGACCGGCTATAAGCACTATGAAGCGGTGATGAATTCCCATGCGCGTCTGACCTACACCAAAGTCTGGTCGATTTTGCAGGGCAATCCGGAGCTGCGTGAACAGTATGCGCCGCTGGTGGGTCATCTCGAAGAGCTGCACCGTATGTATGAAGTGCTGGAAAAAGCGCGTGAGCAGCGCGGCGGCATCTCTTTCGAAACGGACGAAGCGAAATTTATTTTCAACGCCGAACGCCGTATTGAGCGCGTGGAGCGCACCGTACGTAACGATGCCCATAAGCTGATTGAAGAGTGCATGATCCTCGCCAACATCGCCTCGGCACGTTTCGTTGAGAAGCATAACGAGCCTGCGCTGTTCCGCGATCACGATCGTCCCAGCGATGAGAGCATCAAAAGCTTCCGCTCGGTGCTGGCCGAACTGGGCCTGTCGCTGCCTGGCGGCAACAAGCCGCAGCCGCTGGACTATGCCGAACTGCTGGAAACCATCGCTGACCGTCCCGATCACGAAATGCTGCAAACCATGCTGCTGCGCTCCATGAAGCAGGCGGTTTACGATCCGGAAAACCGTGGTCACTTCGGCCTGGCGCTCGCCTCCTATGCGCACTTTACGTCACCGATCCGCCGCTATCCCGATCTGCTGCTGCATCGGGCGATTAAGTATCTGCTGGCGCAACAGCAGGGCACGCTGCAGGGCAACAGCACGCCGACCGGCGGCTATCACTATGAAATGCAGCAGATGCTGCAGCTGGGCCTGCACTGCTCCTTAACCGAACGCCGTGCTGATGAAGCCACGCGTGACGTCGCTGACTGGCTGAAGTGTGACTTTATGCAGGATCAGGTGGGCAACACCTTTACCGGCGTGATTGCCAGCGTAACCGGCTTTGGCTTCTTTGTCCGTCTGAACGATCTGTTTATCGATGGGCTGGTGCATGTGTCGACGCTGGATAACGACTATTACCGCTTTGATGCGGTAGGGCAGCGCCTGATTGGCGAATCTGGCGGACGCACTTATCGTCTCGGCGATACCGTAGAAGTACGCGTTGAGGCGGTGCATATGGACGAGCGTAAAATCGACTTTGCGCTGATCTCCAGCCAGCGCAGCCCGCGCGGCGAAGGCAAAACCGCGCGTGAGAAGGCGAAGAAAGGCGCTTCCGGCAGCCATAACAAGCGCCGCCGCGAAATGCGGAAAACCGCGAATTTCGAGCCGGATGCAGCGTTCCGTGGCGACAAAAAACCTGCGAAGCCAAAAGGCGAGAAAAAAGCGAAAAAACCGTCGGAAAAAACGCGTAAAATCGCCGCCGCAACCAAAGCTAAGCGTGCATCGAAGAAAAAAGAGGCATAAGCGGTAACAGGCAATCCCTGTCGCGCCGCAGGCCAAAGGGCGGCAGGGCCGCCCGTAACCAGCATCGGATAACATATGAGTGAAGTAGTTTTCGGCATTCACGCCGTACAGGCGCTTTTAGAGCGCGATCCGCAACGTTTCCAGCAGGTCTGGATCCTGAAAGGCCGTGACGATCGTCGTCTGCAGTCGCTGATTACTGCGCTGGAAGCGCAGGGGATCGTGATTCAGGTTGCTACGCGCCAGTGGCTCGACAGTAAATCAGAAGGCGCTGTGCATCAGGGTATCGTGGCGCAGGTAAAACCAGGAAGGCAGTATCAGGAAGGCGATCTGCCGGATCTGCTGGCGTCGATTGAATCGCCGCTGCTGTTGATCCTGGATGGCGTCACCGATCCGCATAACCTTGGTGCCTGCCTGCGCAGTGCGGATGCCGCTGGCGTGCATGCGGTTATCGTACCGAAAGATCGTTCTGCTGCGCTGAACGCCACGGCGAAAAAAGTTGCCAGCGGCGCGGCGGAGAATGTCCCGCTGATTCGGGTGACCAACCTGGCGCGCACCATGCGTCTGCTGCAGGAGTATCATGTCTGGATTGTCGGCACTGCAGGCGAAGCGACCCATGAAATATGGGAAAGCAAAATGACCGGTCCGCTGGCACTGGTGATGGGCGCGGAAGGCGAAGGCATGCGCCGTCTGACGCGTGAGCACTGTGATGATCTGATCAAACTGCCTATGGCGGGCAGCGTCTCTTCACTGAACGTTTCGGTAGCGACCGGCATTTGCCTGTTTGAAGCGGTACGTCAGCGTCGCGGCTGATCGCTGCGGGGCGTGATGAGCGCCCCGAATATCCTCTCTGTTACGGGCATCTTCTGCGGCTTTCTGCATAATGACTCTACTGCTGGATAATTCAAAGCCCTGGCCGCTGGCTCATCGGGCTTTCCGCATGGAGATCCCCGCTTATGTCCGTTACCCATACCGTTTTTAATCAGCCTCGCCCACTCAGCAATAGCAACCTGTTTCTTTCCGATACGCCGCTGCGTGAAGCCGTGGCGCGCTTTGGTGCGAACTGGGACCAGGATCTGCTGGCATCGGTAGGGCAGCAGCTTGGCAGCAGCGAGTCGCTGGAGCTGGGAAGGCTGGCTAACGCTTTTCCCCCTGAGCTGCTGCGCTACGACGCGCGCGGCGAACGGCTGGATGATTTACGCTTTCATCCTGCCTGGCACCTGTTGATGCAGGGGCTGTGCGCTAACCGCGTGCATAACCTGCCCTGGCAGGCCGGGGCGCGCTCAGGCGCGTTTGTGGCCCGCGCTGCGCGTTTTATCCTGCACGGGCAGGTAGAAGCTGGCACGCTTTGCCCTGTTACCATGACTTTTGGCGCGACGCCGCTGTTGCAGACCAGCCTGCCGTCCCTGTTTGCCGACTGGCTGCCGCCGTTATTAAGCGATCGTTACGATGCACACCTCCACGCTGCGCCGCAAAAGCGCGGGCTGCTGATCGGCATGGGCATGACGGAAAAGCAGGGCGGTACCGATGTCCTGAGCAATACCACGCGCGCAGAACCTGTTGCAGCGCGCGGTAACGGCGAGAGTTATCGTCTTACCGGCCATAAATGGTTCTTTTCTGTGCCGCAGAGTGATGCGCATCTGGTGCTGGCGCAGGCGCCGGGCGGCATCAGCTGTTTTTTCTTGCCGCGCCTGCTGCCGGACGGTACGCGCAACGCGGTACGCATTGAACGCCTGAAAGATAAGTTGGGCAATCGCTCTAACGCCAGCAGTGAAGTAGAGTTTGACGGCGCAACAGGCTGGCTGTTAGGCGACGAAGGCGACGGCGTGCGTCAAATTTTAAGAATGGGCGGCTATACCCGTTTCGACTGTGCGCTGGGCAGCCATAGCCTGATGCGGCGCGCCTTCTCAGTGGCGCTCTATCATGCGCATCAGCGTCAGATGATGGGAAAAACGCTGGTTGAGCAACCGCTGATGCGTCAGCAGCTCTGTCAGCAGGCGCTGCAGCTGGAAGGGCAGACCGCCCTGTTAATGCGTATCGCTCATGCCTTTTCGCAACCGGCGGATGAACAGCAGCGTGCTTATGTGCGTCTGTTTACGCCTGCCGCGAAGTTTGCAGTGTGTAAAAACGCGACGCCTTTCATCGCTCAGGCGATGGAGATATTAGGCGGCATCGGCTATTGCGAAGAGAGTGAGCTACCGCGTCTTTATCGCGAAGCGCCGGTAAACAGCATCTGGGAAGGCGCAGGTAATGTTATGTGTCTGGATGTGCTGCGGGTGTTGAGAAAGCAGCCAGCGGTAACAGAGATGCTGGCTGCTCAGTTTGATGAGGTTAAAGGCCTTAACCGCCATTTCGATAGCTGCTGGCGTCAGCTCAAACTGCGGCTGCGGAAGCCGCAGGAGGCGCAGGCGCGCGCGATAACCAGTCAGCTGGTGTTATTAGCGACTGGCCAACAGCTTTTGACCACCCTGGAACCACCGTTGGCGGATGCCTGGTGTCAGCACTTTTTAGATACGCGCGGCGCGGTATCTGTTGCAAACGCTGTTGGCGAACGTTTATTGCTGCGTGCCAGCGGTGGATGAGCCCGCCGGGCCATACAGCACCGCTGAGGCGTACCACATTCCCGGCATCACCGTTTCGCTGAGCGCCACTATCTGATAATAGGTGGCGCCAGCCTGATTGGCCTTTCGCGCAATTTCGCGCTGGGCATCGTCCGGCGAGCCGCGCGTAGTGCTGGTAATGCTGCCCAGCCTTGGCAGGTTAGCGGTCTGCGCCCGGTGAATCTCTTGGGCCTGCGGCAACGGCGGCGGCGGCGCTTCCGGCGTCGAACGCAGCGTACTGCAGGCGCTTAAGGTCAGAGTTAACAGCAGTAAAGGCCAGTAACGCATCGTAAACTCCTCACGGTAGGGGATCGCTAAAGTGTATGCGATCCCCACTGTTCCGTTAGCCTTTCAGGGTAAAAACACTCACCAGCTCGGTCAGATGATGACCTTTTTTGCTAAGCTCATGCGCTGTTTCTTCTGACTGGGCCACCAGCTCGGTATTTTGATGCGTTGCCTGGCCGATCTGCGTCATCGCGATATTGACCTGACCGATCCCGGCGGACTGCTCCTGAGAGGCGATATTAATTTCGCCCATCAGCGCTTTAACCTGCTCAATGCGGGTAACAATATTTTCCATCGCGCTGCGCGTTTGTTCGGACAGGATATGGCCCTGATTCACGCTGCTAATAGAGTTACTGATCAGCCCATCGATCTCCTTCGCTGCCTGCGCGCTACGGCTCGCCAGCGCGCGGACTTCAGCCGCAACAACCGCGAACCCTTTACCATGCTCGCCTGCGCGTGCTGCTTCTACCGCTGCGTTCAGTGCGAGGATATTGGTCTGAAAGGCAATGGATTCAATGACGTGGGTGATATCAGCAATGCTCTGTGAGGAGACCTTGATCGCCGACATGGTATTGACCGAGTGCGCGACCGTTTCGCCGCCTTGCTGCACGGCGCTTGCGGCTTCCGCTACCAGCTGTAGCGCCTGCGCAACGTTCTCCGCATTCTGTCCAACGGTAGCGCCCAACTGCTCCATACTGGCGGAGGTTTCTTCTACGCTGCTGGCCTGGCGGGTAATTTGCTCGCTGATATTTTCACTGCTGACGGCAATCGCGTCGGTGCCCTGACTAATATCCTGCGCGGCGGTGCGCACCTGGGAAACGATTCGTTCCAGCCCGTCACCGATGCCGTTGATGGCGGTAATCAGCTGGCCTACCTCATCTTTACGCTGCGTTTGCAACGTTGCCTGCAGGTTGCCGTCCGCATACTGTTCAGCCAGATGGATCACCTTCTGTAGCGGAACGCTAACCCAGCGGCGCGTGATAACGACAAAACCTACGGCAAACAGGATCACCAGTCCCATCCCAAGCAGCAGGAAAGTATTGCGGGCCGAAGTAATGGGCGCCAGCAGGCTGTCTTTATCCACATCACCAAGAATGATCCAGTTCCAGCCAGGCAGATGCTGCCAGGCAACGATACGCGGTTCGCCATCCTGTACCGTTTCCAGCGTGCCGCTCTGCTGGGTGGTGAGCTGCTGCATGGTTTCCGGCGACCAGTGCGCCATTTTCCCCTCTTCTTGCGGATGGAACAGCCAGGTACCGCGAGAAGTTCCTGCCGCGCCGTTCATCACCATAAAGCGGCCGGTATCGCTGAAGGACTTATCCAGCACTTTATCGCGCATCAGCGCGATCTGCTTACCGATCTCCACGCCGACAAACAGGATGCCAACAACCGTCCCGCTGGCATCTTTTACCGGCTGGTACTGGGTGATGTAGCGTTTGCCGAACAGGGAGGCCAGGCCGCGATACGCTTCACCTTTACTTACCTGGGCGAAGGCCGGGCTTTGGCGATCGAGCTGAGTTCCCATCGCACGCGAACCGTCTTCCTTCAGCAGTGAGGTGGCAACACGCACGTAGTTATCGCCGTCACGGACAAAAATCGTTGAAATAGCGCCGGTACGCGCTAAAAAGTCATCAACAACGGTTTCATCCAGATTCAGGGTTTTTAACCCGGCGCGTAAAGTTGGCGTAGAGAAGTCGCCTACCGTAATACGAGCGCTTTCATCACGGCTAAACTCTTTCGGCAGGAAGCTTTGGAACAGCCTGGTATAATTGGCTACTTCTTCGCTTAGCGTGGCGTTAAACATGCCCGCCATGTCGCCAATCCCTGCCACCTGGTTTTGCATATTTTCCAGCGTTAATGCCTGCAGCTGTTTGGCTGCATTATTGCTTAAAGCGAGCGTGAGGATAAAAAACAGCACGGCCACGCTCAACGAGGTCATGACAGACAGCTTGACGCCCAAACTGGCGCGGCTGAGTGAGAGACGCTTCATGAGTTCTACCTTTTGGTAATATTATGGGATCTCGTTAAACGGCAAAAAATGATGAATTTTTACCCTACAAACTGCAGGGAGAAGGATCTTTTTTTCTGCAGCTGATTGAGAAATCGCGCAATCCCTTATAATCAAAGGCTATTTTCCATGCATAGTGAACGGATCATGACGGCAATGACGCAGAAAAAAATCCCCACAGGTAGGGCGATCGATATTGTTACCGAATCTTTTAGCGGCATTGAGTGCCTGCATGCCGCGCCGGCTGGTCAGCGCGCTACCGCTCTGCCTGTGGTGATTTTCTGGCATGGTTACCTCTCATCCAAAGAAGTCTATGCCTGGGCTGCCGTCGCGCTGGCGCAGGCAGGCTGTCGCGTGATTATGCCGGATGCCGATCAGCATGGTTCCCGTTATGGCGGCAACAGCGCATACCGGCTGGCCCATTTCTGGGATATTTTGCGCAGCAGTATCGATGAGCTGCCGCAGCTGGAAGCCGCGTTGCGAACGCAAGGCTTAATAGCCGAAGGCCGCTTCGGCGTGGCGGGCGCCTCAATGGGCGGCATGACCGCGTTAGGGGCCATGGCGCGCTATCCGCATATTAACCGCGTCGCCTGCCTGATGGGATCGGGCTATTTTATGTCGTTAAGTCAGACGCTCTTTCCGCCCATGCAGGCAGAAACGCCGGAAGAGCAGGCGGAACGGGCGCGCCTGCTGGCACCGCTCGCCGGATACGATCCCAGCCGTCAGCTGGAGCGGCTGGCGGATCGTCCGCTGCTGCTGTGGCATGGCGAAGCGGATGACGTTGTTCCGGCAGCGGAAACTCAACGGTTGGTTCAGGCGCTGACCAGCGCGCAGCTTGACCAGCAGCTTAGCTGGCTAACTGAACCAGGAGTAGGGCATAAAATAACGCCGCAGGCGTTAGAGGCGCTGGTCAATTTTTTCGCATCTCTTTGATAGTTGAGATGAAGGGCGCAGGCGGGAGAGCATAATGCGCTGCCGCCCCGACCCGGCGCTTTTTTTCCGTGATTCCCGCTTGAGTTTCCCCCGCCATGCCAGTATGATTACGCGTCAATTTTTTCAGCCGTACACTTAAAACGTTCCTTGCTTCCATGGGCCGCGGTTGACCCTGACAGGAGGCTGAATAATCCGTAAGGAGCAAATTCGATGCGTCATTACGAAATCGTCTTTATGGTTCATCCTGACCAGAGCGAACAAGTTCCGGGCATGATCGAGCGCTACACTGGTGCCATCACTGGTGCAGAAGGTAAGATTCACCGTCTGGAAGACTGGGGTCGCCGTCAGCTGGCTTACCCGATCAACAAACTGCACAAAGCGCATTACGTTCTGCTGAACGTAGAAGCACCGCAGGAAGTGATCGATGAGCTGGAAACTAACTTCCGCTTCAACGACGCCGTTATCCGCAGCATGGTTATGCGTACCAAAAACGCAGTAACCGAAGCATCTCCGATGGTTAAAGCGAAAGACGAGCGCCGTGAGCGTCGTGAAGATTTCGCTAACGAAACCTCTGACGATGCAGATGCCGGGGATTCTGAAGAGTAATCGACCGTGACGGCGAACCGGCTGCGTTTGTCTGGCACTGTGTGTCGGGCACCGTTGCAAAAAATAAGTCCGTCAGGGATTCCACACTGCCAGCTGGTGCTTGAGCATCGCTCGCAGCAGGAAGAGGCCGGATTCTTCCGGCAGGCCTGGTGTCGTATGCCCGTGATTATTAGCGGTAAGACGCATCAGGTGATTACTCAACATATAACGGTCGGCACGCAGCTTACCATTGAAGGCTTTATTTGCAGTCATCAAGGGCGCAATGGCCTCAGTAAAATTGTGCTGCATGCCGAGCAGATTGAATTGATAGATTCTGGAGACTAGCCAAATGGCACGTTATTTCCGTCGTCGCAAGTTCTGCCGTTTCACCGCGGAAGGCGTTCAAGAGATCGACTACAAAGATATCGCTACGCTGAAAAACTACATCACTGAAAGCGGTAAGATTGTACCGAGCCGTATCACCGGTACTCGCGCCAAATACCAGCGTCAGCTGGCTCGTGCTATCAAGCGCGCGCGCTACCTGTCTTTGCTGCCGTACACTGATCGTCATCAGTAATCGGCCACTGTCCAATTATCGACTTTGAGAGGATAAGGTAATGCAAGTTATTCTGCTTGATAAAGTAGCAAACCTGGGCGGCCTGGGCGATCAGGTTAACGTTAAAGCGGGCTATGCTCGTAACTTCCTGGTTCCGCAGGGCAAAGCTGTGCCGGCAACCAAGAAAAACGTTGAGTTCTTCGAAACTCGCCGTGCTGAACTGGAAGCCAAACTGGCTGACGTTCTGGCAGCAGCCAACGCTCGTGCTGAAAGCATCAATGCACTGGGCACCGTAACCATCGCTTCTAAAGCGGGTGACGAAGGCAAACTGTTCGGTTCTATCGGTACCCGTGACATCGCTGACGCTGTAACTGCAGCTGGCGTTGAAGTGGCTAAGAGCGAAGTTCGCCTGCCGAACGGCGTTCTGCGTACCACTGGTGAGCACGAAGTGAGCTTCCAGGTTCACAGCGAAGTGTTTGCTAAGCTGAACGTGAACGTAGTTGCTGAATAAGTTATTTCAGTAACATGAAAATGCCGGCCCTGGGCCGGCATTTTTGTTTTTGCATCTAACCACTGCTTGTTTCTGCTGCGTTTTATTGTGCTCGCAAAAAAGAGCCGTCCGGCTGGCGGGTAAACAGCACCGGGCCGTTCTCGCCCTCTACCGTAAGCCCGGTCACCACGCCATTGCTGTCCTGACGAATTTTCACCTGCTGTCCACTTTGCAGGCTGCTTAGCGGCTTATCATCGCCTTCAACGCGCGCCATCGCGAAAACATCGTTCACCTGGAGATTATTATCCCGGAATAGCTGCGCCAGCGTTTGACCAGAGGCGATCTGATAGCTGCGCCACTGACCATTATCCTGGGTGGGTTGCGCAGGCTGAGCGGGCGGCGTCGCAGGTGGGTTATCATAAATTTCCGCCTGCAGCGGCACCTCTTTACTGCCATTGTCGCTGGCCGGGCGCGGCGCACTGTCACGCGGCGCTGAGACTGGCCAGAGAAAAGCCAACAGCACCACGATAAGCACCAGAATAATGCCACGCCGATGCGCTGGCGGCAGTGGCTGCATCCAGCTAATACCATCCGGCAGATGCCAGAGGCGGGTCAGCCATAAGCGAATGCCAGAATGGGAGTCCTTGAGCATAATATTACCTCCGGCACCTTGTGCGCGTCGCGGTTGCTTTCCTCGATGCAGTATGGGCAAAAAAGACGCAAAGTGCCTGTCTGGGTTATAAAAATTGCGATGGCGTTATTGTTTCCTTTTCATTACAAAAAGTCATCGAAAGAATGCAGATTTTACCCCTGCAACGCAGGCTGTTATGCTGCGTCTTCTTTTGATTGATTGGTGAAAGGATAAAATATGACAACCCCTTCTTTTGACAGCCTTGAAGCGCAGGCAAGCTACGGTATTGGTTTGCAGGTAGGGCAGCAGTTGCTGGATTCTGGCCTGCAGGGATTACTGCCGGAAGCGATGGTAGCGGGCCTGCGTGATGCGCTGGAAGGGAATGCGCCAGCGGTACCGGTTGATGTAGTGCATCGCGCGCTGCGCGAAGTACATGAGCGTGCGGATGCCGTACGTCGTGAGCGTCAGCAGGCGATGGCGGCAGAAGGTCAAACCTGGCTGCAGGAAAACGCCCAGCGTGAAGGGGTAAACAGCACCGAATCCGGGCTGCAGTTCCGTGTCATCAATCAGGGTACCGGCCCGATTCCTTCTCGTCAGGACCACGTGCGCGTTCACTACACCGGTAAGCTGATCGACGGCACGGTATTTGACAGCTCGGTCGCGCGTGGCGAGCCAGCAGAGTTTCCGGTAAGCGGCGTGATTGCTGGCTGGATTGAAGCCCTGACGCTGATGCCGGTGGGTTCTAAATGGGAGCTGACGATTCCACACAATCTGGCCTATGGCGAGCGTGGCGCAGGCGCATCGATTCCACCGTTCAGTACGCTGATATTTGAAGTGGAATTATTAGACATTATCTAACCACTCTTATTTAATAATATAAAGGCAAAAAGGATAAACTTTTTGCCTTTATTATAATGTAGTAAAATTGCCTGTTGTTTCCCCTGCTTTGATTTTATTTATCCTTATTTATATATTTCCTAATTCGATGTATCCGAATGTTGCTTTATGAAATTGATTTTCACTATACTTTGCTTGCCTTAATAATAAGGAATTTAGTAAATCAACCTACACATAAAAGAGGGACTATTATGCGTCAGCTAAACGAAAAGGAAATGGAGCAAATCTCCGGTGGCCTGCTTGGTGTATTCGATAAAATCGGTTTGAATATTGGGGCCGCTATTGGCAGCATTGTAGATAAAGGGACTGCACTGGGCGGTCTGGTCACAAACGCAACAGAAGCAGGTACCCTGTTAGGCTCAGGCATTGGCAAACTGCTGGATTTGAACATCACAGGCGCAATCACCGATATCGGTAATGGTGTAGTCAGTATTGTCGATAACGGTTTGAGCGCTATCAAACAACTGTTCGGAAAAAAATAATGCTGTTTTACTCCAGATAATATTTTATAGCTTCCTTGATTATGTAAAACGGGTCATTTGTTTTCACGCTATGGGAGCTAATGGGATATTATTGCCTGGTGTTAATTCAGGAATCATAAAAAGCCAGCCGAAGCTGGCTTTTTATATTATTTTTGCAGGTCGATGCGATAAATAGCAAAGCCATTTTCGTCCTGGCTGATATAGCTTAGCGGATAACGACCATAGCGGGAAATAAAATCTGCGGCTTTCGCTGAGGGCGAGGTTTCAAAACGAATATCCAGCGGTACAGCGCTCTGAACAGGAGCCAGACGCCAGTTATTATCCGCCTGCGGATGCACTTCCCCCTGCGCTTTGGTTTGCGCGCTAATCCAGGCTGAAACGATCGCGCGGTTCTCATCAGGTGAAGAGAAAGCAATATATTTTTCTCCGGTCCCGGCAAACTTGCCGCCCCAGGCACGATAGTTATTGGTTGCGATCAGGAAGGTGGCGCTGGCCTCGATGGGTTTACCCTGCCAGGTGAGATTTTTAATGCGTGACGCTTGCGGATGAATTAACTGACATTCCTCATCATAACGAGCTGGTTGCGTCACATCTATCTGATAGTTCACGCCATCAATCACATCAAAATTATAGGTGCGGTAGTTCCAGTTAATCAGCGCCTGCGGCTGCCGCTGTTGCGGGTCGATCTGATTAAACTGTCCGGCAGAACATTCCAGCCATTGCTTTACCTGCTCGCCGTTAACTTTCATCACCACCAGCGTATTGGGATAGAGGTAAAGGTCTGCAGCGTTACGAAACGTGAGTTCGCCCTTTTCCACTTCCACATAGCTGGCCGGATCGTTTTTACGCCCTCCCGCTTTAAAAGGCGCGGCGGCGGAAAGCACCGGAATATTGGCCAGATCGGGGTCGCCCTGAATAAAATGCTCAACGTAAGCGCGCTGCGCGTTATTCACGATTTGCACCGTAGGATCGTCCTGCACCAGCGACAGATAGCTGTACATCACGTCTGAAGATTTACCGATCGGCTGTGCGACAAAATCACGCGTGGCGCGATGAGCGTCAGCCAGCACCTGCACCAGGGCGCGATCTTCCTGCGCCAGCGATTTTTTCGCCGCCTTATCATAAATTGGGCGCGCCTCGGCACGTGCCTGGGTCACTTTCCATTGTCCTTCGTCATTATTTAGCGTCAGATCCACTATGCCAAGGTGATCGCCCCACATGCCCGGCATGACCGCCGGTATTCCGTTGAGCGTGCCCTGTTTGATATCCGCACCGGGAATAGCGGCAAAATCGGCGCTGGGGAAGACGGCGTGCGCATGGCCAAACATAATGGCGTCAATGCCCGGCACTTTGCTGAGATACCACACGGAATTTTCAGCCAGCGCATGATAAGGTTCGCTCGATAAACCAGAGTGCGCGACGGCGATGATCACGTCCGCGCCCTGTTGACGCATCACAGGCACCCAACGTCTGGCGCTTTCAGTTATATCATCAACCGTTATTTTTCCCTGCAGGTTCGCCCGGTCCCAGACCATAATTTGTGGCGGTACAAAACCGATATAGCCCACGTTCAATGTGTAGCTTTTTCCGTCCCGCCCGATCACTTTCTCTGGTTTAATCAGCCAGGGAGTAAAGCGTGGTTTGCCCGTAGCGGTATCGATAATGTTGGCGTTGATATAGGGGAAATGTGCTCCTGCCAGCGCCTTCTGCAGATAGTCCAGACCATAGTTAAATTCATGATTACCCAGATTGCCGACGCTGTAGCCCAGCGTATTCATCGCCTGATAGACCGGATGCGTTTCTCCCGCCTTTAGTCCCTTTGCGGCCATGTAATCACCAAGCGGGCTGCCCTGGATAACGTCGCCGTTATCTACCAGCACGCTATTTTTAACTTCCGCACGCGCGCCAGCGATCAGCGTGGCGGTGCGCACCAGGCCAAATTTATCGCTGGGTTTGTCTTTGTAATAATCGAAATCCATCATGTTGCTGTGCAGATCGGTGGTTTCCATAATGCGAAAATCCACCGTGGCAGCGGAAAGCGGAATCGAAACCGTGGCCATCACCAGAAGCGCAGTACCCTTAACCATTTTTTCCTCCTGAAAGTAATCGCTACAAACTTCTCAAATTAATCTGCAAAGGTTACGTTTCATCGCACGAATTTGTGATAGCGAACAGATAAATAACCCTTATTAAGGTCTGTGACCGTTATGCGCGAAATGGCCCAGGGAAAGGGTAATGCAGTAATGCGTGAATTATGCTATTGATAACTAAACGATCTACAAATACGACTGGCTGGCAGCCGCTGACTGTGGCATCTGAATGCCAGCTGCTATGCTTAAACAGCATGATCAATCATCGTAAGTCCCGGCACTGTCGTCAGGCTTACTTCGGTCATCGACAAAGAGGTGAAAAATGTTAGAGCAAATCTGCCAGCTGGCGCGTGAAGCGGGCGACGCCATCATGAATATTTACGATGGTCAGGCGCCGCTCGACGTTTCTCACAAATCTGACGATTCGCCCGTGACCACTGCCGATATTGCGGCGCACCGCGTGATTATCCGGGGGCTGCAGCAGCTTACGCCCGAGGTGCCGATTGTTTCCGAAGAGGATCCGCCTGCTTTTGAGGTACGTCAGCACTGGCAGCGTTATTGGCTGGTCGATCCGCTGGATGGCACCAAAGAATTTATTAAACGTAACGGTGAGTTTACGGTAAATATCGCGCTGATCGATCAGGGCAAACCGGTACTTGGCGTTGTCTATGCGCCGGTGCTGGGCGTGATGTATTCCGCTGCGGAAGGTAAAGCCTGGAAAGAAGAGAACGGGCAAAAAACGCAGATTAAAATCCGTGATGCGCGACCGCCGCTGGTGGTTGTCAGCCGTTCTCATCAGGATGGCGATGAGCTGACGGAATATCTCAAGCAGCTGGGCGAACATCAAACGGTGGTCATTGGCTCCTCGCTTAAATTTTGCCTGGTTGCGGAAGGTAAGGCTCAGCTCTATCCGCGCTTTGGGCCGACCAACAGCTGGGACACCGCTGCTGGTCACGCGGTAGCGCTGGCCGCAGGCGCGCATGTTCATGACTGGAAAGGGCGCTCGCTGGACTATACGCCGCGCGAGTCCTTCCTCAACCCTGGCTTTCGCGTCTCTATTTTCTGAGGTGCATCTATTTAAGCAGCTGATGCAGCAGGGAGATAACCTGCTGCGTTTCTTGCGCCGTCAGCGCACCATCTTTTGCAAAGCGCACCCTGCCATATTTATCTAACACCACTACCGCAGAGCCGCCATCCTCCAGCTGCCAGGCCCGTTTCGCCGCACCGTTGCTGTCGACGATAAACTGTGACCAGGGATACTGTTTCTTATTGCTCTCAATGCTGCTGCGCACAAACATACCGGTACCGGGGATAGCGTCGTCAGTATTGATAATGGTGGTAGTTTGATAGCGATCCTGCGGCAGATGCGCCTGTTTTATCGCTTCCACCAGCGCAGCATTTTTCTCTTTAGCGGATGAGCGTCCGGCCATATGTTGCACCACGCGCACTTTACCGATCAGCTGCGCGCTATTCCACGGCTGATAGCTAAAATTATCCTGTTGATAGTTAAGCTCTCCTTTATCACTGATGCCTACCGGCGCAACGCGCTGGCCGTTGACAAAATCATGAGCATGGCTGCTAAAAGGCAGCAACAGGCTAAATACGAGGGCGAGCGGGGCGTGTCTCATTATTATCTCCATGTTGGAAGGTGATCCGACCAGTTGGTCATGTTTTTGAAATAATAAGCAGCCATTATGCTGCTGTCGCATCAACTTGCCAGCTTTGCGGCTGACTGCACAAATTGGCTCAGGCAGGGGGTTTATACTGCTTTATACGAGTGCATTAACAGAGTCTCCTGTAATGATGTGTCAATACAGTAAAAAAAGTTAATTTTAGGAACACAGGAAGCGGACGATGTTCTATAGTTTACCGGCACTTTGCGCTTCAAGGGCTCGTACCGATTTTGGCAACGGCGGAGCGTATTAATTTTTCAGGAGTTGAAAGCAACATGAAGATTTTTCAGCGTTATAATCCTTTCCAGATCGCCAAATACGTTAAAACACTGTTTAAAGGAAGGATTTACATCAAGGATGTAGGCGCGTTCGAGTTCGATAAAGGCAAAATCCTCGTTCCACGCGTTAAAGACAAGCAGCATTTTAGCGTAATGTCGGAAGTCAACCGTCAGGTGCTTCGGCTGCAGGCAGAGTATCAGTAATAAAACAGGGCGCGATTAACGCGCCCTTGTGCTGTCTGGCGGCAAACAATTGGCTGAGCCGCCTGAAAAATCCTGCAAACCTTCCTATTCTTCCATATCTTTGTTTATCGTCAGGGTTGCCGGACGTTCATCAATACGCGTAACCAGTAGCTGATCGATACGATAGCTATCAATATCCACCACTTCGAACTTATAGCCTGCAAACTTAACAAAATCGGTACGCTTGGGGATTTTGCGCAGCATGTACATCATGAAGCCGCCGATGGTTTCATAGTTGCCCGACTGCGGAAACTCGTTGATATCCAGCACGCGCATCACATCATCAATCGGTGTGCCGCCTTCTACCAGCCAGGAGTTTTCATCACGGGCGACAATCTGTTCTTCCAGCCCTTGCCCTACCAGATCGCCCATCAGCGTGGTCATTACGTCGTTCAGCGTAATAATGCCCACTACCAGCGCGTACTCGTTCATGATAACCGCAAAATCTTCACCGGCGGTTTTGAAGCTTTCCAGCGCTTCGGAAAGCGTCAGGGTATCAGGAACAATCAGCGCAGAACGGATTTGCAGGCCGCTGTTGAGCGCCATGCTTTGATTACCCAGCACGCGCAGCAGCAGCTCTTTGGAATCGACATAACCGACGATATGGTCGATATCGCCGTTACAGACTAAAAACTTGGAGTGGGGATGCAGCGCAATCTTCTCTTTCAGGCTGCTTTCTTCTTCATGCAGATCGAACCAGATAATGTTCTCACGCGAGGTCATTGAAGAAGGGACCGTGCGCGATTCCAGCTCAAACACATTCTCAATCAACTCATGCTCCTGCTTGCGCAGCACGCCCGCCAGCGCGCCCGCTTCCACAACGGCATAAATATCGTCAGAGGTGATGTCGTCTTTACGCACCATGGGAATTTTAAACAGGCGGAAAATCATGTTCGCCATACCGTTGAAGAACCACACCATCGGGCGGAACATCAGCAAACAGAAACGCATGGGATTAATAATGCGCAGCGCGATAGCTTCCGGCGAGATCATCCCGATACGCTTTGGCGTCAAATCGGCGAACAGAATAAACAGGCTGGTCACCAGGGTAAAGGAACAGATAAAACTGAGCTGTTCCGCCAGTTCAGGCGAAACCAGACCATCGAACAGTTTCTGGAAAGAAGGAGAAAAAGCGGAGTCGCCAACGATACCGCCAAGAATAGCCACGGCGTTCAGGCCAATTTGCACCACGGTAAAGAACATCCCCGGCGTTTCCTGCATTTTCAGCACGCGCTGCGCGTTGATATTGCCATCATCGGCCAGCAGTTTGAGTTTAATTTTACGCGCGGCGGCCAGCGATATTTCTGACAGAGAAAAGAAGGCGCTGATCGCAATCAACACGAGTATGACAAGCAAGCTATCTAACATAAAGATTCCGTTGGTTTTTGATACTTGTCATTTTTGGCCTGGGCAGCGCGCGTTGCGGCATCACTGCAGCTTTCCATTTATGCTGGGCTATCCGTGCCAAAAATGTCTGCGCCGGTTCGACACACAGGTCGGGGCAGAAAGGGATGATAACAGCCGCATAAGCGGCCGCTGTGGATTATAGCAGTAGCTCTGCTCAGCCCGCCAGCGCTGTTGCTGCGCCATCTTGTTTAATAAACAAGCGGACATTCACGGGGCATTAAAACAACCATATTCGCCGTTATTGCGCGAACAAGCAGCATTGTTGGTTGTAACGCGGCGCAGCTTTGCCGACAATAACGGCAAAATTTGCTTTTGGGGCGCTTTTTTATTTGCTGTGCGCATAGTCGCAACGGCAAGAGGAAAGCTATGCTGTTAACCAAACTCGACATCGACATTAGCGCCTGTTGGTTCGCAATGTTATTTGTCCCCTGGGAAAAAGGGGGATTCGGCAACATTAACAGGAGTAAGCGTGCCACGATTTCATCTCTATTGCATAGCCTGTTTGCTGATAGCAGCGCCTGGCGCTCAGGCCGCGAACATTCGCTTACAGCTCGAGGGATTAACCGGAGATTTGCAGAAAAACGTCAGGGCACAGCTTTCCACAATCGATACCGATGAAGTGAGTGCTGACGGCCGTTTTCGTGCGCGGGTTAAAAAAGCCATTGAAGAAGGGCTGCGCGCGCTGGGCTACTACGAACCTGATATCAATTTTGAAAGCCGTCCGGCTCCGGCAAAAGGCGGCAGACCGGTACTGATTGCACGCGTTTCAGCAGGCGAGCCGGTAAAGATCGCCGGTAGCACCATTATTCTGCGCGGCGATGCGCGTAATGATGCGGAGTATCAGCAGTGGGTAAGAGAGGGACGTCCTGAAAACGGCACCATTCTTAATCACGGCAAGTATGAAAGTTTCAAAAAAGGCTTTACCAATCTGGCGCTGCGCAACGGCTATTTTGACGGTGATTTCAAGAAAAGTCAGCTGGGCGTATCCGTAGAGCGCCGCGAAGCGTTCTGGGATCTCGATTACGACAGCGGCAAGCGCTATCGCTTTGGCGACGTGACCTTTGAAGGATCGCAGATCCGCGATGAGTATCTGCAAAACCTGGTGCCGTTTCACGAAGGCGATTATTACAGCTCACGCGATCTGGCTGAGCTAAACCGTCGCCTGTCGGCGACCGGCTGGTTTAATTCAGTGGTGGTCGCGCCGGAATTCGATAAAACCACGGCGGATAAAGTTTTACCGCTGAGCGGCGTGGTCTCGCCGCGCACCGAAAACACCATTGAAACCGGCATCGGCTACGCTACTGACGTCGGGCCGCGGCTGAAAACCACCTGGCGTAAGCCGTGGGTGAATTCACGCGGACACAGCCTGTCGACCAGTGCCAACCTATCAGCACCTGAGCAGCAGCTTGATTTTAGCTATAAGGTGCCGCTGCTGAAAAATCCGCTGGAACAATATTATTTGGTTCAGGGCGGCCTGAAGCGCACCGACCTGAACGATACCAAAGCAGATTCCAGCACGCTGGCGCTGTCGCGCTACTGGGATAACAGCTCCGGCTGGCAAAAAGCCATCAATTTGCGCTGGAGTCTGGATCACTTTACCCAGGCGAACGTCACCAACACCACCATGCTGATCTATCCCGGCGTCAGCGTTAACCGCACCCGCTCGCGCGGCGGGCTGATGCCAGACTGGGGCGACTCCCAACGCTATTCTGTCGATATTTCTGATACCACCTGGGGATCGGATGTCGATTTTCTTGTTTTACAGGCGCAAAACGTCTGGATCCGTACGCTGGCGGAGCGGCATCGCTTTGTGGCGCGCGGCAACCTCGGCTGGATTGAAACCAACGACTTTGAAAAAGTGCCGCCCGATCTGCGTTTCTTCGCCGGAGGCGACCGCAGTATTCGCGGCTACAAATATAAAGGCATCTCTCCACGCAATGATGACGGCAAGCTGACCGGGGCGTCGAAACTGGCGATCGGCTCGCTGGAGTATCAATACAACGTGACCGGCAAATGGTGGGGCGCGGTATTTGTGGATTCCGGCGAAGCGGTGAACGATATCAAGCGAAGCAACTTTAAAACCGGCGTCGGTATAGGCGTACGCTGGGCCTCGCCGGTAGGGCCGATTAAGTTCGACCTGGCGCGGCCTGTGGGTGATAAAGAGGAACACGGTTTGCAGTTTTACATCGGACTGGGGCCTGAACTATGAAGCTATGGAAAAAGGTCCTGATTGGGATTCTGATTTTTTTAGCAGTGCTGGCAGGCGGCGGGCTGCTGCTGGTGGGCACTACGCCCGGCCTGCATCTGCTGTTGAACGGCGCAGCGCGCTGGGTGCCAGGTTTATCTATTCAGCAGGTGAATGGCGGCTGGCGTAACCTGACGTTGAAAGGGGTGCGCTATGAAATGCCGGGCGTAACGCTGAACGCTGGCGAATTCCACCTGGCCGTACAGCTGGGCTGTCTGAAAAACTCCGCGTTCTGCGTTAACGATCTTGGGCTGAAAGATCTCAATGTTGTGGTGGACAGCAGCAAAATGACGCCATCCAACGCACCGCCGCCGGAAGAAGAGAGCGGCAGCGGTGAGATCAGTACGCCTTATCCCATTACGCTGCGTCATCTCAGCCTGCACAATATCAATCTTAAAATTGATAATACCGCAATTTCCCTGCTCGATTTTTCTACCGGCCTGCACTGGCAGGAGCGTGCGCTTACCTTAACGCCAACGCGTATTCAGAGCCTGCTTATCGCGCTGCCGAAAGCGGCGCAGGTGGCTAATGAACAGGTGGTACAACCCAAGATCCAGCAGCCTCAGGCGCAGGAGAAACCGCTGGGCGAAACGCTGAAAGCAATGTTCGAGCAGCCGCTGCTGCCAGCGATGCCTGATTTCCGCCTGCCGCTTGATATTGAGGTACAGGAGATCGTGGGCGAACAGCTGCGGATCACCGGCGATACCGAGCTGGCAGTCAATCGTTTACTGCTGAAAGCGAAAACGCAGGATCGTCTGTTACAGTTGCAAACGCTGGATATTGATTCGCCGCAGGGGCAGCTTAAGGCCAGTGGACAGGCGCAGCTTGCCGGTAACTGGCCGGTAGCTTTCAACCTCAACGGCGCGCTGAACGTCGAGCCACTGAAAGGCGAGAAGATCAAAATGACGCTTGGCGGCGCTATGCGTCAGCAGCTTCAGCTGGGAGTGAATCTCTCCGGCCCGCTGAATGCACAGCTTACCGGCCAAACCGAGCTGGCCACCGTTGGTCTGCCGCTGCAGCTAAAATTAACCAGTCCACAGCTGCGCTGGCCGCTCAGTGGCGCAACGCAGTATCAGGCGGATAATCTGGATTTCAGCTTTAGCGGCAAGGCAACCGACTATGTGATGTCGTTGCGCACCGCTTTGCAGGGCGAAGCCATTCCGCCAGCCGATCTGGCGCTGGACGGCAAGGGCAATGTTGAACAGTTCAGCCTTGATAAATTGCGGCTGTCGACGTTACAAGGCCATGCCGATCTTAGCGGTCTGGTGGACTGGAGCAAAGCGATCAGCTGGCGCAGCGAACTCACGCTGAACGGGATTAATACTGCCCGGCACTATCCTGACTGGCCCGCCACGCTGGAGGGTAAAGTCACCACGCGCGGCAGCCTGTATGGCGGGAGCTGGCAGATGCGCGTGCCGGAACTCCGGCTGCGCGGCAAAGTGCGGCAGAACGCAGTTTCGGCAGATGGCTCGCTGTATGGCAACAGCTACAACCAGTGGAATATTCCCGGGATTAAACTGGTGCTGGGACGCAACAATATCGATCTGAAGGGGGAACTGGGCGATGCGCTTAACCTGGATGCCAATATTGACGCGCCGCATCTGGACAACGCGCTGCCTGGTCTGGGCGGCGTGGCGAAAGGCACCATCAAAGCGCGCGGAACGCTACAGGCGCCGCAACTGCTGGCAGATATTACCGCCACCGGCCTGCGCTGGCAGGAGCTGACCATTGCCCGCGTGCGGCTGGATGGTGATGTGAAATCAAGCGAACAGGTGGCAGGCAAGCTACATCTGCGCGTTGAACAGCTGAAGCAGGCATCGCTGGCGATTAATCAGCTAACGCTGAACGCAGACGGCAATGAGCAGAAACACCAGGTGAAGCTTAACGTCAACGGCGATCCGGTTTCGGGCCAGCTGGCGCTGAACGGCAGTTTCGATCGTCAGCAGCAACGCTGGCAGGGGACGCTGAATAACACCTTCTTTGATACGCCGGTAGGCGAGTGGCGACTCACCCGCGCCATCTCAATTGATTATCAGAACGCGCGACAAACCGCGACCATTGGCGCGCACTGCTGGCGCAATCCCAATGCGCAGCTCTGCGTGCCGCAGCCGATTGAGGCGGGGCCGGACGGTCATGCACGCGTAACGCTAAACCGCTTCGACCTGGCGATGATTAAGCCTTTCCTGCCGCAAGAGACGCAGCTGGTAGGCGTGTTCAGCGGCGATGCCGATGTTAGCTGGCATAGCGACGGCTCGCTGCCTACCGGACGGGTAGCGCTGAAAGGCAACGGCGTTAAAGTCACGCAGGATGTGCAGGGTAATGCGCTGCCGATCGCCTTCGATACCCTGAATCTTAACGCTGCCATGCGTAACGGCCAGGCGCAGCTAGAGTGGCTGCTGCGCATTGCCAATAACGGGCAGTTTGACGGCAAGGTTCAGATTAGCGATCCACAAAACCGCCGTAATCTCTCCGGCAATATCAATATCAACAACATGTCGCTGGCGCTGTTTAATCCGGCGCTGATGCGCGGCGAACAGGTGGCAGGTATGCTCAACAGCAATCTGCGCCTTGGCGGTAACCTGCAAAAGCCGCTGGTTTATGGGCAGCTGGGGCTGCGTGATGTGGACGTGGAAGGCAGTTTTATGCCGGTTGATCTGACCAGCGCTAACCTGACGATGGCATTTAACGGCATGAGCTCAACGCTGGCGGGGTTAATCCAGACTGCGCACGGACAGATTAACCTGGACGGCAATGCCGACTGGAGCCAGCTGGATAACTGGCGCGCTCATATTGCCGCACGCGGCGATCGCGTGCGGGTGACCGTTCCGCCGATGGTGCGCATGGATGTTTCGCCAGATCTGACGTTCGATGCTTCGCCCATCGCCTTTACGCTTGACGGTAAGGTGGATGTGCCCTGGGCGCGAATTACGGTTCAGGAGGTGCCAGAGAGCGCCGCCGGCGTCTCTTCCGATGAGGTGCTGCTGGATGAAAATCTACAGCCAGTAACCCCACAAACGGCGGCAATCCCAATTAACAGTAATCTGATTATTCACGTGGGCGATGATGTCCGTCTCAGCGCCTTTGGCCTGAAAGCGAAGCTGAATGGCGATCTCAAGCTGGTACAGGATAAACGCGGGCTGGGACTGAATGGTCAGATCAATATCCCCTCCGGTCGTTTCCATGCTTATGGACAGGATCTGCTGGTGCGTAAAGGCGAACTGCAGTTTGCCGGGCCGCCGGATCAGCCTTATATCAATCTGGAAGCCATTCGTAATCCCGAGGCAACCGAGGATGATGTGACCGCCGGGTTGCGTGTGACCGGGCTGGCGGATGAGCCAAAAGCGGAGATTTTCTCCGATCCGGCGATGTCGCAGCAGGAAGCGCTTTCTTACCTGTTGCGCGGGCAGGGACTGGATGCGGATGGCGACAGCAACGCCCTGACTTCCGCCCTTGTTGGTTTAGGGGTTGCGCAAAGTGGTCAAATTGTGGGTAAAATCGGCGAGACCTTCGGCGTTAGCAATCTTGCCCTTGATACTGCCGGTGTCGGTGACAGCCAGCAGGTTCAGGTCAGCGGTTATGTCCTGCCGGGTCTACAAGTAAAATATGGAGTGGGTATCTTTGATTCACTGGCGACTTTGACATTGCGTTATCGCCTGATGCCTAAGCTCTATTTGGAAGCAGTGTCCGGCGTCGACCAGGCACTCGATTTGCTCTATCAGTTTGAGTTTTAGCAATGCGAATAATTGTCTACGGCAGTTTACGGCGCAAACAGGGAAATAGTCACTGGATGACAAACGCGCAGTGGCTCGGCGATCATCAGATCGAGGGCTACGATCTTTACAATATTGGTCTCTATCCCGGCGTCGTGCCGGGAGAGGGCACCGTATATGGTGAAGTTTACCGAATTGATGCCAGTACGTTAGGTGAACTGGACGCGCTTCGAACCCGCGGCGGCGAGTATAAGCGTCAGCTGATTCAGACGCCGTACGGCAGCGCCTGGCTATACGTGTATCAACGATCGGTAGCAGGATTGACGCATATCCCAAGCGGCGACTGGCTGCAACGGGATAATATTTCATCAGGTGAATAAAAAGCCACCTCCTTTGGAGGTGGCTTTACATAGTGGTAAGAGGGCTCTCACCCGATGGGCATTACTTCTTCGCAGCGCGTTCGAAAGAGGTACGGATCTCTTCTTTGGCCGCTTCCGCGTTATCCCAACCTTCAACTTTAACCCACTTGCCTTTTTCCAGATCTTTGTAATGTTCAAAGAAATGGGTAATCTGGGCACGCAGCAGTTCCGGCAGATCGTTCACATCTTTAATGTGATCGTATTCTTTGGAGAGCTTGGTGTGCGGTACGGCAACCAGCTTCGCATCTTCACCTGATTCGTCGGTCATTTTCAGCACGCCAACCGGACGGCAGCGAATGACTGAACCCGGCTGCAGCGGATACGGTGTCGGCACCAGTACGTCAACCGGGTCGCCATCCAGAGACAGCGTGTGGTTGATATAACCGTAGTTGCACGGATAGAACATAGCAGTCGACATAAAGCGGTCAACAAACAGCGCGCCAGACTCTTTATCTACTTCATATTTGATCGGATCGGCATTAGCCGGGATCTCGATAATGACATAAATATCTTCTGGCAGGTCTTTACCGGCAGGAACCTGGTTCAAACTCATCTCGCTTTCCTTCATTCGTCATAAGTTGAGTGACGGCTATTATAGCCAACTGACAATGAAAGTATGCCCCCTTTTTCCGCTTTCGGAATGCTCCAGCCAGGGTTATTTATTGAAAATAAACAGCGAAACCAGTCCGGCCGCGATCAGCGGGCCCACCGGCACGCCGCGAAACAGGGAAACGCCGATAATCGTACCGATCAGCAGGCCGCCGACAATGGTTGGCTGGCTGCTCATCAGCGTGACGCCGCGCCCGCCGAGCCAGGAAACCAGGATCCCTACCGCAATCGCCAGCAATGATTTCCAGTCGAGAAAAGATTTCAATAGCGTATTAAGCGGCAGAGAGCCACTGACCAGCGGCGAAAGCACGCCAATAGTAAGAATGATGATCCCCAGGGTCAGCCCCTGCTTTTCGATATAGGGGAAAAATTGTGACAGCGGCGTTAATTTAATCACCAATAACGCCGCGACGGAGAGCGTCACGGCGGTATTGTGAACCAACAAACTCAAACCACCGAGAACCAGCAAAATACATATTGAGGCAAAGGCCGTCATGTAACGCTCCATGACCCGACAGGAAACAAAAAAATACTATAACAACGGATACCGGCGGAGGCGAGCAGTGGCTGCGCCAGAAGTATTAACGCGCAGAAATATCATTAGTACGCAAATTAGTAAGTTATGTCCGTTATAGAGTTTGTTAATTATGCCGATATTTATAGAGAACAATAAGAATTCACCATGATCTTCAGACGAAGGAACGCAGAATGTATTATTTTATGGAAACTATCTTATGTTGAAAAATATATCGTTGCGTACAGCATTAATTTTCCTGCTAACAACAGTCACGCTGCTGTTGCTTATCGTCAGCGTTATTGGGCTTAGCGCGGTGCAAAAATCAAATGATTTTCTTGAGGAAATTGATTATATCGACAGCGAGATCATCAGTCCGCTTTATCAGCATAACAGTAATCTGTTTCGCGCACGTGCCACGGCGGCGACGGCGTTTTACCAACTCAGCAATAATCAACGGGCGGAAGCAGAAAAAAATATTACCCGCGTGATCGGTTATATCCAACAAGCGCAAAAAGCGATGGACAGGGTCATTGCCAGTCATATCGATACAGAAAACGGCAAAGAGCTATTTACGTCGCTTGAAGCCAGCTATCAACGTTACAGACAACAAGGCATCGACCCTTTATTACAGGCGCTGGAAAATAAAGACGCCAGTGCTTATTACCAGCTGGTAGGAAATGTGCTTACCTCTTCTACCGGCGGCTATCAACAGGCGTTTGATGCCTTCGCGCAGGACGCTAATCAAATCAGCAATATGCGCCTGGAGCAGGCGAAACTGAATGAGCAGGTAATGCAGATCAGTATTATCGTCTGCTGCCTGTTAACCCTGACGCTGCTGGTTATCGCATGGATGACATTAAAAGCGGTGCTGCTTAAACCATTGAATCAGGCGGTTGAACAGCTGGAACATATCGCCATCGGCGATCTGACGCAGCCGATACCGGATGCGGGCCGCAATGAACTGGGGCGCTTACTTGAAGCGATGAGAAAAATGCAACAGGGACTGCTTGATTCCGTTAGCCAGGTGATGGAAGCCTCGTTACAAATCGATGTGGGTAGTCGTGAACTTTCGTTAGGCAATCTCAACCTGTCACAGCGCACAGAAGAGTCGGCGGCCTCGCTGAAGCAAACGGCGGACAGCATTGAAAAATTAACCCTGACGGTGAAACAGAACGCTGACAATGCCTTGCAGGCGCATCAGCTGGCGCGCAATGTTTCCACTACTGCCGAAACGGGTGCTGAAGAGGTCAGCAGCGTTACCGGCAAGATGCAGGAAATAGCTGAAAGCGCCAACCATATCGCTGATATTTTGGGCGTTATTGACGGCATTGCTTTCCAGACCAATATTTTGGCATTGAACGCCTCGGTGGAGGCGGCGCGCGCTGGGGAGCAGGGGCGCGGCTTCGCCGTGGTGGCGAGTGAAGTGCGCAACCTGGCGCAGCGCAGCGCAGGAGCGGCAAAAGAGATCCGTCAGTTAATTGGCGAGTCGCAAGGTCGGGTGAAAGAGGGGAGCGACATGGCGCAGCGCGCCGGCGCAACCATAAATGCTATCGCGACCGAAGTGAAACATGTTACCGCCCTGATGAGAGAGATTTCTGACGCATCGCTGGAGCAAAGCCACGATATCGAGCAGATCAATCAGGCGGTGAGTCAGATGGATGAAGTGGCGCAGCAAAATGCCGCATTAGTCGAGCAGGCCACAGCGGCCACGCAGTCGCTGGAAGAGCAGTCGCGTCAGCTGGTAAGTAGCATGTCGCAGTTTCGGGTAAGTATAGCGAAATAAGCGCAGCAGGCAGGCGCATCGGGCCATAATGAAAAAGGCCGCCCGAATCATGGGCGGCCTTGTTTATCTTTTAAGCCTGATGATCGTCTGGATATTCACGCATAAAGCGCTCGACATCTTCAACCATCGCATCGTTACCGACAAAGAAGGGGCAACGCTGATGCAACGCTTCCGGCTGTAGATCAAGGATACGGTTTTTACCGTCGCTGGCTTTACCGCCTGCCTGTTCGGCGAGGAAGGCCATCGGGTTGCACTCGTACAGCAGGCGCAGCTTACCGCTGGGGTGGCTGGCGGTGCTGGGATAGAGATAGATGCCGCCCTTCAGCAGATTGCGGTGAAAATCCGCTACCAAAGAGCCGATATAACGCGAGGTATAAGGACGATGTGTCGCTTTATCCTCTTCCTGACAGAACTTCAGGTACTTCTTCACGCCCTGCGGGAAGCGAATATAGTTGCCTTCGTTAATGGAGTAGGTATAGCCCTTCTCCGGGAAGGTCATACGCTCCTGACTCAGACAAAATACGCCCAACGACGGATCGTAGGTAAAGGCATGTACGCCACAGCCCGTGGTATAAACCAGCATGGTTGAGGAGCCGTAAACCACGTAACCCGCAGCCACCTGTTTATTGCCCGGCTGCATAAAGTCCGCTTCGGTCACTGGCGTACCGGGTGGCGTCACGCGACGATAAATAGAGAAAATCGTACCGACCGACACGTTGACATCGATGTTTGACGAGCCATCCAGCGGGTCCATTAAAACCACATATTTACCATTTTCCACGCCTTCGAAAATAACGATTTCGTCCTCTTCTTCAGACGCGATACCGGCTACGATGCCGCGCGCTTTTAACGCCGCCTTGAGTTTTTCGTTGGCGAACAGGTCGAGCTTCATCTGCTGCTCGCCCTGAACGTTTTCAACGCCGCTGGCGCCCAGAATATCAACCAGCCCGGCTTTATTAATATCGCGATGGATAATTTTAGCACCGAGCTTAATAGCGGAGATCAGCGCCGTCAGTTCACCTGTGGCATGCGGAAAGTCGTGTTGCTTCTCGACGATGAATTCGCCTAATGTTTTCATAACACAATCCCTGAATCTACGATGGAGTAGCAGCATAGGGTACAAAGCTGCAACGTATGCCATCGCAGTTTAACGGAATGAACCGCAAAGACCATAGGTCAAATCCGTTTCTTCCCGCGCTGCTCGGCGCTACACTGTGCCCCGAACTTTTTCGAAAACGGATCTTTTATGCGTATTCATATCCTGGGTATCTGTGGCACTTTTATGGGCGGGCTGGCGATGCTGGCGCGTGCGATGGGCCATGAAGTCACCGGCTCTGACGCCAACGTTTATCCGCCCATGAGCGTGCTGCTGGAGAATCAAGGCATTGATTTGATTCAGGGTTACGACGCCAGTCAGCTCGATCCCGCGCCCGATTTAGTCATTATCGGCAACGCAATGACGCGGGGCAACGCCTGCGTTGAAGCGGTGCTTGAGCGCAATATTCCCTATATGTCCGGACCGCAGTGGCTGCATGATTTTGTGCTGCGCGACCGCTGGGTGATCGCCGTTGCGGGAACCCATGGGAAAACCACCACCGCAGGCATGACAGCGTGGATTTTACAGGCTTGCGGGCTGGAACCGGGGTTTGTTATTGGCGGCGTGCCGGGAAATTTCTCGGTATCGGCAACTTTAGGAAAAAGCCCATTCTTCGTGATTGAGGCTGACGAATATGACTGCGCCTTTTTTGATAAGCGCTCCAAGTTTGTTCATTACTGCCCGCGCACGCTGATTTTGAACAACCTCGAATTCGATCACGCCGATATTTTTGACGATCTGCGCGCAATTCAGAAGCAGTTCCATCACTTAGTCCGTATCGTGCCGGGTCAGGGCAAAATTTTGCTGCCGGAGCACGATACCAACCTGAAACAGGTAATGGCGATGGGATGCTGGAGCGAGCAGGAAACGGTGGGTGAGAACGGCCGCTGGCAGGCGAAAAAAGTGACGGCGGACGCTTCATGTTGGGAAGCCTGGCTGGATGGCGAACGCGTTGCGGAAGTGAACTGGTCGCTGGTGGGCGAACACAACATGCATAACGGTCTGATGGCCATTGCCGCTGCGCGACACGTTGGCGTGAAGCCGGAAGATGCCGGACGCGCGCTGGATGAATTTATCAACGCGCGTCGGCGTCTGGAGCTGCGTGGTGAAGTCAACGGCATTAAAGTCTATGACGACTTCGCTCATCATCCTACGGCGATTCTGGCGACGCTGGCTGCGCTGCGCAGCAAAGTAGGTGGCACCGCCCGTATCCTTGCCGTGCTGGAGCCACGCTCGAACACCATGAAGCTGGGGGTCAGCAAAGATGACCTCGCGCCTGCTCTGGGGCGTGCCGATGAAGTCTTTCTTTTCCAGCCGCATCATATTCCCTGGCAGGTAGCAGAAGTGGCGGATGCCTGCATCCAGCCCGCTTTCTGGAGCGCTGATGTTGATGCCCTGGTAGAGATGATCGCCAAACATGCGCATCCGGGCGATACCATTCTGGTAATGAGCAACGGCGGCTTTGGCGGTATTCATCAGAAACTGCTGGATCGCTTAGCAAAATAACGGAACGTTAAGCGCAAACCGCATCATTAACGGTGGGAAGTCAGCGTTACGCTCAGTGTAGAGAGCGTAACGCTGTTGCTGCGGGGCACGACAACTTACGCGCTTTCAGCCAGTTCGCGCAGATACTGGAAGATCTGACGATACGACTTTGGCGGTTTGTTGGCGGCCTTTTCTTTTTGCGCGTTGCGGATCATGCTGCGCAGCTGCTGGCGATCGGCATGTGGATAGAGGTTAAGCACCTCAGGCATTGCGTCATCGCCCTGTTCGACTAAACGGTCGCGCATCGCTTCCAGCTTATGGAACAGTGCAATCTGCTGGTTATGCCGGTTCTTCAGCTTATCCAGCGCCTGGTAGATCGGATCGGGATCGCGCGCGCGCAGCAGCTTGCCAATCAGCTGCATTTGACGGCGTCGGCCCTCTTTCTTGATGCGTTGCGCCAGCTCGATCGCGTCGCGCAACTCTTCATCCAGCGGCAGGCGATCAAGAGAGTTTTTCCCCAGATCGACCATCTCCGCACCGAGTCGCTTTAGCTCCTCAGCATCACGTTTAATCTCACTCTTACTGACCCAGATAATCTCTTCATCTTCTTCTTCTTGATTATCCGGTACGTCGTCGAGCCACTCTTCGGGGTGTTTCGTCATTATCAGGCTCCTGAAAAAGAGGCTAATGCTATCAGGTTACGCGGCTACTGCGAAATTGTTCTCTGACTCTGTTAGACTCCAGATAAGGATACAACTCACGCGTTGCCTTGCAATGTCTGGCTCAGCAGGACCCGCCGGCGCAGGCAGACCGTACTCATCATATTATGGTAGATCAATGAAAATACTCACTCAGGTTGCAGAACAACGTAAAGTGCTGGAGCAGGCGGTAGCCCAGGCGCTGGAGCTGGCGAAAGCAGGTACCGACGGCGCTGAGGTAGCGGTCAGTAAAACCACGGGTATTGGCGTCAGTACCCGTTATGGTGAGGTAGAAAACGTTGAGTTTAACAGCGATGGCGCGCTGGGCATTACTGTCTACTACCAAAACCGCAAGGGAAGCGCCTCTTCCACCGATCTCAGCAGTGACGCAATCAAACGCACCGTACAGGCAGCGGTAGATATCGCCCGTTACACCTCGCCCGATCCCTATGCCGGGATGGCCGATCGCGAGCTGCTGGCCTTTGACGCGCCGGATCTCGATCTTTTCCACCCGTGGGAGATCGATCCTGACAAAGCGATCGAGCTGGCGGCGCGTGCGGAGCAGGCTTCGCTGCAGGCGGATAAACGTATTACCAATACCGAAGGCGGCAGCTTCAACAGTCACGTCGGGATTAAAGTCTTTGGCAACAGTCACGGTATGCTGCAAAGCTATTGCTCCAGCCGCCACTCGCTCTCCAGCTGCGTGATCGCCGAAGCGGAAGGGGATATGGAACGTGATTACGCCTATACCATTGGCCGCGCATTAGACGATCTTCAGTCGCCAGAGTGGGTTGGGCAAGAGTGCGCACGCCGTACTCTGTCACGCCTGGCACCGCGCAAGCTGCCAACCATGAAGGCACCGGTCATTTTCGCCCCGGAAGTCGCAACTGGCCTGTTTGGTCACCTGGTTGGCGCAATCAGCGGCAGCAGCGTCTATCGTAAATCCACCTTCCTGCTTGATGCGCTGGGCACCCAGATCCTGCCGGAATGGCTGACCATTGAAGAAAAGCCGCATCTGTTAAAAGGGCTGGCTTCCACGCCGTTTGATAGCGAGGGCGTACGCACTCAGGATCGTGAGATCGTCAAGGCGGGCGTGCTACAAACCTGGCTGCTGACCAGCTACGCGGCGCGTAAGCTGGGGCTGCAAAGCACCGGTCATGCGGGCGGCATCCATAACTGGCGTATCGCGGGTCAGGGCAGCAGCTTTGACGATCTGCTTAAACAGATGGGCAAGGGTTTGGTTGTCACTGAGCTGATGGGGCAGGGCGTAAGCGGCATCACCGGTGACTATTCACGCGGCGCAGCGGGATTCTGGGTTGAGAATGGCGAAATTCAGTATCCGGTAAGCGAGATTACCATTGCCGGCAACCTGAAAGATATGTGGCGTAATATTGTGACCGTAGGCAACGATATTGAAGCACGTAGTAATATCCAGTGCGGCTCCGTGCTGCTGCCGGAAATGAGCATCGCCGGACAATAATGGAATAAATATAAAAACCGGGTGCGCTGGCGTATCCGGTTTTTGTAATCAGCACCATAAAATGCCTCTTTTTAACCTATTACTAAATAATGGGTGCCAACTCACATTTCCTCACCATTTTTTATTCATAACTTTTTCTTATTTATAAAAAAATAGGGCGTTTCCCTCTTTTTCGTTCCCGCTGTTTATTTCTGACTGTTGCGTAAATTCGCGCTATTCCCTGCATGAAATGGGTTTCTTTTCCCCTTATTTTGCACAGAATAACTTTTTTGCGACTTTGCGCAGCGGATGCGCTGTTATTTCCACTTCGTGGCGGAAAAATTCGGGCTACAAACCCACCGGCGATAGCGCTACTTTGTTTTCAACGCGAAACAAATGGACCTTCAGGCAATCAGGAGTGGGAAAGGTGAATAACAGTGCGGTGCAAAAGCCGGTCAGCGATGCAGAAATAGATGCGCTTGCCGAACAGGTAAAAAAACAAATAGACCAGATCTTTGCCGCAGAGGCTATTCATGCCAATGCGGTACAGCAACAGATGCTGGCTTCCCACGTACGCGCTATGGCGCTGCGCTCATTAACCGGTGAGCCGCTGCCAGAAGTTGAAGCGGAACTGTTTGAGGATATCTCTCCTGAATCAATGCGGCTGGCACAGCAGGTCGTGGATCTGTTTGGCAACCTGCCACGTGAAGAGACGTGGCTGCTTTCGGTTCATTTCGAAGTAGCGAAATCAAATTAATCAACGGCAGGCCGAGGCCAGCCAGCAGTTAGCAACCCAACAGAAGGAACGCAATATGGTAACCGTAGTGATTGGCGATCGTTTAGGTAAAGGACAAAAAGTTGCGGCCGGGATCGAAAAAGCGGGCGGGCGTGCGGTAGTGGTGCCTGGCGTCGCGGCGGATATGAAACTGGGCGATGTGATGAAGGCGGAAAACGCCGACTTCGGCATCTCTTTTTGCGGCAGCGGCGGTGCAGGCGCGATCACGGCGCAAAACAAATATGGCTATAAGGCCAAACACGGCATGCGCTCGATAGATGAAGGCGTGACGGCGATTAACGAAGGCGCCAACGTACTGGGATTTGGCTTTATGGATAAAGAGGAACTGGGCGAGAAGCTGGTGCTGGCCTGGAATAAAAAATACGGCAGCTAAACATGAAACAGCAATTCACCACTTCGGTTCTGGTCAGCGGCAAAGGCGATACGCAAAGCAGAGCTTTTGCCGATGCGCTCAGCCATGTGCAGCACAAGGTGCTGCAGTCCACCCAGAAAGTTTTGCTGCGCATCGAGCCACAGGACGTAAAGGTTATTCGTGCGCAGCAAAGCGTCAGAAAAGAGAAGTTTCTGTTCTTTTTTCTGCCGCGTGAACGACGGAGCTACAGCGTGGAGCTGGAAATTACCGTCAACGTGACCGTGATTGATACCGACAAGGTGGAATTTACGATCGCGCAATAAAAACGTTAGGCGATAAGACATAAGGAAAAACTGATGTTTTTAATTATTTTGCTTAAGTCGCTGGTGATTGGGGGGCTGGTCGGCGTGGGCGTCGGCGCAGGTGCCGCGCGCATGTTCCATGCGCCAACCTCTCAGGGCATGGGCGCATTTCGAACACTGGGCGAACTTAACTCCTGTGAAGGCGATCCTGCCTCTCACTTCTCCTTTGGCCTCGGCTTCTTCTTTAACGCATGGGCCTCCTCGGTGGCCGCCGGTTCTTTTACGCAGGATGTTGATCATCGCATTATCCCTAACTGGGGCGCGGCCGCGCTCATGATCAAAAACCGCAACGTCGCTGAAACGCTACACGACCCGAAAAAAATGGCGATTGCCTGCGGCCTTATCGGCATGTTTGTGGTGGCCTTCCTGAACTCAACCGCTTCGGCGGTGCCGGAAGCGCTACAGGTCACGGCAGTTAAGGTATTGGTTCCGGCCGCTAATTTGCTGGTGAATACGGTCATGCCGGTGATCTTCTGGCTGGCAGCGATTGATGCCGGAAAAAAATCAGGCTTTTGGGCCACGATTTTCGGCGGGCTGGCACAGCTGATTATGGGCAACGCCGTGCCAGGCCTGGTGCTGGGCATTCTGATTGGCAAAGGCGTGGAAGAAAGCGGCTGGAACAAAGTCACCAAAGTCATGATGGTCTCGATTGTTCTGCTGTTTGTGCTGAGCGGTTTCTTCCGCGGCTTCGATATCAAACTGCTGGAATCATTCCATGCGGGCGTGCCGGGCTGGCTTGAGATGATCCATAACAGCCTGAGCGGCAAATAACCGGGAGCATACGATGAACGAGACTAAAAGTGGATTTTGGTACGCCGACTGGTCCTTCCCGATCTTTGTTGGCCTGCTTTCCGCCGGTGTATTCGCCGGTACCCATATGTATTACCTGTATGGCATCGGCGCCTTTAACGAAGTTGCCTTTGTTTCCATGCTGCGCGCCGGGATGGAAACCGGCGCCTATGGCGCGGTAGCCGCCTTTGGCGCCAGCTTTCTGTTTGCACGCATTATCGAAGGCTCGCTGGTGGGCATTCTGGATATCGGCGGTGCGATTCAGACCGGCGTTGGGCTGGGCGTTCCGGCACTGTTGCTGGGCGCAGGCATTATCTTTCCGGTGGCGAACTTTGCCGCTTCGCTGGCGACCGGCCTGATTATCGGTGTGGCGATTGGCTACGTCATTATTCTGGCGCGTAAATTCACCATCAACCAGAGCGACTCTACTTACGGTGCAGATGTGATGATGGGAGCAGGCAACACCTCCGGGCGCTTCCTCGGGCCGTTAATTATCCTCTCTGCGATGGGTGCCTCTATTCCTATCGGTCTCGGTTCGCTGATCGGCGCGCTGCTGTTTTACCTGTGGAATAAGCCGATTACCGGCGGCGCGATCCTTGGCGCAATGGTGCTGGGCGCTATTTTTCCGGTGGCGCTGTAAACCACAGCGGGCTTGCTGCCCAGGCCGGCCCGCCAGAAGGAGTTGTTATGTTCGATTTGATTATTCGTCGCGCCCGTCTGGTGGATGAGCGGCTGGTCGATATCGCTATCCAGGACGGGAAAATTGCCGCCATTGGTGAGGTAACCGCGCCAGCAAAAGATGAGCGGCTACTGGATGGCAGTGTTTATCTCAGCGCAGGCTGGATTGATTCGCACGTTCACTGTTATCCCAAATCACCGATTTATTATGATGAGGCGGACAGCATCGGCGTCGCGACTGGCGTGACCACCGTGGTGGATGCGGGCAGCACCGGCGCGGATGATGTCGACGATCTCCGGCAGCTAACCCGTGAAGCGCGAACGCAGGTCTATGCGCTGCTTAATATCGCCCGTACCGGCATCGTCACGCAAAACGAGCTGGCCGATCTTAGCCAGATCGATAAGCCCGCCGTGCACGCTGCGCTACAGCGCCTGCCTGGTTTTATTGTCGGCATCAAGGCGCGTATCAGCAGCAGCGTGGTGGGAGAAAACGGCATCCGGCCGCTGCAGCTGGCAAAAGAGATCCAGCAGGAGAATGGTGATCTGCCGCTGATGGTGCATATCGGCAATAACCCGCCGAATCTGGACGATATCGCCGGGCTGCTGACCGCAGGGGACATTATTACCCACTGCTATAACGGCAAGCCGAACCGCATTTTGACGCCAGAAGGCGAGCTGCGACAGGCGGTGAAAAAAGCGCTGCAGCGTGGCGTACGGCTGGATGTCGGCCACGGCAGCGCCAGCTTCAGCTTTGAAGTAGCGCGGCGCGCCATCGCGCAGGGCATTCTGCCCGATACCATCAGCTCTGATATTTATTGCCGTAATCGGATCGAGGGACCGGTGAAGAGCCTGGCGCACGTTATGTCGAAGTTTCTCAGTATTGGCATGACGCTGCCGCAGATAATCGACTGTGTGACCTGGAAAGCGGCAGAGGGGCTGCGTCTGGCGCATAAAGGGCGACTGGAACCCGGTTTCGATGCCGATCTTACCCTGTTTACGCTGAGCCACGAGGCGCGCCCGCTGCAGGATTCAGAAGGCGAAACCGTACAGGGAGCGCAGCATTTCACCCCGCTGGCGGCGGTCGTTGCTGGTCAGTGGATGGTTACCGATGAAGGGAAAGCAAAAAATGTCTTCAATTTATGAGAAATATCATCTGAAACAGGTGATCAACGCCTCCGGGCGTATGACGATTCTTGGCGTCTCCACGCCATCGGCAGACGTAGTGGATACAGTGAAATATGGCCTGAACCACTATTTTGAAATGAAGGATCTGGTGGATAAAACCGGTGCCTGGATCGCCAGACTACTCGGTGCGGAAAATGCGCTGGTGGTCTCCTGTGCTTCTGCGGGGATCGCCCAGTCGGTAGCGGCGGTGATTGTGAAGGATAACGCCTGGCTACTGGAGAATTTGCACGCCGCGCCGCTTACGGTGCCGCACGATATCGTGTTGCCAAAAGGACATAACGTTAACTTTGGCGCGCCGGTGGGCACCATGGTGGCGCTGGGCGGCGGTCGTCTGGTAGAGGCAGGATATGCCAATGAATGCTCCGCAGAGCAGCTTTCTGCGGCGATAACGCCCCAAACGGCAGCCATTTTGTATATCAAATCACATCACTGCGTGCAGAAAAGCCATCTGAGCGTGGAGCAGGCGGCAGTGGTGGCGCGTAAACATAATGTCCCGCTGATTGTTGATGCGGCAGCGGAAGAAGATCTCCAGCGCTACTACCAGTGCGGTGCGGATCTGGTGATCTACAGCGGCGCAAAAGCGATCGAAGGGCCGACCAGCGGCCTGGTGGTCGGGAAACAGCAGTATGTTGAGTGGGTTAAGCGCCAGTCATCAGGCATTGGTCGGGCGATGAAAGTGGGAAAAGAGGGCATTCTTGGCCTGACGCAGGCCATCGAAAACTATCTGACGCAGGAAAAAGAGAGCGGTGCGCAGATGGTGGAAAAAATGACGCCTTTTATCGACAACCTGAACACGCTGAATGGCGTTAACGCCCGGGTGGTCTGGGATGCCGCCGGACGCGATATTGCCCGTGCCGAGATCCATTTTGACGAGGCGGCTATCGGACAGACCACCGGCGAGCTGGTACAGGCGCTGAAAAATGGCGCGGTCGCAATCTATTTTCGTGGCTACAAGGCCAATGAAGGCATCGTTGAAGCTGACGTACGCAGCGTAACGCCGGCGCAGCTGAACACCATTTATCTGAGCATTAAAGCTTTACTTACAGGAGAGAAACAAGCATGACGCTGACGCCAAACTTTTATCACCACCGGGTTTGCCTGAACGTTCTGGCAGGATCAAAAGATAACGCCCGGGCCATTTGGCAGGCGGCCGAAGGCCATGTGCTGGTTGGCGTATTATCGAAAAATTACGCCAGCGTGGAGCGTGCCGTCGACGATATGCGTCAGTATGCCGCGCTGATTGATAATGCGCTTTCCGTTGGGCTGGGCGCGGGCGACCCGCGTCAGTCGGCGATGGTCAGCGAGATCTCTGGTGAAGTACAGCCGCAGCATGTTAATCAGGTATTTACCGGCGTAGCAACCAGCCGCGCGCTGCTGGGGCAGCAACAAACCGTGGTCAACGGCCTGGTATCGCCCACCGGAACGCCGGGGAAAGTTAAAATTTCCACCGGACCACTCAGCGCCCAGGCGCCAGATGCGATCGTGCCGGTTGAAACCGCCATCGCCATGCTGAAAGATATGGGCGGCAGCTCGATAAAATATTTCCCTATGGGCGGCCTGAAGGCGAGAGATGAGTTTACTGCAGTGGCGCAGGCCTGTGCCGAGCACGATTTCTGGCTGGAGCCGACCGGCGGTATCGATCTGGACAACTATGAGGCGATTTTACAGATTGCGCTGGATGCGGGCGTCAGCAAAATTATTCCGCATATTTACAGTTCTATTATCGATCAAGGCTCTGGCGATACGCGACCTGAAGATGTCAAAACGCTACTGGCGATAACCAAAAGGCTGGTGGGCTAACGCCCGGCAGGAGCAGCGCAACGGCATACTGATTCAGGATAATCTTATGCGAAAACAGCTGATTGTCGCCTTATCTGTGGCATTGTTTGGCGTTGCGCCGCTGGCTGCGGCAACCCCTTTTGCGTTTACAGGAACTTATCAGCCGCACGGGACGCTGACCCTGATCGAGCGTCTCCGGACGCGTAGCGACTTGACGCTGTCCGAAGATGGCAAAACGCGCTATGTGCTTAACCAGCACAGCGACAACCTTACGCGTTTTTATATTGATAGCAGCAGCGGAATGCTGCGTTTTAGTGATGACTACACTGCCATTGGTGCGCCGTTCCAGATGGTGATTGTGCCATGATGATACGTTAATTTACGTAGCCAACAGGGGGAGAGCTGCCGTGAGATTTCCGAACCAGCGACTGGCTCAATTATTTGATACGTTGCAAAAAGAGACGCTGCCGCAGGATGAGCTGGCGCGCCGTTTTGCGGTTTCCACGCGCACGGTGCGTACCGATATTAATATGCTTAACGAGATGCTGGCCGATCACGGTGCGCTGTTTGTGCTCTGTCGCGGCGAAGGCTATCAGCTGCGTATTCTCGATCCGGTGCGCTATCAGCGCCTGACGCAGCAGTCGCCGGCGCATTTGCGCATTCCCCGTACCTCAACAGAGCGCATTCATTATCTGCTGACGCGTTTTCTGACGTCGGCCTGGGCGATCAAGCTCGAAGATCTGGCGGAAGAGTGGTTTGTCAGCCGCGCCACGCTGCAAAGCGATATGGCGGAAGTCAGGGAGTGGCTCAGCCGCTATCAGCTTACCATTGAGGCGCGCCCGCGCTACGGCATGAAGCTGTTCGGCAGTGAGATGGCGATTCGTACCTGCCTGACCGATCTGCTCTATCAGATTGCACAGGAAAATAGTGAAAACCCGCTTTTGCAGATGGAAGCGCTCAACAGCGGTATGCTGCTGACGCTTCAGCCGCTGCTGTTGCAGTGCTTTGCGCGTTTTAATATCCGTATGACCGACGAGGGCGAACTTTACCTGCGTCTTTACTGTGCCGTTGCGGTACGCCGCATCAGCGAAGGCTATCCGCTTTCCGATTTCAGCGCCGATGAGGTGGAGAGCGATGTGCAGGCGGCGGCGCGCCATATCATTAACCTGATGCGCCCGATTACCGGTAAAGTTATTGCGCCAGCGGAAGAGGCCTGGCTGCGTCTGAATATCGCCGCCCGACGGGTAGAAGAGATCGCGCCCAGCGCTATCAGCGCCGACGATGGCGATTCGCTGGTGAACTACATCCTTAGCTATATCAACACCCACTACAACTATAACCTGCAAAACGACCAGCAGCTGCGTGCCGATCTGCTTACGCATATCAAAACCATGATCACCCGCGTCCGCTATCAAATCACCATTCCCAATCCGCTGTTAACCAATATCAAGCAGCACTATCCAATGGCGTATGACGTGACGCTGGCGGCGGTTTCCAGCTGGAGTAAATATACGCCGTATGTGATCAGTGAAAACGAGATCGGTTTTCTGGTGCTGCATATCGGCGTTGGCCTGGAGCGTCACTATAACGTGGGCTATCAGCGTCATCCTCAAGTCATGCTGGTATGCGATACCGGCAATTCAACCGTACGCATGATTCAGGCGATGCTGCTGCGTAAATATCCCCAAATCGTTGTCACGCGCATCATTTCGCTGCGTGAATATGAGATGCAGGAGAGTATTGAAGAGGATTTTGTTATCTCCACCGTGCGGTTAAGCGAGAAGGGCAAGCCAATAGTGGTGATGTCACCTTTCCCCACCGACTATCAACTGGAGCAGCTGGGAAAACAGGTGCTGGTGGATCGCACGAAACCTTACATGCTGGAGCGATTTTTCGACGCGCGTCACTTTTGCATTATCGATCGGCCGATGGAGCAGGCGCAGCTGTTTCGCCAGCTGTGCCAGCAGCTGGAGCAGGAGGGCTTCGTGGACGCGAGCTTTTATCCTTCCGTTGAGGAGCGCGAAGCGATTCTCAGCACCATGCTGGGCGAGGGGATTGCGCTGCCGCACTCGCTGGGCCTGCTGGCGAAAAAAAGCGTGGTCTATACCGTATTAGCGCCGCAGGGCATCATCTGGGGAGAAGAAACTGCCTATGTGATTTTCCTGTTAGCCATCAGCAAGGATGACTATGAAGAGGCGATGGCGATCTACGATCTGTTTGTGACCTTTATGCGCGAGCGCGCCATGACGCGCCTGCGCGACAGCAGCGACTTCGCCAGCTTTAAAAGCGTGGCGCTGGACTGTTTAAGTCGCCTGTAAGCGATACCTGTTCAGCCCTGTTTGCCGAGATATAAAGCAAAAACCCCGCCGAAGCGGGGTTTTGTAAAGAGTGAAGCTGACCGGTAAGCCGGGTTCTGTCTTGGACAGTCATTCATCTAGGCCAGCAATCGCTCACTGGCTCAAGCAGCCTACCCGGGTTCAGTACGGGCCGTACCTTGTGAACCCCTATTTGGCCTTGCTCCGGGTGGAGTTTACCGTGCCACGAACTGTTGCCAGACGCGCGGTGCGCTCTTACCGCACCCTTTCACCCTTACCTGTGCTCACGAATGAGCCATCGGCGGTTTGCTCTCTGTTGCACTGGTCGTAGGCTTGCGCCTCCCAGGCGTTACCTGGCACCCTGCCCTATGGAGCCCGGACTTTCCTCCCCTCTGCCCGTCTCCCCCGAAAGGGGACGGCGACAAAGCGGCGACTGTCTGGTCAGCTTCGGCGCGGATAATAGGGCATTCTGAACGTTTTGTCATCCTTCTTGCTGTTCGAGTGCATATTTATACAGCGCGTTCTTTTTCACGCCGTGAATTTCCGCCGTCAGCGCCGCCGCTTTTTTTAACGGCAGCTCTTTTTGCAGCAGCGCCAGGGTGCGCAATGCTTCGATCGGCAGCGCCTCTTCATCGGCATGATGCCCTTCGACAACCAGCACCATTTCGCCTTTACGCCGGTTCTCATCCTCTTCAATCCACGCCAGCAGCTCCGCTACCGGCGCACCGTGAATCGATTCCCAGGTTTTGGTGATCTCACGCGCCAGCACCACATAGCGATCTGCCCCCAGTTCGCTGATCATATCGCGCAGGCTATCAAGCAGACGATGGGTTGATTCATAAAAAATCAGCGTACGTGGTTCCTGAGCCAGAGCGCGTAGCGTATCGCAACGCGCTTTGCTTTTGGCCGGTAAAAAGCCTTCATAACAAAAGCGGTCGGAGGGCAAACCGGCAGCGCTCAGCGCGGCGATCGCGGCGCAGGCACCCGGCAGCGGTACCACGCGGATACCGGCTTCGCGACAGCGGCGCACCAGATGATAGCCGGGATCGTTGATTAATGGCGTACCGGCGTCGGAGACCAGCGCTATGCTCTGGCCTTCCTGCAGTTTCGTCAGCAGCAGCTCCGCTTTTTGCTGCTCATTATGATCGTGTAATGCGAACAGTCGCGCATTGATGGCGAAATGTTGTAGCAACAGTCCGGTATGACGTGTATCTTCCGCAGCCACCAGATCGACGCTTGTAAGCACCGCCAGCGCCCGCTGGGTGATGTCGCCCAGATTGCCTATTGGGGTGGGTACAATATAGAGCGTGCTGGCAGAAATCTCTGCCCGATCGTGTTGTTTCATTGTTTCATCCGAATTGCCGATTTAATATTGAGCATCCTGAAAAAAACTTACTGGATACAGTATGCTTCCTTCAAAAGTCGTTCGAAAAAAAGCAGGGCGCTTTGTGCCTGTTCTCCTGGCTGGGCTGATCTTAGCAGCCTGTACCGGCCAGACGCCGCAGGCTCCCTCGGTAAATATTCAGGGACCGGCAACGGGCACATCCAGCTACTACCTGCAGCAGGTGCAGCAAAGCCCAGATGATAACAAGGCTGACTGGCAATTACTTGCGATACGTGCACTGCTTAACGAAGGGAAGTATCCCCAGGCATACCAGCAAATTAATCAGCTGCCGCAGCAGCTGAGCGACACGCAGCGTCAGGAGCTACAGTTGCTTACCGCCCAGCTGCGTCTTGGCAATCAGGATATCCCCAGCGCGCAGGCGATACTGGCGAAGCTTGATCCCTCAATCCTGTCGAAAGATCAGCAGCAACGCTACTACGGCCTGAAAATTGCCGCTAACCAGGGACGACCGTCGTTGGATCTGGTGCGCATGCTGATTGCGCAGGAGCCGCTGTTAACCGACAAAGCGCATCAGGATAATATCGATGCCACCTGGCAGACGCTGACGCAGCTGCCGCCAGAGGAGATGAACAGCTTGGCGATTAACGCGGATGAAAATACGCTGCAGGGCTGGCTCGATCTGCTCAACGTGTACAAGGCGAATCGTACCGAGCCCGATATGCTGAAAGCGGGGATTAGCGACTGGCAGATACGCTACCCGCAAAACCCGGCGGCAAAAACGCTGCCTACGGCGCTCGGCCAGGTGCAGAACTTCCAGCCCGCCTCCACTAATAAAATCGCGCTGCTGCTGCCGCTGAGCGGCCAGGCGCAGGTTTTTGCCAGCGCAATCCAGAAAGGTTTTAACGATGCGAAAAACGGCCTGCTGAATGCACCACCGGCGCCTGCCGTTGGCAGTGCGCAAAATCCGGTTGCGTTATCCAACGATGGCGCGCAGAGCGCTGAACCGGCAGCCGGCGATGCTGCAACGCAGAACGCAGATGCGGTTGTCAGTCCCTCCGCCGCGCCTGGCGACAGCGCAGCCAGCACCGAAACAGCACCGCCTGCCGCGCAGCCTGCGGCCAGCGTCACCACCGCCCCGGCCAGCAACGCCGAGGTAAAAGTGTATGACACCAGCTCGCAGCCGATTCAGCAGGTATTGGCGCAGGCGCAGCAGGATGGCGCGACACTGGTGATTGGGCCGTTGCTGAAGGATAAGGTGCAGCAGCTGGCGGATTCCTCCACGCCGTTGAATGTGCTGGCGCTTAATGAGCCGGAAAAAATCCAGAACCATCCGAATCTTTGCTACTTTGCGCTTTCTCCTGAAGACGAGGCGCGAGATGCTGCGCATCATATCTGGCAACAGGGCAAACGCATGCCTTTATTGCTGGTGCCGCGTAGCTCGCTGGGCGATCGCGTCAGCAAAGCATTTGCACAGGAGTGGCAAACGCTGGGCGGCGGTACGGTGCAGCAGCAGGGGTTCGGCTCCTCAGCTGAGCTGAAGCAGGGCATCAACAGCGGCGCAGGCATCAGCCTGAGCGGTACGCCGGTGACGCCAGCGGCAAGCGAACCGCAGGGCATTACTATTGCTGGCCTGACGATCCCGGCACCACAGAGCAGCACGCCGCCTGAGGCTACAGCCAGCGGCGGCGCGGTGGATGCGGTTTATATCGTGGCCACTCAGAGCGAACTGCAACTGATTAAGCCGATGATCGCCATGCGCATCAGCAGCCGCAACAATGTTGCGCTCTATGCCAGCTCGCGCAGCTTCCAGGCCGGTGCCGGTCCTGATTTCCGTCTGGAAATGGAAGGGCTACAGTTTAGCGACATTCCGCTGCTGTCGGGCGCGAATCCAGGGCTGATGCAGCAGGCAGCGCGCAGCTTTAATAATGATTACTCGCTGGTTCGCCTGTATGCGATGGGCATTGATGCCTGGACGCTGGCTAACCACTTTAGCGAAATGCGTCAGATGCCCGGTTTCCGTATTGATGGCAACACCGGTCAATTGAGCGCCACGGATGATTGCGTTATCAACAGGAAGTTGACATGGAGCCAGTATCGTCAGGGGCAGGTGGTCCCGGCCAGCTAAGCCGTCAGCAACAAGGCGCGCGCTATGAACGCATAGCGCGCCGTTATCTGGAGCAGGCGGGGTTGGTATTTGTCGCCGCCAACGTGCGATATCGTGTTGGCGAGCTGGATTTAATTATGCGTGACGGGCGACAGTGGGTGTTTGTCGAGGTACGCTATCGTCGCGACGCGCATTTTGGCGGCGCAGCCGTCAGCGTAACCTGGCGCAAGCAGCAAAAACTGTTACGCAGTGCCGCCCTGTGGCTGGCGGCGCGCAACGCCAGTTTTGATACGGTAGAGTGTCGTTTCGACATCGTCGCCATTACCGGGCAGCAGCTAACCTGGCTGCCCGATGCGTTTCAAGCCCACATTTAGAACCAGGTGGTAGTGTGCTGGAAAGAATAAAAGCCTGTTTTACGGAAAGTATACAGACCCAGATAGCCGCTGCGGAGGCGTTACCCGATGCCATTTCCCGTGCGGCAATGACCATAGTGCAATCGCTGTTGAACGGCAACAAGATCCTCTGCTGCGGCAACGGCACTTCGGCGGCAAATGCCCAGCATTTTGCCGCCAGCATGATTAACCGTTATGAAGCAGAGCGTCCCAGCCTGCCGGCGCTGGCACTAAGCGCGGACAATATCCTGCTGACGGCGATTGGCGACGATCGTCTGCACGTCGAGGTTTATGCTAAACAGGTCCGGGCGTTAGGCCAGACGGGGGACGTGCTGCTGGCGATCTCTACGCGTGGCAACAGTCGCGATATCGTTAAGGCGGTAGAAGCGGCGGTCACACGCGATATGACCATCATTGCCCTGACCGGCTATGATGGCGGCGAGCTGGCTGGACTGCTGGGCCCGCAGGATGTGGAGATCCGCATTCCATCACACAGAAGCGCCAGGATTCATGAAATGCATATGCTTACCGTGAACTGCCTGTGTGATTTGATCGATAACACTCTGTTTCCTCATCAGGAATAAACAAGGAGATGTAATGAAGGCATTATCTGCACTGGCAGTGATCTTTGCTGCCCTGTTATTACAGGGCTGTGCCGCCGTTGTGGTGGGCAGCGCGGCGGTAGCGACCAAAAGCGCAACCGATCCGCGTACCGTAGGAACCCAGGTAGATGACAGTACGCTGGAGCTGCGCGTCAGCAACGCGCTGGCGAAAGATCAGCAAATCAAGAAAGAGGCGCATATCGTGGCCACCGCTTATCAGGGCAAAGTGCTGCTGACCGGTCAGGCGCCGAGCGCGGAATTAGCCGATCGCGCGAAGCAGATCACCATGGGGGTTGATGGCGCAGCGGAAGTGTATAACGAAATTCGTCAGGGGCCGAAAGTGACGCTGGGTACCGCCTCTTCCGATACCTGGATCACCACCAAAGTACGTTCACAGCTGCTGGGCAGCGATCAGGTGAAATCTTCCAATGTGAAGGTCACCACTGAAAATGGCGAAGTGTTCCTGCTGGGTCTGGTAACCCAGAGAGAAGCCAGCGCGGCGGCGGATATCGCCAGCCGGGTAAGTGGCGTGAAGCATGTCACTACCGCTTTTACCATTCTGAAATAATCTTGCCGGGGCGGTGTTAGCGTCGCCCCAACTTTCTGCTTAACTCATCAAATCCACTATCAGCGCGCGCAGTGGCGTTTGCGCCTTCAGGCGAATGCTGGTTTCATCGCAGATAAAAGCGCCATCGCCGCAGCCCAACGCTTCCTGTTCGCCATTTGCCGACATCGCCTGAAATTCACCATGAATCGACTGTAGCCAGGCGCGCGAGCCTTGCAGCGGCTGATGCCATTCCTGACCAGGTTCCAGCGTGATCTGATGGATCCAGACCTGCTGGCGCACCTGCAGGCTGCTGTTCTCGCCATCGGGCGAGGCGAGTAGCTGGTGGGGTTGATTTAACGCCAGCGGCAGCTGCTGCACCACGGGATTTTCACGTTGCGGACAAGCGTCCAGCCAGAGCTGAATCCGGGTCAGCGGCGCATCGCGGTTCACGTTTTGCTCGCTCCAGGTGACGCCAGGCTGCGTCGCCAGCAGCAGAGCATCGCCTGCGCTGGCGCGGCAATAATTGCCTTCACTATCGCGATATTCCGCTTCGCCCTGCAGGATCAGGTTAAGGATATCCACGCGTGGATAAGTGCGCGGCTGGAAGGCGGCGCCGGGCGCGAGGACTTCCTGATTCAGTACCCGCAACGAGGCATAACCCAGAAGTTTTGGATCAAAATAGTGGCCAAAGGAAAATGTATAACGCGCCTGCAGCCAGCCGTAATCGGCCTGACCGCACTGTTTCGCAGTACGTGGTTTCATCATTGTAGATTACCTCTCCAGCGCTGGTTTATATCGCCAGGTCATCTGTCAGGTTTCTATGGTAAATATCTGGACGGCGGATTGTTAGCCAGTTAATCTGCCAGGCATATTCAAAATTACTGACAGAGACGTGTTATGGCAAAAGATCGGGCCCTGACTTTGGAAGCACTACGCGTGATGGACGCTATCGATCGGCGCGGCAGCTTTGCTGCAGCGGCTGACGAACTGGGCCGCGTACCTTCCGCCCTCAGCTACACCATGCAAAAACTGGAAGAAGAGTTAGATGTGGTGTTGTTCGATCGCTCTGGCCACCGCACTAAATTCACTAACGTAGGGCGTATGCTACTGGAGCGCGGGCGGGTGTTGCTGGAAGCAGCCGATAAACTCACCACCGATGCGGAAGCGCTGGCGCGTGGCTGGGAAACTCATCTCACCATCGTTACCGAGGCGCTGGTGCCTACTGAAACGTTATTTCCGCTGGTGGAAAAGCTATCGGAAAAAGCGAATACGCAAATGTCGTTAATTACCGAGGTGCTGGCAGGTGCCTGGGAACGGCTGGAGCAGGGACGGGCCGATATTGTTGTGGCGCCGGATCTGCACTTTCGTGCCTCCGCCGAGATCAACACCCGCAAACTCTATAGCATTATGAGCGTGATTGTCGCCAGCCCGGATCATCCGATTCATCAGGAACCGGAGCCGCTTTCTGAAACAACACGCGTGAAATATCGCGGGATAGCGGTAGCGGATACCGCCCGTGAAAGGCCGGTGCTGACGGTACAGCTGCTGGATAAGCAGCAGCGCCTGACGCTCAGCAGCATGGATGATAAGCGCCGCGCCTTGCTGGCGGGCTTAGGTGTGGCAAGCATGCCTTATCCGCTGGTGGAGCAGGATATCGCCGAAGGCCGTCTGCGCGTGGTTAGCCCTGAAACCACCAGTGAAATTGATATTATCATGGCCTGGCGGCGCGACAGCATGGGCGAGGCTAAAGCCTGGTGCCTGCGTGAAATCCCGCGCCTGCTGGCCAAAAAAGGGTAACCAGAGCGCCTCGCGAAATAGTTACCCCGAAAATCGCCATCTGGCAGGCGAGCGGTCATTAACCTTACCCCAGTTGCCAGTCAGGAAAAGCGTTCGTCGCGCCCGTGCGGCTCATCCCAGTCAAAAGCGGGCCCTGTGGAGATCACGCCGCTGGGGTTAATGGTTTTATGACTGCAATAGTAGTGATGGCGGATATGTTGCAGGTTAACCGTCCCGGCAATGCCCGGCATCTGCCAGATATCGCGTAAAAAGCCGTTCAGATTGAGATAGTCGCCGATACGATGCCTGTCGCATTTAAAATGGGTAACGTACACCGGATCGAAGCGCACCAGCGTGGTCCACAACCGAAGATCCGCTTCGGTAAGCTGATTTCCGGTCAGCCAGCGATGCTGACCCAGGATCTGCTCCAGACGATTTAACGAGCGAAACAGCGCCTCTACAGCTTCGTCATACGCTGCCTGTGAAGTGGCAAAACCCGATTTATAGACGCCATTATTCACCGTATCGTAGATCCAGCCGTTCAGCTCATCGATCTCCGCACGCAGTTCAACGGGATAGTAATCCCCGGCGCGTGCGCCGACAGCGTCAAAAGCGGTGTTAAACATACGGATAATATCGGCAGATTCATTGCTGACAATGGTCTGCTGCTGTTTATCCCACAGCACGGGCACCGTTACCCGACCGCTATAGTCTGCATCGGCATGCTGATAAAGCTGATAAAGAAAGTCATGCTGATAAAGCGTATCGCCGGTGGCCGCCGGGAAATCGGTAGCGAACGTCCAGCCATTTTCCAGCATCAGCGGATGTACCACCGAAACGGAAATCATCTGCTCCAGCCCTTTTAACTGACGCATCAACAGCGTGCGATGCGCCCACGGGCAGGCAAGGGATACATAGAGATGATAGCGATCGCGCTCGGCAGTAAATCCCGCTTTTCCCGTTGGTCCCGCGCTACCATCAGCGGTAACCCAGTTACGAAACGCGGACTCGGAGCGCTTAAAGCGGCCGCCGTTTGATTTAGTGTCGTACCAGGTATCCTGCCAGACGCCATCAACCAGTTGTCCCATAAAGCCTCCAAAATCAAAGGGGCGAGAATGCACCATTCTCGCCCGTTGAGAGTTAAGTATAGCCAGCGCTTACCACTTTTTACCAGGCAGGCGGTCGATGCTGTAAGCGCCCGGACCGCTGAGCCCCAGCAGCAGGAAGCCACCCGCGATCGACAGGTTTTTCATGAACATAATTGCATTAACGCCCTCAGCGAAATTGCTGTGGAACAGGAAAGCGGTCAACACCGTAAAAACTGCGGTAAACAGTGCGGTAAAGCGCGTGAGAAAACCGATCAGAATTGCCAGCCCACCGCCCAGCTCAAGCAGGATAACCAACGGCAGAATAAACGCCGGTACGCCCATCGCCTGCATATACTGCGCGGTACCATCATAGCCAGTGACTTTACCCCAGCCAGACACGATAAACAGGATCGGCAGTAGAATCCGTGCTACCAGCAGGCCAATATCTTCGAATTTTTTCATGATGTTCCCCAGCGTTGTTTTTTCTCAGGCCAAAAGCGCCTGAGCAAGTATTTAGTGTGATTGCAGGCGATTACGCGCTGCTCTCGGTAACTGAGGAGGATAATAAGTGGGCGGGGAAAGATTTGTAAGCAAGATAAACTGTCAAAGAGGTTCAATAAAATTGATATTGATTGCCTGCGGGTCGGCAGGCAATCAAAGGAAGCGCTATTTCTTACGCGGCAGATTGGATTTTATCAGTCGCAAGGTGCTCCATAAGCCCAGACCACGCTTCGCCCAACGCATCAAAAAGTTGGGGTTACGTACCGACCAGATCGCTAATGCACTGCTACCGATAGCCAGATAGCTACGCAGACTAAGCAGCGTCATCCAACCGCGATCGTAACGGGCGGTTTCCAACAGCCATTCACGGCGCGCCAGACTAAGATCGAGGCGCTGCTGGTGAATAGTTATTAGCAGATCCGCTTTACGTCGTTCACGGTCAGCACGCGTCATGGGTGGCGGTCCTCCAACATTTGACGGTCAGAAGAGAGCTCTTTCCGTGTATGGTGAAGCAGCGTGGATTTACGTGACTTACGTAGCGTCCAGAGGCCAAAAAACAGCGCCAGCACAAACAGAACGCAAGTTGTAATACCAATGACCATCAGGCGATACTGTGCGTCAACCGCCCAGATAATCAACACCATCAGGCTCATCAGACCAAACGCGGTAAACAGCATAGTCAGGCCAATCATCAACAGCATCTGTATCAGATTAGCCTTTTCCTCTTCCAGCTCGACCACAGCAAGGCGTACACGGGTTTCTACCATGCTAACCAGCGTAGTGACGAGACGCTGTCCGATGTTTATGACCCCTTTGCCCGGGCCGTGGCTCTGCTGAGAATCGGCCATAATTAACGACGCGAAATCAGCATGCCGATGGCCAGCCCGATGGCTGCGCCAATCCCTACGCCGTGCCAGGGATTTTCACGCACGTAATCATCAGCGTGGCTCACCGCTTCACGGGTCGTCTGCGACAGGCGGTCGCCGGTTTCACCGAGACGCAGGCGCGACTCATCCAGCGCGGCACGCGCTTTGCTACGCAGTTTATCCATTTCTGATTTTGATTTATCGGTGGAATGGCTAAGCACTTCTTCCAGCGTATCCGCCAGATTCTTTAGCTCGGCGCGCAGGTGTTCTGACGTAGTATCTTTTGACATGAAACACTCCTTTATTCTCAGGCAATGTACGCTGTAAATGGGTTACCAGGGAGCAGACTGAAGCGCTTTAAGCTCTTCGCGTTCTTCCTGTAATTTTCGTTGGCGTTTAGCGATTTTTTCCTTATCGCCATCTTCTTCGGCATCTTTTAAATCTTGCTCTCGCTCTGCCACTTCCCGCTTTTTCGCGTTGATGTTTTCCTGATGAGCCGCTTTGAGCTTTTCATCAGTGCAGCTGGCGCGGACTTCCGTCAGAGCGCGCTCAAGACCGTTCACCCGGCGTTGATTATCATGTTGTTTAGCAACTGCGATCTCATGCTCAATGTTTTTCTCTTTCTGCAAACAGAGTACGCCAGCGGCGTGGGTAAAGCCGGAAAGGGAAAAAAGAGCCAGAAAAAGCGAGGTACGAAATTTCATCCGATCATGACCTTCCATTGTTAAATTCAGCCGTTTCCTGTGAACGGTAAAGATGCAGCAGCTATAAGGCTGGCAGCCATGCCGCCTCATAACCTTTTGTAAGAATAGACACTCTTTCCGGAAAGCTCAAAAGTGTTGAGGAAGAAAGCCTGTTTTGGGAACAGGAATGACGCTGTGGAACGGGGTTAACCTACAGATTGCGGGCGCAGCGAGATCTTATTCAGCCAGCCACCGCTGTTTTCCATCTGAGCGATATCAAACCCATGCGGCAGAATTTTAAGCAGGGCACGCTGTGCCGCCAGGCTCTGTTCCTGCGACTCAAAGCGCAAAACCAGCGAATCCTGGGCGGGCGTAATGCTTTTTACCTGAATCCCCTGGGCGTTAAGCCGCTGCCAGACATAAAATCCATCCGGCAAGGTCACGCCCTGTTCGGCAGCGCGAATTTGCAGGGCGTTCTCATGGCGAAACAGGGCCGGTACCAGCGCAAAGGTAATGATCGCCAGTAATCCAACCAGCAGCCAGCGCAGCGGCTGGCGTAAAAGAGGCTGTAACCATTGCATTATGGTTGACCTTTTTGCTTGCCGTTACTGTTCCGTTTACGCCACAGTACCACCAGCGAGCCTACCAGCCCAAACACCAGCAGCACCAGCGGCAACAGCATCAGGCAGAACATCAGTTCATCTTCATAGCGGCGGAAGATCGGCGTTTTACCCAGCGCAAAGCCCATCACCGTCAGGATCAACACCCACAAAAAGCCGCTCATCCAGTTAAAGAACTGAAAGCGCGCGTTGCTCAGACCGGAAAGGCCGGCGATGGTGGGCAGCAGCGTACGAACGAAAGCGATAAAGCGACCAATTAACAGCGCAGAGAGGCCGTGGCGGTGAAACAGCTGATGGGCGCGCTGATGATATTGCGCAGGCAAATGGGATAGCCAGTTTTGCACCGTAGGCGTATTGCCCAGCCATCGCCCCTGAATATAGCTAACCCAGCAGCCAAGGCTGGCTGCGGTGGTAAGGATAAACAGGGTAAGCGGAAAATTCATTGTGCCTTTGGCTATCAGCACGCCCACCAGAATAAGCAGGCTGTCGCCGGGAAGAAAGGCTGCGGGAAGCAGGCCATTCTCCAGAAACAGAATCATAAACAGTACGCCATAAATTGCCCAGACCAGCGTCGGATCGGCCAGGGTCTCAAAATCTTGTTGCCATAATGCTTGCAACAGCGCTTTTAAAATATCCATTCATTGTTCCTGAACTTCATTGTTAACACTGGCTCATCGATAAAGAGGCCGGGAGGGCGGATGGGTCGTTTTTGTTAATTGTAGTCGCCGCTACCGCAGGCCAGGTAATCGCCTTTTTGCCTGGATGGCTGATAAAAAACGATACATTCTTCTTTCCCGCCGCGAAAGGGTAAGAAAAGGTGGATAACTGTAACAAAATCCACCCTGACGAGACAGGGAAAGTTACCACTGACTAAAAGTTTTACCGTTGAAAATCACTGGCTGAAAGGAGCTTTACACTGGCTGACACTAAAGTAAATTAGCTGACTTTAGACGCTTTGTTAGCCAAAGCGTCTGTTTTTAGCGGGAAGAGGAGGTATCGGGCAGGATAACCGGGTTTTCGGCAAACATATAACGGTCAACGTTGAACTCAAAATCGTCGGTTGTGGCGTTAAATAACATCTGGCGGGTATTTTCCAGATGCTGCCACATCGCCAGCTTGGCGGCGGCCGGATCTTTACGCATTAACGCTTTCAGAATCATATCGTGGTCGTTGCACCAGCTGCCAATAGCGCGTTCATCTATATGTTCATGCAGCTTTAGCCAGTAAGGATTATGCGTGCGGTGCAGCCACATTTTTTCCACAATCGCCGCCAGCGCGCTATTTTGCGTCGCCATGGCGATTTGTACATGAAAACGCATATCCCATTCGGAATCGCGAAAGCGATCTTCTTTGCGCGCCTCCTGCTGGATCTCCATAAGCTGCACAATGTCCTGCCTGGTCACACGCGTCGCGGCGAATTCCGCCACGTTACTTTCAATAAGCTGACGCGCCTGTAGCAGTTCAAAAGGGCCGAAATTCGCAAACTCCAGCTGGCTGTTGGTGATAATGCGCGGGTTCTGCTGGCTGGAAATAACATGAATGCCGGAACCCTTGCGCACTTCCACGTAGCCTTCCACCTCCAGCATAATGATCGCCTCACGCACCACGGTGCGGCTGACCTGCATCTCTTCAGCGATTAAACGTTCTGCTGGTAGCTTATCGCCAACCTGATACTGCCCCGATTCAATGCGATTTTTTAGCTCTGAGGCCAGCTGTTGATAAAGACGACGCGGTTCGCTGATTTCCATAATCCATTTCCTGCTGGTGTGTTCTGTAAGTTGTTATACCACTTAGCGGCATGAAGGCCAATCACTCCAGAGGGTAAGAAGAGGGAAATGCGTTGTTGGTCAACCAAGAAAGAAGGGGGGAACAGAGAGGCGCGCATCTGGCGATGCACGCCCTGAAGCAACTAACTACGTACCGGCTCGGCAGCAGGCGCGGCAGGCGTCTGCGCCAGTTCGGCGGCCGGTTTGTTTTTCAGCACTGTCCAAATCACTAACGCACCCAGCAGATCGAATACCGCCAGCGCAGCAAACAGCGGGCTGAAGCCCAGCGTATCGGCCAGCGCGCCAACCACCAGCGCAAACATGGTGCTGGCGGTCCAGGCGGCCATGCCGGTCAGCCCGTTGGCTGTAGCCACCTCATTACGACCAAACACATCAGAAGAGAGCGTAATCAGCGCGCCGGAAAGCGCCTGATGTGCAAAGCCGCCGACGCACAGCAGGGCAATCGCCACGTAGGGACTGGTAAACAGGCCAATGGTGCCGGGCGCTATCATCAATACCGCGCCCATTGTTACTACCAGCTTGCGTGAAACAATCAGGTTAACGCCAAACAGCCGTTGAAATAGCGGAGGCAGGTAGCCGCCAACAATGCAGCCGAGATCGGCAAACAGCATCGGCATCCAGGCAAACATGGCGATCTCTTTCAGATTAAAGCCGTAGGTTTTGAACATAAACAGCGGGATCCAGGCATTGAAGGTGCCCCAGGCGGGTTCCGCCAGGAAGCGAGGCAGGGCAATGCCCCAGAACTGGCGGTTACGCAGGATCTGGCCGGCGCTCATTTTTTTGCCGTTGTCGAGCTGATGGTGCGATTCCTGACCGGAAAGAATATAGTCGCGCTCGCTATCACTGAGTTTTTTCTGCTGCCTGGGATGTTTATAAAATACCAGCCAGCAAAGCGCCCAGATCAGGCTGAGGACGCCGGTAATAATAAACGCCATTTGCCAGCTATGGGCGACGATAGCCCATACCACCAGCGGCGGCGCAACCATTGCGCCAATCGAGGAGCCAACATTGAAATAGCCCACCGCAATAGAGCGCTCTTTTGCCGGAAACCATTCGCTGCTGGCTTTCAGGCCGGCGGGGATCATGGCCGCTTCGGCGGCACCCACGGCGGCACGCGCAATCGCCAGACCGCCCCAGCTGTTTGCCAGTGCGGTTGCGGCGCAGAAGATTGCCCACATAATCGCAAACACGGCATAGCCGACCTTGGTGCCAAGGATATCGAGAATGTAACCGGCCACCGGCTGCATAACGGTATAGCAGGCAGAGTAGGCGGCTACGATATAAGAGTATTGCTGCGTGGTGATATGAAGCTGTGCCTCAAGCGTTGGCGCTGCTACGGCAATGGCGTTACGTGTCAGGTAACCCAGCACGGTACCGATGGTCACCAGACCGATCATATACCAGCGTAGCCCTTTTATTTTACGCATGTCATACCTCTTCCAGTTCTGTTTGCGGCTGTGCCGCTGTTGTTTTTTATTGCGGGTCTGCCGCGGTCAACTGCGTACAGAAAGCATCCGTGAGCAAGACCTTGCCTTTGCCCTTTTCCATTCCTTACCTGTGAGAGAAATTTCTGCTCATCAAAATCTGACCGGCAGACGATAACTTGTCATACCGATTTAAAAGTTGAATGCCATCACAAAACCCATTTTTGCAATGTGGGATACTCAAACCCAAGAAATGTCAGGTGATTACTGGCTTGCAAGGCAGTTGGCCGTCAACCAACGGGCGCGACGTTGTCTGATATGTGAGCTGTATCGCAAAATAATCGCTGCTATCGCTTTAATTGGTATGATAACTTTTTGTCATCAGGTGAACGCATCGATAACGTTCATGTAAAAGGAGATCGGAATGTCCCGTTTTATGACCGAAGATTTTTTGCTGGATAGTGAGTTTGCCCGCCGTCTGTATCATGACTACGCGGCCGATCAACCGATCTTTGATTACCACTGTCACCTGCCGCCGCAGCAGATCGCTGATAACTATCGCTTTAACAACCTGTACGACATCTGGCTTAAGGGCGATCACTATAAATGGCGCGCCATGCGCGCTAACGGCGTGCCGGAAGCGCTTTGCACCGGCGATGCCAGCGATCGTGAAAAATTTAACGCCTGGGCACGCACCGTTCCGCATACCATCGGCAATCCTCTTTACCACTGGACGCACCTTGAGCTGCGCCGTCCGTTTGGCATTACCAATGTGCTGTTGTCAGAAAAAACCGCCGATCGCATCTGGGACGAGTGCAACGCATTGTTGGCGCAGGATGACTTTAGCGCACGCGGCATCATGCAGCAAATGAACGTACGAATGGTGGGGACCACCGATGATCCGGTAGACGATTTACAGCATCATCATCGCCTGGCGCAGGACGAAAGCTTCACCATTAAGGTGTTGCCGAGCTGGCGTCCTGATAAAGCATTCAATATCGAAGCCGAAGGCTTTGCTGACTATATGCATAAGCTTGGCGCCGTCGCGGATACCGATATCCGCCGCTTTGAGGATTTACGCCGTGCGTTAAGCAAGCGCCTCGATCATTTTGCCGCGCACGGCTGCAAGGTTTCCGATCATGCGCTGGATGTGGTGCTGTTTGCCGAAGCGGACGATGCCACGCTGGATGAGATTCTGGCGCGTCGCCTGCAGGGAGCGCAGCCTTCGGAACAGGAGATAGCGCAATTTAAAACCGCAGTGCTGGTATGGCTGGGCGCAGAGTACGCCCGTCGCGGCTGGGTGCAGCAATATCATATCGGTGCGCTGCGCAATAATAACCGCCGTCAGCTGCAGCTGCTGGGGCCGGACGTCGGTTTCGACTCCATCAATGATCGTCCGCTGGCTGAGCCGCTGGCGCGTCTGCTTGATGCGCAAAACCGCAATAACGCCTTACCGAAAACCATTCTTTACTGCCTCAACCCGCGCGACAACGAGGTGCTGGCGACGATGGCCGGCAATTTCCAGGGTGAGGGCGAGCCAGGCAAGATGCAGTTTGGTTCCGCGTGGTGGTTTAACGATCAGCTGGATGGCATGCAGCGTCAAATGACGCAGCTGGCGCAGATGGGTCTGCTGAGCCGCTTTGTCGGCATGTTAACCGATAGCCGTAGCTTCCTTTCTTACACGCGTCATGAATATTTCCGTCGTCTGCTCTGCCAGATGATTGGGCGCTGGGTAGAAAACGGCGAAGCGCCGGCGGATATCGATCTGTTGGGCAACATGGTGAAAAACATCTGCTTCAACAATGCCCGCGACTATTTTGGCATTGAGCTTTAATCCGGGGAAATGTCATGCAAACACTGAATCGCAAAAATTTTCCTGGAGCGCAATATCCAACCCGCATCATCCAGTTTGGCGAGGGTAACTTTCTGCGCGCCTTTATCGACTGGCAGATCGATCTGCTTAACGCCCACAGCGATCTGGCTGCGGGCGTAACGGTCGTCAGGCCGATCGATCGTCAGGTCGACTATACGCTTAACCATCAGGACGGACTTTATACCGCCCTGATCCGTGGGCTGAATGCGCAGGGGGAGGTGGTGAGCGAGCCGCGCCTGATCCGCTCGATAAACCGCGAGATCCAGCCGTATCGGCAGTTTGATGAATTTATCGCGCTGGCGCAGGACGCGCATATTCGCTTTATGTTTTCCAATACCACCGAAGCGGGCATCGCTTTTAACGCCGACGATCGGTTGGAAGATCGCCCGGCGCGCTCGTTCCCTGGCAAGGTTGCCCAGCTATTGTGGGCGCGCTGGCGGCATTTCTCCGGCGCGGCGGATAAGGGCTGGATCATCCTGCCCTGCGAGCTGATCGATAATAACGGCGACGCGCTGCGCGAACTGGTGCTGCGCTATGCCGAGTGCTGGCAACTGCCAGCGGATTTCAGCGCCTGGGTGAAGCAGCACAATATTTTCTGCAACACGCTGGTGGATCGCATCGTTCCCGGCTATCCGGCGGCAGAGGCTGAAGCGCTGTTTGTGGAGCTTGGCTACCGCGATCCGATGCTGGTGGCGGGTGAGGTGTTTTACCAGTTTGTGATTCAGGGCCCACAGCAGGTAGCCGATGAACTGCGGCTGTCGGCGCTGCCGCTTAATGTCCGGCTGGTGGAAGATATCAAGCCGTGGAAAGAGCAGAAAGTGGCGATCCTTAACGGTGCGCATACGGCGATGGTGCCGGTAGCCTGGCTTTCCGGGTTGGGTACCGTCGGCGAGGCGATGAGCGATAATGGCATTGCACATTTTATCGATGCCATGCTGCGCGAAGAGGTGATCCCAACGCTGGATCTGCCTGCGGAGGATCTTCACCGCTTTGCGGATGCGGTGCAGGGCCGTTTCCGCAATCCTTTTATTCACCATCAGCTTTCGTCGATTGCCTTAAACAGCATGACTAAATTCCGCACGCGTCTGTTACCGCAGCTGCTGACCAGCTATCAGCAAAACAACCGCTGGCCAACGCGCATCACATTTGCGCTGGCGGCGCTGCTCGCTTATTACCGTGGCGAACGCGACGGCGAGCGTTATCCACTACAGGATGATGCGCGCTGGCTGGATCGCTTTGCCACGCTTTGGTCGCAGCAGGCGCAGGGCACTATCTCGCTGCCGCAGCTGGTTGCAACGGTGCTGAGCGATGAGCAGCACTGGGGAAGCGATCTCAGTGAGCAGCCTGGCCTGGTGGAGGCCGTTACCCAACACCTGCAAAACATCACCGCTCACGGCATGCGGGCGGCATTACCACAATGAGGAATACCGGCTATGCAACAAGCGATTAAAATAGCGCCGCGCGATAATGTCGCCGTTGCGCTCAGCGATCTGGACGAAGGTAGCGTGCTGACGCTGGAGCAAGTGACCGTCACGTTGCGTCAGCCGGTAGCCCGCGGACATAAGTTTGCGCTGCGGTCGATCGCCGTCGATGAACACATTATTAAGTATGGATTGCCAATCGGGCACGCCACGCAGCCGATCGCGGCGGGTGAGCATGTCCATGCGCAAAATGCGCGAACCAACCTCAGCGATCTGGACGAATATCAATATCAGCCCGATTTTATAACGCTGCCGCCGCAGGCCGCCGATCGCGACGTGCAGGTTTACCGGCGCGCTAACGGTGAAGTGGGGATTCGTAATGAGTTGTGGATCCTGCCGACCGTTGGCTGCGTCAACGGCATCGCCCGTCAGATCCTGCAGCGCTTTTTGCGTGAAAGCGACGACGCTGCCGGTATCGATGGCGTTCATCTGTTCAGTCATCCTTTTGGCTGCTCACAGCTCGGTCAGGATCATGAGAATACCCGCACCATGCTGCAAAATATGGTGCGCCATCCCAATGCCGGCGCGGTGCTGGTGATTGGTCTGGGCTGCGAGAACAATCAGGTTGATGCGTTTCGCGATACGCTGGGCGGCTATGATAGCGATCGCGTCAGCTTTATGATCTGCCAGCAGCAGGAAGATGAAGTCGAGGCGGGGCTGGAACGCCTGCATCAGCTTTATCAAACCATGCGCCACGATCGACGCGAGCCGGGAAAGCTAAGCGAGCTAAAATTCGGACTGGAATGCGGCGGCTCAGATGGTTTCTCCGGCATTACCGCCAACCCGCTGCTGGGACGTTTTTCCGATCGCATGATCGCTAACGGCGGAACCACGGTGCTGACCGAGGTGCCGGAGATGTTTGGCGCAGAACGTATTCTAATGAGCCGCTGTCGCGACGAGGCGACGTTTGAAAAAACGGTCGCGATGATCAACGACTTCAAACGTTATTTTATTGCGCATCAGCAGCCAATCTATGAAAACCCGTCGCCGGGCAATAAAGCGGGCGGCATTACCACGCTGGAAGAGAAATCGCTGGGCTGTACGCAAAAGGCCGGTCAAAGCCAGGTGGTGGATGTGTTGAAATATGGCGAACGTCTGCGTCAACCCGGGCTTAATCTGCTTAGCGCGCCGGGCAATGACGCGGTTGCTACCAGCGCGCTGGCGGGCGCGGGCTGTCATATGGTGCTGTTTACCACCGGGCGCGGTACGCCTTACGGCGGCTTTGTGCCAACGGTAAAAATCGCCACCAATAGTGAGCTGGCAGAACGTAAGCCGCACTGGATTGATTTCAACGCCGGTCCTCTGGTGCTGGACACGCCAATGGAAACGCTGCTGGAGCACTTTGTTGATTATATCGTTGAGGTGGCGAACGGCAGGCAGACCAACAATGAACGCAACGATTTCCGCGAGCTGGCGATCTTTAAAAGCGGGGTCACGCTGTAAAAGAGGCGGCCTGATGGCCGCCTCTGTAATTGCGCTTTTTTGCTCAGAAACCCTCAGCGGTCAGCTAAGGCTCTTTGATGCAGTGCGCTGTTCTTCCGCCTGACAAACGGCAGCGGTAAACAGAATATCGGTGGATGAGTTCAGTGCGGTTTCCGCTGAATCCTGTAATACGCCGATAATAAAGCCAACCGCCACTACCTGCATGGCGATGTCATTAGGAATGCCAAACATATTACAGGCCACCGGAATCAGCAGCAGCGAGCCGCCAGCCACGCCGGATGCGCCACAGGCACACAGTGAAGCGACCAGGCTGAGCAGTACGGCTGTGAGCACATCAACCTGAATGCCCAGCGTATTTACCGCCGCCAGCGTCAACACGGTAATGGTAATGGAAGCGCCCGCCATACTAATGGTTGCACCCAGCGGGATGGAGACCGAATAGGTATCTTCATCCAGATTCAGCCTCTTCGCCAACGCCATATTCACCGGAATATTGGCTGCCGAGCTGCGGGTGAAGAAAGCGGTCACGCCACTTTCACGCAGGCAGGTAAACACCAGCGGATAGGGGTTGCGGCGGATTTTCCACCATACCAGCAGCGGGTTAAACACCAGCGCCATCAGCAGCATACAGCCAATCAGCAGGGTAAGCAGATGCGCATAATTCCACAGCGCGGAGAAGCCAGTTGACGCCAGAATCGAGGCAACCAGACCAAAGATGCCCAGCGGCGCGCAGCGGATCACCATGCGTACCACCCAGGTCACTGCATGGGAGGCATCACTAAGCAGTTGCCGGGTATTGTCGCTGCTGTGGCGAAATGCAATGCCCAAGCCAATTGCCCAAACCAGGATGCCAATATAGTTAGCGTTCATTAAAGCAGTAAATGGATTCGCAACCATGCTCATTAGCAGGCCGTTTAATACCTCAGCGATGCCGGATGGCGGGGTAATTTCCGTTTGCACCGCGCTCAGGGTCAGCATCTGCGGATAGAAATGACTGCAAACCACCGCGACTACTGCCGCAAAGAAAGTGCTTAACAGATACAGCAGGATGATCGGGCGGATATTACTTTTTTGCCCATGTCGGTGATTAGCAATTGAGGAGATGACCAGCACCAGCACCAGCAACGGCGCTACGGCTTTCAGGGCGTTAACAAAAAGCGAGCCGAGTAAGCCCACCGCCAGCGCTGCATCTTTGGAGAACCAGGCAAGCGCAATACCGGCCACCAGGCCTACCATAATTTGTTTTACCAGACTGCCGCCGAACAGACGCGCAATCAGCGTGGAAGAACTTTTTTCCATCGTGAGAACCAGTAATAGTTATTGTGGCCGTCGCCGCCTTATCAGACCACGAGCGGCATGAGTGTTTGCCTGGAGGAGTATAAGGAAATGCGTTGGCAGGAAAAGCAGAAATTATGGCTATCAGGGCGGGATCAACTTTTTTTGTTTCTGTTTATTGGAATTGTGACAGTGATTCCAATTGCTCGATGTTGTTTGAGCGGAATAATTAACGGGGCGCTAAGCGCCCCGCAGCATATTAATTTGTTACTCTGCTTTGCTTATTTTATTGCGATCGTTTCGGTGATTAACCCAGGCGTTGATCAACAGCGTCAGGCCAAGGATGGACCCAACCACAGTCAGTGAAACTGAAACCGGAATATGCCAGATATCAACAATCAGCATCTTAATACCGATAAATACCAGCACAATCGCCAGGCCATACTTCAGCATAGAGAAGCGTTCTGCCACGCCCGCCAGCAGAAAATACATGGCGCGCAGGCCAAGGATCGCAAACAGGTTAGAGGTCAGCACAATAAAGGGATCGGTGGTAACGGCAAAAATGGCCGGGATACTGTCGACGGCAAAAATCACGTCGCTCAGCTCTACCATAATCAGTACCAGCAGCAGCGGCGTGGCATACAGCAGGCCGTTGCGACGAACGAAAAACTTCTCGCCTTCCAGATTATCCGTCATACGTAAATGACTGCGCAGCCAGCGCACCACCGGTTTATCACCCACGGAATTTTCATCTTCCTCTTTGCTGAACGCCATTTTGATGCCGGTAAGCAGCAGAAAGGCACCGAACAGATAGAGGATCCAGCTAAACTGAGTGACCAGCCAGCTACCGGCGAAAATCATAATGGTACGCAGGACAATGGCGCCCAGCACGCCGTAAATCAGCACCCGACGCTGATAGGCAGCCGGTACGGCGAAATAACCGAACAGCATCAGCCAGACAAAAACGTTATCCACGGCCAGCGCTTTTTCCAGTACATAACCGGTCAAAAAAGCCATGGTTTGGGTATTCGCCATTTCACGGCCGGCAGAGCCATCGAGATACCACCAAAAAGCGGCGGAGAAGAGCAGGGAAACAGAAACCCAGACCAGCGACCAGACTGCCGCTTGTTTAAGCGTCATGGCTTGTGCGCCGCGCCGTCCCTGTAAAAAGAGATCGATCGCCAGCATGATTAGCACGACAACGGCAAAGCTGCCCCAGAGTAACGGTGTGCCAACGGTTTGCATAAATAATATCCTGTCAGTAAACAAAAACGGCCAACGTCGGAAGACGTCAGCCGCGCTGTTTATCGCAAGCAAAACCCCGCCTTCCGGCAAGGTCTCACTTACAACGCAGAAATAATTCCGGGTTGCCCGATGACCGGATGCATAACGCATCGTAATGACGATCGATCGGCTAACAAGTTACTCCCCTTTGCTGCAAAGAAAGATAGAAGAGCACCAGTCAATAAGCAACGTATCTAAAGTAATATTTTGAAATATTTACACTAAGTGGATCTGATCGCTTTATCAGCCGGAAAAACCACACCGGTTTGCCGACGGATCTCTGACAACAGGCGCGCTGTGCTGCACGCCAACGACAATCCTGCATGCTCGACGTGCCGCTTAGCGACCAGCTCTGCGAAATGCTCAGCTTCATAACGCATCGTGTTACTGTGCTGCGCTGGCGTCAGATCCTGCGCTGCGCCGCCGCGAGGGATAAAGGTAATGCGTTGGACTTCAGAGAGTTTTTCTATCACCAGCGAGCCCGCCTCGCCCTGAATTTCGCTGGGAATATGCGAGTCGCTGACTTTGGAATGCAGCAGCGTGACATCGAAATCGCCGTAATGCATCAGCACCGCACCGTGCGCATCAACGCCGCTTGCCAGTAGTGCGGCCTGCGCCTGTACCCGTTGCGGCTCGCCCCATAGCGCCAGCGCGCTGGCCAGGCAGTAATAGCCAATATCCATAATGGAGCCGTTAGACCAGCGCGGATCGAAAGTATTGGGATGCTCGCCGTTCAGGTAACGCGGATAGCGGGAAGAGTACTGACAATAGTTGAACAGCGCCTTACGCAGCCTGCCAAGCTGCGGCAGGGCCTGTTGGATCACCTGAAAACCCGGCAGGCAGGCAGTTTTAAACGCTTCAAACAGCACCACCTGATTTTCAGCGGCGCAGGCGATCATCTGTTCAGCTTCCTGAAGAGTAGAGGCGAGCGGCTTTTCACAAATCACATGCTTGTTATGACGCATGAACAGCAGCGCCTGCTCACAATGCAGGGCATTAGGGCTGGCGATATAAACCGCGTCAATCTCAGCGCAGGCTGCCATCTGCTCCAGTGAGATAAAGAGGTGATCGGCCGGACAATCTTTAGCGAACGCCAATGCCTGTTCCAGCGTGCGCGAGTAAATGGCGGTCAGCTTCATGTTGCCGGTTTCATGGGCAGCCTTCACAAACTGCCGGGTAATCCAGTTAGTGCCTACAATAGCGAAGCGAATCATAAAAATTCTAACTCCTGAGCTTGAGTGCAGAAGGGCAGAGTAGCATGCGCGTTGGGTTGCGCTACGGCAAAGCGCTACTGCTGATTTGATCCTGCGATCCGCCTTCCAATATCATGGCTTCTTTCCTGGATGCAGGAACCGTAACAGAAGGATGCGATGTGAGCGTTAAACATGTTCTTAACTGGACCACTATTCTGGTCGCGATCCCGGTAGGCTGCGCGGCATCGCTGGTAACGCTGGGCTTCCGTCATCTGATTGAATGGATTAATCAATTGCTGTTTCATAGCGATCGCGATATTACCGTGGCGATGACCGTCTGGCCCTGGTACTGCTGGCCGCTGATTGTTGGGGCAGGCGGCGTTATTGCCGGTTTTTTTCTGCGCTATGCCGTCAGTCTCGAACAGCAGCAAATCAGTAAAACCGACTATCTGGATGTCATCAACGCCCGGCTGGATGCGGTGCCGACCAGAACTTCATTGTTTCGCGCGCTCTCATCAATTGCCAGTATTGGCAGCGGTGCCTCTATTGGTAAAGAAGGGCCGATGGTGCAGCTTTCGGCGCTGTGCGGCAGCCTGATGGGGCGTTTTTGCTTTAAATCGGTCGCTATCAATAACAGTGAAATTGTTGCGATGGCCGCCGCCGCCGGGCTGGCCTCGGTTTATCATGCTCCGCTGGCCTCGGCAATTTTCGTGGCGGAGATCGCTTTTGGCATCACGGCGCTGCAGCGGCTGATCCCGCTGATTATCGCGGCCGCCACGGCGGTCATGACCATGTGGTCGCTGGGGCTGCGCAATGCGCTTTATCCCTTTGCCGAGGTCGCGTTTCAGCTGGATCCGACCACGCTGCTGTTGACGGTTGCCGTTGGCCTGTTATCCGGCCTGCTTGGCTGGCTGCTGATTAAAATGATCGGCCACAGCAGGCAGCTTTTTTCTCATGTTCGGTCGCTGCCGCTGCGTCTTGGATTAGGGGGAGTGCTGGTGGGCACGCTGGCGCTGGTTTCCACCGATATCCTTGGCAACGGCTATGAAGTGATCGTGAAGATTATGGCCGGACACTATCTGCTGCCCGCGCTGCTGCTGCTGCTGGCATTGAAGATGAGCGCAACGGCGTTGTCGGTGGGCTCAAATGCGGTAGGCGGATTATTTACGCCCTCGCTATTGGTAGGGGCGCTATTGGGCGTAATCATCGCTACGCTGGCGCGACAGGCCGGGCTGCCGGTAAGCAACACGCTGCTGTTTGCAGTGGTGGGCATGGGGGCAGTGCTGGCTGCGGTCAGTCAGGCCCCCCTGATGGCGATGCTGATGGTGCTGGAAATGACTTTAAACAGCAGCCTGCTGTTTCCGGTAATGATCGCTACCGTGCTGGCGGCAATGGTCGCCTGGCAGCTGCAGGCGACCAGTACCTATCCCGTGGTAACGCAGCATTTTAATCGCGCTGATGCCAAGCTCGATTTTGATAACAGTATCATCGAGCAGCTGATTGTACCCGGCGCCGCGCTACAGCCGCATGAATCGGTAGGGCGCGCGCTGGCGGTCAGCTCGCTGAAAAAAGAGCGCTATGTCTATGTAATTAACGACCTGGAGCATTTTCTTGGCGTGGTTTCGATTCACGATATTTCGCGCAAAATTCTCGATCATGAAATTACGCTCGATTCGCCGGTGATTCTGGTGATGGATGCACAGTTTCCCTGTGTGTTCCGCAATCAAACGGTGCGCGAGGGATGGGAAGCTTTTGCACAGGTCACGCTGGAGCGTCTGCCGGTATTAAATAATCCACAGGATCGTAAATATCTTGGCGTATTGACCAAAACCAGCCTGATTAGAAAGGCGAAAGCGTTTATTTAATCGGCGTTGCCCAACTGAGCCTGATGAGTTAGCCACAGTCGGGTATCGAACTCCAGTTGATGATAATCTGGCTCCATGTGGCAGCAGAGCTGGTAAAACGCTTTGTTGTGCTCTTTCTCTTTGATATGCGCCAGCTCATGCACCACGATCATGCGCAGAAAGGCTTCCGGTGCCTGGCGGAACAGCGTGGCAACACGAATTTCCGCCCGCGCTTTCAGCTTGCTGCCCTGCACCTGTGAGACGGCGGTATGCAGGCCAAGCGCATGTTTTATGACGCGGATTTTACTGTCATAGATCACTTTATTCAGCGGCGCGGCGTTGCGTAAATAGCGGTTTTTAAGCGCCTGCGTATAGTCATACAGCGCTTTGTCACTGGTGATATTGTGCATGGCGGGATAGCGCTGTTGTAGCACTTCGCCAAGGCGCTGCTGATCAATAAGGGTCTGGACCTGGCGCAGCAGCGTTTCAGGATAGCCCTGCAGATAAATTAACGACGACATGACGCGGCTCGAATAAAAAGGCAGTATACTGCGCCCCCCGCTTTCGGGGCGAAAAGATGCGCAATAGTACCACGCCGAGGAATCCATGAGCCAATTAGAACTGAGCCAACGCACGCTGACCTTACACCGCTTCCCGCGTATGCAGGAAGAAAACCCACTCCAGGCGTGGGATTCGGCCGATGAGTATCTGTTGCAGCAAACGCTGCCGGAGCAGGGACCACTGCTGGTATTTAACGACAGCTTTGGCGCACTCGCCTGCGCGCTGGATCGCCCACTCTACAGCATTAATGATTCATGGATTAGCCAGCAGGCGACGCGTCAAAATCTGCGTGACAACCTGCTGGATGAGGATCGGGTGACCCTGCTTGACAGCATGGCACCGCTGCCTGCTGCCCCCGCCTGCGTGCTGATTAAAATCCCCCGCACGCTGGCACTGCTGGAGCATCAGCTGCGTCAGCTGCGTGAAGTGGTGACGCCGGAAACCGTTATTATTGCCGGTGCGCGCGCGAAAGATATCCATACCTCTACGCTGCAGCTGTTTGAACGTATTCTTGGCCCAACGAAAACCTCGCTGGCGTGGAAAAAAGCGCGCCTGGTTTACAGCACTTTTGCCGCGCCGGAACTCAAGCCGCAGGCGGAGACGCTGAGCTGGCCGCTGGATGGCACCGCGTATCAGATTCATAATCATGCCAACGTCTTTTCCCGCAGCGGGCTGGATATTGGCGCGCGTTTCTTTATGCAGCATCTGCCGGATAATATCACCGGCGAGATTGCTGATCTTGGCTGCGGAAACGGCGTGATTGGCCTGCTGGCGCTGGAGATGAATCCACAGGCGGAAGTGCATTTCATTGATGAATCCTGGATGGCGATCGCTTCCAGCCGCATGAACGTTGAGCTTAACCGTCCGCAGGATATGGCGCGCAGCCATTTTCAGGTCAATAACGCGCTGAGCGGTTTTCCGGCCGATCGTCTGCATGCGGTGCTCTGTAATCCTCCTTTCCATCAGCAGAGCGCAGTGACCGATCATATCGCCTGGCAGATGTTCCGGGACGCGCGCCGCTGCCTGCAGTATGGCGGCGAACTGCGTATCGTTGGCAACCGCCATCTGGATTATTATCGCAAAATGAAAAAGCTGTTTGGCAACTGCACCACCGTGGCGTCAAATAACAAGTTTGTGGTGCTGCGCTCGGTAAAGCTGCGTTGAGATTGCCAGCGTGGATCAGATGGCCAGCGCCAGTTCCGTTCCCTGGGCGATAGCGCGGCGCGCATCCAGCTCCAGCGCCACATCCGCGCCACCGATAATATGCACTGGCTTACCTGCCGCCTGCAAGGGAACCGCCAGCGTCCGGTCAGGCTCCTGACCGGCGCAGATAATCACGTTATCCACCGCCAGCGTGAGCGGTTGGCCGTCGCGCAGGATATGCAGCCCCTCATCGTCAATGCGCTGATACTGCACATTGCCCCACATCTCTACGCCGCGCGCCAGCAGAGTGCTGCGGTGGATCCAGCCGGTGGTTTTCCCCAGCCCGGTGCCCGGCTTGCCCGCTTTGCGCTGCAGCAACCAAATCTGACGCGGGCTGCCGACGGGCTGCGGCGTGGTTAACCCGCCGCGCTGCTGCAGACTTTTATCGATCCCCCACTCCTGGCAGAAGGCATCAATATTCAGGCTGCTGGCATTATCGCTGTGGCTGAGATAGCTGGCGGTATCGAAGCCGATGCCGCCAGCGCCAATAATCGCAACGCGTGCACCCACCGGTTTTTTATCGCGCAGCACCTGCAGATAGTTCAGCACCTTGCTGTGCGATATGCCTTCAATCGCTGGCGTACGCGGCACGATGCCGCTGGCCAGGATCACCTCGTCAAAATCGTGCAGCATTTCCGCGTCGGCACGGCAGTTCAGGCGGGTCTCCACGTTGTAGCGCTGTAGCTGGGTACGGTAGTAACGCAGCGTTTCATTAAATTCTTCTTTGCCAGGGATCTGGCGCGCCACGTTAAACTGACCACCGATAGCGCTGGCGGCATCGAACAGTGTGACCTGATGGCCGCGCATGGCGGCATTTACCGCAAACGCCAGACCAGCGGGGCCTGCGCCAACTACCGCCAGCTTTTTCTGCTGGCGGGCGGGCGTCACCGGCATCAGTGTTTCATGACAGGCGCGTGGGTTAACCAGACAGGAAGTCACTTTGCCCGCAAAAATTTGATCGAGGCAGGCCTGATTGCAGCCGATGCAGGTATTGATCTCGGCAGCGCGGTTGGCCTGCGCCTTAGCGACAAAAGCAGCATCCGCAAGGAAAGGCCGTGCCATTGAGATCATATCCGCACAGCCCTCATCCAGCAGTTGCTGCGCTACCTCCGGCTGGTTGATGCGGTTGGTGGCGATCAGCGGCAGCGTCACATGCTGTCGCAGAAGGCGCGTGACCCAGCCGAAAGCAGCGCGTGGAACCGAGGTAGCGATGGTAGGAATACGCGCCTCATGCCAGCCGATACCGCTATTGATCAGCGTGGCTCCCGCCGCTTCGATAGCCTGCGCCAGCGCGATTGTTTCTTCCAGCGTATTGCCCTCCGGCACCAGGTCGAGCATCGACAGTCGATAAATAATAATGAAGTCAGGTCCGGTCGCAGCGCGTACCGCCTGCACAATGCGTACCGCAAAACGCATACGATGCGCAAAATCGCCTCCCCATTCGTCGCTACGTTGATTAGTGCGTAGCGTCAGGAACTGATTGATCAGATAGCCTTCCGAACCCATGATTTCCACGCCGTCATAGCCCGCCTGCTGGGCCAGCGTCGCACAGCGCGCAAAGTCCTCAATCAACTGCAAAATGGCCTCATGGCTCAGGGCCTGCGGCATAAAAGGATTAACAGGCGCCTGTAGCGGCGAAGGTGCTACCAGCGCAGGCTGATAGCTGTAGCGACCGGCATGCAGGATCTGTAAGGCGATTTTCCCATCGTGCTGATGCACCGCGTCGGTAATGATGCGGTGATGCGCCAGCTGCGTTTCAGCGTTCAGTACCGAACCGCCAGCAACCACCACCCCTTCCGGGGAAGGGGCTATGCCGCCGGTAACGATCAACGCTACGCCGCCCGCGGCGCGATCGGCATAAAAGGCGGCAAGCCGCGCTGCGCCGTCAGACCGCTCTTCCAGACCGGTATGCATCGATCCCATTAGCACACGGTTTTTTAGTTGGGTAAAGCCAAGATCGAGCGGATCGAAAAGCGATGGCGTGATCGACATAAAGCTACTCACCTGAATGTTAAATTATTATTAAGTGGTCGGATGAGTTGACTGTAGCGCTCAGGTTAAGAAAGAAAAGCGGCAGCGGGTCAGCCTGTGAGATACATCAAAAAAGTAGCGGGCCTGAAGCAAAACGCCTGCCCGACAAGCGGGGCAGACGTTTAAGACAGAGCCTGAGATCGGGTCAGTCGCGGTTTAACGATCGCAGCCGGGTAAGCAGCATGGCCTCCAGTACCTGCACTTCATTAATCACTTCCTGACACAGTTCATCAAGATGGACATCATCGCTTTCGCTGTCTTCTAACTGCTGGCACAGCTTTTCCAGCCGCACCGCATTAAGCAGGCGCGCTCCGCCTTTTAATGTATGGGCCAGGGTAATGATCTCAGCATGCTGATGACATTGCTGTAGCTGAATGATCAGCTGGCGATGGCTATCAATTGCGCTGGTAATTAGCCTGGCGCAGGCATCAGGATCAACATCGATCAGTTGCTCAAGCAGCCCGTTGCCCGGTACTGCGGGCGCGTTCACGTAAACAGAGGTAGAGATAAAGCTATGCAGGGTGTCGATATTCGCTGGTTTAAACAGGCAGCAATTCATACCGGCATCGATGCAGCGTTGCTGGATCGTCTTTTCTGCAGCGGCAGTCAGGCCAACGATCGGTACCGGCTGCAGCCCCAGTTCCGCTTCACGCTGGCGCAAAGTTTGGGCAAAGATAAAACCATCCATATCAGGAAGATTGCAGTCGGTAATGATTAAATCGATGGCGTTTCTCTGCTGCTCCCAACAAACCAGCGCCTCGCTGGCCCGCTCTGTTTCAATAACCTGATGGCCCAGATAGATCAGCTGCTGGGCCAGCAGCAGCCGGTTCGGGGCGTGATCTTCCACGATCAAAATGCGCATAACGCCGTCGCCCTGATGCTGTCCGTGGTTCTCGTTGACTGGCATATTTTCTTCGCATAGCGGCACACAAAAGCTAAAAATAAACACGGAGCCTGTACCCGACTCGCTCTCTACGCTGATTTCTCCGCCCAACAGATGTGCCAGATGGCGGCAGATACTCAGGCCGAGACCGGTTCCCGCCTGTTGGCTATGTCGATCGCCTACCTGAACAAAGGGATCGAAAATTTTATGCAACTCATGAGGGCTAATACCGCAGCCGGTGTCACTCACTTTCAGGATATAGCGGCCGCGCTTATTTGCCAGCTCGGCGGCGTCCGGTTGCTGATACAGCGTAATTTCTACCTTACCCGCATGGGTAAATTTCAGCGCGTTGCTCAGCAAATTAGCGACGATTTGATTAAACATGGTGGCATCAATCAGCACGCAGGGATGTACCACGCTGAGCGCTTTGCGAAAGAGCAGGCCGCGCGCTTCAGCTTTGCTGTGGAACAGAGCAAACAGCTGTTCCACAACCGTCACCAGGTTGGTGGGCATCGGTTCAGGCTCTAAAATCCCCGATTCAATTTTCGATAAGTCCAGTACATTACCGATCAGATTTTGCAGCGTAGTGGCAGCGTCATAAGCGGCTGTGATGTTCGGCCCAAGCGGTTGCGGCGAGCGCCGCATTTCCAGCTCCAGCAGGCCAATAATCGCATGTAACTGGGTGCGAATATCATGGCTGGTATTTGCCAGAAAGCGGCTTTTAAATTCGTTGGCGCGGTCGGCTTCCTCTTTGGCTTTTTCCAGGGCGGTAAGCAACTCATAGCGCTCGGTAATATCCAGCCAACCGCCAATAACGCCCACGATATTATCTGCATGATCGCGATAGGGCAGCGCCCAGTGCAACGCGTAATAGTCGCGCCCCTCATAATGCATGTTGAGATCCTGCACCAGAGGTTTTCCTTCTTCAAAGGTCTGTTGATAAATTTCCTGAAACCGTTGCCTGATAACAGACTCTGTTGGCAGCACATCAAGCGCTGTACCCAACAGCTGTTCACGTGGAATATGCAGGAAATCGACGTAGGCCTTGTTGCAATGCAGCAGGCGCATCTGTCGATCGCGGACATACATCACTACCGGCGACTCATCAAACAGCGTATTGGTAAAGGTTAACTGGTTTTTTAAGGTCTGTTCTGCACGGGTGCGCTCGCGGATAATGTGCTGCAGATGCCGGTTCCAGAGCAGGATCAGTAGGGCGAGCAGGCCGATCCCCAGCGTAATTTTAATAATGGTGCTGCGGTAATATTGCCAGTAATTATAAGTATCGACGTGACGGGCGTTTTGCCAGCGCAGCACGATTCTTTCCCGCGTGTCACGCGAAATGTCCAGCAGGGCTTTATCAATAATATGCATTAACTCCAGATTTTCAGTCTGGGTGGCCATAACGAAACGCGCAGGCTTGCTGTTCAGGGTGCGGCTGATCCGCAGATGACCGGCATACTGATTATTTAACTGATAATCGGCGATAATTTTGGGTTGAATAATGGCATCAACTTCGCCTCTCGCTAACAATTCAAAAGCCTGCTGCGCATTCTCCACGATACGTATTTTAGTGCCGGGATACTGTTGCTGTAGCCATTTGCGCACAGGACTACGTGCTTCTATCGCCAGCTTCCTGCCTGGCGACGCCGAAAGGGACCAGGCTGGATCGTTATTGTTTTTCTGCACCATTACCCATGGCGTAACGATATACGGGCGTGAATAAACAAGATGAGGATCGGGATGTTCCGGCTCCAGTTCTGCCAGCCGCAGCGCCAGAATATTATTATCCCTGGCGGCGAAAGGCTCAGGATAAACAAACTTCACGCCGGTGCGTTCACTAATCAGTTGCAGAAGCTCTGCTTCAATCCCGGCAGGCTGGTTATCATAATTGACCATTGAAAGCGGGGCGATGTTCCAGTTTGGCACCACGGGAATCACTGGATGTTGACGCAGCCAGATCTCATCCTCTGCATTGAGCTGTAACGGATTGGCTTTAAGCACAAACGTCGAGTCCAGCCCCCAGTTGGTGGCGATGCGCAGGCGGCCCGCCAGGGGTATCTGCTGCAGCGCGATATTAATTGCTTTAGCCAGCTGTGGCTGTGCTGCGGACACGCCAAAAGAGAGATTCATATCAGGAACCGAGCGGCTGGCGCTCAGGTTAATTCGACCGCTGTAGCCATAGCGCCGAATGAATTCGATGCTGGCAGCGCTGCCCCACATGGCATCTGCCTGACCGAAGGCAACGGCAGCCAGCGCCATTTCTGCATCGCGATAGTGCTTCAGGCGCGCGTTTGGAAAGTAGTGTTGCAGTTGCTGGCTAAAGCCAGGGGCTTCAGCCCAGGCCAGCACCGGCTGCATGGCGCTATTGAAGTTAACCGGGGCGCGCTCATTTTGGGCAATAATCGGACGATCCAGCAGCCAGGGTGGGGTAGCGATAATGCCGTCTTCGCCATAGAGATAGGGATTATAAAAAGCCAACATATCCAACTGCTGTTTTCTGAGCGCCTGGATTGCTTCCGCTGGCTTAGCGTAGGAGACGATCTGCAATTCAACATCCAGCATCTTTTGCAGGGCGCCAAGATAATCTGCAGCGATACCAGCGAATTTTCCTGGTTCCATATTGTTGTAAATAGGGGGATGCGGGGAACCCGGTACGCCAACGCGCAGCCGTTGTGGATAATTAAGCGTTTTTAATTCATTAAGCTGTTCTTTCGGCGGCAATACAATGTCGGTATGTACCTGTAGTTCTAATTGCGGCAATTGAGCGAGGGCAGGAAAATTAACAATAAATAAAACCAGGTAAAAATATAAAGTCCTTTTTATCATTAGCGTTATCCTGAGATTTTTATGTTGCAAAAATAAAACCTGGCGGGGAGTAACTTCTTATCTTGGTGTAGTTTTTATATGCGACTTTACTGAGTATAATAGGTTTTTTCCTGCGTAAAAAATAGATGATTTATCGTTTCGTTATTATTTTGAGACGTTTCTTGTATTAAGAAAAATTTTTTGTCATTCATTGAGTGCCGCGTCAGCACGAGAGAAACAGGCTATCAGTATGTTTTTTTTTATGCTAAAAATATCAGGAATTGTCTCAGGTCTCCATGCCTTGTTTAGGCCTCACGCCTACACGGCAAGCTGAGGATAGGGGCCTGGCATTAATCAGTTCCGTTATTTTTATGCGCGTCTGCTCAATCAAGGAAGGGTTAGAAAAGGCGTTTAATAACCAAGACGATAACGACAGATATTAATAACAATCAGGCCAAAACATTACGCCCGTTCTACAACAGCGCGTAACAAATTAATTTATGCGCTTATTCATCGATAATGATTCAAGGAGTGAAGAGATGACGAAAACGATCGCCCGGCCTTTACGGGTAGCGTTACTGGACGATCATCCCATGATTCGCACGGCATTTGAGATCTGCATAAACGCCGAGCCGGATATGATGTTGATCAAGGCTTTTGGCTCCAGTCAGCAACTGTTTACCGAACTGCCGGATTTACAGCTTGATGTATTAGTACTTGATTTCTTATTAGGCGAAAAAGAACTGGATGGCCTTGCCCTGGTCAAGCAGTTGCGTAATCACTATCCACGCTTAAATATTCTTATTTCTTCAGCGATGGAAAGCCCGGCGGTTGTAAAAATGGTGCTTAACGCAGGCGTGAAAGGCTTTATTGGTAAAAGCCAGGATATGAGTGAAATGATTCAGGCGATTCGGCAGGTCGGCTACGGGCGTCACTGGCTGTCACGTGATATGGCTTATGAGATTGAAGATTTATATGTGATCCACGAGGAACTGAGAAACCCGCTGGCAGGGAATAATCAAAAAGGCAGCCTGTATGAAAAGGTCAAGCTACTCAGCCCGCGTGAGGTGGAAGTTATCCGTTGTTTCCTTAACGGCATGAGCGTTTCTCAAATCGCCATTAAATTTAAACGCAGCCGTAAAACCGTTAGCGGGCAGAAACAGTCGGCCTTAAGAAAGCTGGGGCTGCGCTCTGACAATGAACTGTTTAAATACAGTAGTGATTTGCTGTCACGTTCCTGAGCCCGTTTTTCTGCGTTTACTTCTGGCGCTTAACAAACGACCACAACGCCAGTTTTACGCTTTACAAGGCTGCCGTTATGTCCGGCGCTGGATCCAGGAGTAACGCAAAGCGTATCCGTCAGAAAAATGCGCGTTTCGTCGATAGCTGGATTGCGGCTCAGCGCTGCAGTAAGTACATACCGGCAGCACCTCTATTTGGGCTGCCGGGATTTTCATATCCAGCAGCATTTGTCGTCCCAGCGCCGGAAGATCAAACCAGATCCCCTGGTTCTTTGCCTCTGCCTGAGGTCGTACCGCATGCGGATTTATGGGCTGGGTAGAAAACCATTGCGGCGCGGTAACACGCGGGTCGGAGGTTATCGTCCCCAGTACATCCTGTCCAAGCTCATAACAGCAGGGCGCAATGGCTGGACCAATCGCCACAAACAGGCTTTCAGGCGTAGCACCCAAAGCCAATAACCGATTCACCGCCGCAGGCAGCACGCCAGCCAACGCCCCTTTTAGCCCTGCGTGTACAGCTGCAACATGATACTGGCGCGTATCGGCAATCAGCACCGGCAGGCAATCTGCAGTATATACGGCCACAGGGCGTGAATCCGTAGCGATCACGCCGTCTGCTTCGCACTGCTTGCGCGGGAAAGCCTCTTCAGACATTACGATAGTAGGGCTATGTCGCTGATGACCACAGGCAGTCTCTTCTGGCGGTGCTATTCCCGCCGGCAAAAAAGCATGGTCCAGCCAGCCAAGCGAAGTGAGCAGAGCAGAGGTACGAACCGGAGCGGCGTTTTGCATAGAGCATCCTTACAGGGAATCAGCGACTGACCAGCGATATCCGTCATTAAACAGGATGAGGCTGGCCATGACTACCAGCAGCCTGATAAATTTTTTTCACTCTGTTAAGTAAATAAACGCAAATTCTTTACGGCAACAATGAATGTAATGATGCACCATAATAATGTTTGCCAACGCCGGTCTGATAAACGATTTATTAATTGCGTGCGTTATTATTTATCGCGCCTCAGACCAACAGGACCGGCGTTTATTAGGCTGTCATCGTTTTTTCTTATGATAAATAACCGGTGGTATGCTCCATAAAAATTGAGATGCCATGCTAATAATGAGATTGACGTCTATTTTATTATAACCTTTTAAAATGCATGGTTTTATTATTATCGTTTAAAATAAAGGGATTTTTATTATTTAACTAATTGTTTTTAATTGGTTTTTAAATTTTTTATATTTTATTGCCATTACAAGTGTCCATAATCCTATTTACTCATTTTATACATTGCCTTTAGATAAAATTACACTCCCACCCTTTCTGGAATAATTGTTTTTTCACAATCTGCACTTAATATAAAAAGTGGTACTACTTATTTGCCGGAGGCTTTATTTGGCTCTTCCGGTATTTCCTGATGAAGTTTAACTGTCGCCCAGGCTTGCCTGTATTTATCCGAATGGAGACGACGACTTTGACGACCCTGAAACCCCTGTTAGCAAAAAACCGTAGCTGGGCCTTACAAAAAACACAGCGTAACCCGCGCTATTTTGAACGCTATTTGCATCAGCAAAAGCCACACTCGCTGTGGATTGGCTGTTCTGATAGCCGTGTACCGGCAGAGGTATTGACCGGTGCCGATCCGGGAGAACTGTTTGTGCATCGCAATATCGCCAATATGGTGTTAACCGATGACGATAACTTTATGAGCGTGCTGCAATATGCGCTGGAGTACCTTGAGGTAAAACGCATCGTACTGTGCGGACACTATGGCTGTGGAGGCGTACAGGCCGCCGTCGCGCTGCCGGACAGTCCGCTGGCGCAGGAGAACTCCCCGCTGTCACGGCGTATTGCTGCCCTGCGCATGGCGCTTACGGATGGGCTGGCAGCGTTTCATGCCGCCGGCGAGGCGGACACTGCGCGCCATAATCGCCTGGTTGAGGCCAATGTACTGGCGCAGTTTGCTAACCTGGCGGTCAGCGCCCCGGTGCTGCAAGCCTGGCGTAGCGGTAAAGAACTGGATTTGTTCGGCTGCGTTTACGATCTGCAGTCAGGACATTTAACCGAGTTAATTCAGCAATCTGCAGAGGAAACATCGCCATGATTCCAAAGACGCTTCGGCAGGATCTGCCTGCCGGCCTTGTCGTGTTTCTGGTGGCGCTGCCCCTGTGTCTGGGCATTGCTCAGGCCAGCGGCTTGCCGCCGTTCGTTGGCCTGCTGACCGGCGTGATCGGCGGGCTGGTCGTCACCTCTTTTAGCCCATCACGCTTTGCCGTCAGCGGCCCGGCGGCTGGCCTGGTCACAATTGTCGTATCATCTGTTGCTTCATTAGGATCGTTTTCCGCCTTCTTGCTGGCGCTGGTGCTGGCGGGCGTGATTCAGGTCGTACTTGGCCTGCTGCGGGCCGGGCGCTTTATCGCGCTGGTGCCTGGCAGCGTGATCAAAGGGATGCTGGCGGCTATTGGTATTCTTTTGATTATGCAGCAGATCCCGGTTGCGCTGGGAGCCAGCGGCGATAGTGAACTGAGCGCGCTGTTTAGCGGTGAGTTTAGCTTCTCTGTGTCGGCCATCATTGTCGCTGCGGTCGGTCTGCTGATTTTGTGGATATGGACGACGCCGGTGGTGAAAAAAGTGAAGGCGCTAAGCTGGATCCCCGGGCCGCTTATCGCCGTACTGTTTGGCGGGCTGGCTACTCTGTTTGGCGAGCGGTTGCAGCCGGAATTTATCACTAACCTGCCGCGTATTTCCTTGCCGAAATTTGATAGCCTCAGCGCGCTCACTGCCGAGCTGGAAAGGCCTGACTGGCAGGCGTGGCGTAATCCGTCGGTGTATGTTGTTGCCGTTACGCTGGCACTGGTGGCCAGCCTGGAAACGCTGCTTAGCCAGCAGGCGCTGAACAAGCTGCGCCCGCAGAATCCGTCACCTTCGCCAAATAAAGAGATGGTGGCGCAGGGCATCGGTAATACCCTGGCTGGTTTTCTTGGCGCTTTGCCCATTACCGCGGTTATTGTCCGCAGTTCGGTGAACGTCAGCGTAGGCGCGCAGAGTAAAATCTCTATTCTGCTGCATGGCGTACTGCTACTGATCTGCGGCCTGTGGTTCAGCGAGTTGCTGAATGTGATCCCGCTGGCAAGCCTGGCGGCAGTACTGCTGTATACCGGTTATAAACTGGCTACGCCGCGTCTGTTTATCGATCAAATCCGCATGGGCGCGCAGCAGTTTGTACCTTTTATCACCACTATTGTAGGCATTATCGCTTTTGGGATGCTGGCCGGTATTGGATTAGGGATTGCTACCCAGATTCTGTACAGCATTTATAAAAGCCATCGTAACGCGATGCATCTTACTCGTTACGATGACCATTATGTTTTACGCCTGCAGCAGAATCTGACATTTATGCATAATCCGCGTTTGCAGAACCTGCTGGATGAGATCCCGGAAAACAGTGTGGTGATTGTCGATCATGATAATGTGGATTATCTCGATCCCGACGTAAAAGCGGTGCTGAAAGATTTTGGCGAAAAAGCGCCGCGACGCGGCATACGCCTCAATCAATGGCCGGTGGCGGTAAAATAATCTGCCAGCTCTTGCCGCATTGTAAGCGGGTTAGTCTCCTCAGGCACTCAATGAGTGCCTGTTTTATTTTTACCGGCTGAAGAAGATTCATCCTGCCGATGGAACACACCATGATAAGATGCGCCGCTTCGCCAGAATGACATTGGCGCTCCAGATAATATGCCGCCTTAATGAATTTGCGATGGAGACTCTGAAGACGGCAAGAGCAACGCAACAGGTACGCCCGGTTATGCAATTTACGCTTTTTGATAAAAACGGACCGCTCAAAAATGCCCTCATTCTGTTTGTTTTCACTCTGTTCTTTTGTTTTGTTGGCGGACATTTACGTCTGCCCGCTGAGCTGTCGCTGTTCTGGCCGATTAATGCGTTGTTGACCGCTATTTTTGTGCGTTTCTCCTGGCTGCATCGACCGCACTACTATCTGGTGTGTTATAGCGCGATGGTTCTGAACGACACCCTTTTTTCCGGCTGGGCGATACCCGCCTTTACCCTGAACGGCGCTAATCTGCTGTTTATCCTGGTGGCTGTCTCCATGCTGATCCAGAGACCGGGGCTGCTTAACGCCTCGGGTAGAGTAAAAAGCGCGTTGAACATTTTCCCTGCCTGTCTGTTGGCTTCGATTGCCTGCGCCACCTGGGGGGCGCTTGCTCAGGGGCTGCTTATTAGCGAGCGCTTCCTGCCTGCCTGGAGCGACTGGCTAAGCGAACAGTTTTCTACCGGCGTCCTGCTGCTGCCGTTTCTGCTGACGTTGCCGCGAAGGCCATCATTGCTTTCAACGCTGCGGCGCTGGCGGAACTGTCTGCCGATAGCATCGTTAATACTGTCGCTGAGTGCGGCGGTGGTGATTGGCGGCGGCGGCAGTCTCTCGTTTCCCGTACCGGCGCTGATTTGGTGCGCCATCAGCTATCCGCTCTGGCTGACCAGCGGCCTTACGCTGATAACCGGCATCAGCGAAATTGTTTTGGTTATGCATGGCTTGATGAATATTCAGGGGGACGATAGCCTGTTGCCGCTGGGACATCTGGCTTCAGCGAGGCTGGGCGTGGCGACGGTCGCGATCAGCCCGCTGATCGTTGCCGTCAGTATGGATGCCATCCGGCAGCTTAATCATCAGCTGGCGCTGCGCGCTAACCATGATTTCCTTACCCGCCAACTGTCACGTTCAGGCCTGTACGAACAACTGCATCAGCTGGAAAAAACCAGCGATCTGCGCGCGCGCGTAGCCGGTGTGCTGTTGATCGATGTCGATTATTTTAAATCCATTAATGACAACTACGGACATGATGCAGGCGATGCGGTGCTGTTTGAGGTTGCGCAGCGTATGCAACAGGCGGTAGGGCAGGAGGGGCTGGTTTGTCGTTTTGGCGGAGAAGAGTTTTTGGTACTGCTTTTCGGGCTAAGCGATGGACAACTGCTGGAGAAAGCGGAGGCGATTCGTCACCGCATTATGCAGGAAAAAATTATGCTGCGCGGCAGTGGTGTTGCCGTTACCGTCAGTATCGGCGTAGCCAGCGGCGCTCTTGAAACTAATAACGTAAGCGAGTCGTTTAACCGGCTGGTTTCTGCCGCCGATAAACAGCTGTTTATCTCAAAACGCAACGGGCGCAATCAGACAACGTCCTCGCTAACAAGCGAAAACGCGGTATCCCACACTCTTGCATAGCTTGCATCAGAAAAAACCGCAGCAGCTAACCTGCACTGTTGCGGGGTCAGAATTAAGTATGGGTTTGGGCATTAAGAACGGATATAGCTACGAATCACATCGGCGATGGCTTTGTTCGCTTCCCGGCCATTACGGTGTTCAACTTCACTTGCCAGGTTTTCCAGATATTTATTCAGCTTGCCGCCGGTGGGGACATTGCCGAAGGTAATCAGCATCTGGACGATTTGACGCAGAGCCAGCAGCTCCAGCGACAGGCGTTCAACAACAGGATCTTTCTCAGACATACAAACTCCGGCGGATACGTTTCTTTTCTGGGAAGCATCATACGGTGTTGTGCATTTTTCAATCGGCTAAACAGAGGTGATAAGCGGTGGTATTTTGCGCCACCCTCATAACGGATTTCCCTGCGGAAGCGTTATTTTGCTAAGGTTTCGACATTTATCGATCGCGGGCAAATGGAGGTGCGATTTCTGTTAAGCGCTGCCTTTCATGGCCAAGGCTACGGCAGAATCGCAGGAGACCATCTGCCAGGCTAAGCCTACCGCAACGGTTAACACTGGCACCTGGCATCGAAAGCGGTGCTTTATTTGATGTCACAGACCAAATGTAGAACTTTTTACCTCGGTAAGACACTGCCTGACTGATTGCGCCAGCGATTCAATCATCTCGTCAGCATCGTACAGATGCAGCGAGGAATAACTCAACCGTAGTGATGAAGTGAAACGCTTTTGTGGTGAAAATAGAGTGCCTGGCAAGATTTTAATTTTCTTCAGTTCCAACTGAGCGCATAGTTCGCTTATCTGAATTTCATTTGGTAAGTTAATCCATAAATGATAGCCGCCCTGCGGCGATATAAAATGTGTTCCCTTGGGGAAATACGCTAACACTTTCTCTTGTGCTATCGCCAGGTGTTTTCGATAGAGTAGGCGCATTTTACGAATATGCCTGGCATAATGTCCCTGCTCAATAAAATCAGCGATAGCCATCTGCGGCGTTATTGCTGTTACACCGGAAGTCATTAGTTTTAAATTAAGTAGTTTTTTCTGCTGGCGATTAGCAAATATCCATCCGGTTTTCATGTCAGGCGTTAAGGTTTTAGAGAAAGAACTGCATAATATAACGCGGTTTTCGCTATCCCAGGATTTTATGGGCCTTGGCCGCGGCAACAGATAGCTAAGTTCACTATAGATATCATCCTCAATTAAAGTGATATCATATTTATTCGCTATATTAAGTAACTGGCGCTTGCGTACATCTGACATGGTATACCCTTGCGGATTGTTGCAGTTTGGTGAAAGGTAAACCGCTTTAATCGGCAACGTTTCCAGCGCAACAACAAGAGCCTCAAGGCTTAAGCCATGCACCGGATCGGCAGGTATTTCCACTGGTGTAACACCAGCAATTTTAAGTAGCTCAAGAATACCAAAGTAGCAGGGGGATTCTATAGCCACTAAATCGCCAGGCTCACAGCTGGCTTTCAAAGCAATGAACAGCGCTTCTTTGCATCCGTTAGTGATAATGACATCGTCTGTCCGACTCTGACAGCCGGCATCCAACATCAAATGTGAAATATGCTCGCGCAAAGCCAATAAGCCTGAGGGATGCCGCCGGGTCTGTGGGGACTGCACGTAATTTTGTGCCTGACGATGTAAAGCGGTAAACAGCGGAGCCATAGAAGGCGCATTCATACAGGGATAACCTGTTCCCAGTAGCAGTCCGGGGTGCTCCATGTAGTACTCAAACTCCACGCTGTTTTGTGACTCCACAGGCTCTGTTGAGAAAGCCTTGATATCATTTGCTGCCATAGGGCGAGGCAATACCGGTATCGTTTTAACATAATAGCCAGACTGGGGTTTAGATTCGATTAAACCATCACTTTCGAGTTGGCGGTAAGCCAGCTGGACCGTAGTTACGCTTACCCCATGATCGCTGCTCAAGGTTCGTACTGAAGGCAAACGCATACCGCTGGAAAAAATGCCCTTTTCAATCCTTTCGCGCAGATGCGCTGCTACGCTCATATAAAGTTTCATGATGAATGAGGTGAACCTGAAAGTGGATGGCTGTAATATTACTGTACTGAAAAAAAACACAGTTTGACATCGTTTATCCAGCTTTAAATGTTAATCCCCGCAGCAAAATCATGAAAATAATTAATATTTGTATCTTTTGTCTTGTAGACTGACGTGGTTAACTAATTCACGGTTATTAACTAAGTGAGCGAGTGTAGCGGTAACCATGAATCGTCAAAGCCTTATTCCTTATATGAAAGAATATGAAGAAAAATTTACCGATAGTGGGCTGGTAAGATGGCTGCCTTACTTGATGTATTTTCATCCAACCTCACATGTTTCCCCTGTTGTTAATACCGATAGATTTGGCTTCAGGTATACCGAAAAAAATAAAAGAGCTTTCTCAGTTGCTGAACATAATGGCGAAAAGGGATACAAACTGTTAGCGGGAAGTTCGACCGTATTTGGTATTGGTGCCAGCCACGATCGCTGGACATTATCCTCCTGTATGAGCGAGCGCGATCCGGATGGCGGGCGATGGCTCAACTTTGGCGGGCGCAGTTTCAATTCCACGCAGGAACTGCTGTTACTGACGCTTTACCATCAACATTTACCAAAGATCGATGAAATCGTCCTGTTCTCTGGTTTCAATAACCTGGGTCTGGCGCGTCAACCTGCTGCGATGCGTGGAGATAATGGCGCGTTCTTTAACTGCCATACTTTTTTTGATGCGCTGGAGAGTAAGAATAGTCGGGGGCTTCGCTGGCCTTTTCAAAATAAGCCGCAAGCGGTAAGCGAATCCGTGCCGGGCATGGAACAACAGATCGCTTTCGCCAGCCAGCTCACTTTGAATCATCTTACCGTCTGGCAAGCCATGGCCAAATTACTGGGCGCGAAGCTCACCTATATTCTTCAGCCACTTTCCGGCTGGGTCAGAGAAAAAGGTTCAGCAGAAGAAGAAATCATTTTCGCGGAGCTGGATGAATTGGGTGGCTTCTCACAACAGTATGGTGACATTCTTAAATATGAAGTTTGTGAAGAATATGCGCGTCAGCTACAACATGGTTCAGCTGAATTAGGCCTGAACTTTATAAACAGTACGCCATTAATCCGTGACGCGATTAAAGATGATGACTGGATATTTGTGGATCGCATTCATTTTACTGACTACGGTCACAGAAAAGTATCACAAATTATCCTTGATGCCATTTAACAGAAGGAAATAAAGATGCGTCTTTTAAAGAAAATATTCTCTATTTTCTCGCGTAAAAAGAAGAAGAAAAAGAACGATTCTTCGATTTATCCCATGTTTTAAAAGCCTAAAGGGAAAATAACGTGTGGCGTAAAAAATTCAAAGACGCACAAGATCCAGAAATATGGATCGATGATGATGTGCTGACTGATACGATCAGAATAAGCCGACATTCTGCTATTCCTTCCGTTGAGTCACTGGCGGCTGAGATTAATGCATGGTGCGATGAAGCTAAAAAGGCCTGGCAGATATTGCATTCGCAAGCATCAATACGTTCACATTTATTTTCCTTTCAAGAGAAAATTGCAGCCCAGTTGCTTCCCATGATGTCCATTCAGGGGGCATGGCTTCAGGGGCTCTCTGCTCCTGGTGTATTCGAAGACAGCCATCAGCTGGCATTAATGGCGATTCTTGCTGACGATATCGGCGGGGGAGCGATTCATGCTACGCGGTTTGATACATTTCGCGCCTGGCTACTCAGAACAGGGCATCACCATTTAACTGTCAGCTATGCCGATATTGCAGAAACTGAATTGACTACAGATAACGCTTTCAGGTTACCTGCATTGTTGCTGTCTTTGAGTCGTCGAAGCGATCGCTTTAACGACGAACTCATTGGCATTGACTGGGTCTTCCGCCAAATTGATTTGATGCCGGTGCTTTCCGGATTAGGCCTGGAGCAGGATACACAGCACGCCCTTGCCATGAATTCAACGTTCATGCTGGGCGAGCAAACTGTTCAGCCACTGGCGTTAACTACCGCCATAATAGCGGATTTTAAAACGCATGCCCCTGAACGCCTGACACGTATGCTGCGCGGCGCGATCTGGGCGCTGGAAAACCTGTATTTATGGGATCAAGACCTGCGTGAAGAAGCGGAGCGCTGTCTTGATCCTCTCTCTGAAGCTGCAGGCGTGATTCAGCGACTGGCACGTGCTGGTGCAATTTATCACCAGCAGTTCAGGCTACAGGGAAAATCGCTCTCAACGTGGCTGCAGGATGCCAGAGTGGATCCTTATCCTCTGATGGCAGCGATTGCGCAGAGCAAGCTTGTTGCACCGGGTAAACCTGAGCGCAGCCCGTTAGTCACCAGCCTGATCTCTTTGAAAGGGCGAATGTTTCGCGTTTTTAGCGACGACGATGTGGCTGTACTGAAGCGCTGGATTGCCGGACTGCCTGATTCAAACATGCCGCAGCGCCGGGCCATTCAACGCGTACCATTAACAGAAAGCGTGGCGCTCAATCAACCGCAGCCACAGAAAACACACTATCCTTCCTCGTTGCGACACGCGTATTTCCTGCTGCAGGGACGAGCGATAAGCGGAAGGACGCGACAGTTTGCCGATGATTACATTCAGTTTTGGTTAAAAAATGCCGAACACTCGTTGCGTACCAGTCAACGTCGCTTACCGCTGGCATGGCGCAATGGAGACCTAAAGCAGTGGCTTATGGCACAACACGATGCGCACGGAGAGGCGTTTAGCAACAGCGATCCTGGGGCGCTGCCAGCGCGTGACGAGGTGATTCATTCTACATTGCAGTTAGCTCCATTAACGCTGATTGATGGCGGATGGCTGCAAGGCTTCACTGATATTCGTCTGGCAAGCTCAATCATTGGATTTTCTCTGTTCAGAACCTATTGGGATGAACTGGGTAATGGCCTCTGGGAGCTAAATCATCCCAAGATTTATCGTGATGTGTTGCAGCAAATGGATATTCAACTTCCCCCTACCGGAAGCTGGGAGTTTGCGTTTGATGCGCGGCTGGAAGAGGCATCATTCGCACTGCCGGTGTACTGGTTGTCGATTGGCAAATTCCCGGTGCGCTATCAGGCTGAAATTTTGGGTATGAATCTGGCCATGGAACTTTCTGGCGTTGGCGGCGGCTATCTTTCGGCACGGCGTTTTCTAAAGCATTACGGCTTCAGCACCGCTTTTGTCGATTTACATAACACAATAGACAATGTGCAGACAGGTCATTCCGCGTGGGCAGCAGAGGCCATCGAAGCCATGATGCGTCGGACGCCAATGCATCAGCATGAGGCTGTGTGGCGGCGCGTGTGTATCGGATATGAATCACTTGCCCCGCGATATACCACATTAAAACGCCTGTTAAAGCAGGATCGTTTTTCATTCCCACGCAATGAAAGCATTAATCAGGATGCCCGACATCACGCTTATATTAGTCAGCCTGTTGCTGATAATTCTCTTTTGACAGTGTAATCAAAACAGGAAGGTATCAATGGCAAGTTATGTGCTTGGTCTGTCAGCCTATTATCATGACAGTGCTGCAACGTTAATTAAGGATGGTGTGATTGTCGCGGCTGCTCAGGAAGAGCGTTTTAGTCGAATACGTCATGATCCGGCATTTCCTGAAAAAGCTATTCGTTATTGTCTGGATGAACAGGGTATTCAGCTAAATGATCTTGTCGCTGTTGTGTATTATGAAGATCCAAAAATAAAATTTTCGCGCGTCATCTCATCTTTTTCCAGTGGTGGATTAAAATGTGGCCGCGTTTTTTTGCGCACGCTGCCCGAATGGCTGGACTGGAAAATTAATGTCCTGCTGCATATCGATGAGGCTTTACAGGCATTAGGGCTGGGCGTCGCCCCAAAAGTGACCCATTCACAACATCATCGTGCACATGCGGCATCCGCTTTTTTTCCGTCGCCTTTTGAAAATGCGGCAGTGATCTGTATTGATGGCATTGGTGAATGGCAATCAACCACTGTCTGGCACGGTACAGGAAATAAACTTAAATTAGTGAACTCAATATCCTATCCGCACTCAATTGGCTTGCTTTACTCCGCCTTCACCTATTACTGCGGCTTTAAAGTTGATTCTGGCGAATATAAATTAATGGGGCTGGCTCCTTACGGAAATCCTGTTTATGCCGATCTTATCCGTCAGCATCTCGTTAATATCCGTTCGGATGGTTCTTACACACTGAATATGGATTATTTCGAATATCTGTATGGTGAAAGAATGGTGGGTAAGGCGTTCGAAAAATTATTTAACGGTAAAATACGCCAGCCTGAAAGCCCGCTGACTCAGCGTGAATGTGATTTGGCTGCCTCTGTTCAAAAAGTCACGGAAGAGATTGTCCTGGGCATTGCACGCTATGCCGCGAAAGTTACTGGCGAAACCAACCTCTGCATGGCAGGTGGCGTGGCGCTTAATTGCGTCGCCAATGGCGTATTAAGCCAGTCAAAGATTTTTGAGCGTTTATGGATTCAACCCGCAGCCGGTGATGCCGGATGCGCCCTTGGTGCTGCGCTGGATTATGCCGTAGAGCGCTTCGGCAGACCGCATTTGCGTACGGATGCTGAAGATGCGATGCAGGGAAGCCTGCTTGGGCCTGCGTGGAGTAATGACTATATCGCCGCTTTTCTGCAGAAAAAAGGTTATCAGGCACATTATGAAACGGACGATCAACTTTATAATCGCGTTGCGCAGCATTTGAATAACGGTGCTGTGGTGGGCTGGTTTCAGGGTCGCATGGAGTTTGGGCCACGGGCTCTGGGGGCGCGTTCAATTATTGGCGATCCGCGCAATATTGAAATGCAGCGAACCATGAACCTTAAAATAAAGCACCGTGAATCTTTCCGGCCTTTTGCACCCGCAGTTCTGGAAGAGGATGCAAAGCACTATTTTAATCTGCGTGAATATAATCCTTATATGCTAATTGTCTCGGAAGTGAACGACAGTATTAAAAATCCTCAGCTAAAGGGAAGAAAACAGAATTTAGGCAGCATCAATGAAGTGAGATCTCAGCTTCCGGCTATCACGCACGTGGATTATTCAGCCCGCGTTCAGACGGTATCAGAAAAAAGTAATGTACCTTTTACCCGGTTATTACGTAGCTTCAGGAAACTGACGGGCTGTTCTGTTTTGGTCAATACATCTTTCAACGTACGCGGCGAACCTATTGTCTGTAAACCTGAAGAAGCCTATGCCTGCTTTATGAGAACGGAAATGGATGTTCTGGTACTGGGCAATTATGTGTTGTTACGGCATGAGCAACCCGTGTTTAGCGAAAAAACTGACTGGCGTGAAGCTATTCCGCTCGATTAATGGTGAGGTTAATGATGAAAACAATGCTTGCTGTGATGTTATTCATTTTTGCGCTATTTCCGCTTTATCTGATTCGCCGTGTTTTTAATATTTCTCGTTTTAGTAAGCGCTTCCATCAAGGGGCTACGGGATGGGATAACACAACAGGTTTCAGTGGAGAATAGTGCTGTGTCATCTGTGATTTATAAAAATCTTAATCAGCCACCGGTTGAGGTCACTGGCGGCGAAGGCGTCTGGTTGCATGACAGGCAAGGCAAGCGCTGGCTGGATACATGTGGTGGCGTCGCGGTGTCATCATTGGGCCACTGCCATCCACGTATTATCGCAGCAATGCAGCGAGAATCTGGCGCGTTAAGTTGGGCGCATGCCGGAAGCTTCACCACGCCGGCCGCCGAAGCACTGGCAGACTGGCTGGTTATGCGTTCTGGCGGCATGGCGAAAGCGCAGTTCCTGTCTGGTGGTTCAGAAGCGATGGAGCTTGCGCTTAAAGTGGCCTGGCAATATCAACATGAACGAGGCAAGTTTCAAAAGACTCATATCATCGCACGTCGGCAAAATTATCACGGCAGCACGTTCAACATGCTCGCCATTTCCGGAAACAGTCAACGCAGAGGAATTTACGATCCTTTGCTTCCTGCGGTGACGTTTGTCTCGCCTTGTTATGCCTTTCGCGACCAGCGAGGCGAAGAAACGGATGAGGCATACACCGACCGCCTGGCTCAGGAGTTAGACGAGCACATCACGGCTCTCGGCAGTGACAATGTGTGTGCGTTTGTCGCGGAGACAGTCATCGGTTCCACTGCCGGTGCGGTACCTCCTGTCGTCGGATATTTCAGGAAGATACAACAGGTTTGCCAACGGCATGATGTGTTACTGATTCTGGATGAAGTGATGGCCGGGATGGGGCGAACTGGTAGCTATTTCGCCTATCAGGATGACGGGATTGTGCCAGACATGGTGGCGGTGGGTAAAGGACTGGCTGCGGGTTATCAGCCGATTTCAGCCTTATTAATCAATGCCAATATTCATCAGGCTATTGCTGATGGTACCGGTGTTTTAGCCAATGGTCAGACGCATGTAAATCATCCTTTTGCTTGCGCGATTGCGCTGGAAGTGCAGCGAACGCTTGAAGAGGAACAGTTACTTCCCCGCGTTGTTCGGGCCGGAGAGTTTTTCCGAACCATGCTGAAAGAGTCGCTGTCTGGCCTTGATTATGTGGGCGATATTCGGGGGAGGGGGTTGTTTTGTGGCGTTGAATTTGTCACCGACCGATACAGCATGAACCCATTAGCACCTCATCAACAGTTCGCGGCACGTTTAAAAACGGCAGGACTTGAGCAGGGGCTGCTGCTCTACCCCGGTACCGGTACGGTCGATGGTATTAACGGACAACATATCTTGTTTGCTCCACCTTTTATTGCCGGTGACGACGAACTGGCGCAGATGGTCGAACGGTTCACCGCAATACTTTCAACCTTAAAGATGAAATGAAAAGTCGAAATTTAACAAAAAGAGGATGAATAATGTCTGAAGATTTACGCTGTAAAGATAAGGTATTACTTTCAGTTTGTACGATGGACTGGTGTGACCTTGGCGTTGAATTTGCCAAAACGATTTTTTCTGATGTCGAGGTATTTTGCTGGGATCCAGGTGATGCCTGGCCAGAGCATTTAGAGAATTGGGAAGGCGACTGGATTATTTCGTATCGCGGTGATTTTATCTTCCCAGAGCGTATTTACAAAAAAGCGCGTAAAGGGGCGATTAACCTTCATCCAGCTCCACCTCGTTACCGTGGCCTGGGTAGCCAACACTATGCGATTTATTATGGCGATGAGACCTATGGTTCAACCTGCCACCATATGGCTTCATCAGTAGACAGTGGGCAGATTATCGATGTTGCCAATTTTGCTATTGCACCGGGCGCCACGGCCTCTTCACTGCGCATGCATGTTGGTATCTCCTGCCTGCAACAATTCGCACGACTCATGAGCGATTATATTGTTCAGGGTAAACCGCTGCCGGTTTCTGAGTATCGCTGGGGAGATAGACTGTACAAACAATCAGAACTGAAAGACTGGATGTTAACCATGCGGGAAAACGAACCGGATCACCGTTGCTTCAAGTGATACGCTCAGACATGTTTTTGGTCAGGTGAATGTATGTGGGATATGTCTTCGTTTTTAGCGGCATTGCTGGTTTACAGCATTGGTACGGCGTCGCCGGGGCCGGGTAATCTTTCCATCGCCAATGCCGCGATGAATTATGGTCGTAAAGCGGGTCTGGTTCTGGCAACCGGTGTGATTTCAGGCTCTATCTGCTGGGGTATGTTAACGGCGCTTGGTGTATCAGCCATTTTGATCTCTTCACAGAGTTTTATGATCTGGCTGAAGCTGTTAGGGGCTGCCTATTTACTCTGGCTGACGTATAAAGCGTTACGCAGTGCGTTTCGCCCCGGCGATCTTTCTGCACGAACAACGCAACAGCATCAGAATTTACGAGGCTATTACCTTCAGGGCTTAGGGTTACACTTAAGCAATCCTAAAGCCGCATTAACCTGGTTTACCGTCACCAGTGTGGGAATAACAGGTAGCGCCCCGCAATGGGAGAGCTATTTCCTGGTGGCGACTTGTGCGCTTTTAGGTGTAATGATATTTGGTCTGTATGCGCTGATTTTCGCCTCGCGTACCGCAGAAAAATATCTGAACCGCGCCCGTCGTAGTTTTGATCTGATCTGTGCGGGTTTCTATGCCCTGGTAGCGATTGGGTTTCTGGTTTCACTTTGGTAACCAAAGCCCCTCTTTTGAACTGATCCCCTAAAGTTGGACAGTTAGATCACAGGGTTGGTTAAAACGTGAATCCGGTATTCTACCGGGCTCACGCCATTGAGTCTCAGACTAATTCGTTCTGGCTGTTATTACCGTTTCTGTTACAGGCAAAATGTATCGAGTGCTATCAAGGCCTAAGGGAAATTGAAGCTTTTTAATAGTGATGGTCAACTTCTTCAAAGCTATGCATACATAGAACGCATACTTTTGCTTGCGTTCTCCATCCCTGGTTTGATGTTACTGGCCTGTACTGGCACGGTTTTGATGCTATCACCAATCTGATGCCACTTGTTAAAGCCCAACAAAAAAGCCACTCCGAAGAGTGGCTCTAGATTGCTGATTTAACAGCTAAAATTTGGTGGCCCCTGCTGGACTTGAACCAGCGACCAAGCGATTATGAGTCCCAATCCAAAGTGAATGAAAACAGTAACTTACTGATTTACTTATCTTTGCAATGCCGAATAGAACTGGAAAGTGTTGAATACCGTTAGGCTCTGCTGCCATTTTGCTGCCAAACTATCTCTTTCAAATAGCTTATTGTTGCGTATGTAGGGTTAAGCATTGGAGTGGCCAACATCAATATGAGATATTATTGTTCAATTATATGAGGCATTATAAATATTATCTAAAAATATGCTCAATACCGTTGTTTTTAACGCTAAAATAAATAAGTTTAAATAGCCTGCTTATAAGTAGCTTATGCAGATACTTTGAAAAAATCATACAAGAGTTAATTTTGGTAATGCTTTGACGTTTTAATAATCACTAATTGACTAATGATAGTTGTTTAACCAATTGAAAATATTAGAATATTTTTTCATTAAAAAAATTCATTGTTGTATTCCATAAAAAATATTTAAGTGATAAGATCACTCCATGCAGAGTTGTCAATCAGAATTGTCTATCTTTACGAGGGATTTATGTCAGTCAAAATTTATGCTATGTACAACAACAAAGGCGGTGTTGGTAAAACGACATTAGGATTTAATATTGCAACACAATATGCTGATGAAAATCCCAGTACTCAGGTTCTTGTAATTGATTTATGTCCTCAAGCCAACATTTCACAATATCTTTTGGGCGGTGGTAACAAAGGATATGATACTAACCAAGAGTTACAATCTTCAAGAACTCGTAGAAATGTAGTTGGTTTCCTTGACTGGGTATTAGACGGAAATTCTGATTTTACGAGTATTAGGAGATCTTTCAAAGTACCAGTGCATAATTATAATGAAGAAATTAGTGATAATCTTTATCTTATAGCTGGCGATTCATTTTTGGAATCTTTGACTTTAGCCCTTAACTATGCGGTGATTAACCCTGCCAATAGATTTGCTTGGCGGGAGTATATGACTGCAATTAGAAGATTATGTCAATTAGAACATAATACAACAGAGTACGAAGATTTAGTTGTATTTATTGATTGCAACCCTAGTTTTTCAATTTATACACAAATGGCCTTGCTTTCCGCTGATAAACTAATTGTTCCAATGATGGCGGATTACAGCTCTTTAGAAGGGATGAAAGGTATAATGATGCTTTTATATGGGCATTATCCTTCTGCAGCCGCACAGAACTATGCACAGAAGTTTGTAACTTTTCATAGTCAAGTAACCAGCAACAGCCTTGAACTGCCAAAGTTAGAAAGATTCATCTTTAATAATTATACATCAAATCTTGGTGTTGCAAGAGCATATGATTCAATAAAAGAATCTTTATGCTCATTTGCTTATCAGCAATATAAAAGCTTTCCAGAATTATTTAGTGGGCGCAATGCGCAGATTAGTAATTTGGACGAATGGGCTGATGAATATCTTTCTGAAGTTAAGGACTTCCATACGTCAGGTAAAGTTTCAGCTAGTCTAGGCATTCCACTATTTAAACTCCCTGCGCAGACTCATTACGAAATGCCTAATGGCGAAATAATTAATGTTGTAAAAGAGAGATATAGAGAAGCTCGTGAGCATATTGATGATTTAGTAAGTAAATTCTATTGACTTACCATGAATATGACTTATTTTACATTAAAATAGAACGGTTCCCCTCAGTCAAGATTATAATCTAACTGTTAGCTATATTTTTGATTTGAAATGAAGAATTATTCTAATTATTTTATAGGGTGCATATGACGCGTAAAGCAACAGCTAGAACTGGCACAGTTCTCAAAATAAAAGGACGCCCCATTCCTTTCTCTTTCCACCCGGTCGTTAAAACCACTCGCCGGTGGGGGCTACAGTCAAGGATATTTTCTACAAGCCCTTGGGGCATAATTCGACAGAGTGTTGAAGATACTTTAACTGGTTCCTCTCGAGATCAAGCTATTGCTTTCATTGCTCAAGCAGAAGATTTCTTTCGCTCGGCTTCTACTTCGACATTAGTAACTGCAAAACCATTACTCATTTATTATTGCTTCCTTAATCTTGTTAAAGCTTTTGTTCTTCATAAAAAAGTGAAAACCGAATATTTACGCGCTCAGCATGGCCTTCAGGAGGCTATACATCCTGGTGGTGATGAGTTTACTGATTCTTTTTTGAAAGCTTTTCGCTCTAAATCTTCAGATGTAAATGTTTTCGACGATTTTCAGATAGCAATTAATGGAAAAAGTTTCCCCAGTGCAGGAAAGGTATTTGACCTACAACGTTTAACTCCTCAGCTTTTACAGGGGCATAGGGTCTGGTGTGAAGCAGCTGACGCTGACGAAAGATTTGTTGAAGCGTGTAGGATAGATTACATTAATGACGAGGTCTCAAAATCAACGTGGTTAGTAATTAATATCTTTGCTGACGACCTGTCTCGATTTGGTATAACCAGAAAAAGGTTTCTAACCGATTCTGGACTTGGTGAAAATTTTAGGGAAGTAATCTCAGATGAGGTTATAGATGGTAGAACGGTATTAAAGTTTGAGCAGGTATCTCCTTTGAAATACACTGGAAGACCTGCCGATAAAATTGCAGATTTAGTAGCTATTGTTCGTCCATTAATCTGGACCACGGCAATGAAAATACCTCCATATAGAAAGAACTACTTTTATCTGTGTCCACCAGAAGATAAGCCGAACCTAATGGAGCAAATACTGTCAATTTATGCCTGCTTTTACTATTTTGGTTCAATTACTCGTTATCGCCCACACTTGTTTGAAGACGTATTAAAAGGTAAGTTCGGTGGGCATATTCAAGAAGTTGTTTCAAATATTCCACAGCAATTTATCTATTTATTGGCAAGTGAGTTTGCAGGTAGAGAGATAGCTCACGCACCACTTGTGTAGCCATTTTTAATATTAAACGATTACGGCCAAATATTTTTTATGGCTTAAGTTTTGTAAGAGTTTTTCATAAATCAAATTTGTAAAAATAAAATGTTTAACACTAAAATAAAAGCCTATTAGTTAATTGTTTAATCTAAACCTATTTGTATTTTATTTAAAGGGTTTAACAATGTTGCATCAAATAAATGATCCGGCGCAAAGTGTGCATACCGCATAGTCACCTTAATATCTGTATGCCCCAGTATGCGCTGAAGCACAAGGATATTGCCACCATTCATCATAAAGTGAGATGCAAAGGTGTGACGTAATATATGCGTAAGCTGCCCTGCGGGCGTTTCGATACCGGCGCGCTGCATTGCTTTTCTAAAGGCCGAATAACAAGGAGTAAATAGCGGCTGCGCTTTCCTGCTTTTTGGCAATTCTGCCTGTAATGTCTCTGTTATCGGAACGGCTCTGTTTTTCTTGCCCTTAGTTTTGACATAAATAATTTGACCGGCGCGGATTTGATTTCCCTTCAAGCCTTCGGCTTCACTCCAGCGCGCACCAGTAGCCAGACAAATTTTAACAATGGTTGTCAGATCTTTCGAACGGCTTTTCTCACATTCCGAGAGAAGAGTGCGAATCTCGTCAAGCGTGAGGTAAGCCATTTCAGACTCACCAATTTTAAATTCGCGAACGTTTTCTAATGGATTAGGCGCGGTCCATTCATCCAACCGGCGCAGCTCATTGAACATCGCCCTGAAATACGCCAGCTCTAAATTTACTGTGCGAGGCGTAACTGTCTTCACTCTGCTTGAACGCGTAATCTTTCCACTCAACCGCTGTTCACGATAAGCAGCAAAGATTTTCGCGTTAAATTCGGTAGCAAGTGGATTACCCATCGCTTCACAGGCAAATGCCATCGTCGTTAGTCGCTTTTCACCATCGGCTAACGTAATGCCATGCGTATTGAACCAGAGTTCAACCAGATCAATTACTCGCCGCTTATCCGTCTTTTCTCCCAACCACGGTTTATCTTGAGCCTGTTCTTTAATAAACTTCTCAAAAGAAAGTGCTTCGCCCTTTGTCGCAAATTGGCGGCGAATCCTTTTGCCGTCTCGGCCATTCGGAAAGACCTGCGCCTGCCATTTGCCGTTGGATAATTTGTTAACCGCCATGCTTTGCCTTACAGGTACTCAGTGCGAGAAACGACTTTGCCAAGTATTTTGATTTCATCGGCTTTGCACTCAAACGAGGCTTTACCGTTCTCAACACGAATGCGTCCGCCGGGGAAGCGATAAAGCTCTTTTACACTAACCAAGCCATCAATTTCTATCAACCAAAGCCCATCCGTGATCTCAACTTCAGTTACATCCACGAGGTAGTTTTGTTTCTCAAAAATGATCAGCAATGGCGATTTAACTTCACTGGGTAAGAGCCGAGAGTCATACTCAACCCAATCTGATGATGAGAAGTTCCCATTTGTGATTTTTTTGAGTTCAATTTTAGTTGAAGACTCATCTTGTTTTGTGAAGGTAGGTTCGCCTTTTCCATAGGTTAACCATTCCAAAGATGTGCCAGTTTCCATAGCGCAAATCAGTACCCAGTCAGCGGGAAAATTACCACGCATTATGCGGTTAGCCATAGTGCTTTGGGATACGTTCAGATGACGACATAGCGCCTGACGGGATGAAAAACCATATGCTTGAACGATACGCTCAATAGGATCCTTACCACCCTCTGGTAACGTTGGTGCTTTACGACTCGTAAAATCTTTAGTTGACCTTTCCAATTTGTGATCCTAATATTCACTCGTCGTATGATGACGTGTTTAATAGTGATAAATAGAGTTGGCTAGAACTCAACAGAGGATAGTGCATCATGACCCGTAAACTTTCAATGCGCCCATCAATCAATCTCGTGATTTCAGAACCATACATAACAGTAGAAGAGTTTTGCCGCCGTACCGGTTACAAAGAAGGAACTGTCCGCCAGATGTACCGTGAAAACCGCCTGCCGATCAGAAAGAAAGAAGGGGTTAACGGGCTTATCGAAATCAACATGGTGGCCTTAACGATAGAGGCGGCCGCTGGCTGCGAAATCACAATGCAAGGCTAATGGATTCCATATTGGGATATCAAAAGGGATTAATCATGTTTGATTTTCAGGTTTCCACACATAGTCACTTTGATGAAGCCTGCCGGGAGTTTGCGGTAAAGCACAACATTATCCAGCTGGCTAAAAAAGCGGGCCTTAACCCTCAAACCATCAGGAACAAGCTGAACCCGGAACAGGTGCATCAGCTTACGGTTCGGGAAATGCTAATCCTTACCGATCTGACTGAAGATGCCACGCTGGTTGACGGAATGCTGGCGCAACTGCAGTGCCTGCCTTGTGTACCAGTGAATGAGGTGGCGCAGGAAAAGTTATCCTCATATGTCCTCAAGGCCACGGCAGAAGTAGGGCAGCTGGCCGCAACTGCGGTCGTTCAGGACAAGATCACCACATCCTGCCGACGTGGCTTAATTCAGAACGTAAACAGCGGCATTCGCTGTCTGACGCTGGCCGCAATGGCCGTACAAACGCGCATCCATTCAAACCCGACGCTTGCCAATACTGTTGACGCTATCAGCGGCCTTGGCGCCTCGATCGGTATCAGCTGAGGTAAGCATGGCATTTTCAGTGGCCCCTCTGCTGAAGCGGCAGAGTCCGTCATCGGCCTACGGGCACGGTTGGATCATGGGGCAGGGCGGCAGGCGCTGGCATCCGTCAAATAACCAGGCGGAACTGCTGGCAGGTTTAACCGGAAACGGGAGTAATAAAAAATGGCAATTGAAAGTGAAAACATTGCTGCGCAGTTAAGCGCTGGTCAGCGTGTTAATGGCCTGAATCATATTGCGGCTATCCGTGCGCAATTATGGGGTGACAATTGTGGCAATGAGTTAAAGCGTTTTATGGCTGATATGCGTGACAAACGCGATGCACAGTATGAGCAGAACAAAAGAGCATTAAGCGCAATTTTCTTCCTGGCAAATATGCGGTCAGAACGTCATGACGTTGAATTTGATGAACTGACGAGTGATGAAAAATACGCGCTGATAAGTGCAATGAATCATTTTCGTGCAGTCGTGAGTTTATTCCCCAAAAAGCTGACGTTACCTAATTAATTAACCTGACGAAATTAAATGGCGTAAACCCGCCGGGCATTCCTTTGCCTGAAATCTGGAGACAAATAATGAATAACCTTTTTGAAGAAAAGAAAACTGAAGACTACGAACTGCCATTAAATGTAATGCTGCAGGACGCACGTATGGAAGAGCGTCGTGCCCGAGCTGAAGTTATGGTGTCTCGCCTTATTGTTTTGGCATGGAAGATCCGAAGCAGTCAGTTAAGCCATGTGGAAGCCGCTGAGTTACTTACCCAGGAAGCTGAAAAGTTTCAAAATCAGGCAGAGGAGCTGCACTGATGGCAGACGCAATGGACCGCGTGCAGGAGCGTGTACAGGAGGAACTGGCGCGTCATCTTCATAACGCCCTTAAGCGACCCATGCAGATTAGCGAGTTTTTCTGTGTCGCATGTGGTGAAGCAATCCCGGAGGCCCGCCGCCGTGCCGTACAAGGCGTGACCCGCTGCGTGACCTGTCAGGACATCAGCGAGCTGAAGCGCACCCATTACAAAGGCGGTGCGGTATGACCACAAAACCGGTTATCGATGGCCGCTACGCCATTTTCGTAAAACAGCAGAAGCAGCCGGGCAAGCCCCGGCTTATTGCGCTGGAGAAATTCACCTGGCGGGAAGAGGACGGGGTGCGTATGCAGTACCCGGAAGTCATGGCCCTTTACAGCAGCCCGGTGCTGCTGGTGCGTGACCTGGTATCGGATGCGATCGGGTATCAGGTGCTGCGTAAAGGGATGGAAACGGTCAGCAGCTATGTGGCTGAAACCCGCAGGCTGGCGGAGCTGGCGGAAATGGCGCTGGCTGAGCTGCGGGCCGCACATGACTGAAGCCGTAATGGAAATTCTTCAGGGAAGCTATCACGCCGTTAATCAGATGCGGCGTGAGTTCTTTGCGCCGGGCGCGCCGAAGGACATCACCCTGACGGAGCTGAGGCTGTGGCACCAGGACGCCACGGATCACGACTGGCGCAGTCAGTATCTGCACGATATGCCAGATTTTCTTGCTGGTTATTTTGGTGAGCGCTATGCCAGATTGCTGACAGACGGAAAACAGGGCCGTCGCCGTGCCAATACGTTTTTACGCCAGACTATCGGCCAGAACGTATTGCCACGCCTGCAGCTTGTCCGCAGCCGCTACAGCTTGCCCGAAACGGCCGCAAGTGAGCTGCCGTTTATCAAACAGCTGGAGCGCCTGCCCACGCTGGACCGTCAGGACGTCCGCGATCTTGCCTATAAGGTCGGCACCTTCATGGCGCAGAGTCTGGCTGATTTCACGACCGCCGTGACCCTGCCGGATGACGCCGACGAAGAGGCGATCACGCTGGTTGCCTACCGCTACCTTTCCGAACTGGCCGCGCTTACCGGTACCACGCCGCCTTACCAGGCTGAATATCAGACTGGCCGGGGCACGCTGCCGCTGCGTAAGGCGCAGTCTGGTCTGTTGCGTATGATGGCTCCGGAGTGGTGGCGCGGACGCCTGAAGAAAATGCGCGATCTGCAGCGTGAGCATATGGCTATCGCCGTCGGGCAGGTGCAGAAAACCGCTTCGCCGTATGTGTCCCGTGGGACCCTGGGCGAATGGGTGGAGCAGAAAAAACGCAATCGGGAATTTTTCAAACGCTTCGATCTTATTAACGAAGAGGGCGATCGCATTGCCCTTGAGGATATGGTTAACCGCAGCAACGCAAATCCGGCCGTTCGCCGGTGCGAGCTGATGGTGCGCATGCGTGGCTTTGAGGACATAGCCAATGAAACCGGATGCGTTGGCGAATTCTATACCCTTACCGCGCCGTCAAAGTATCACGCTGTATACAGCAAAGGCGGCTTCGTGTCGCAGTGGAACGGTGCCAGCCCCAAAGACACGCAGCGCTATCTCTGCAAGGTCTGGTCAAAAATCCGGGCCGCGCTCTCACGTGAAGAAATTCACGTTTTTGGCTTCCGCGTAGTGGAGCCGCATCACGATGGCACACCGCACTGGCACATGCTGCTGTTTATGCTGCCGGAACATCGGGAGCGGGTGCAGGAGATTATGCGTTATTACGCTTATCAGGAAGAAAGCGCGGAGTTGAAAACGCCGGAGGCGCGCCGGGCGCGATTCCATGCCGAAAGCATCGATCCGGCCAAGGGCAGCGCTACGGGTTATATCGCCAAATATATCTCCAAAAACATCGACGGCTACGCGCTGGACGGCGAAAAGGACGACGAAACGGGAGAAAGCCTGCGCGATATGTCGAAGGCCGTTTCCGCTTGGGCGTCCCGCTGGTCCATTCGTCAGTTCCAGCAGATTGGTGGCGCACCGGTTACGGTATGGCGTGAGCTGCGCCGGTTGCGTGATAAGCAGCTGCCTGATCCGAAGATGGACGCCGTGCTGGCCGCTGCGGACCTAGGTTGCTGGGCATCCTATACGCAGGCGCAGGGCGGGCCGCTGGTATCTCGTGAAGATTTGGTTATACGCCTTTGCTATGAAATCACTGAGCAAGGTAACGAGTATGCGGAAGACGTGCAGCGCATCCAGGGTATCTATTCACCTCAAATCTACGGCTCTGAAATTCCCACGCGTCTGGTTAAGTGGGAAAAGGTTGCCAAAGCCGAAGCGCCAGCGGAGGCTGGTTTTTCTGGCGGCATCGCCGCCCCTTGGAGTTCTGTCAATAACTGTACGGGGCCGCAGCGCCGACGATTAGAGCTGGAGTTAAAAAGCCGGGGGTTCGATGGCAGTGATGAGGAAATAGCGCTGCTTTTGAGGGGCGCCAACCTCGATAGTGGGGCAAAAATGAAGCTTTTCTATCAGAACGGCAGGTTACAGGAGAAGCGTATCGGCAGCTGAGAGCATCAGATCAATCCCATTGAAAGTTAAAAAAAGTTTCAGATCATCTGAAATTTTTTATACTGTATATATATCCAGTAAGTAGAGTGAAGGAGGCGACATGCAGGACTATCTTTTGGAGTCAGTAAAACTCCAGCGTATTGATTTCTTTTTAAAACTTGTTTCTGTCAGTGACTGTAGCGATCAGGAGAAACGTCTGGCAATAGAATGGGTATCAGAACTAACAGACGAACTGATGGCACGCCTGCGTAATCATGAATACAACCGTTCAATGCAGGTTTCTGAGTAATTGCTGGTAGTGCGGCGGTGGGAATCTGGCGTGCATGACTATGCCGCATGAATTCGCATGATCCCCAAAGGATCGCCAGCGTCGAAGCCCGCCAGTCCCGGCGGGCTTTTGCTTATGTCATGCAGGTGCATGAAAACCGCTACATAAAGCGGGCAGGCGTGGCGGGGATACGAGCGCGCGCTAAAGGAGGCACAGGATCAAAATCTAGCGCACTTTGCAGGGCATAGACATTACATTGAATACGGGGTGAGGCTTAACAAGAGCCAATCTTATTGCGGCCTGCAGCGTAGCATTGAAGTGCAAAGCATAATTGAAGAGTATGGTTGGATATGATGCAGTTTGAGTTTATTGTAAGTGCTCCTAAAAACTTTAAGCAGTAAATTTTATCGTATTGGGCACATTTTGAACTTGATTAAATGCCCTACCAGAACTTAAGTTAAGTTAGCTTTTGAACACAATATGATGTGAATTAGTACTAAACCGTAAGTTATCCCAAATGGAACTATGATGGATGGGTTCTGTCTAAACTGTACAGAAAAGCGCTTCGAACGGTAGCGCATCTGTGCTAGACTTCGCCGCCCCTTGGGGCAGTACCTGTGACCGTCAAGAAGTACCGCGGTTCACGTGGGAAGGTTAAGGAGGTTTGTATGCCAGAATTAGTGATGAGAATGCTGGGTCTGAACGGTTATGTGGCTGGCGGTAAAGCTATGGCTGATCGTTTGAAAAAGTCAGGTGTTAAAGACATTAGTGTTGTTGGGCGCGGAGCAGTCGTTGTGCGTAACGAGAATGGTGAAAAGATGTCTCATTATCGCGCGGCAGCTAAGCGATTTGTCGAGCAGGACGCTCAGGCTGTTGCAGCCGGGAGCAAGGACAATGACGACGACTAAATGTTTGCATTACTTATAATTCCGTTGCTCGCTAGCGGACAGATAATAATTTCCTCTCCCTACCGAATCAGAACCTACTTTCGCTTACACCGATATGATGGCCAGCTTCTCTACATGAAGGTGGCCACATATGGCATATGGTGTCTGATAATATCTATCTTCGCTGCTTATCTTATGAAGTGGTTGATACCTGGTTTCACCTTAGCTACTTGGCTAACGACTTGGATGGACCTTAGTAATGATCCCAAAGAGAACCGGCTGGCTTCATGGCTAATACTTTTGTCTTTAAGTATGGTCATTACAGCTGTGGCTTGGACTCAGGCGGCAAGGTTCGGCATTCATCTTGCTGCTAACATACTGAGCGGCTTTAAGAACGATCAAGGCCAAGTAGAGTTTTTTAAACAAGTGATTAGGCTATCGGCATTAAAGGATTTGCTTTCGGATGGTTCTCTGGGGCAGCTATTTTTCGACTCAGCAACTAATGACCGACCAGTATTAGTGAGCTTGAAAAGTAGAAAAGTTTACGTGGGCACTGTGAACATGATTAGCGAACCAAATGAAAAACAGGGGCCTAATCTAGAGGTGTCAATTAACCCGATAATGTCCGGATACAGAGAAAAGGACAATCTTAGAGTCCTTTTTTCAAATGATTACAGCGAGTTAAAAGACGTGGATACAAGCGTAATTTTCCCGATGAGTGAAGTGGCTCAAGCGTCTTGGTTCGATATGGATACCCATGAAAAGGTAGACAACAACCGTGAACAGAAACCTGTGTCTAACAGGAAAAGTAAGCGTCAGAATCGACGCTAAATTAAAGCCCGGCTTAGCCGGGCTTTTTTATGCCTGTCATTCAGCATCCAGCACGTACGGACTGAACCGGATCACTTCTTCACCCAGCCAGCTGTTTAATTCCTCCAGGCGTTTCTGCAGGGGAATAAGTTCATTGCGAACGAACACGCGACTGGCCTTCTCCACGTCGCCAAATCCGCCGGTGTTGTTCGGGATAATCCCCATCATCTGCGGCGGTACGCGGTGCGCGGCCATCATGTCATCCCGTGACACGTTCTTGATATTCAGAAACTCATCCTTTGCCGCCACCTCTGACAGCGGGATTATTTGAATCCCATCCTTTTTCCCGCTCGGTGAGTACATAAACAGGTTACGGAAATTGCCCGGCCCCTTCGCGCTTCGCATCGCCTTGCGCATACTGTCCACGTCCTCCTGGCTCTGCGCCGGATCGGTTACGTACATGATGAAGCCCGCATGGCTGCCGTTAAGGTAATACTTCCGGCGGAACAGGGTGGCCGACTCATTCAGCAGGGTGGACGGAATGGCGGACAGGTATTCCGGCAGGCCGTAAATTTCCTGGTTTAAATCCGGCTCCATCAGGTGAAAAACGCTGCCTGGCGTGAACTGGTATGGCTGCGTGGTCAGGCCGTACTGCACAAACCAGTAGGTGTCCAAATCGGTGCCGCGCCGGGTGTACTTCGCCAGCGCAGGCTCCAGCGACAGCAGACCACCCAGGCGGTTGGTGCGCTTCTCCAGATAGGCATTACCAAACACCAGATAATCCTGCACGAAGCGGCTGAAAGCCTGCTGACTGAGCAGCGGATGCGGGATAAAGGTGCTGGTCAGAATGTTACGCTTCACGTTAATCGGTGAGCTGTGATGCACGGCGGCGCGGAACGTGCGTGCCAGCCCGTCAAAACTCACCGGCGGCTCATACCAGCGGTCCATTACCACGCATTCCACATAGTCCAGCAGTTCGCGGCGATCGAGAACCGGCACCGGGTCGCCAAAGGTGAACGCTTCTGCCGCCGGTGCGCCGGTCATTTTTCCCGGCTGGCTGACCGGCTGCGTGCGGGCGCGGCTTTTTCGTTTGCTCATTTAACAGATCTCCATAATGTTGCGGGTATGGGCCGCTTCGCCCTGCAGGGGTTCGTTTGCCAGCGCGTGCATGGTCGCCCAGGCGAGGTCCGCATGGCTGGCTTCCTCGCTGCGGCTGGCTTCATAGGTGGGACGGTTACCGCTGGCCGTGACGGCTTTGCGGATCGCCATGAATGACTGCGCGATGTCGAGGTGCCCGGCGTCAAACTCCAGCCGCTGATGGCTGATAATGTCGTACGCCTTCAGCACCAGGGCGTTTTTCACGTTCGGGTTGTAGACGAACTCCTTCACCGCCGGGAAAAACATCTTCACGTTTTCATACACGCCCAGGCCGACGCCGGTGGAGTCGATGCCGATATAGGTCACGTTGTACTGCTGCGTCAGCTTTCTGATGGCTTCCGCCTGGGCGCGGAAGTCCATGCCGCGCCACTGATGGCGCTCCAGAATGCGAAATTTGCCGCCCGGCACGGCAGGCGGGGCGATCACCACGCACCCGGCGCTGTCGCCGTTCTGCGTGCCTTTGGCCGGGTCGTAGCCTATCCAGACTTCCCGGAAGCCGAACGGGCGCAGGGCCAGCGCCTCAAAATCAGTCCAGACTTCCCAGCTGTCCACCATGCACGCCTGCAGCAGCGTGAGCGGGAACACGGACGCCAGGTCGTCCACAAACTCACACATCAGCAGGTTCTGGTATTCCGGCGGGCTGTACTCCAGGCGCAGCTGGTCAAGGTCGAACAGGTTACAGCCGCCGCGCACCGCGTCCTCCACGGTGACAATCTGGCGGAACTGGCCGTCATCGCAGAAACGGCCCGGCGACAGGTTCGGGTGCGTCAGGTCAATGTCCACGCGATCGGCTTTGGCGCGGCCCCGGTTGAACAGAGCGCCGGACCAGAACGGATAGGCGCTGTGGGTCAGGCTGGACGGCGTGGAAAAGTAGGTCTGTCGCCATTTTTTGTGCAGCGCCATACCGGACGCCACCTTGCGCAGTTCCTGAAATTTCGGTATCCAGAAATATTCATCCAGATACAGGTTGCCGTGATAGCTCTGCGCGGTGCGGGCGTTGGTGCCCAGAAAGTACAGGCACGCGCCATTGCTGAGCGTCATCGGGTCGCCTTTCAGTTCCACGTCCACTTCTTTGACAAACTCAATGATGTACTGCTTAAAGACGTGCGCCTGCGCCTTACTGGCCGACAGGAAAATCTGGTTGCGCCCGGTGGTCAGCGCATCAATCAGCGCCTCGCGGGCAAAGTAGAAGGTGGCGCCAATCTGGCGCGACTTCAGCACGTTGCGGATACGATGCTTGTTACCCGCGTCCCACCACTGGCGCTGATATCCGAACATCGAGCCGTGAAAAATCTCCTGCAGTTTCTCGATCTGTTCGTCTGAAAACACATTTTTCTCCGGCGGCTTACGCGGTCCGCTGTTGCGGTTCGCCACCTTCGGGTTCAGGTCCGCTTCGTTCCCGCCGTTGCTGAATTTGCCGATGCGGGCATGGCGCTCGGACTGGCGCGCCAGCAGGTCAATTTCCTTGAAGTCTTTCCCTTCTTTCTGCTCCTTCATGATGAGCTGGCAGTAACGCGCAGCCGTGGTGAGCTGCATCTGGTCAAGCGGGCCATAGTCGCCCCACTTGTCGCGCTTCTTCCAGCTGTGAACGGTCGCAGGCTTCTCTCCCAGCATTTCAGCAATGCGGGCGATACGATATCCCTGAAAGTACAGGAGCATGGCCTGCCTGCGGGGATCGAGGTCGTCGGGCGTCATCATCGTAGTCATGGGCACAAAATACGGTCCCGCCGCCTGCTTTTCTGCCGCCGTGCTTTGTGTGGTTTTTCACACAATGTTCCCGCGTTGTTTCAGGCACCCTTCCGCCGCAAACATAGGGCCTCACGAGATTTGCCTCAACGGAGCCTGACCTATGGCAGTGAAAGCAAAGCGTTTCCGGATCGGGGTGGAAGGTGCCACCACGGACGGACGCGAAATCCAGCGCGACTGGCTGGAAGAGATGGCGGCGAACTATGACCCGAAGGTCTACACCGCCGTGATCAACATGGAACACATCAAGGGCTACACGCCTGACAGCCCGTTCCGCCGCTTTGGCGTGGTGGATGCGCTGGACACGGAAGAAATCCAGGGTGGTCTGCTGGACGGCAAGCTGGGCCTGTTTGCCACCATTTCCCCGACCGACGAGCTGGTCACCATGACCGGGAAAATGCAGAAGCTGTTTACCTCAATGGAAGTCGCGCCGAAGTTTGCCGACACCGGCAAAGCCTACCTGATTGGCCTGGCGGTGACCGACGACCCGGCGAGCCTCGGCACCGAAATGCTGGCCTTCAGCGCCAGCGCCGCGCAGAACCCGCTGGCGAACCGCAAAAAGCACCCGGACAACCTGTTTACCGTCGCTACCGAAGCCAATATCGAGCTGGAAGAGGTGCCGGACGACAGGCCGGGCCTGTTTGCCAGCGTCACCGCGCTGTTCCGTAAAAAGCAGCAGTCTGACGATGCGCGCTTTTCGGACGTGCATCAGGCGGTGGAGCTGATCGCCACCGAACACCAGGACTACAGCGCCCGCACTGATGCCGCCCTGCAGGAGCAGGCAGCACGCACCGGCGAGCTGGAAGCCGAACTGAATGAATACAAAGCCGCGTTTGATGCGTTGCAGGAACAGCTGAGCCGTCAGGACAGCCGCAACGACTATCGCCAGCGCGCACCGGGCGGCGACGCACCGGCAGGCACCCTGACCAATTGCTGATGGAGCAACAGATCCAATGAAAAAGAATACCCGCTTTGCCTTTAACGCCTACCTGACGCAGCTGGCCCGCCTGAACGGCGTGGAGATTGCCGAGCTGTCCAGCAAGTTCAGCGTGGAGCCGTCCGTGGCGCAGACGCTGGAGGACCAGATCCAGCAATCCACCGCGTTCCTGACCCTGATTAACGTCATGGGCGTGGCGGAGCAGTCCGGCCAGCTGCTGGGCCTCGGCGTGGGCAGCACCATTGCAGGCACCACCGACACCACGACGAAAGAGCGTGAGCCGACCGACCCGACGCTGATGGCGGACGTGGAATACAAATGCGAGCAGACCAACTTTGACACCGTGCTGACCTACGCGAAGCTGGATCTGTGGGCCAAGTTTCAGGACTTCCAGGTGCGCATCCGTGACGCCATCGTGAAGCGCCAGGCGCTGGACCGCATCATGATCGGCTTTAACGGTGTGAAGCGCGCCAAAACCTCTGACCGTGCCGCAAACCCGCTGCTGCAGGACGTTAACAAGGGCTGGCTACAGAAAATCCGCGAGGATGCGCCGGATAACGTCATAGGCAGTAGCACCCAGGACGGCGTGACCACGGCGGACCCGGTGAAAGTGGGCAGGGGCGGCACCTACGCCAACCTGGACGCGCTGGTGATGGATGCGGTGAACGAACTGATTGACCCAATTTTCCAGGACGATGACGGACTGGTGGGGGTCTGCGGGCGTGAACTGCTGTCCGATAAGTATTTCCCGCTGGTTAACAGCGACCAGGCCAACACGGAGAAACTGGCCGCCGACCTCATTATCAGCCAGAAGCGCATGGGCGGCCTGCAGGCAGTACGTGCGCCGTTCTTCCCGGCGAATGCCGTGCTGATTACCCGTCTGGATAACCTGTCGATTTACTGGCAGGAGGAGACCCGCCGCCGCTCGGTTATCGACAATCCGAAACGCGATCGCATCGAAAACTTTGAGTCGGTTAACGAGGCGTACGTGGTGGAGGACTACCGCTGCGCCGCGCTGGTTGAAAACATCACCACCGGCGACTTCAGCGCGCCAGATGATACCGGAGCGTAACGCATGAGCCTGAGTCCCGCACGGCAGCACCGCCTGCGCATTCAGGCCGAACAGGCCGCCCGTCAGGGCGGCAGCGTTCGCCATGCAAAGGGCTATGACCTGATGCTGATGCAGCTGGGTGAAGACCGCCGCCGCCTCAAGGGCGTCCAGTCCACGGTCAAGAAAGCCGAAATCAAGCAGGAAGTGCTGCCCAAATATGCCCACTGGGTGGACGGCGTGCTGGCCGCCAACGGCGCGCAGCAGGATGACGTGCTGATGTACGTGATGCTCTGGCGCATCGATGCCGGGGACTATGCCGGGGCGCTGCTGATTGGCCGCCATGCGCTGAAGCACGGCTGGGTGATGCCGCAGGGCTTTAACCGCAACGTGCAGACGCTGTTGGCAGAGGAAATGGCCGACGCGGCAAAGGCGGCGCTGCTGGCTGATGCCCCGTTTGACGCCGGGCTGCTGATGCAGACGCTGGACGCCGTGGGAACGCTGGATATGCCGGACCAGTCCCGCGCCCGCCTGCACAAGTCGCTGGGCTGGCTGCTGCGTGAACGCGATCCCGAACCTGCCCTTAACCACTTAAAAACCGCCCTGCAGCTGGACGAGCGCTGCGGAGTGAAAAAAGACATTGAACAGCTGGAGCGCCGACTGCGCAACGCCAGCTGATAACCGGACGTGCCCACGCGCGGGGCGGCACGGGATGGCGACAGGCATGGCCTTATCAAAACCCCGTCCACCGCCCAACTAATTCAGGAGAACCACGGCAATGAACTTTGTAGCGCCGGAGCAGGCACCGGACACGCCGGAAATTATCGAAAACACGCCGTTCTGGCCGGACCTTAACCTGGCGGATTTTCGCAGCGCCATGCGAACGGACGGCACCGTAACCGCGCCCCGTCTGCGTCAGGTGGTGCTGACCGCCATTTCTGAAGTGAACGCGGAGCTGTACGACTACCGCAGCCGCCAGCAACAGCTGGGCTATGCGTCGCTGGCAGCGGTTCCGGCAGAAAAGCTGGCCGGACAGAGCCAGCGCGTTCATCACTACCGCAACGCGGTGTGGTGCTGGACGCGGGCGGTGCTGAACGAGCGTTATCAGGACTATGACGCCACGGCGGCAGGCGTGAAGCGCGGGGAGGCGCTGGAGGATGCCTCGGGCGACCTGTGGCGGGATGCGCGCTGGGCCATCAGCCGCGTGCAGGACCGGCCGCACAGCATCGTGGAGCTTATCTGATGAAAGTGCGTGCGCAGCAATATGACACGGTGGATGCACTTTGCTGGCGTCACTACGGGCGCACGCAGGGGCTGACGGAGCTGGTGCTGCAGGCGAATCCGGGGCTGGCTTCACACGGCCCCTTTTTACCCCACGGGCTGGAGGTGGAGCTACCGGACGTTACGCCTGCAACCACTGCGCAGACCGTACAGCTTTGGGACTGAAACCATGACAACAGAACGAGTCAGCGCGTTTATCACCTGGTGCATCGCGGTGGCGATGGCCTGGCTGGGTGAGATGTCGCTGAAAGATATTTCCACGATTGTGGGGCTGGCGCTGGGCGTGCTGATGACGCTTATCAGCTGGTACTACAAGCGCAAAACCTACCAGCTGCTGGAAAGCGGACGCATCAGCCGGAGCGACTATGAATCTACAAACCGTTAAGCGCTGCACGATGGGCGTGGTGCTGGCGCTCGCCGCCACGCTGCCGGGCTTTCAGCAGCTGCACACCTCGGTGGAGGGGCTGAAGCTGATTGCCGATTTTGAGGGCTGCAGACTGCAGCCGTACCAGTGCAGCGCGGGGAAGTGGACGGACGGGATCGGCAATACCCACGGCGTGGTGCCGGGCAGCGCCATCACGGAGCGGCAGGCGGCGGAAAGCCTGATTACCAATGTGCTGCGCACGGAGGCGGCGCTGAGCCGGTGCATCGTCACGCAGCTGCCGCAGCACGTTTATGATGCTGTGGTGTCGTTTGCGTTCAACGTGGGCACCGGCAACGCCTGCGGATCCACGCTGGTGAAGCTGCTGAATCAGCGCCGCTGGGCGGATGCCTGCCGTCAGCTGCCGCGCTGGGTTTACGTGAACGGCGTGTTCAATCGGGGGCTGGATAACCGCCGTGGGCGGGAAATGGCCTGGTGCCTGAAGGGGGCGGTGTGATGCGCGTACTGGTGGCCGTGCTGCTGATGGCGATCGCGGCAATGTGTGTGCAGACGTGGCGGCTGGACAGGGCTGAGCAGCAAAGCCGCAGCCAGAAAAATGCGCTGACTGCGCTGGAAGCGAAGCTGAACCAGAAAAACAGCCAGCTGATTGCCCTGAATATCCTGACGCAGATCAACAGCCGAGAGCAGACCCGGCTTTATGCGGCAGCCGAAGAAACCCGTGCGCTGCTGCAGACGCGCCAGCGCCATATCGAGGACCTGACCCTTGAAAATGAAGCCTATCGCCGCTGGGATGCTGCCCCTTTGCCTGCTGTTGCTGTCCGGCTGCGCCAGCGACCGGCCATCACCGGAGGTCAGTCTTACCGTGACTGGCTGTCCCAGAATAACGCGCTGCCACCTGCCGGAAGCCGCCCCGCGCAGTAACGGCGATCTGATGCGCCTGCTGGATGAGACGGAAGCCGCCTGGGCAAACTGCGCGGACAAGGTGGACACCATAGTGAACTGTCAGGAAAAAGACGATGAACAAACCGCAGTCCTTACGCCACGCCCTGAATAAGTCGGTGCCCTACGTGCGGGAAAACCCGGACCGGCTGCACCTGTTTGTGGATAACGGTTCGCTGGTCGCCACTTCTGCTGCGTCGATTTCATGGGAGTACCGCTACACCCTGAACGTGGTGGTGACGGATTTCACCGGTGACCAGAACCTGCTGATGGCACCCATTCTGTACTGGCTGCGGGATAATCAGCCGGATGCGCTGCAGAACCCTGACGAGCGGGAAAAGCTGTTTACCTTTGAAGTGGACATTCTGGGCAACGGTGCCTGTGACCTCAGTCTGAACCTGAAGCTGACGGAGCGGGTGCTGGCGCGGGAAGTTGACGGACAGATGCAGGTTAAAGCCGTGCCGGAGCCAGACGAGCCGGAAGAATACTGGACGGGCCGCTGATGGACGAACTGCAAAAGATTGACGACTGGCTGGCCGCGCTGCTGGCAAATCTGGAACCGGCAGCACGTACCCGAATGCTGCGCGAAGTGGCGCGGGACGTGCGTCGCATTCAGCAGCAAAATATCACCGCGCAAAGGGCGCCGGACGGAACGGCATGGGAACCACGCCGCATGACCGCCAGGACGAAGCAGGGCCGCATCCGGCGCAAGATGTTCACGAAGCTGAAAACGGCGAAATATCTGAAGGCGAAGGCAAATGCAGAATGCGCCGAAATTAGTTTTATATCTAATGTGCAACGGATCGCCAGAGTTCACCATTTTGGCTTGCGTGAAAAAATAAATAATAGCGGTATAAAGGTAAAATACAATAAACGGACGCTTTTAGGTATTAATGAAGAGGTTAAGCTAAACATCGTGCAAAGTCTTTTGATGTGGTTTGATTGATCTTTTTTGTTAATCATGATCTGTTTCTTGGTTTTATAATGGACTTTAGGGAAAGAAGCACTACATTGTCTGTAGTGCTGGTTTTTTATAATTGTATGTTATTGGTTATTGAATGATAGTATTCATATTCTCGATGAGTAGCGTTGAATTTGCTTTCAAAAATGGTTATGAAATTAGAATAAAGGGATTCGGTTGAAATAGATGGCTTCTTCCCAAAACGCGCAGCCTGAATGCTTATTAACTTAGCTGCTGCTGAGAAAAAGAAATGCCCTCTTAACCAGAGGAAATGTTTTAATCCATGGGAGTTTATTTCGTTTTCAATGGCTGCGTCATCATAACCTACTAGGTTAGGTTTTATTTGATTAATAAAAGATTCAATTTTTTCCTCACATAAATAACATGATGCTGAGTTTTTCATGAATCTTGTTGCATTATCACCAACCACAGATATCCCACATCTATGTTTTTGGTTGAAGATATCTAACTGGACAAGTTTACGGGTTTTTTGGTCAATGTCAGTTAACCATTCCATAATTTTTAAGCTTTCAGCTTGCTGCGATTTTAACTTTGCAATGTTTTTAATTATTAATTTAATGCTTGCTTGATCAATGTAAGTGTTTTCTATGGCGTAGCCATATGTTCTTAATATACGCGGGTGTTTCTTTTGATTACTATCAAATAATGTTAAATCTGAATCACATGCTACAATGACTTTTAAATCATCGTTGATTATAGAATCCATATAGCTAAAAAGTCGTGTACTTCCACCAACATCTTGAACTTCAAATGTAAGGTCTGTCGTTTCCTTAAGTACTTTCTCCCAGAAACAAATGTCATCTGGACCTTCAACATAAACGATATAATCACTTTGGTAAAATAAATTTAAGATATTCTCAGCTTCAAGAGAATGGTTTAGCTCATCCATGGACTAATTTCTCCATATCGAAAATAGATCCTCGGTATTTCGATGCTACTTCAGGTGAATGTGTTGCTGCGATAACTTGTGCGTTTGGATTTAATTTTTTTATTGCAGGTATGATGTTTTTTTGCCATGCAATGTGAAGCGATAGTTCGGGTTCGTCAGTCAGATATATATATGTCTGACTTTGTTGTAATAACGTCTCGATAAAAAGTATAAGTAACTGCTTTTCACCCGATGATAAATTATGGTGAGTGATCTTTCCATGCGCGTTGTTTATTGATAATTCACCGCTGGTGAAAGTGAATTTTTTATCAATAATGAATTCCTGTAGTGTTTCGAGGAAAAGTACTATCGGCGAAAATATTTCACGGGTTTTATCCTCTGCCTTGAGAGACATAGTGATTATTCGCTGGGTCTTCCTTAAAGCCTCAAGGGAACTGTAATCAATGGCTATTGTATCATTCTTTTTTGTTTTATTATTTATTTCTTGAAAGGTTTTATCAATAGTTTCAACGTGGTAATTTATTTTCTTTTTTATTTCATTATCAATGGCATTAAGTTGCGTGTACGCTGATATTAGATTTTTTCTTTCTTCGTCTTTATTAAAGCGCCATTTGAAATGTCGGTCCTCACTATCTTCCTGTGAGTATAGAATAGAGGCTAAAACTTCTTTTTGAAGATCTAAAGCAACTTCTCTTGCCTTTTGTGTAAGATCTAATTGATATTTAGTTAAATTTAGGAGTAACTGATTTAATCTATAATCAACAGGATTTATGAACTTAACTCCTGATATATCTCTAATTTCCAAATCTTCTCCGCTTCTGAGTCTATACACAGAAAGCGAAGATAATGATACAAGTTTATTTAACTCAGCTTTGAGAACTTCAACTTCTTGTTGATATCTCCTTTTCATAGAGTACGGGTAGCGTCTGTCATCACCAATGGCATGAACTGAATATTTTTTGTTTGAGATTTGATATTCAAAAGAAGGAAAAGATTTTAGAACATTGTCATGTTTATTGACCTTTATTGTTTTTATCTTATTTTTTTCTTTCAGTTTAATTTCCACTGAGCTGAAATCGTTATCATTTATATTTTCAAGTTCAACTGCTAATACAGCATGCAATATATTCATGAAGGTGGTTTTGCCCGTGCCATTCCGACCGATTACGATAGTGACATCATTATTAAATGAGCACTCGGCCTTTAGCCTTTTCCAAAAACCATTGATGGTAACACTTTGTAAAGTATACATATTATCCCTTTTGATATGTAGCAGGCAGCTTTGATTGTGCTACCGCTCTTACAAGGCATACATTATTACAAATTCAATCATTAAGTCCATGATGAGTGAATGGAACATAAAATTACTGAAATCATGCGCCTTATCACCAACCTGATCCGCACCGGCATTGTTTCGGACGTGGACCGGGACAACTGGCTGTGCCGGGTGAAAACGGGCGACCTCGAAACTAACTGGATTAACTGGCTGACTCTGCGCGCCGGCAGCACCCGCACATGGTGGGCACCGACCGTGGGGGAACAGGTTGTACTGCTGAGCCTCGGCGGCAATCTGGAAACCGCCTTTGCACTGCCCGCCATTTATTCCGATACCTTCCCGCCGCCATCAGATTCCGAAGAGGCCAGCGTGACCGAATACCCGGACGGCGGCTGGTTTGAATATGACCCGGCCAGACATCGCTGGCTGATTAAGGGCGTGCGGAACGTGGTGATAGAGGGTGCCGAAAATATGGAGCTGAACACGAAGCGCTTTGCGCTTAACGCTGAGCAGGCAGAAATCAACGCGGACATGACCATTAATGGTGGCGTGATGCAGAGCGGCGGCGCCATGAGTTCTAACGGCGTCATTGTGGACGATCATGATCACGGTGGCGTTGAACGTGGCAGCAGCAGAACGGACGGGCCGAAATGACAATGTATCTCGGCATGAACCAGCAGACCGGCAGGGCGCTGACGGACACCGACCATATCCGGCAGTCGGTCCGCGACATTCTGGTGACCCCGCAGGGTAGCCGTATCGCCCGGCGTGAATATGGCTCGATGCTGTTTGCCCTGATGGACCAGCCGCAGAACGATGCGCTGAACCTGCAGCTGATGGCCGCCATCTACGCCGCGCTGAGCCGCTGGGAACCGCGTATCAGGCTCAGTGCCCTGCAGGTCAGCCGCAACTATGACGGCTCCCTGCAGGTGGAATTAACCGGGCAGCGTGCGGACGGTTCGCCGCTGGCCATGAACGTCTCAACGGGAGGAAACCGTGGCGGTAATTGACCTTTCACAGCTGCCCGCGCCGGAAGTGGTGGAGGTGCCGGACTTTGAGACGCTGCTGGCGGAACGCAAGGCGGCATTTATTGCCCTGTACCCGGCTGATGAGCAGGAGGCGGTGCGCCGCACGCTGGCGCTGGAGTCTGAACCGGTGGTTAAGCTACTGCAGGAAAATGCCTACCGGGAAATCCTGCTGCGCCAGCGTATCAACGAAGCCGCGCAGGCGGTGATGGTGGCTTACGCGCTCGGCAGCGATCTGGACCAGCTGGCGGCGAATTACAACCTGAAGCGCCTGACCATTACCCCGGCGGACCCGGAGGCTATCCCGCCGGTTGAAGCGGAGATGGAAACGGACGATGACCTGCGCCTGCGCGTGCCGGATGCCTTTGAAGGGCTGAGCGTGGCCGGACCGAAAGCGGCCTATGAGTTTTACGCCAAGAGTGCGGACGGGCGTGTGGCGGACGTATCGGCAACCAGCCCGGCCCCGGCGGAGGTGTTAATTACCGTACTGAGCCGGGAAGGGGACGGCACGGCACCGGCTGACCTGCTGACTGTCGTGGACAGCGCGCTGAATGACGAAAGCGTGCGCCCGGTGGCGGACCGCGTGACGGTGCAGGGCGCTGAGATATTCCCGTACCGCGTGGAGGCCAGGCTGCACCTTTATGACGGTGTGGTGGCCGGTCCCTGTCTGGACGCCGCTAACGCGGCGCTGGCCGCCTACCTGAAAGAGCAGGCGAAGCTGGGGCGCAGCGTACGCCAGGACTCTTACGGGGCAGTGCTGCGCGTGGCTGGCGTGGACTGGGTGGAAATGGTCGAACCGGCCCGCGACATCATCATGGACCGCACGCAGGCAGGTTACTGCACCGGCACGCTGATAACGGTGGCGGGTGACGCTGCAGGGGGAACGGTATGAGCCTGAATAACAGTCTGCTACCGCCGGGTTCGTCTGCCACTGAGCGCAGGCTGGCCGCTGCCTGCAGCGATCTGTCCGGGCTGAAGGTGCCGCTGCGTGAACTGTGGAACCCGGCAACCTGCCCGGTAAAGTTTTTGCCGTACCTCGCCTGGGCATTTTCGGTGGACCGCTGGGATGAGAGCTGGGCGGAGAGCGTCAAGCGCAAGGTGGTACAGGATGCGTTTTACATCCATCAGCACAAGGGAACCATCAGCGCGGTGCGCCGTGTGGTTGAGCCGTTCGGCTTTCTTATCCGCGTTATTGAATGGTGGCAGAACGGCGAGGCACCCGGCACCTTCCGGCTGGATATTGGCGTGCAGGAGCAGGGCATCACGGAGGAAACCTATCAGGAGCTGGAGCGCCTGATAAGCGATGCCCGCCCGTGCAGCCGTCACCTGCTGGGCATGTCTATCAACCTGCAGGTAAGCGGCGAAACCGTTATGGCTGCAGGCAGTTATGACGGTGACGATCTCACCGTTTACCCGTACACACCTGAACTGATTACCGTCAGCGGACCGCTTTATGGCGGCGCGGCGATCCATGTTATTGACCTGATGGAAGTGGGACCATGACACAAAAATATTATGCAATCGTGACCAACCTCGGCGCCGCAAAGATTGCCAACGCCGCCGCGCTGGGCACAAAGCTGAACATTACCCAGATGGCTGTAGGTGACGGCGGCGGCTCATTGCCCACGCCGGACGCCAGCCAGACACGCCTGGTTAACGAAGTGCGCCGCGCTGCGATTAACTCCCTGAGCGTGGACACGGCCAACGCCAGCCAGATTATTGCTGAGCAGGTTATCCCGGAAACAGAGGGGGGCTTCTGGATCAGGGAAATGGGGCTGTTCGATGCAGAGGGGACGCTGATTGCGGTCTGTAACACGCCGGAAACCTACAAGCCCGCGCTGCAGGAGGGAAGCGGCCGCACGCAGACCGTGCGTATGATTTTAATCGTGAACAGTACCGACGCTATTACGCTGAAGATTGACCCGTCCGTGGTGCTGGCAACGCGGAAGTATGTGGATGATAAAGCGATCGAGGTGCGCGCCTATGCTGACAGCCTGATGGCGAAACATCTTGCTGCCGCCGATCCGCATTCGCAGTATGCGCCAAAGGTCAGCCCGACCTTTACCGGTACGCCGAAAGCGCCGACTGCGGCGGCTGGTAATAACTCCACGCAGCTGGCAAACACAGCGTTTGTGGCCGCCGCGCTTTCTGCGCTGGCCGGTGCGGCACCTGCCACGCTGGACACGCTGAAAGAACTGGCCGATGCGCTGGGCAATGACCCGAATTTCTCCGCTACGGTGCTGAACAAGCTGGCCGGGAAAATGGATATTACGAAGAACGGCAGCGATATTGCCGACGTGGCGGCGTTTCTTAAAAACTTAGGCCTGGGCGATGCGGCAAAAAGAAACGTGGGCACAGGGCTGAATCAAATCCCGGATATGTCTGCCTTTGACTTCACAAAAGGCAATCCGCTGAGTTACCAGTTACCGGGCGGGCTGATTCTCAAGGCAGGATACAGCCCGATCCCTGCAACAGAATACACAAAATCCGTTACCTTTCCGGTGGCGTTCCCGAATGCCTGTATTGCCGCCGGGGCGCTGAGCGTGGAAGAAAGCACCAGTATTTACGCATTTCCTCAGTGTGTGGCGCGTGCAGCAGGCGGCATAATGATTGCCGTTTACGGTGCAAATGCAGGAACTACGCCAAACGTTAACACAACAGCGGTCACGGTATCGTGGATCGCAGTGGGGTACTAAATGGCTATTTATTTCAGCGCAACGACGCTGTGGTTTTACGACGACAGCGACAAAGAAAAATACGCCGCCGGTATTGGCTGGCCTGATGACGCAACCAGAATCAGTGATAAGGAATGGAAGCAGTACAGCCAGCCCGCGCCGGCAGGGTTAAGGCTGGGTGCCAGCGATGCGGGCAGGCCGGAATGGCAGGAAATACCGCCACCGACTGCCGCGCAGATTATCGCCTCTGCGGAAGCCAAAAAGGCGGCATTACGAGCTGAGGCTGATGCGGTCATCATGCCGCTGGATGATGCGGTTTCACTCGGCATAGCAACGGATGACGAGACAGACACCTATAATCGCTGGCGTAAATACCGCGTTTTGCTTAACCGTGTTGATACCGGCGCCGGGCTGAATATCAGCTGGCCGGACAAGCCTCTAAAATAAAAGGTGATTCTGCGCTTTTTTAGTTTTAAGATGAAAGGCCGTTTTCCAAAATCTACGGCCTTATTATTTGGTGCCCTTTTATCTTATCGTTGCCATTTTAATAAAGAATCCTTGTTTAAGATAATGCATTTTTTCGTTGAGCTTTGAAGTTTTTTACGCAATCCATCATCAAATTCTTTATCTCCTAGCTGATAATTCATACTTTCTTTTAAAATGGCAGGTATATTTTTAGGGCAGATAAGGCTGATGTCCCCCAATGTAAAGAGATTGACTCCTTCAAATGTGTGAAATTTTTTATCTTTACTTTCTGAAAATTCCCATGCTTTCCCTGAAAACATTTCAGTAGGATATTTCTCAACTGGGACAGCATAGCGATAAATCGTAAGATCCATAACGCCAGACAATTTCATTGTCATGTTAATTATCATTACAGGTATAATCGGTAAGAGACTGGATGTCAGGGCTAAGGTTATTAATATTGATGAAAGGAATGCGGTTAACCTTTTTAGTAATCCAGTTTTTACTCCTGAAAATACCATGAGCGGGATAAGGGTTAACATAATAATAAGAGATGTCAGGCCGAATAACCAAAAGGCTTCCTTTAGGTTTCCTGTTCCATCAGGAAATTTCAGTGTTTTCATTATTAAACCTAATGGGAAAATAAATAAGCAAGATACCAATCCAAGCAGTGCTGGTTTAAAGAAATTAATAATGGTGATGAATGATAGCTTGTCATAACCTGATAAAAGACCCGATCGAAGTGATACAGTCTTTCTATTAAATAAATAAGTTAACGCAACGCAAACGACGATATTGATTATAAAAAATACAGGCGCAACAGACTGTTTTCCAATTGCCATTTCTATTTTTGTAAGGTGGTAAGCGCCTCCCCAAAAAATAGCAGCTGCAATCAACGAGCTTAGCGCCAAAGCCAATGTATATCCGCGCTCTATTTTTTTATAATCACTATAATTTTTTAATTCTGTATGAAAAATAAGTGGTGGAATAATTGAGGGGATATAAAAAACAGAGCAAAAAAGCAAGATGCTTATTATTGAATAAAAGGCAACGAAATTTAATATTTCTTTAAAGCTGATTATTTGTAAGAATATATCTTGTCTTCCTATGCGATAAAGGAAAACCCATATAAAGAAAGTAGATATAGCTATAATTATAAATGACGGTGTCAATATAGATATAAGAGCTGTTTTTATAGCGTTTGATTTGGAAACCTGAGAAATTTCTGCCATATGTATTTTCCTATACCATAAAAATATTGTTCGCGTGTTATTTCTCCTTTAAAAGGATATGCATTAATAACTCTAATGATATTTTGAATCAATGTTTATTTTGCAACTCTACATTTTTTATTTTTTTCAATACGTTGTCTCATCATTCACACAATAGCAAATGTGTGACTATGGTCCTGTAAGCCGTGAACATAGCAAAACCCCTTAACAGGAGATTTGCTACATGGCAGACGATTATCATCACGGCGTGCGCGTTACGGAAATTAACGAAGGCACCCGCACCATTTCAACGGTAAGTACCGCGATTGTGGGCATGGTCTGTACCGCAGACGATGCCGACGCGGCAACCTTCCCGCTGAATACCCCCGTTTTACTCACCGACGTGCTGACCGCCAGCGGCAAAGCCGGGGAGTCCGGCACGCTGGCGCGTTCGCTTGATGCGATCGGTGGCCAGGCCAAACCCGTGACTGTGGTTGTGCGCGTGGCGCAGGGCGAAACCGAAGCGGAAACCACGTCCAACATCATCGGCGGCGTGACCGCAGACGGCAAACGCACCGGCATGAAAGCGCTGCTGACCGCACAGGCCAAATGCGGCGTTAAACCGCGCATCCTCGGCGTACCCGGCCATGATACGCAGGCGGTGGCAACGGAGCTGCTGAGCGTGGCGCAGAGCCTGCGCGGCTTTGCCTACCTGTCCGCCTACGGTTGTAAGACCGTGGAAGAGGCGATCGCGTATCGCGCCAACTTCAGCCAGCGCGAAGGGATGCTTATCTGGCCGGATTTCATCAACTTTGACACCGTGCTGAACGCGGACGCCACGGCTTATGCCACTGCCCGTGCGCTCGGCCTGCGTGCTCAAATTGACCAGCAGACCGGCTGGCACAAAACCCTGTCCAACGTGGGCGTGAACGGCGTCACCGGCATTTCCGCAGACGTCTTCTGGGACCTGCAGGACCCGGCAACGGATGCGGGCCTGCTGAACCAGAACGACATTACCACGCTGATCCGCCAGGACGGCTTCCGCTTCTGGGGTTCCCGCTGCCTGAGTGACGATCCGCTGTTTGCCTTTGAGAACTATACCCGCACGGCGCAGGTGCTGAAAGACACGATGGCGGAGGCGCAGATGTGGTCGGTGGACGGCACGCTGAACCCGTCGCTGGCCCGCGACATTATCGAAAGCATTCGCGCCAAACTGCGCAGCCTGGTCAGCCAAGGCTATCTCATCGGCGCCGACTGCTGGCTGGATGAGAGCGTGAACGACAAGGACACGCTCAAGGCGGGCAAACTCACCATTGACTATGACTACACGCCGGTGCCGCCGCTGGAAAACCTGATGCTGCGCCAGCGCATCACGGACCAGTATCTGGTGAATTTTGCCAGCCAGGTCAGCGCGTAAGGAGAAAAACAGATGGCATTACCCCGCAAGCTGAAACACCTGAACCTGTTTAACGACGGGAACAACTGGATGGGCATCGTGGAATCGCTGACCCTGCCGAAATTTACCCGCAAGTTTGAAAAATACCGTGGCGGCGGGATGCCGGGCGCGGTGGACATTGATATGGGGCTGGATGACGGCGCGCTGGATACGGAATTTACCATCGGCGGCACGGAGCTGCTGCTGTTCAAACAGATGGGCGCCGCTACGGCGGACGGCATTCAGCTGCGCTTTACCGGCTCCATTCAGACGGACAGCACCGGTGAGGTGCAGGCGGTGGAGCTGGTCGTACGCGGTCGCCATAAGGAGGTGGATTCCGGCGAGTGGAAAACCGGCGAGAGCAACAGCACCAAAGTGTCCGGCACCAACAGCTACGCGAAGCTGACCATTAACGGCGAGGTGCTGTACGAAGTTGACCTGGTGAACATGGTCGAAATCGTGGGCGGCACGGACCTGATGGAAAAACACAAAAGCGCCCTTGGCCTCTGATAACCCCGGCAGGGGAAGCCCTGCCGCTGCATAACTTATTTTTCAGGACATAAAACGATGACAGAGATTAAAAACGACGCCGTACCGCAGCCGCAGCAGAAAACCCTCACCCTGGACACGCCGGTGACGCGTGGCAAAGAGCAGATTACCAGCGTGACCCTGCGTAAGCCGCAGTCCGGCGCACTGCGCGGCACCCGCCTGCAGGCGCTGATGGATATGGACGTGAACGCGATGATGACGGTTATCCCGCGCATCAGCCAGCCCGCGCTGCAGCCGCATGAGATTGCCGAAATGGACCCTGCCGACCTGCTTTCGCTGTCGGTGGAGGTGGTCACTTTTTTGTTGCCGAAGTCGGTGCTGTCGGATTTCCCGACGAACTGACGGTGGATGACCTGGTGGCGGACATCGCTACCATTTTTCACTGGCCGCCGTCCGTCACTGACGTGATGCCGCTTACCGAAGTGCTGGAGTGGCGGCATAAAGCGATATTGCGAAGCGGAGCCGGTGACGATGAGTGACACAAACCTGCGGCTGCAGGTGGTTTTAAACGCGGTGGATAAAATCACCCGTCCTTTCCGAAACGCGCAGGCCGGTTCCAAGGAGCTGGCCGCCGCGCTGAAAGCCAGTAAAGACACCCTGAAATCCCTGAACGAGCAGGCCGGAAAAATCGATGGGTTCCGCAAAACCCGTTCACAGCTTGCCATCACCGAAAAGAATCTGGCTGGTGCCCGGCAGGAGGCGGCGGCGCTGGCAACGCAGTTTGCCGCCACCAACCGCCCCACGGCACAGCAGGCCCGGCTGCTGGAGCAGGCAAAGAACCGCGCCAGCGAGCTGCAGCAGAAATATAACGGGCTGCGCCTGTCGGTGCAGCGCCAGCGTGAGGCCCTGAACGCCGCCGGTATCGATACAAAACAGCTGAGCGCCGCGCAGCGTCGCCTGAAAACCGACGCGGAAGCCGCCAGCGGTGCCCTCGAACGCCAGCAGGCGGCGCTGAAAAAGCTGGGGGAACGCCAGAAAAAACTGAACGCCATCCGGGCGCAGCGGGACAGGGGAATGGCCGCCCGGGACCGGCTGGCCGGAGGCGGTACCACGATAGCCGCCACGGGTGTGGCGATGGGCGCACCGGTGCTGGCCGCCGTAAAAGGCTATGCGGACATGGAAGATGCGATGAAAGGCGTGGCAAAACAGGTCAGCGGCCTGCGCGACAACAACGGCAACCGCACCGCGCAGTTTTATGACATGCAGAAGGCCATCAAGGCAGCCAGTGAGCAGTTGCCGATGGAAAACGGGGCCGTGGATTATGCCGCGCTGGTTGAGGGCGGCGCACGTATGGGCGTGACAAACCCGGCGGATTCCTACGAGAACCAGAAGCGCGATCTGCTGGCGTTCGCCTCCACGGCGGCCAAAGCCTCAACCGCCTTCGAGCTGCCTGCGGATGAGCTGGCGGAGGGGCTCGGGAAAATTGCCGGGCTGTATAAAATCCCCACGCGCAACATCGAGCAGCTGGGCGACGCGCTGAACTACCTGGACGATAACGCCATGTCCAAAGGCGCGGACATTATCGACGTCCTGCAGCGCATGGGCGGTGTGGCGGACCGGCTGGACTATCGCAAGGCCGCCGCGCTCGGCTCCACGTTCCTGTCGCTGGGTGCCGCGCCGGAAGTAGCCGCCAGCGCCGCCAACGCTATGGTGCGCGAGCTGTCGATCGCCACCATGCAGGGCAAGTCGTTCATGGCAGGCATGGACCTGCTGAAGCTTGACCCGAAAAAGATTGAAAAGCAGATGACCACGGACGCGATGGGCACTATTCAGCGCGTGCTGGAAAAAGTGAATGCCCTGCCACAGGACAAGCGCCTGTCTGCCATGACCATGCTGTTTGGTAAGGAGTTTGGCGACGATGGCGCGAAGCTTGCCAACAACCTGCCGGAGCTGCGCCGCCAGTTACAACTGACGGCAGGCAGTGCTGCCTACGGCTCCATGCAGAAAGAATCGGACATTAACAAGGATTCGGTTTCTGCGCAGTGGATGCTGGTAAAGGCCGGAATGGCTAACACCCTGAGTGGCCTGGGCGAAACGCTGCGCCCGCAGCTGATGGAAATGATGGATATGTTCAAGAAGGTGACCGGCAGCGTGCGGCGCTGGGTGGAGGAAAACCCGCAGCTTGCAGGCACCACCATGAAAATCGCCGCCGTGGCCGCGATCGTGACCACGGCGCTGGGCGTCCTCGGCGTGGCAATGGCCGCCGTGCTGGGGCCGTTCGTGATGTTCCGGTTCGGCGTCAGAATGCTGGGCGGCAGCGCCGGGTCAAAAATGGGCGCGGTGCTGGGCGGGCTGGGTAAGGCGTTTGAAAAGCTGGCACCGGGGATCGGCCTGTCCGCCGGTGGTCTGAAAAAGCTGTTCGGTGTTTTCACCGGCGGCGAGGCAGGCGAATCGCTGGACGTTATCGGCAAAATCCGCGAGGCGCTGGGGTCGCTGGGCGGCGGTGACGATGACGACGAGGGCGGCGTGCTGGATGCCTTCCGCGAAGGGGCAATGGAAAAGGTGAAAGAGAAGGCGCAGGAAGCAGGCGGCGCGCTGGTCAGCAATTTCCGTCATCCGGTGCAGGCGGTTAAGGCGCTGGGGTCACACATCCGGGGGCTGGCAACGGCACCGTTTGCCGCGCTGGGGTCGGCCCTTGCCGGTGTGCGTACCGCGCTCGGCGTGGTCGGCAACGGAATAGTGTGGCTGGGGCGGCTGATGCTGGCAAACCCGATTCTGGCCGTGGTGGGGCTAATTGCGATGGCGGCGCTGTATATCTGGCAGAACTGGGAAACACTGGGGCCAAAATTTGCGGCGCTGTGGGTCACCATCCGCGATGGTGCGGTTGGTGCATGGAATACCATCACCACCTGGATAAGCACCAAATGGAATGAAATCACGGCAGACCTCAAGGCGCTGCCCGCCCGCTTTCAGGAAGCCGGTGCGCAGATGATTGATGCCCTGATGGCGGGCATCAGCCAGAAATGGGAGGCACTGAAAAGTAAGCTGACGTCGCTGAACAGCTACCTGCCGGACTGGATGAAGCCGGATACCGCAAGCGGCAATGGCACAGCGGGTAAACCTGAGGCCCTGCAGAAAAGCGGCTTTGCCGGGCTGTATGACAGCGGCGGGTTTATTCCGTCCGGGCAGTTCGGCATCGTCGGCGAGAACGGGCCGGAAATCGTGAACGGTCCTGCCCGTATTACCAGCCGCAGGCGCACCGCCGCGCTGGCCGCCACGGCAGCGCTGGTTATGGGAAGTGCCGCTATGCCTGTCGCTGCGCGTCCGCTGCATCCGATGAGCCTGCCGGTAAAGCCCGGGGCAACGGTAAAAACAGTCAGTGCCGGAAGCAGCCCGGCACCCGCCGTGAATATTCATGCCCCGATTACCATTGTGCAGCAGCCGGGGCAGAGCGCACAGGACGTGGTGGCAGAGGTGATGCGCCAGCTGGAGGCAAAAGAGCGGCAGGCGCAGGCCCGCGCCCGCAGCAGTTACCGTGACCGGGGAGGATTTGACGAATGATGATGACGCTGGGTTTGTTTGTTTTCATGCTGAAAACGGTGCCGTATCAGGAGCTGCAGTATCAGCGCAGCTGGCGCTTTCCCACCAACAGCCGCGTGGGTCTGCGCCCGTCCGCGCAGTTTCTGGGACCGGACACCGACACGCTGACGCTGACCGGCACGCTGCTGCCGGAAATTACCGGCGGCAGGCTGTCGCTGTTTGCGCTGGAGCAGATGGCGGAGCTGGGCAAGGCGTGGCCGCTGATTGAGGGCAGCGGCACCATCTTTGGCATGTTCGTGATCGAGAGCCTGAACCAGACGCGGGCGGAGTTTTTCAGCAACGGGGCCTGTAGGCGCATTGAGTTCACGCTGACGCTAAAACGGGTGGATGAGTCGCTGGGCGAGATGTTCGGCAGCCTGAGTGACCAGCTTGCAACCATGCAGAAAGCCGCGACCGGCGCGGCAGGAAAAGCGTCTGCCGCCGTGGGAGGGCTGTTCCAGTGAGCGCAATGCAATGGATAACCGGCACGGCCAGCGCGCCAGCCTTTCGCCTGAAGATGGACGGCGCCGACATCACGCAGCGCATTGAAAAGCGGCTGATTAGCCTGACGCTGACGGATAATCGGGGCTTTGAGGCGGACCAGCTGGACATCGAGCTGGATGACGCGGACGGCCAGCTGCAGCTGCCACGCCGGGGCGTTCAGCTTAATCTGGCGCTGGGCTGGCAGGGCGAGCCGCTTATTTCCAAAGGTTCTTACACCGTGGACGAAATCGAACACACCGGCACGCCGGACCGGCTGATACTGCGCGCCCGCAGCGCGGATTTCCGCGACACGCTCAATACCCGGCGCGAAAAGTCATGGCACAAAACCACCGTGGGCGACATGGTGAAAGAGATCGCCGCCAGGCATAAGCTGGACCCGGCGCTGGGTGAAGATATGGCAAAGATGACGATCGATCACCTGGACCAGACCAACGAGTCAGATGCCAGTTTTCTGATGCGCCTGGCGCGCCAGTGCGGGGCGCTGGCCTGCGTGAAGAACGGAAAACTGCTGTTTATCCGGCAGGGGCAGGGCAGGACGGCCAGCGGTAAACCCCTGCCGGTTATCACGCTGACCCGTTCGGCGGGCGACAGTCACCGCTTTACCCTGGCGGACCGTGACGCCTACACCGGCGTGATTGCCAGCTGGCTGCATACCCGTGAACCGGCCAAAAAGGAAACCACGAAAGTTAAGCGGAAGCGGAAAAGCACCACTAAGAAAAAGGAGCCGGAGGCAAAGCAGGGAGATTATCTTATCGGCACGGATGAGAACGTGCTGGTACTGAGCCGGACCTATGCCAGCCGCAACAATGCAGAGCGGGCGGCAAAGATGCAGTGGGAGCGGCTGCAGCGCGGCGTGGCAACGTTCTCGATACAGCTGGCACGGGGTCGCGCAGATCTCTACACGGAAATGCCGGTGAAGGTCAGCGGCTTCAAAAAGCAGGTGGACGGCAGCAGCTGGATTATTACCACACTGACGCACAGCCTGAGCAGCGACGGCGGTTTTACCACCAGTCTGGAACTGGAAGTGAAGATTGATAGCCTCGAAATGAGATGATGACTATCTCAATATGGTTGATTTGTGTATTATTCATCTCAATTGTGTTTAAGGAGCATTGTTATGATGAATTGTCCGTTGTGTGGTAATGCTGCACATACACGCAGCAGCTTTCAAGTATCAAAGACGACAAAAGAACGTTATAACCAGTGTCAAAACATCAATTGCGGTTGTACGTTTAAATCTCATGAAACGGTTGCTGAAATTATTATGAAACCAGGAACTATAAAGCCGGTTCCACCACACCCAGATCGCAGCTTACAAGGCTCGCTCTGGATGTAAAAACCTTAACCAGACCCGCTAAGGCGGGTTTTTTTATGCCATTAGAAAAAAATCTGCTGCCATTTTGCTGCCAATAAGGTTTTAGCCAACAAAAAAGCCACTCCGAAGAGTGGCTCTAGGTTGCTGATTTAACAGCTAAAATTTGGTGGCCCCTGCTGGACTTGAACCAGCGACCAAGCGATTATGAGTCGCCTGCTCTAACCACTGAGCTAAGGGGCCTGTGGAGCGGGATTATAAAGGAACTTGGCGGGGCAATCCAGCAATCGCTAATCGGTTGGCGCTTTTTGCAGCAATTCAATCGATTGAAATATCTTCATTTCTTCTCTTGTCAATCATGCTACAAGATGCGTCGCAAAAGAGTACCTGTTACAGGCCTTGTTGATAATAATGAGCCACAATAAGCGGGTACTAATGAACTACAGGAGAGCAGGGATGAGTGAACACACCATTACCGATATTATTGCGCCCGGCCTGCGGGTGGTCTTCTGCGGCATCAATCCAGGCAAATCTTCGGCTCATACCGGTTATCACTTTGCTTATCCCGGTAACCGTTTCTGGAAAACGCTCTGGCTGGCCGGTTTTACCGAGCGTCAGTTAAAACCGGAAGAAGAGCTTAAGCTGCTGGATACCCGCTGCGGTATTACCATGCTGGTAGAAAGGCCAACTAAAGAGGCCAGCGAGCTTTCGTCGGAAGAGCTGCGGGAAGGCGGCAAATCATTGATTGAGAAAATTCAGCACTATCAGCCTGACGCGCTGGCGGTACTGGGCAAGGAGGCGTTTAAAAAGGCGTTCCGCCAAAGCAAGGTAGAGTGGGGCAAGCAGGAGATCACCGTGGGTGAAACAGAAATATGGGTGCTACCGAATCCCAGCGGGCTTAATCGTGCAACCCAGGAGAAACTCACGGAAGCCTATAAGGATCTGGAGCAAGCGCTGGCAGTACGTGGGCAGTAATTATATGCTGACAGGTACAGGGCGTCAGGCACACTGTCAGCTCTGTTTAAACGCGTTGGTTTACCCGCTGGCTGCAATGCCGCCCAATAAAAAAGGCCTCCCGTTGGGAAGCCTTTTTTGCCATCAGCGTGCTTAGTCGTCCAGGAAGCTACGCAGCACTTCAGAACGGCTTGGATGACGCAGCTTACGCAGCGCTTTCGCCTCAATCTGACGAATACGCTCACGGGTAACGTCAAACTGTTTACCCACTTCTTCCAGCGTGTGGTCAGTGTTCATATCGATACCGAAACGCATACGCAGCACCTTCGCTTCACGCGCGGTCAGGCCAGCCAGAACGTCATGCGTTGCTGAACGCAGGCTTTCTGAGGTGGCGGAGTCCAGCGGCAGCTCCAGCGTGGTATCTTCGATAAAATCACCCAGATGCGAATCTTCATCATCACCAATCGGCGTCTCCATAGAGATCGGCTCTTTAGCGATTTTCAGCACCTTACGGATTTTATCTTCCGGCATCAGCATACGCTCGGCCAGCTCTTCCGGCGTCGGTTCGCGGCCCATCTCCTGCAGCATCTGGCGAGAAATACGGTTGAGCTTGTTAATGGTCTCAATCATATGCACCGGAATACGGATGGTGCGCGCCTGATCCGCGATAGAGCGGGTAATTGCCTGACGGATCCACCAGGTGGCGTAAGTTGAGAACTTATAGCCACGGCGATATTCAAACTTATCTACTGCTTTCATCAGGCCGATGTTGCCTTCCTGAATCAGATCCAGGAACTGCAGGCCACGGTTGGTATATTTTTTAGCGATGGAGATAACCAGACGCAGGTTAGCCTCGACCATCTCTTTCTTCGCACGACGCGCTTTCGCTTCGCCGATCGACATACGACGGTTGATATCTTTCACCTGCTCAATCGTCAGGCCGGTCTCTTCCTCAATCTGCATCAGCTTTTGCATGCTGCGCTGCACATCGTCTTCAACGTCGCGCAGTTTTTCAGACCAGGGTTTGTTCATCGCCAGCGCCGCCTGGAACCAGGTTGGGCTGGTTTCATTACCGGTAAACAGCGTAATGAAGTTTTTCTTCGGCATTTTGCACAGTTCAACACACAGCTTCATGATGATGCGCTCTTGCGTACGCACGCGCTCCATCATTTCACGCATGTTGTTGACCAGATAGTCAAACTGCTTCGGCACCAGACGGAACTGTTTAAAGACTTCTGACAGCTTCTGGATCTCTTCAACCGCATCCGCGTGGCTGCGACCTTTCGCTTTGATGGTCAGACGCGTCGCTTCATACTGATCGCGTAGCTCGATGAATTTTTCACGCGCCAGTTCAGGATCGATGCTGTTGTCATCATCGCTGCTGTCGCTGTCATCATCTTCATCTTCGTCATCTTCATCGGCGCGCTCTTCTTCAGACAGCTCAGAGCCAACATGCGTCGCGGTAGGCGCCAGATCTTCTTCTGCGTTAGGATCGACAAAGCCAGTGATCAGGTCGGAGAGGCGTGATTCTCCCGCTTCGACGCGATCGTACTGTTCCAGCAAATAGGTGATCGCTTCCGGATATTCAGCTACGGAACACTGCACCTGGTTGATACCGTCTTCAATACGTTTGGCGATGTCAATTTCGCCTTCACGCGTCAGAAGTTCTACGGTACCCATTTCACGCATATACATGCGGACAGGATCGGTGGTGCGTCCGATTTCAGATTCTACGCTGGATAACACTTGAGCTGCCGCTTCAGCCGCATCTTCGTCCGTGTCGGCGCTGTTTTCGTTCAGCATCAGATCATCGGCATCAGGCGCTTCTTCTACCACCTGGATGCCCATGTCGTTGATCATCTGGATGATGTCTTCGATCTGATCGGAGTCGACGATATCTTCCGGCAGATGGTCATTGACCTCGGCATAGGTCAGATAGCCTTGCTCCTTACCACGGGTGACAAGTAGCTTAAGCTGTGACTGCGGGTTTTGCTCCATAAGACGGTATCCACACTTCTGTTAATTTGATTGGTGTCGGGTCGGCTATAAGAGCCAACAATAACAGTGAGGGCGTTTGGATTATTGCCGCTGCCCTCGTAGCGGCTGTCAGGGTCTGCCTGAGTATAAATCGGCACTTAAGCCGCTGAATTTACTGTTGAGACTGTCATGCTTGTCCTTTTGCATTCCGACCTGAGTAATACATTCTCGCCGCATCGGGCAGAATGAAATGCGTCGGCTGCACCAGCACGTCTCTTAATACTGGCGCGATCGCTTAACTATTTTTTTGCCAGCGCCTGGCTTAATGAGCGAACTTCTTCCCGCTCCTCAGGGCTAAGGCCATGCGTTCTGGAGCGCGCGATCAGGATTTCCAGACGCTGCTCCAGCGCAGAGTCATACATTTTTGCCAGGGAATCCTGGAACATTGCCTCTACTTCTTCATCAACGATCATGTGGTTCCATGTCGCCAGAGTTTCAAGGTGCTGGCTAAAATTTGTTCCGCGATATAACTCTAGTAGCTGGCCAGTGGTCAGGCCAGGATTTGCCATGCAACTCTTTACCAGCTCCATAAAAAGCGATAATCCCGGCATATTGAGCTGTTCCAGCCCCTGCAGCGAGGGAACCATCGCCGCCAGCCTGGGATTCTGTACCAGCAACCCCACAAGTATACGCATAGTTGTGCGTTTTAGCTGTGGAGCCGCAGGCTGGGCGCTGCTTTCGGCCTGTTTAGGCAGCAGCTTTTCCAGCTGGCTGTCATCTAAAATGCCGAGCATGTTACCTAACTCCTGACGCAGATAAATCCGCAGCGTTTCGCCCGGGATCTGACCAATCAATGGCAGCGCCAGGGTGCTTAAACGCGTCCGACCGTCACGGGTGCTCAAATCGACCTGCGGCAGCAACGTATCGAACAGGAAGCTGGAGAGCGGCATGGCCTGCTCCATCCGCGCTTCAAACGCCGCTTTGCCCTCTTTACGTATCAGCGTATCGGGATCTTCACCGTCAGGCAGAAACATAAAGCGTAGCTGACGCCCGTCATTCATGTAAGGCAGCGCGGTTTCTAATGCGCGCCAGGCCGCTTCACGACCAGCTCGATCGCCGTCATAGCAACAAACCACGGTATCGGTGCTGCGAAACAGCAGCTGGATATGGTCCGCGGTTGTTGAGGTGCCTAATGAGGCAACGGCATAGTCAATGCCAAACTGCGCCAGCGCCACCACATCCATATAGCCTTCGACAACCAACAGCTTTGCCGGTTCAGGATGCTGTCTTTGCGCTTCATACAGGCCATACAGCTGGCGGCCCTTATGAAAAATATCGGTTTCCGGCGAGTTCAGATACTTTGGCGTGCCGTCACCTAACACACGTCCGCCGAAACCGATAACGCGGCCACGTTTATCGCGGATGGGAAACATCACGCGATCGCGGAAGCGATCGTAGCTGCGACCCTGATCGTTAGTGACCAGCATGCCTGCATCCGTCAACGACTGACGATCGTCAGGATTGCGGCCAAAGCGCTTCAGGGCATTATCCCAGCCGGGCGGTGCGAAACCGATAGCAAAATGCGCAATAACCTCATCGCTTAATCCGCGCTGATTGAGATACGTGCGTGCTGCGACTGCCTGTGGCTGAGTTAGCGCCTGTTGGTAGAATTCGGCCAGACCCGTCATGAGCTGATATAAACTTTGGCGCTGATGACGTTCCAGCTGACTGGGACCGCTGCCCGCTTCATAGGGCACTTCCAGTCCATGTTGCGTCGCCAACTCTTCAATGCTTTCGACAAATTCCAGACGATCGTAATTCATCAGGAAATCGATAGCGTTGCCGTGGGCGCCACAGCCAAAGCAGTGATAAAATTGTTTCTCACCGTTTACGGTGAAAGAAGGGGTTTTTTCGTTATGGAAAGGACAGCACGCATGGAAATTCTTACCCTGTTTTTTCAACTTAACGCGGGCATCAATAAGATCCACAATGTCCGTGCGGGCAAGTAAGTCATTAATAAAAACGCGTGGAATTCGTCCGGCCATAAGCCCCGTTTTCTTCGCTCATAAACGAAAATAAGCCGCGCTTCCTTCCGGAAAGCACGGCCTCTAACTTGACTCTGTCTGCGTTTAACACGCGGTGGAAGCGCGAAGCCTCCGAAGGAAATTAGTACAGACGAGTGCGGCGTGCGTTTTCGCGAGCCAGTTTCTTGGCATGACGCTTAACAGCAGACGCTTTAGCGCGCTTACGTTCGGTAGTCGGTTTTTCATAAAACTCACGACGACGAACTTCAGCCAGAACGCCTGCTTTCTCGCAGGAACGCTTGAAGCGACGCAGTGCTACGTCGAACGGCTCGTTTTCACGTACTTTAATTACCGGCATGTAACTCTCACCTCGATAAATTCGGTCTTTTGCTGACGTCAGCGTCAGCTCATTTCAAAATGGTGCGGAATTTTACAACAATCGCGGCTGCGTTGTAAAGCAACATTGCGCTTTTCAAACCAACAGAGCCCCAGGCGGCTGCCGGTTTTTTGCAGGCGAAGGAGTATACCGTATAGCACAGAGCTGCGTTTACTCTTTTTTGATTTCCTGCTCATAAAACCGGCGCTCGTTCCAGAAAATCGCCCCGGAGTGCTGGCTGGCTATGGTACACTGCGCGCCGCAACTGAGAGGTAAAGCAACCATGCGCGTTCTGGGTATTGAAACATCCTGTGATGAAACCGGTATTGCCATTTATGACGATGAAGCCGGTTTGCTCGCTAATCAACTCTATAGTCAGGTGAAAGTCCATGCCGATTATGGCGGGGTGGTGCCGGAACTGGCTTCGCGCGATCATGTGCGTAAAACGGTGCCGTTAATTCAGGCAGCGCTGAAAGAGGCCGGTCTGCAGGGCAAAGATATAGATGCGGTAGCCTATACCGCCGGGCCAGGTCTGGTGGGGGCTCTGTTAGTGGGCGCAACGATTGGCCGCTCGCTGGCGTTCGCCTGGCAGGTGCCTGCCGTGCCGGTACACCATATGGAAGGGCATCTGCTTGCGCCGATGCTGGAAGATAATCCGCCAGAGTTTCCTTTTGTTGCGCTGCTGGTTTCAGGCGGCCATACGCAGCTGATCGGCGTAACCGGCATTGGTGAATACACGCTATTGGGCGAATCGATTGATGATGCCGCCGGTGAGGCGTTTGATAAAACCGCGAAGCTGCTTGGTCTGGATTATCCCGGCGGCCCAATGCTGTCGCGTATGGCGCAGCAGGGCATTGCTGGCCGCTTCACCTTCCCGCGTCCCATGACCGATCGCCCCGGGCTGGATTTTAGCTTTTCAGGTTTAAAAACCTTTGCAGCGAACACCATCCGTGAAAACAGCAATGATGCGCAGACGCAGGCTGATATTGCGCGCGCTTTTGAGGATGCGGTGGTTGATACGCTGGCGATTAAATGCAAGCGGGCCCTGGATCAAACCGGATTTAAGCGTCTGGTCATGGCTGGCGGCGTCAGTGCTAACCGTACGCTGCGTGCGAAGCTGGCTGAAGTGATGCAGGCGCGTGGCGGCGAAGTGTTTTATGCGCGACCTGAGTTTTGTACCGATAACGGGGCGATGATCGCCTATGCCGGTATGGTGCGTTTAAAAGGGGGAACGCGCGGAGAGCTTGGCGTTAGCGTGCGCCCTCGCTGGCCGCTGGCTGAGCTGCCGGCCATTGCCTGAGAAGAGTGTTTCTGTCACGACGGAGTCATTTTGATCTAGAGGGCTGGCTGATTCAGGAAAGTAAGCGTTTATTAGTGCTGGTTCGATTACCGGAGCGTATAAGTCGCTCCGGTTAACAAGGCCATTTCCTCATAACGTTGCTTAGTAATATCAGACGAGTGACCATTCGTATCGCTTGATTTAATCAGTTGTCGGCGTCAGTCCGATTAATTTCTGTTCTAACCATCTTTTTAAAGGATGGAATATATAACCGTATCGGCCTCGTATATAGTGGTAATAAACGAGGCCGTGTAAAAAATACCAATACGTTGGCTTTAAGGTTTGCCGATGCCTACCATGTAGCCAGGATGTGTCAGTTCGACGCCAAACAATTTAGCTATTGGGTTTAGAAATTGATAAACCGCGTTTTTAACGTTATCTAAAACTTGTTGCCATTCAGGTACTGCATTATGTAATTCCCCATCTTCGCCCAAGTAAAGACCGCCGCTGACATGGTTGATTTCACGTATAGTAAGATTTCTCATTTTTAAGTCCCTTATAAAATGGTAGTGAATTGCTTATAAAGCAAGGTTACTTTATACAATGAACGGTAGAACAGGGATGCGACGTAGCGCGCTCACGTTGCTCGATTTTGCCATTGTATAATCCTACTTTAAAACGAAAATAAATTAAACGTCAATCTAATAGCCTGATCTTATGAGAAATAACTAGTTTCCTTTGTGTTTTTTATCCTTTTCCAGTTACCGGTTGAAGCTGATTAATAAAATTCAGAAGATATTTTATACGTTAATTTATCGTGGCCTGGTGCAGATTTCCGGCCAACTTATCTGCCAACTGAAATGACATATGCCAGAAGGTAAAATTAACTTCGTGATTTATGCTTTCTCTTCCAGATGTTCGTCTTTTGCCCACGCCACAGCTGCTGAATATTAGTGGCGTTGGGATTTCCTGAGCCGTTATGTCGCGGAGCGGGAAGGCCAGCGAGTCGGCAAACCAATATAAGAGACGCTCCGTCCAGCATACGGATTAATTGCCGAGCACTTTACCCAAGATGCCACCGATCACCGGAATTCTACTGAGTACATTTTCAATGCCGTTGCCAATTTGTTTTCCCAGGTTTTTACCCACATTACCACCGAGTTCAGGAAAGTATTCTTTAAAATTAAGCTTACCGATAATCGGTAACTGCACCGGTAGTTCCGGTAAAAAGGAGTAGATCGCTTCGCCAATAAAGTTGCCAATCGAACCGCCGATTTGAGAAATATAGCCTGCACCGCTTATCGCGCTATATTCAACTTGCGTTAACTCTCTCATTAGTTAATCCTTTAATATTTTGTAGAGTATTTTCCCACGAGTGGAAGCAATAAATTGCCACGTGATGTTATAAAAAATTGATGAATAGCACAATGGTGGTTAACCCCGAGCACGAAGGGAAATAACATGCCTGGCTTCCGAAATGAATATTGTTTGCCGCATGCGAGATTTTTCCTTTCACCGGTTAGATGTTAACAATCATAGAAAAAGCGTTGTTGTCTTTTTGGTTAAAGATAAAATGATGAATATGAAAGTAATAAAATTACCAGGAGAATGACGTAACGTGGCAGCATTTAATTTATTAAACTGGGATCTCACTTGAAACAGGAATAGTTAACCTCCTAATAATTAATTTATTAAGAACGTTTTTTCTTTTTCCATATTTTCTTCTCCTGTCCACGCCATAACCGTTGGATATTATCGTGATGACGTAACAGGATCAGGCAGGAAAGCATGGCGACCGGGAAGGTAAACTGGGGTTTAAACCACCAGACATAGAAAGGTGCGATAAGCGCGCTGACTATCGCGCCTAATGAAGAGTAGCCGCTCAGCAACACGGTGAGCAGCCAGGTGCCGGTCATCAAACCGGTCAAATCCCAGCCGATGGGCGCAATGGCACCAAAGGCGGTGGCGACGCCTTTACCGCCGCGAAAACGGAAAAACACCGGATAGATATGCCCAAGGCAGGCGGCAATGGCGGTCAGGCCAAGATAGATAGGCGAAATGCCCAGCGCCCAGGCAAGCCAGACGGGCAACATGCCTTTGAGAACGTCGAAAACCAGTACGGTTGCCGCAGCGCCTTTACCGCCTATCCTCAGCACATTTGTGGCACCAGGATTACCGGAGCCGTTATGGCGTGGATCGGGCAGGCCCGCGAGGCGACAAACTAAAATAGCGCTGGAAATGGAGCCGCACAGATACGCGAAAATAATCATACCAAGCGCGATTGCACTCATAACACCGTTCCGTTTCGTAAGGGTCGTTTTATTCTCATCATCTGTGGATAATACGCATAATTCGCCGGAAGTGGTATCCGGTTAACGCAAAAACAGAGAGTGCCCTCATGGATATCGTATTTATTGAACAGCTGTCGGTGATTACCACGATTGGCGTTTATGACTGGGAACAGACCATCCAGCAGAAGCTGGTTTTCGATGTCGAGCTGGCCTGGGATAACCGCAAAGCGGCAGCCAGTGATGATGTTAATGATTGTCTGAGCTATGCGGATGTGGCTACGGCAATTATCGAGCATGTCGGGCAGGGGCGTTTTGCGCTGGTGGAAAGGGTGGCAGAAGAAGTCGCCACGCTGCTGATGGCCCGCTTTGCTTCGCCGTGGGTGCGCATTAAGCTCAGCAAGCCTGGTGCCGTAGCGCAGGCGGCTCAGGTTGGCGTGATCATCGAGCGCGGAACGCGTCAGCACCAGCGGGGACAATTCTGAAATAGATCCAATGTGATTGCTATCACAATGAAACCGAACCACATTATGGCTGTCAAAAACGCGGCGTTACGCTGAGTTGGCGCATTTTCTGGCGGCTACGTTCCCGACGTCCGCTTTTTTAATGGTTTAAACATTAGGGTAGAGGACATTTGATGGCAGATATTCATCAGCTTTGGGTGGCTGCAATCCTTGGCATTGTTGAAGGATTGACGGAGTTTCTCCCAGTTTCATCCACGGGACATATGATCATTGTTGGGCATCTGCTGGGCTTTGAGGGAGATAAAGCAGAAACGTTTGAAGTGGTGATTCAGCTTGGCTCTATTCTCGCCGTGGTCTTTATGTTCTGGCGTCGGCTGTTCGGCTTAATCGGAATCCATTTCGGCGAAGTTAAGCATGAAGGCGTGGGAACCGGGCATCTCACTTTGATCCACATCCTGCTGGGTATGATTCCGGCGGTTGCTGTCGGCCTGCTCTTTCACGATCAAATCAAAACGCTGTTTAACCCTATCAACGTAATGTATGCGTTAATCGTCGGCGGCGTGCTGCTGCTGGTGGCGGAGTTCTTTAAGCCAAAACAGCCAAAAGCGCCGGGTATCGATGATATTACCTATCTGCAGGCATTTATGATTGGCTGCTTTCAATGTCTTGCTCTCTGGCCTGGCTTTTCCCGTTCGGGCGCGACCATTTCCGGTGGGATGCTGATGGGCGTAAGTCGCTATGCGGCTTCTGAATTCTCTTTTATCCTGGCCGTACCGATGATGATGGGCGCCACCGTGCTGGATCTCTATAAAAGCAGAGGGTTCCTGACGATGGATGATCTGCCGATGTTTGCGGTGGGGTTTGTCACCGCCTTTATCGTGGCGTTGATCGCCATCAAACTGTTCCTGCATCTCATCAAACGTATCTCTTTCGTGCCTTTCGCCATCTACCGTTTTATCGTAGCGGCAGCTGTTTATATGGTGTTTGTATAACGCCATCACTAGCACGAAAAAAAGGAGGCGCCTGCGCCTCCTTTTTTATTGCTTAAGCCGGGTGGGCCTGATCCATTTGCCACTGCTGAAGCGCTGCAATGCGACGGCGAGTCAGCTCTTCACGAACCTGCACGCCTTTGAAACCGGACTCTACCACAGCTTTAGTGGGAACAGCCTGTACGATGCGAAACGCCTGATTCAGATACTCTCCCTGCGGATAGGGATTGCTTTCCCATCCGGCACGGCCACGCGCATCCGCCTCGCTGGTTTGCGCCAGCTGGTTAATGCGCTGCGGTTTACGCCAGGCGTCCATGCGATCGAACAGGGCCACCAGCCGCTCCGCCGTCTGGTTTTCAATGGTATGTACTACATCATGAAACTCCGCCACCAGCACGGCCAGATCGCGGATATGATTTGGCACGCGCAAACGACGGCAAATATTCTCTACCAGCGGCACGCCAGCAGGACCGTGGCCCGGATGGCTGGGCCATTTTTCCGGCGGCGTCAGGCCCTTCCCGACATCATGACAAAGCGTGGAAAAACGCACATCCACTTCTGGCGTCAGCTGAGCCGCGATAGCGACAGTCATCAGCGTATGAATGCCGGTATCGATTTCCGGATGCCATTTGGCCGGCGCGGGTACGCCGAAAAGATTGTCGATTTCCGGGAACAAAACCGCCAGCGCGCCGCAGTCACGAAGCACCTGAAAGTAGACGTGCGGATTGGGCGTGGATAACGCATTTTCTGTCTCTTTCCAGACACGCTCGGCGGTCAGGTGGGCCAGCTCGCCGCTGGCGGCCATCGCCCGCATCAACGCCATGGTTTCATCGGCAATGCGAAAGCTTAAGTGTGCGTAGCGGGCGGCGAAGCGCGCTACGCGCAGCACGCGTAGCGGATCTTCAATAAAGGCAGCGGAGACGTGGCGCAGCAGGCGTTTCTCCAGATCTAACCGGCCCTGGTAAGGGTCGATATAATTGCCAGCCTCATCCTGTGCGATCGCATTAATGGTCAGATCGCGCCGTTGCAGATCCTGCTCCAGCGTCACGTCCGGCGCAAACCAGGTGACAAAACCGGTATAGCCGCTGCCCGATTTACGTTCGGTGCGAGCTAAAGCATATTCTTCGCGGCTTGCCGGATGCAAAAAGACCGGAAAATCGCGCCCGACCTGTTGGTAACCCTGCTCCAGCATCATGTCAGGCGTGGCGCCTACTACTACCCAATCTTTGTCTTTGACCGGCAGCTTCAGCAAACCATCGCGAACCGCGCCACCGACAAGGTATGTTTTCACTACGGGGTTTCTCCAGAGTTCAGAAAATTAATTATCAGGCGTGCCGGTATCAACCATTCAGACCGGCAAAAAGAGATGTCCAGCAGGAATATTCTGGCACAACAATAGCAAAATTACGGACACGACAGCAGCAGGGCGCGTTATTCACCCTGCTGCGGTTATGGCTGGCAAAAGAAAGCGCGGCGGCTTGCTAGTTCATCCAGCGATTATTTTGTTTGCGACGTGGGATCATATGCGGCAACAGCAGACCCAGCAGCAGGCCTACGCCCGCTACGCCACCGCCATACATAAACCACTGCATAATGATGGTGCGCTGTTTGTCATCAAGCTGCACGTTGGCGGCGTTAACCTTTTTCTGCGCCACGATCAGCTGGTTGCGCAGCTGCTGATTTTCTTCCTTCAGACCGTTAATTACGGTATCGCTGGCCGCTACTTTTTTTTGCATATCCGCCGTGCGCTGGTTCCAGCTTCCGTCGATGTTAGCCAGCTTATCGGTAAGATCTTTTACCTGTTGTTCCAGCTGCGGCACGCGCGTACGCAGGCTGGGTTCGATGCTTAGCTGCGCCAGCGGGATCCAGTTGGTTTTACCCTCTGCGTCGCGAATCTGGCCATACTGAGTCGCGTTATTGGTTTGCAGTAGAGTGACCTGCTCACCCGCGTTGAGTTTGCCAACCAGGCGATATTGATCGCCCGGACCGCTACGAACCCAGGTCGATAATTCATCAGAAATATACCGTTTTTCTTCGGCGTGGGCGGGAGCTGTAACGCTGAAAGCCAGCAAAGTCAGGCCAATAAAGTGTGATTTTTTCATTCGATGTCGTTTTTTCATCTGTTCCGGAAAAATTTTAGGGCACAGTCTGGATAGGCTGCGCAAAAATCTGAATGAGAACTATCCTGGTCTCAGACTGATGCGGCCAGGCTCGCGAAAGCATAATAAAGCAGAGACAGCAGCAGGTTATCTGCATTACTCTTCGGTTTATACCTGATATCTGTGCCAGTGAAAGATTGAATGAAAAATTATGACCATTGAAATCGAGTTAAAGTTCATTGCCACGCCGCAGGCGGCGGATCGCCTGGGTAGCCAGCTGGCTGCCTGGCCTCACCAATACAGTGCCCCGTTGGCCTTGACCAACATCTATTATGAAACGCCGGATAACCAGTTAAGGCGCTGGGATATGGGCCTGCGCATCCGCGGCATCGGCGAAAAATATGAAATGACGCTGAAAGCGGCTGGAAAGACAATCGGCGGTCTGCATCAGCGCCCGGAATACAACGTTGAGCTAACCCAACCCGAACTGGATATCGCACGTCTTCCGGCAGAGATCTGGCCCGAAGAGTGCGATCTCAGTGCCTTGCAGCAGCAACTTAAACCGTTGTTTACCACCCATTTCAACCGCGAACGTTGGCTGGTTACCTATGGAAACAGCCAAATTGAGGTCGCTCTCGATCGCGGCGAGGTGAGCGCAGGTGACCTCAGCGAACCGTTACAAGAGATCGAACTGGAGCTGAAACAGGGCGATCTGGCTGATGTGCTGGCGCTGGCCGCTGAGCTGGGTAAGGCTGAAGGGTTACGGCTCGGCAGCCTGAGCAAAGCGGCGCGCGGCTACTGGCTGGCGCAGGGGAAACCGCAGCAGCCAGTGCGCTCGCTGCCGATCCTGCAGGTGAAACCCAAAGCCACGGTTGAAGAGGGCATGCAGGCAGCATTAACGTTGGCGCTAAAGCAATGGCAGTATCATGAGGAGCTATGGCTGCGCGATGAGCCAGCGGCGCGTGATGCGATTCTGGAAGCGCTGGAAACTGTCCGCCAGGCCTTGTCGCTATTCGGCGCGCTGGTGCCGCGTAAGGCCAGCAATGCGCTGCGTCAAAAACTGACCAGTCTGATTGAAACGCTGGAAAATGAGCAGCCAACAGCGCAAGCCTTTTGTTACCGCCCGCAATGGCTGGATGCCCAATTGACTTTTTCCGGCTGGTTGATTAACGCCGGCTGGCGTCCCTTTATTGAGCCGAAAAACGCCGCGCGCCTTCAGGGTTCTTTTAAGCGCTTCGCTGATATTATGCTGGGACGCGTGACAGCCGATCTGAAAGAAACCTTCATCACGATCCGCCAGCATAACGAGTATCTGGATAAACTGGCGCGTCTGTCGCGCCAGATGCTGGCCGTTCGCCTGCTGGCAGGGGCTTACCCGCAGCATGAGGTAGAAAACTGGCTACAGCCCTGGCAACAGCTGGCGCAGGCGATTCATGCAGATCGCTATCACGAACTGGATATGCTGTGCCGCCAGGCGCTAAGACAGCCCGCATTTTGGCTTAACGGCAACGTCTGATTATTTTCAGGGAGAAGCTATGCTGCCAACCTTAACCGGACCGCTGCCCGAGCTGCTGCAGCAACAGGCAGAGAAAACGGCGGAGCGGCTGGAACGCCCGCTGACCTCACTCACTTTGCAACAGCAGGCGGTGCTGGCCTTCAGCGATTTTATCGTGGATAGCCTGCAACAGCATCCGGAGTGGTGGCAGCAGCTAACGCAGCAGCCCCCGCAGCCGGATGAATGGCAACACTATGCCGACTGGCTCAATGAGCAGTTGCAAACGGTAACGGATGAAGCAGCGCTAATGCGCCAGCTACGTCTGTTCCGACGCTGGATGATGGTCCGTATCGCCTGGATGCAGACCACGGGGGAAAGCGCTACGGAAGCCACGCTTCAACAGTTAAGCGTACTGGCTGAAACGCTGATTGTTGCCGCGCGAGACTGGCTGTGGCAGGCCTGCTGCAAAGATTTCGGCACCCCATGCAACGCGGCGGGTGAACCGCAGCCGCTGCTGATTTTGGGCATGGGGAAATTGGGCGGCGGCGAGCTGAATTTCTCTTCCGATATCGATCTGATTTTTGTCTGGCCGGAAAATGGATCGACCCGTGGCGGACGGCGTGAGCTGGACAACGCACAATTTTTTACCCGTCTGGGCCAGCGCTTAATTAAAGTGCTCGATCAGCCCACGGCGGATGGCTTTGTTTATCGGGTCGATATGCGGCTGCGGCCTTTCGGCGACAGTGGACCGCTGGTGCTTAGCTTCGCGGCGCTGGAGGATTATTACCAGGAACAGGGACGCGACTGGGAACGTTATGCGATGGTGAAGGCGCGGCTGATGGGCAACAGTGAGGATCGCTGGAGCCAGGAGCTGCAGCAGATGCTGCGGCCTTTTATCTATCGCCGCTACATCGATTTCAGCGTTATTCAGTCGTTGCGTAATATGAAAGGCATGATTGCCCGTGAAGTGCGTCGACGCGGCCTGAAAGACAATATCAAACTGGGAGCCGGTGGAATTCGGGAAAGCGAGTTTATCGTACAGGTATTCCAGCTGATTCGCGGCGGACGTGAGCGCACGCTTCAACAACGTTCGCTACTGCCAACGCTTTGCGCCATTGAAGAACTGCATCTATTGACGCAGCCGCAGGTTAGCGCGCTACGTGAAGCCTATCTGTTTTTACGCCGCTTAGAGAACCTGTTACAGAGCATCGCCGATGAGCAAACGCAAACGCTGCCGACAGATGCGTTAAATCAGGCGCGGCTTGCCTGGGCAATGGGCTTTGAATCCTGGACGGCGTTGCATCAGGCGCTGGAAGAGCAGATGGCGCAGGTGCGGCTTATTTTTAATGAGCTGATCGGTGAGGATACGCCGGACAGTGCGGAAGAAAGTGAAAACCAGGGCATGACCGAGCTTTGGCTTGATAAGCTCGAGCAAAGCGATCTGGAAGCTTTGCTGGCCCATCTTGATGAGCCTGGCCGCCAGCATCTTTCACGCACGCTGAATGCGTTTCGTCAGGATGTGGATAAACGCACTATTGGCCCGCGTGGCCGCCTGGCGCTCGATCAGTTGATGCCGCGTTTGCTGCATGAAGTTTGCGCCCGTGCCGATGCGGATATGACTCTGCAGCGGTTGATTCCATTGCTGCTGGGCGTGGTGACGCGAACCACCTATCTTGAATTGCTGACAGAGTCGCCTGGCGCGCTCAAGCAGCTTATCCGGTTGTGCGCCGCCTCGCCAATGATTGCCAGCAAACTGGCTCGCTATCCGCTTCTGCTGGATGAACTGCTCGATCCCGCCACGCTTTATCAGCCCACCGCAACGGATGCCTATCGTGATGAGCTGCGGCAGTATCTGCTGCGTATCCCGGAAGATGATGAAGAGCAGCAACTGGAAGCGCTGCGTCAGTTTAAACAGGTACAGCATCTGCGTATTGCCGCAGCGGATATAGCTGGAACGCTGCCGGTAATGAAAGTAAGCGATCACCTGACCTGGCTGGCCGAGGCGATTATTCAGGCGGTCGTACAGCAGGCGTGGAATATGATGGAGCAGCGCTACGGACGCCCCTCACATTTACAACAGGGCGATCGCGGCTTCGCCGTGGTTGGTTACGGCAAGCTGGGCGGCTGGGAACTGGGCTACAGCTCCGATCTTGATCTGGTGTTTTTGCATGACTGTCCGGCTGATGCGGTTACCGATGGCGAACGCGCTATTGATGGTCGCCAGTTTTACTTACGTCTGGCGCAGCGGATCATGCATCTTTTCAGTACCCGCACCGCATCCGGAATATTGTATGAAGTGGATGCGCGTCTGCGGCCTTCCGGCTCGGCTGGCATGCTGGTAAGCACGCTGGACGCGTTTGAAGAGTATCAGCGTAACGATGCCTGGACGTGGGAGCATCAGGCGCTGGTCAGGGCCCGAATCGTCTATGGCGAACCGGGACTAAGCCAGCGCTTTGAGACAATCCGCCGGGAAACGCTCTGTTTACCGCGCGATGCCGCAACGTTACAAACCGAAGTACGCGAAATGCGTGAAAAAATGTATGCTCACCTGAGTCATAAGCACAAAGGCCGATGGGACATTAAAGCGGATGAGGGCGGCATTACTGATATTGAATTTATTACACAATATCTGGTGCTGCGCTATGCGGCGCAGGAGCCTAAGCTGACCGGATGGTCTGATAATGTACGCATCCTGGAACTGCTGGCGCGGCATAACAAAGTAACGCCACAGGAAGCGCAAGCGCTTACCCTGGCTTACGTTACGTTGCGTGATGAGCTGCATCATCTGGCGCTGCAGGAGCAGGCGGGGCACGTCGCGATGGAATCTTTTATGCGCGAGCGGCAGACGGTTCAGGAGAGCTGGCAGCGCTGGCTGCAAACCTTGCCAGCTGAGAGCTGAAAGAGGCGCCACTGGCGGCGCAGCGTTTTAACCGAGCTGTGTTATTATCGCGCGCAATATTTTTACTGCAGTCTGGAGTCTCTGTAATGAAAGTGACACTGCCCGAATTTAACCGTGCAGAAGTGCTGGTCGTCGGCGATGTGATGCTGGATCGCTACTGGTATGGTCCTACCAGCCGTATTTCACCGGAAGCGCCGGTGCCGGTAGTGAAAGTGGACAACGTCGAAGAGCGTCCTGGCGGGGCGGCTAACGTAGCGATGAACATCGCCGCGCTGGGCGCGTCGTCGCGTCTTATCGGCCTGACGGGCATTGATGATGCCGCCCGTGCTCTGGGCGTCAGCCTGCAAAACGTCAATGTAAAATGCGATTTTGTGGCGCTGCCAACGCATCCTACTATTACCAAACTGCGTGTTCTTTCCCGGAACCAGCAGCTAATTCGCCTTGATTTTGAAGAGGGATTTGCCGATATCGATCCTGAGCCGCTTCATCAGCGTATTGCTGCGGCGCTGCCACGTTCCGGGGCGCTGGTGCTCTCCGATTACGCTAAAGGGGCGCTGGCCAGCGTGCAGCAGATGATCCAGCTGGCGCGTGCGGCAAACGTGCCGGTGCTGGTGGATCCCAAAGGCACCGATTTTGAACGCTACCGTGGCGCGACGCTGCTGACGCCGAACCTCTCTGAGTTCGAAGCCGTGGTGGGTAAATGTCAGAATGAGGCGCAGATTGTTGAGCGCGGCATGCAGCTGGTGGCGGACTATGAGCTGTCGGCGCTACTGGTAACCCGCTCTGAAAACGGCATGACGCTGTTACAGCCGGGCAAAGCCCCGCTGCATTTACCAACGCAGGCGCAGGAAGTTTATGATGTGACCGGCGCAGGCGATACCGTGATTGGCGTGCTGGCCGCCTCGCTGGCGTCAGGTGACGATCTTGAGGCCGCCTGTTTCCTGGCTAACGCTGCGGCTGGTGTGGTGGTAGGCAAATTGGGTACCTCAACCGTATCGCCCGTTGAGCTGGAAAACGCCATTCATGCACGTCCGGAAAGCGGCTTCGGTATTATGAATGAAGCCCAGCTCAGAGAAGCGGTTGCGTTGGCTCGTCAGCGCGGTGAAAAAGTGGTTATGACCAACGGCGTATTTGACATTCTGCATGCCGGTCACGTCTCCTATTTATCAAATGCGCGTAAGCTGGGCGATCGGCTGATTGTGGCGGTTAACAGCGATGCGTCGACCCGACGCCTGAAAGGCGACAGCCGCCCGGTCAATCCGCTGGAAAATCGCATGATTGTGCTGGGAGCACTGGAGTCGGTCGACTGGGTAGTCTCTTTTGAAGAGGATACGCCGCAACGGCTGATTGCGGGCATTCTGCCCGATCTGCTGGTGAAAGGCGGCGACTATAAACCAGAAGAGATCGCCGGTAGCGAAGAGGTTTGGGCTAACGGAGGCGAAGTACGCGTGCTGAACTTTGAGGACGGTATTTCAACTACCAATATCATTAAGCGGATTCGTTCCTGAGCACGGGCAACAAACAGAACGGCAGGCTAAGAAAGTTTAACCTGCCGGGCTTATTAGCTTTTCGGATCTTCCGTTTTAACCACATCCTCTGACACAGGCGTTGCGGCGGTTGATGTCGGTGTTGCTGCAGGCGTTGCAGCTGATGCCGGCGTTGCAGCAGGGGAAGTTGGCGGCGCAGTAACGGTATTTGTCTGCGTTGCCGGTGTGGAGAACGTATTAGCTGCCGTTGACGGTGTGGCCTGTGCAGGCGTGACCGAAGCGCTGGACGTGGCTGGCGTTGAGGCATTCCCGCTCTGGCTTTCCAGCGCAGCCAGGCGCTGCTCCAGCACCGCCAGCTTTTCACGGGTACGTAGCAGTACCTGCGTCTGCACATCAAACTCTTCGCGGTTTACCAGATCCATACGCGTCAGCTGCGCCTGCAGGACCTGGCGGATTTTCTTCTCAACGTCATCGCCAAATTCGCGAATACCTTTCGGCATTGCTTCATGTACCTGACGAGCAAGTTGTTCAATTTTTTTCGGGTCAATCATGGCCGTTTCCTGGTCGCAACAAAGTTAACTTAAGTGTAATCCCTGTCTGGAAAAGGATAAACCTAAAATGGCATTTGCCTGCACAGCATAAGCATATGCTGCTATTGTGCGTTGCCGGAGAAGATGTTTGGCGCTATAGTAAATTCGCTTATTCTCAGGGCGGGGCGAAATTCCCCACCGGCGGTAAATCAGCATTCGCTGAAAGCCCGCGAGCGCTTCCCGTTTTGCGACGGAAAGGTCAGCAGATCCGGTGTAATTCCGGGGCCGACGGTTAAAGTCCGGATGGGAGAGGATAACGGTTCTGTCGAGCCCAGGCTCGCCGCGCGTTATTTTTATGCACTCCTCAAGCACGCCCTGATTCTGGTAACCACAATATTGATAAGGTTTATTTACCATGAATCAGACGCTACTTTCTGAATTTGGCACGCCGGAACAGCGTGTAGAACGCGCCATCGCCGCTTTGCGCGAAGGGCGCGGTGTAATGGTGCTGGATGACGAAAATCGTGAAAATGAAGCTGACATGATTTTCGCCGCTGAAACCATGACCGTTGAGCAAATGGCTTTAACCATTCGTCACGGCAGCGGCATTGTCTGCCTGTGCATCACTGAGCAGCAACGCCAGCAGCTGGATCTGCCGATGATGGTAGAGAACAATACCAGCTCTTTTGGCACCGGCTTTACCGTTACCATCGAGGCTGCTCAGGGCGTAACCACTGGCGTTTCTGCCCAGGATCGCCTGACCACCATCCGTACCGCTATCGCCGATAATGCCCGTCCCAGCGATTTAAATCGTCCGGGCCATGTCTTCCCTCTGCGCGCGCGCGACGGCGGCGTATTGACCCGTGGCGGTCATACTGAGGCGACGATCGATTTGGTTTCACTGGCAGGGTTTAAACCGGCCGGCGTGCTGTGTGAGCTGACCAACGACGATGGCACCATGGCTCATGCGCCAGAGGCTATTGTCTTCGCCAAACAGCATAATATGCCACTGGTAACGATTGAAGATCTGATCGCTTATCGACGCAATCAGGAAACGCGCCAGGCAAGCTAAAATGCGCTGCTGCTGATAACAATAAAAAAGCCGGGATAATCCCGGCTTTTTTTATCGCTTTGCATAGAAGATATGATTGCCAATGGCTGCCGTTTGCGCGAATGCGCTGCTCCAGGCGGGCGTTACCGTTTGATTATGATAGTAGGTTGCGCCATTAGTCACATCAGAAAGCTCGCCGTTAACAATCTGGTGAGCTATCTGTTGTGCCCGCTGCCAGCTTTTATCTTCTTTGGCTGGATAGCTGAACGCGTTATTTTTTAAGTGAGTCCATGAAAACTGTTTTGGTGCGTAAACAACCGGACAGATTTGCGTAACGTCCCAGTTAGCCCGATTCATCGTTACCGATGCGACGGCTATTTGTCCTTTTAGCGGTTCCCCGCGTGCTTCGTGATATATATTCATAGCCAGACAAAGAATGGCACCCTGAACCAGCATAGTAATTCCGTCATTAAGCAGAGATGACGGGAGTTTACGAAGCGGTAAAAAGTAAAAACAGCAGACAGGTCTTGAAAATCCCCTGTTTGCGATAAGTTATTGATATATAGATGCCTGTATGAATATTTTCAGATAAATAGCATTAGCCAATCCCGCTGCTTTGTAGCAATGTCAGGCTAAAACCCATCACCGTCATGCCGCATAAAACGCCATAGCTTGGGTTACTGTGTGGATCAATATCACGCGCCAGCGGCATGAGTTCATCAACAGAAAGCGCAACCATAATACCGGCCACGGCAGCCATAATTGCCGCAATCAACACCGGTGAAATCGCCGGGCCGAGCAGCAAGAATGCCAGTACGCCGCCAAGAATTTCCGCCATACCGGAAATACAGGCCCAGAAGAGGGCGCGCGCTTTCGAACCGGTGGCGGCATACATGGGACCGGCAACCGCCAGACCTTCCGGAATATTGTGAATGGCTACCGCTAAGGCAATGCCCAGCCCCAGTTCTAAATCACTGCTGGCAGTAACAAAAGTAGCAATCCCCTCAGGGAAGTTATGTAAACTGATCCCCAGCGTCAGTAAAATCGCCGTACGTCGCAGGCTGCGTGGCGGCTGGTTAGGCACCATTAAATCCTGCGGATGCTGATGGGGCAGCAGGCGATCGAGAGCAAAGTAACCGAGCAGGCCCAGCAGAAACATTCCGTAGCCTAATAGCGGCGACATACCTGGCGTATGCAGGGCGGCAGGCAGCATTTCCATCAGAGAAATTAACAACATAATGCCTGCGGCAAATCCCAGCGCAAATGCCAGCATACGGTTGGATGGTTTCTGGCCTATTACGCCTAAAAACGCGCCGACAAAAGTCGCAGCGCCAGCCAAAATAGTCAGAAGTAACGGAACCGACATTACAGACCCTCGAATGATAATAATTCTTATTAAGACTATTTAAATTTAGACAAAAAGCGAGAGGGGATTAGGTAAAGTTTTGTCTGACTGACGCTCAAAAAATTTGAATGTTGATTAAAGGACATCGTTATGGGTGTGCTGAGCATGTTATCCGTACAGATAGAGTAAACCCGAAGAGTAATAAGAGCAGCCGTGGGCTGCCCGTTTCCGTTAATCGATAAAAGCGTGCGGATAGAAACGCGACAGATCCTGCGTGATTAACGCTCGATCCTCACGTATACCAATACCCGCTGCCTGATCGTCCACCAGCCAGCTGCCGATCAACGCGTAGCTGTCGCCAAACTGCGCCAGCGGATGGAACTGCTGCACGATCATGCCTTCTTCGCCATAAGGACCATCAACGCGTGCGATTTCCTGTCCTTTTTCCACAATACGGATATTCGCGCCTTCACGAGAAAACAGCGGCTTCACCACATATTTTTCCATGGCGGGCACATTGTCTTCAGCAAAGTAGGCTGGCAGCAGGTTAGGGTGATTGGGGAACATCTGCCAGAGCATAGGCAGCAGCGCTTTATTCGAAAGAATGCTCTTCCAGGCTGGTTCCAGCCAACGCACGCCAGCATCATTCAGCTTGGTTGAGAAGATCTCGCGCAGCATAAATTCCCACGGATAGAGCTTAAACAGGTTACTGATGACCTGATCGTTGAGATCGGTAAACTGACCCCGCTCGCCCAGCCCAATATCATCAATAAACAAGAATTCGCTCGGCAATCCCGCCTCGCTGGCGCAATCCTGCAGATACTGTACCGTGCCGCGATCTTCAATGCTGTCCCGATAGCAGGTAAAGTGCAGCAGACTAAAACCATGCTGCTGATGCAGTGCGGCGAAACGCGCAATCAATTTTTCCTGCAGGCTGTTGAACTGATCGCTGCCTGCCGGCAAATTGCCCGCTTTCAGCTGATCTTCCAGCCAGAGCCACTGAAAGAAAGCGGCTTCATACAGCGATGTTGGCGTATCGGCATTGTTTTCTAATAGCATGGCGTCGCCGCTGCCGTCCCAGGCCAAATCGAGACGTGAATAGAGCGAAGGCTGCGACGTTTTCCACGAAGTGCGAACAAAATCCCACGTATGTTTAGGAATACGGAATTTAGCCAGCAGCTCTTCGCTGTTAACCACTTTATCCACCACCTGCAAACACATCTGATGCAGTTCAGCGGTGGTTTCTTCCAGATAATCAACCTGCGCCAACGTAAACTGGTAATAAGCATCCTCGCACCAGTACGGCTCGTCATACATGGTATGAAAACCAAAGCCGTATTCGGTGGCGCGGGCGCGCCAGTCAGGACGTTCGGCAATAGCAATACGTTTCATAGGGCGCGTTAGCCCCCCAGCGAGCGGTTGCTGGTGCCGGTCGCGCTGCTGCGCTGCATGCTGGTCTGCTTCGCTACGGTCTCACCAAAGCCGCCGCGCGTAACGGTGCTGGTGGTGGCTGGTTTCGGCGCCAGCGCCGTTTTCGGCACGGTCATGGTGCGGCCTGGCGTCGCGGTGCCATAGTTTCGGCCGCTGGCGTCAACGAACTTACCGTTCATCGGGCTGGCGGGATTTTTCGAGCTAAACAGCGGCTGCGCGGCAAACCCTGCGCCGCCGCCCATCATGCGGCCCATCATATAACCTGCCATCAACGGCATCCAGAAACTGCCGCTTTGATGCGCTTCTGCATTGGTGCCAGCCTGAGCCGGAGCCTGCTGGCACTGAGCTTCGCCAAATTCGGCTACGCAATCTTCACGCGAGGCATATTTAGGCGCGGTTTTTTCCGCCTCTTTCAGCGCGTTATTGTAAGCGGTGGTGCACTGTTCGCTCTGGCCCGGATTGGCTTTAGTACAGTCGTCGGCGTTTTGATAAAGCGAAACCGTTTCGTCTGCTTGTTCACAGCCGGCCAGCATAAAAACGGCGGTGACAGCCAACGCCACCGGCGTCAGGTGACGAGCGCGCCAACTCTTACGGAAAGCGTCGCGATTGATATTTTTTGTCCGTTTCATGGGGATAGTCCTCTGCCCAAAGGTAGCGCAAAGGATAGGTGAAACCGGTCTAAAAATGAAGCAACACACAGCGCTGTGTCTGTATATTTACTTAGCTATACGTTCAAATGCGAGAAAGGATTAAAAGCGGAAGGAAACAGCTGCAAACGCGGTGTTACGGCCACGAAATTCATGAACTTCGTGGCCTGGTTTTTAACTTAATGGCTAAACGGATTACCGTTCTGACGCGCTGCGGCAGGGCGCGCTGCAGCAGCGGCGTTGGTGCCGCTCTGGCTGGCTGCTGCCTGCATCCCGGTTCCCCGATCGGCGGCTGCATCCTGCTGTGCATTTTCTGGCGCTACCGTTTCAGGCGACGTTGGAATTTCTTTGCCCAGGCTGGCATTAAGCTCAGACAGATCCTGTTCGTTCAGCGTACCCAGCGCAGATTTGATGTTCAGCTGATTGATCAGGTAATCGTAACGGGCATCAGAAAGCTGCTGTTTGGCGTTGTACAGCGTCGTGGTGGCATTCAGCACGTCAACAATAGTACGTGTACCAACCTGATAGCCCGCTTCCATCGCATCCAGAGAGCTTTGAGCGGAAACCACTGCCTGCTTGTAAGCTTCAATGCTGCTGATAGAGGCGTTCACGTTATTAAAGGAGGAGCGCACGGTTTGTACCGTAGAGCGATGCGCACTTTCCAGCTGCTCGCTGGCGCTGACGAAGGCGTACTGCGCCTGTTTCACCTGCGAAGTCACCGCGCCGCCGCTATACAACGGTAGATTAAAGCTCAGGCCAACCTGATTACTGCCGGTGATATTGTCGTTTTGTGTGGCGCGGCTGCCGCCATATTTATTGTTGGACAGGCCGGTAGAAGCGTTTAAACCCAGCGTCGGCATATGTCCCGATTCACTATAGCGGATCTGCTCACGCGCCAGATCCTGCGACAGGCGTGCGGATAACAGGCTCAGGTTGCGGCTTTCCGCCTCTTTCAGCAGCACGCTGACCGGCTGCGGCCTATTCGTACGGAAACGATCGATATTCAGCGAGGCCAGAGTTGGATAGTAGTTGCCCGTCACCTGACGCAGGGTTTCTACCGCGTTATCCAGCTCGTTGCGTGCCGAAACTTCATTCGCCAGCACGTTGTCATACTGCGCACGGGCGTTTTGTACGTCAGTGATAGCGACCAGCCCCACATTAAAGCGCTGCGTGGTCTGATCAAGCTGACGATAAATAGACTGTTTCTGCGCTTCAATATAGGAAAGCGCATCGATTGCGCGCAGTACATTGAAATAGGCCGTTGCCGTGTTCAGCATCAGATTCTGCTGTGCCGTCTGATAGGTAACGTCCTGCACGCCCGCTGTTTTTTCCTGGATTGTCAGCAAACGCCATTTACCCATATCAAAGAGGATTTGCGTTAACTGCAAAGATCCGCTGGTGGTATTGGAATGAGTATCACGCGCGTCGCGGTAGCCGCTGTTATAGGTATAATCAACGCCAAGCCCTAACTGAGGCAGCAACGGACTACGGGCTTCGTTAATCTTTTCAAATGCCGCATCACGGTCCGCCGCAGAGCTGCGCAAATCAGGGTTAGTCAGACGAGCCTGTTGGTAAATCTGCAGCAGGTTCTCCGCCTGACTCGCCACGCTGAAGCCGCCCAGGCTCAGGCCAATAAGTAAAGAGAGCAGTTTCTTCATTTGCATTCCTTGTAGTGCAGCAAAGTTGCTATGGTAGCGCTGACATAAGCTAAAAAATATGCGCTGATTCTAGCAGAGTGTGCCAGAGTGGTAAGTTGGCTGAACGTGCCATCTTCCGTTAATTTACGTAAATAATTCAGAAAGAACCACCCTTGCGGACGGCGTCTGGTTGAAACCGTTTACCGCATCCCCCACTGTAAAGGACACCGGTTTTATGGTTAAAAACACAAAATCCCCTGTGACTTTCAGCAAAAAAGATGTAGAAATTATTGCACGCGAGCCACTGTATGAAGGTTTTTTTTCTTTAGTTCGCTATCGCTTCCGTCACCGCCTGTTTAACGGTGAAATGAGCAAAGAAGTCGTGCGCGAAGTTTTTGAGCGCGGACATGCCGCAGTCCTGCTACCCTATGATCCCCAGCGTGATGAAGTAGTGCTGATCGAACAGATCCGCATTCCCGCTTATGATACCAGCTCAACGCCCTGGCTACTGGAATTAGTGGCCGGCATTATTGAGCCTGGCGAAAACGTTGAGCAGGTCGTGCGTCGCGAGGCGATGGAAGAAGCGGGTCTGACGGTTAAACGCGTAGAGCCGGTGATTAACTACCTGGCCAGTCCGGGCGGTACCAGCGAGCGCCTGTCGGTGCTGGTGGGAGAAGTGGATGCCAGCGTGGCGCAAGGATGCCACGGTCTGGAGGAAGAGAATGAGGATATTCTTGTTCATGTGGTAAGCCGCGAACAGGCTTACCGCTGGGTGGAAGAGGGGAAAATTGATAACGCGGCCTCCGTCATCGCCCTGCAATGGCTGATGCTGCACTATGAGAAATTGCGAAAAGAGTGGAATCCAACATGATCAAGCGCTACGTCCCTGATTTTCCCGAAATGATGCGGTTGAGCGAAACCAACTTCGCCCAGTTGCGTCGTCTGCTGCCGCGTGATGACGAAGCGGGGGCCTCGGTGACCTATCAGGTAAACGGCGCCAGCTACAGCATTACCATTAGTGAATCTACGCGCTACACCACACTGGTTGAGATTCGTCAGACCGCGCCTGCCGTTAGCTACTGGAGTCTGCCTTCAATGTCTGTCAGGCTATATCACGATGCGATGGTTGCTGAAGTGTGTTCAACGCAGCAGATCTATCGTTTCAAAGCGCGTTATGATTACCCAAATAAAAAATTGCACCAGCGTGATGAAAAGCATCAAATCAACCAGTTTCTTGCAGACTGGCTGCGTTATTGTCTGTCGCACGGAGCCATGGCCGTCCCGGCCTGGTAAGCCGCAATAACCTTGATATGGCGTGGAGATTAAGGACATTTTTTGGATAGCCTGCTAAAACTTCCTGTGGTGAGTGGGGCCAATATCAGGATATTACAAATCACGGATACCCACCTTTTTTCAGGCAAAAATGAAACGCTGCTGGGCGTTAATACCTGGGCCAGTTTTAATGCGGTGCTGGAAGCCATTGAGGCCGAGCAGCAGCCGATCGACCTGATCATCGCCACCGGCGATCTGGCGCAGGATCACTCGCCTGAAGCCTATCAGCACTTTGCTGAGGGTATCGCGCGCCTGCCTGCTCCTTGCGTCTGGCTGCCGGGCAATCACGATTTTCAGCCCACCATGTACGATACGCTGGCACAATCAGGCATTGCTGAAGCGAAGCAGGTGTTGCTGGGCGAGCACTGGCAACTGGTGCTGCTCGACAGCCAGGTCGCAGGCGTGCCGCACGGTATGCTCAGCGACTATCAGCTTGAATGGCTGGATAAAACCCTGGCGCAGACGCCTGAACGCCATACGCTGGTGCTGCTGCATCACCATCCGCTGCCGTCGGGCTGCACCTGGCTGGATCAGCATAGCCTGCGGAATTCGCACGCTCTTGATGCCGTTCTTCAGCACTGGCCGCTGGCAAAGACACTGATTTGCGGCCATATTCATCAGGAGATGGATGTGGAGTGGCATGGCAGGCGCCTGTTAGCCACGCCTTCAACCTGCGTGCAGTTCAAGCCGCACTGCACCAACTTTACCATTGATGCCGTCGCGCCGGGCTGGCGCTGGCTGGAGCTGGGCGACAGCGGCGTGGTGCAAACGCAGGTTCAGCGTCTCTCAACGCGCGCTTTTACGCCCGATCTCGATTCCGAAGGTTACTAAGCATGGCGACGCTGCTCTATCTGCATGGGTTTAATAGCTCTCCCGCTTCAGCGAAAGCGACGCAGCTGCAACGCTGGCTGACAATGCATCATCCGCAGATAACCATGCTGGTGCCGCAGCTGCCTGCCTTTCCGGGCGAGGCGGCGCAGATGCTGGAAGAGATGGTGATGGCGCGCGCCGGCGAACCGCTGGGTATTGTTGGCTCATCGCTTGGTGGTTATTACGCCACCTGGCTGTCGCAGTGTTTTACCTTGCCGGCAGTGGTGATCAACCCGGCGGTGCGTCCTTACGAGCTATTGCTCAATTATCTTGGTGCCAACGAGAATCCATACACCGGTCAAAAATATGTGTTAGAGTCTCGCCACATTTACGATCTGAAGGTCATGCAGATTGACCCGCTTGAGTCGCCAGATTTGCTTTGGCTACTGCAGCAGACGGGTGATGAGGTGCTCGATTATCGTCAGGCACTGGATTACTACCAGGCCTGTCGCCAGACGGTCGAAGAGGGCGGTAATCACGCCTTCACTGGATTCGAACGCTTTTTCCCTTCGATTCTTGACTTTATCGGTCTGAATCGCGCCTGATGCCGCAGGATCGTATAACTCTTTTTTCACCCACCAATTCAGAACGATACGATGACTCAATCCAGCTATAACGCTAAAGACATTGAGGTACTCAGCGGCCTCGAACCCGTTCGTCGTCGTCCGGGAATGTACACCGATACCTCGCGCCCTAACCATCTGGGTCAGGAAGTTATCGATAACAGTGTTGATGAAGCGTTGGCCGGCCATGCAAAACGCGTGGAAGTAATCCTGCACGCCGATCAGTCACTGGAAGTGATCGATGACGGACGCGGTATGCCGGTTGATATTCACCCCGAAGAGGGCGTTCCGGCGGTTGAGCTGATCTTCTGCCGCCTGCATGCTGGCGGTAAATTCTCCAACAAAAACTACCAGTTTTCCGGTGGTCTGCACGGCGTCGGGATTTCCGTGGTCAATGCCCTGTCGACACGTGTCGAAGTCACAGTACGACGCAACGGCGAAGTGTACGAAATGGCCTTTGAAAACGGCGATAAAGTACAGGAACTGACCGTTACCGGTACGGTCGCCAAGCGCAATACCGGGACGCGCGTGCATTTCTGGCCCGACGGCAGTTTCTTTGACAGTCCGCGCTTTTCCGTTTCGCGTCTGTCGCATCTGCTGAAAGCGAAAGCGGTGCTTTGCCCGGGCGTTGAGATCGTTTTCAAAGATAAGGTCAATAATACCGAGCAGAGCTGGTGCTATCAGGATGGCCTCACCGATTATCTGAGCGAGGCGGTAAACGGCCTGATTACGCTACCGGAAGCGCCGTTTGTCGGCAGTTTTTCGGGCGATGTCGAAGCGGTGGACTGGGCGTTGCTGTGGCTGCCGGAAGGCGGCGAGCTATTAACGGAAAGCTATGTCAACCTGATCCCCACCATGCAGGGCGGCACGCACGTTAACGGTTTGCGTCAGGGACTGCTTGATGCGATGCGCGATTTTTGCGAATACCGCAATATTCTGCCGCGCGGCGTGAAGCTGTCGGCGGAAGATATCTGGGATCGCTGCGCTTACGTGCTGTCAGTGAAAATGCAGGATCCGCAATTTGCCGGTCAGACCAAAGAGCGCCTCTCTTCACGTCAGTGCGCTGCGTTTGTTTCCGGCGTGGTTAAGGATGCTTTCAGCCTGTGGCTGAACCAGAACGTGCAGGCGGCAGAGCAGCTGGCAGAGCTGGCGATCTCCAGCGCCCAGCGCCGTATGCGCGCCGCCAAAAAAGTGGTGCGTAAAAAACTGACCAGTGGCCCGGCGTTGCCCGGTAAGCTGGCCGACTGTACCGCGCAGGATTTAAGTAAAACCGAGCTGTTTCTGGTGGAAGGGGATTCCGCAGGCGGATCCGCCAAGCAGGCGCGCGATCGCGAATATCAGGCGATTATGCCGCTGAAAGGGAAGATCCTGAATACCTGGGAAGTCTCCTCGGATGAAGTGTTAGCCTCACAGGAAGTGCATGATATTTCTGTTGCCATCGGTATCGATCCGGACAGCGAAGATCTCACCCAATTGCGCTACGGCAAAATTTGTATCCTTGCGGATGCGGACTCCGACGGCCTGCATATCGCCACGCTGCTGTGCGCGCTGTTTGTTAAACACTTCCGCTCGCTGGTGAAAGGCGGCCACGTTTATGTGGCGATGCCGCCGCTATACCGCATCGATTTGGGTAAAGAGGTGTGGTACGCGCTGGATGAGGAAGAGAAGGATGGCATTCTCGAACAGCTGAAGCGTAAAAAGGGCAAGCCAAACGTCCAGCGCTTTAAAGGGTTGGGCGAAATGAACCCGATGCAGCTGCGCGAAACCACGCTCGATCCCAATACGCGTCGCCTGGTTCAGCTTACGATAGATGAAGAGGACATTGAACAGACGCTGGCGATGATGGATATGCTGCTGGCGAAAAAGCGTTCTGAAGATCGTCGTAACTGGCTGCAGGAGAAAGGCGATAAGGCAGAGATCGAAGTGTAACTTCGCGCTGTTCACTGCTGCCAGCCGGCGATAAAAACCCGCCCGGGCATCTTGCGATGGCCGGGCGGGTTTCATTTGGGCTGGGCTATTTTTATATCCTGCTTACAGAACGTCAGGCTCTGTCACAGCGCCCGCCGGTTTTTCCATCACAAAGATCTTCACATCCAGTACATCGTCTTTAATACGTTCGCGATGGGCTTCCATATGCGCCTGCTGCTGATGCTGCTCCAGATGGCGCAGCGACTCCCAATATTCCAGCATAAAAATGGAGTTGGGCAGATTCTGCTTCCACGGCACCTGCGCCTGATGATCGACCAGCGCCTGATATTTACGACAGCCTTCTTCCCCTAAAACGATCGGCGTCAGATCATCAATGGCCGCCAGTACCGCTTCCCGACGGCCCGGCTTAACGCAAATTTCAGCTACAACTGTCAGCATAATAGATCCCTGGTAAGTGTTTCAGAGCTTTAAGTTAAGCAAAGATCTTAGCGAGGTGCTCACGATAGCGTTCAATATCACGCGGCACGTCAGGTTGTTTGATCACGTCATTACAGATAAAGGTTGGCAGGCCTTCCATCCCCAGGAACTGGTTAGCCTTATGGAAATGGAGGTAAAGCCCGTCCACGCCAACGCCTTCAAAGAACTGCTGCGGATCGGTAAAGGCTTCCAGCGGCGCGTTCCAGGTTAACGACAGCATATATTTCTTGCCCTGCAGCAAGCCGCCGGAACCATATTTTTTGCTGGCGTCAGAGCGGGTGCGGCCATCGCTGGCATAAAGCGAACCATGACCTTCGGTAAAGACTTCATCGATATATTTTTTCAGGATCCAAGGCTCGCCCATCCACCAGCCCGGCATCTGATAAATCACCACATCATTAGCAAGGTACTTCTGCACTTCCTGCTGAATATCGTAGCCATCATCAATGCGCGTTACCTGCACTTCGTGGCCCTGATCGCGTAAGAAGGTCTCTGCCACTTCAGTCATGGTATGGTTCAGTTCACCCCTGGAATGGGCAAATTCTTTACCCGCATCAAGAATCAAAATCTTGCTCATTATCGTTGTCGCTCCGTTGAAATTTCTGGAGCCAGTTTACGTGCGGCACAGGCAAAGAAAAATGTACGATTGATCATAACACTTTTGCGTATAGCGCAATAATCCGCAAAGAATGTGAAACAAAATTGGCTGAATCCCGCTGGCGGTTCGCGCTCCAGAATGCGCTGTTGCAGCCGCGACTAAACTGTGACATCGCCGCATCAGATAAGGTACTATCCTCGCCAAACAGATCGCCACGCGGCGCGCTGATGCCCGCCGCAACGTGAGGAATCATAATGAGTGACTTGACGCAGGATGGTGCAGAGCGTCTTGCCCTGCATAAATTTACTGAGAATGCATACCTGAACTATTCCATGTACGTCATCATGGACAGGGCGCTTCCCTATATTGGCGATGGCCTGAAGCCGGTGCAGCGCCGTATCGTCTATGCGATGTCGGAGCTGGGCCTGAACGCCAGCGCAAAATTCAAAAAATCGGCGCGTACCGTGGGTGACGTGCTGGGTAAATACCATCCGCACGGCGACAGCGCCTGTTACGAAGCGATGGTATTGATGGCACAACCGTTCTCCTATCGCTATCCGCTGGTGGATGGACAGGGTAACTGGGGTGCGCCGGATGACCCGAAATCCTTCGCCGCCATGCGTTACACCGAATCACGCCTGTCGCGCTACGCTGAAGTACTCCTGGGCGAGCTGGGGCAGGGCACGGTTGATTTTGTGCCTAACTTCGACGGCACGTTAAACGAGCCGAAAATGCTGCCGGCGCGTCTGCCAAATATTCTGCTGAACGGCACCACCGGTATTGCCGTGGGTATGGCGACCGATATTCCGCCGCATAACCTGCGTGAAGTGGCGCAGGCCACCATTGCGCTGATTGATAATCCCAAAACCAGTCTCGACGATCTGCTGGATATCGTACAGGGCCCCGATTTTCCGACCGAAGCGGAGATTATCACGCCACGCGCCGAGATCCGTAAGATCTACCAGAACGGGCGCGGATCGGTACGCCAGCGTGCGGTATGGAAAAAAGAAGATGGCGAAGTGGTGATCACCGCGCTGCCGCATCAGGTTTCCGGCGCGCGCGTGCTGGAGCAGATCGCCGCGCAGATGCGCAATAAAAAGCTGCCGATGGTCGAGGATCTGCGTGATGAGTCCGATCACGAGAACCCAACGCGTCTGGTGCTGGTGCCGCGCTCAAACCGTGTCGATCTTGAGCAGGTCATGAACCATCTGTTCGCCACCACCGATCTGGAAAAAAGCTACCGCATCAACCTGAACATGATCGGGCTGGATAACCGTCCGGCGGTGAAAAACCTGCTGGAGATCCTCAGCGAATGGCTGGTGTTCCGACGCGATACGGTACGCCGCCGTCTGCAGTATCGCCTTGATAAAGTGATGAAACGGCTGCATATCCTTGAAGGTCTGCTGGTCGCTTTCCTTAATATTGACGAAGTGATCGAGATCATCCGCAGCGAAGATCAGCCGAAGCCGGTGCTGATGTCGCGTTTCGATATCAGTGAAACCCAGGCGGAAGCGATCCTTGAATTAAAGCTGCGCCATCTGGCGAAGCTGGAAGAGATGAAAATTCGCGGCGAGCAGAGCGAGCTGGAAAAAGAGCGCGATCAGCTCCAGGCCACGCTGGCTTCAGAACGCCGTATGAATACGCTGCTGAAGAAAGAACTGCAGGCCGATAGCGAAGCCTATGGCGATGAACGCCGTTCGCCGCTGCATGAGCGTGAAGAGGCGAAAGCGATCAGTGAGAACGAGCTGGTGCCTTCCGAGCCGGTAACCGTTGTGCTGTCGCAAATGGGCTGGGTACGTAGCGCCAAAGGGCATGACATCGATCCTGCTGGACTAAGCTATAAGGCTGGCGACAGCTATCTGGCCGCCGCCCGTGGTAAAAGCAATCAGCCGGTGGCCTTTATCGATTCCACTGGCCGCAGCTATACGTTGGATCCCTCTACGCTGCCTTCAGCGCGCAGCCAGGGCGAACCGCTCACCGGCAAGCTCACGCCGCCACCGGGTGCGGTAATGGAACAGGTGCTGATGGAGGCGGACGATCAGCGACTGCTGATGGCCTCTGATGCGGGCTATGGTTTTGTCTGCACCTTTGCCGATCTGGTATCGCGCAACCGCGCCGGTAAAGCGCTGCTGACGCTGCCGGAAAACGCTAAAGTGATGACGCCAATGGCGATTTACAGCGATGACGATATGCTGCTGGCGATCACTGCGGCTGGCCGTATGCTGATGTTCCCGGTCGGCGATCTGCCGCAGCTGTCCAAAGGCAAGGGGAATAAGATCATCTCTATTCCGTCGGCGCAGGCCAGCAGCGGCGAAGACCGTCTTGCCTGGCTCTACCTGTTACCGCCAGGCAGCGCCATCACGCTCTATGTCGGCAAACGTAAGCTGACGCTGCGTCCGGAAGAGCTACAGAAATTCCGCGCCGAGCGCGGGCGTCGCGGCACGCTGCTGCCGCGTGGCCTGCAGCGTATCGACCGCGTTGAAGTGGATGCGCCAGCTCGCGTCGTTTCGGACGATAGCGAAGCCTGATAGCGCAGGGAAACCGGAGGCGACGCCCGTTAATCATGCGGCGCTCCGGTGTAATACCGGTGTGTTTTCATATAAAGCCGGTATACTTAGGCGGGAGCCACAATGAGGTCGTTATGCTGCTAATTTTACGTGTCTTTTTGGTTGTTATTTATTCAATTCTGGTTTGTGTATTTGGCTGCATCTGGTGCCTGTTTTCTCCGCGTAATCCGCGCCATGTCGCCACGTTTGGCCATCTGTTTGGCGCGCTGGCGCCGCTGTTTGGCGTCAAGGTTGAGATGCGTAAGCCTGAAGGGGCTGAAAATTACGGCAATGCAATCTACATTGCCAACCATCAGAACAACTACGACATGATTACCGCGGCGAATATCGTGCAGCCATCTACAGTTACCGTAGGCAAAAAAAGTCTGCTCTGGATCCCTTTCTTTGGCCTGCTTTACTGGCTGACGGGGAACCTGCTGATTGACCGCGATAATCGCGCCAGGGCGCATACCACCATTGGCAAGGTGGTGAATGAGTTTAAAAGAAAGCGCATCTCTTTTTGGATGTTCCCGGAAGGGACCCGCAGTCGTGGACGCGGGCTGTTGCCGTTTAAAACCGGTGCTTTCCATGCCGCCGTTGCCGCAGGCGTACCGATTATCCCGATTGTGGTCTCGACAACGCATAACAAGATTAAACTCAACCGCTGGAAAAACGGCCTGGTGATTATCGAAATGCTGCCACCGGTAGATGTTGCCGCCTTTGAGAAAGAGTCGGTGCGTAAGCTGGCTACACACTGTCGTGAACTGATGCAGGCCAAGCTTAACGAGCTGGATGCTGAAGTTGCCGAGCGGGAAGCCAGCGGCAAGATATAATTCATACGGGCCACAGCCGTGGCCCCACAGCAATTCCTGAACAACAATAAAAAACGGACCGCGTCAGCCAGGCACCGCGCGCACCGCTATGGAGTCGTTATGTCTTTCAGTCGACGTCAATTTCTACAGGCTTCGGGCATAGCCCTGTGCGCGGGCGCGTTGCCGGTTAGCGCGCGAGCAGCAGGCAATGAAACGCCATTACCGATCCCGCCGCTGCTGGAATCACGCCGGGGGCAGCCGCTGTTTCTTACGGCGCAGCGAAGCCACTGGTCTTTTTCCGGCGATAATAACAAGGTGCCGGTATGGGGTATCAATGGTCTCTATCTGGGGCCAACGGTGCGCGTCTGGAGCGGTGATGACGTTAAGCTGATTTACAATAATCGGCTAAATGAGCCGGTCGCGATGAGCGTCAGCGGCCTGCTGGTGCCGGGCGCGCTGAGCGGCGGAGCGCCGCGGATGATATCGCCGGGCGTGGACTGGGCACCGGTGCTGCCGGTGCGCCAGCGCGCCGCCACCTGCTGGTATCATGCCAGCACGCCGAACCGGATGGCACAGCATGTCTATAACGGTCTGGCGGGCATGTGGCTGATTGAGGACGAGGTGAGCAAATCGCTCCCTATTCCCAAACACTACGGCGTGGATGATTTTCCGCTGATTATTCAGGACAAACGCCTCGATAACTTTGGCGCGCCGGTCTATAACCCACCGGAAAACGGCGGGCTGATGGGCGATACGCTGCTGGTTAACGGCGTCCAGAACCCATTTGTTGAAGTATCGCGCGGCTGGGTGCGTCTGCGGTTGCTGAACGCCTCTAACGCCCGCCGTTATGAGATGGTCCTCAGTGATAATCGTCCTTTCCATGTGATTGCCAGCGATCAGGGCTTTTTGCCAGCGCCGGTGGCGGTGCAACAGCTTTCACTGGCACCCGGTGAGCGACGTGAAGTGCTGCTGGATATGTCGCAGGGTGAGGAAGTTTCCATCACCGCAGGCGTGGCGGCGGGCGTTATGGATCGGTTGCGCGGCCTGTTTGAACCCTCCAGTATTTTAACCTCCACGCTGATTTTAACCCTGCGGCCTACCGGCCTGTTGCCGCTGGTAACGGATAATCTGCCTATGCGTCTGCTGGCCGATCAACTGCTCGACGGTACGCCGATTCGCACCCGAGAACTGCGTCTGGGCGATGCGCAGCCGGGTATTAACGGCGCGCTGTGGGATATGTCGCGTATTGATATTCAGGCGCAGCAGGGCAGCTACGAACGCTGGATCGTCCATGCCGATACGCCGCAGGCGTTCCATATTCAGGGCGTAACCTTCTTAGTGAAAAGCGTCAATGGCGCGCAGCCGTTCGGCGAAGATCGCGGCTGGAAAGATACCGTTTGGGTGGATGGCGAAGTAGAACTGCTGGTGGCTTATAATCAACCTTCGTCTGAACATTTCCCGTTTGTGTATTACAGCCAGACGCTGGAGATGGCGGATCGCGGTACGGCGGGGCAGCTGCTGGTGCAGCCGAGTCAGGTTGGCTAAGCGCATATCTGCATAGCCTGTTGGATTTTAAAAGCGCGTTAAGAAGCACTCAGCACTACAGGTGAACGCCCTCTAAAGCGATGCCTGAAGCCAAAGTGCAGGGAGACCGGGCAGAAGAGTAAAGCGTCCCGCGCCAGGGAGGGCGCGGGCCGAGCTGTCAGGGATGACGTTGTTTGCGTCTTTACGATCGGTCCGGTCTCCCTGCGGGAGCGCCAGACCTAACCGCGATTTTCATTAGACCCAACCGCGATTTTTATCAGAATCAACTGCGACTGTCAGCGGCAGCGAGTCGCTAAATCAATCATCCTCAATTCAGCTCATCCGGGTGTGGCCCCAGACGCGTACCGCGATCCATTTTCGCAATTTCGCTGATCTCTGTTTTCTCCAGGCGGAAATCAAACACGTGGAAGTTTTCCTCAATGCGCGATGGCGTTACGGATTTCGGAATAACCACCAGACCGCAATCCAGATGCCAGCGGATCACAACCTGCGCTGGCGTCTTGCCATATTTCTTCGCCAGCTGCTTAATCACCTCCTGATCGAACACGCCTTTGCCGCCCTGTGCCAGCGGGCTCCAGGATTCGGTTTGGATCTGGTGCATGGCATTCCAGGCATGCAGCTCACGCTGCTGAAGCAGCGGATGCAACTCAATCTGATTCACTACCGGCGTAACGCCCGTCTCATCAATTAACCGCTTCAGGTGCTTCTCCTGAAAATTACAGACGCCAATGCTTTTCGCCAGCCCTTGCTGCTGCAGCGCGATCATTCCTTGCCAGGCCTCGACATAATCATCCTTCCCGGGGCAAGGCCAGTGCATCAGATAGAGATCGACATACTCCAGCTGTAATTTTTGCAGGCTGCTTTCCATCGCCTGCTGCCAGTTCAACTGATCCTCATTCCACAGTTTTGTCGTCACGAAAATATCTTCACGCGCCACATCCGTTTGTTGCAGCGCCTGACCTATCCCTTCCTCATTTTTATAAATGGCGGCGGTATCGATAGAACGATAACCCACTTCAAGCGCCTTCAGCGCCGCATCGCGCGCTTCCTCTACGCTGGCCTGCCAGACGCCGAGTCCCAGCTGCGGCATCATATTGCCATCACGCAGTTTAATAATTGGTTGGTCTGCCATAACTTCTCCTTAATGGTGAGTTGGACCCGATAACGCTTAAGTTTAGTCGAGATATGCTGTAACGGCAGAGCCGTCCGGGACGTGGTAAAAAGTCCAATGCTCATTTCTGCCGGAAACTTGCCTGTTTCTCCAGGCCGCTGGAGAATTCTGCTGACCAGGGGCAAACTTGCTGAAAGGTCAACTGACGTGAGTAGAGAAGATGGATCGGGAAGCGATCTGCGCCGGCCTGGCGCAAAAAGTGATTCAGCTGCGTAAAGCCGAACGCGCTGCCTTGCCTGAACTGCCAGAGGTGCAGCTGCTTTATGCTGATAATACCCTGGGCCGCACGCCGGTCATGTACCGGCCTGGCATTGTTATTCTGTTTCAGGGCAAAAAAGTCGGCTATATCGGTACTACCACCTTTAACTACGATGCCAGCAAATATCTGATGCTGACCGTTCCGTTGCCGTTTGAATGCGAAACTTTCGCCACGCCGGAACATCCGCTGGCAGGCATTATGCTGCATGTGGATATGCCAAAGCTGCAGGATTTGCTCATCGAACTTAATAATGACGAAAGCTTCCAGCCTAAGCCGTTAAACCAGGGGATCCACTCAGCCCTGCTCTCAGAAGAGCTGCTGTGTGCGACCGAACGGCTACTGGATGTAATGCAAAAAGATCGCGATGCGCGCGTGCTCGGGCCGCAAATCGTGCGGGAAATCCTCTATTACGTTCTGACCGGTCCCTGCGGCGGTGCGCTACTGTCGCTGGTTAGCCGCCATACCCAGTTCAGCCAGATAGCGCGAGCGCTGAGGCGTATTGAAAGCTGCTATACCGACAGCCTTAGCGTTGAGCTGCTGGCGGCAGAAGTGAACATGAGCGTTTCGGCGTTTCATCATAACTTTAAGGCGGTAACCAGCACCTCGCCGCTACAATATCTGAAAACTTATCGGCTGCATCAGGCGCGCAACATGATGTTGCAGGAGGGCTTAAAAGCCAGCGCGGCGGCAATGAAAGTGGGTTATGAAAGCGCTTCGCAGTTCTCGCGCGAATTTAAGCGCTACTTCGGCGTCACGCCGGGCGAAGAGATCACAAGAATGCGGCTGGCAGGCTAACCGGCCCGCCAGCCGCTAATGCTCAGGCGCGCTGACGGCGCTTTTTCCAGATAAGCGCAACGCTGCCTGCCAGACCCAAAAACAGCAGGGCGACGGGCAGAATAATCAGAATCGCCATCACCTGATCTTCATGACGCTTAATAAAGGGCACCTGACTGATACCGTAGCCGAAAGCGGTAACCATCGTCACCCACAGCAGGCCGCTCAACCAATTAAACAGCTGAAAGCGCCCATTTTGCAGGCCAGAGATGCCCGCCATGGTGGGCAACAGCGTACGTACAAAGGCCAGAAAACGGCCAACCAGCAACGCCATCAGGCCGTGGCGGTTAAACAGATGCCAGGCGCGTTGATGATATTGCGCGGGCAGATGCATCAGCCAGCCTTTCACCAGTCGGGTATTACCCAGCCAGCGACCCTGCAAATAGCTTAGCCAACAGCCGAGACTGGCGGCAGTGGTCAGAATGACCAGCGTAGGGATAAAATCCATCACCCCTTTGGCAATCATCGCGCCCGCCAGCAGCAGCAGGCTGTCGCCCGGCAGGAAAGAGGCGGGCAACAGGCCATTTTCCAGAAACAGCGTAAGAAACATAATGCCGTAAACGATCCAAACCACATCTGGATTGGCCAGCGCGGCAAAATCCTGATGCCAGAGCGCCTGAACAATCTCATGTATCACACCCATGTGCTTCCTCGTTGACTGTGGTAATCGTTTAATTGTAACTGCAAAGGGACACCCGTCTTCTGCCGAAGCATGACAAAGGGCAACCCGTTAAGTATCCGTTTAAGGTTAACGTGATGTTTACCGCTTATGGTTGGGCGATGCGCGCGAAACCGGCGGCTAAATCGTCAATCAGATCGTCGAGATGCTCCAGGCCGATATGCAACCGCACCAGGGTCCCGCTAAAATCCACGCCGTTCACCGGACGAATCGCCGCCAGTTCTTCTGGCTGATTGGCCAGGATCAGTGACTCGAATCCGCCCCAGGAGTACGCCATGCTGAAGTGATGGAAACCATCGAGGAATTCTGCCAGCTTTTCATCGCTCAGTTTTTGCGCCAGCACAAAAGAAAACAGACCACTGCTGCCGCTAAAATCGCGTTTCCAGGCCTGATGGCCAGGACACTGCGGCAACGCCGGATGATTAACGCGTGCCACTTCCGGGCGTGTCGACAGCCATTCAGCTACCGCCAGCGCGCTTTCTTGATGCTGGCGTAGGCGCACCGCCAGCGTACGCAGGCCGCGACTGGTAACATACGCGGTATCCGCATCCACCATTTGCCCCATCAGATAGGAATTTTCACGCAGGCGATCCCAGCAGCGCGCATTGCTGACGGCGGTGCCGATCATCGCATCAGAATGACCCACCAGATATTTGGTGCCTGCCTGAATAGAAATATCCACGCCGTGATCCAGCGGACGGAACAGCAAACCGGCAGCCCAGGTATTATCCAGCATAATAATCGCATCGGGCGCTTTGCTGCGTACCGCCTGCACAATAGCGGGCACATCCTGCACTTCCATAGTGATCGAAGCGGGCGATTCGAGGAAAACCACTTTGGTATGAGGCTGCACCATATCGGCGATATCAGCACCGGCAAGATGATCGAAATAGCGTGTCGTCACACCCAGTTTAGCGAGAAGCTTATTGCAGAAATCCTGGGTAGGCTCATAAACCGAACCGGCCATCAGGACCTCGTCGCCCGCTTCGACAAATGCCAGTATCGCATTGGATACCGCTGCCGCTCCGCAAGGATAAAGCGCACAGCCCGCGCCGCCCTCCAGCTCACACATTGCCTCCTGGAGCGAGAAATGCGTTAAGGTGCCACGGCGGCCATAAAACAGTTCGCCCTGCGCACGCCCGGCGGTGGCGCGTTTTTTATCGGCAACGGTAGCAAATACCAGCGAAGAGGCGCGTTGAATAACGCTGTTAACGGAGCCCTGCGTGTAACGTGGTTGTCGTCCTGCGCTAATCAGTGCGGTTTCAATATTTTTTTTCGACATGCTGCCAGCGGTCCTGCCTTACCTGTAGTGAGGCGTTAACTTACCACGTTTAGCGGGTCGGGGTTGAGAGCGAATTGCCACTATCAGACAGTAGCCAGAGAGAGAAAGGCTGACGACAATCCTTCATCGTCAGCCGGGCATTATTCTTGTCACCGCTACGGCAAAAAAACGTTGCGGCAAAACAAGCGCGCGTTACATCACACCCATCATATGCGGCAGCCACAGAGAAATGGCCGGGACATAGGTTATCAGCAGCAGCACGACAAACAGCACGCAGTAAAACGGTAGCATTGCCTTTACCACCTGCTCCATTTTCTGCTTGCCGACCGCGCTGGCGACAAACAGCACCGAACCCACCGGCGGCGTAATCAGACCGATCCCGAGATTAATCATCATAATCATACCAAAATGCACCGGATCAATGCCCAACGCGGAGGTCACGGGCAGCAGCACCGGCGTCAGGATAAGAATAATCGGTGCCATATCCATCAGCGTACCAATCACCAGCAGCAACAGATTAATGCACATCAAAATGACATATTTATTATCGGAAATGCTGGTGAAAAAATCGGTAATTAGCTGTGGCAGTTGCATAAAAGTCATTACCGCGCCGAAGCCGGAAGCAAAGGCAATCAGCACCATGACAATGGTGACGGTTTTAATGGTGCGAAACAGCAGGATATGTAACTGGCTCCATTTAAAGTCACGGTAGATAAACATGGTGACGAAAAAGGCCCACACGCAGGCGATGGCCGCTGATTCCGACGCGGTAAAAATACCGGATAGAATGCCGCCGAGGATAATCACCACGGTAAACAGGCCCCAAAAAGCGTCAAGAAAGATTTTTATAGCCTGAGGGAAGGGGATTCGTTCACCGCGCGGATAGCCGCGTTTACGCGCAAAGCCAAGGCACATCACCATCAGACATAATCCCAGCAGCAAACCGGGCACGATACCGGCGACAAACAGTGAAGAGATAGTCACTACGCCGCCGGTGGCCAGCGAGTAGATCACTGAATTGTGGCTGGGCGGGGTCAGTATTGCCTGCACGGAACCGCTGGCAGTGACCGCAGCGGCAAAGTCACGCGGATAGCCTTTCTCTTCCATTTGCGGGATCATTACCGAGCCAATGGAAGCGGTATCCGCCACCGAAGAGCCGGAAATCGCGCCAAAAAAGGTTGAGGCAACGATATTCACTAATGACAGCCCGCCGCGGATAAAGCCGACAAAAATATAGGCAAAGTTAACCAGCCGTCGGGCGATGCCGCCTTCAGCCATAATCGCCCCCGCCAGGATAAAAAACGGGATGGTCAGCAAAGAGAATTTATTAACGCCATTAGTAATCTGGATAACGACCGCCTCCAGCGGCAGATCGATCCACCACGCGCCAATAAAAGCGCTGAGTCCGACGGCAAAAGCGACCGGAAAGCCCATCAGCAACAGGATCATCAGACTGCCAATTAAGATCAGTGCGTCCATTATAAGCTCCGAATCAGTGGGTGCCGCCAAGGCTGACCAGCGGGCGCTCGGACTGATCGCCGCACAGCAGGCGTTCAATCACAAACAGAATAGTCAGCAGTGCGCCGACCGGAATGGGCAGATACATCTGACCAAAGGTGATAGCGGGCAGCGAAGCCTGAGGCTGATACCACATCGCTTCGCACAGGGCATAGCTGGCCTGAAAAATAACCAGGCAGGCGACCAGCATGAGCAGATTACTGAGCAGCATCGCTATTTTTTGCCCATGCGCTGAAAGACGATCGGTCACCATTGTTACGCTAATATGGGTGCCTGCCCGAAATCCTACCGGCGCGCCAATAAAGGTGAAAATAATCATGCAAACAATGGCGACCGGCTCTGGCCAGGAGAGGGAATCGTTCATTACATAGCGGGCAAAAATGCCGATGGGGATCACGGTCACCATTAATAATAAAGAAACGGCGGCAATCATCATGCACAGCAGGTAGACCGCATCCATCAAACGTGAATATGCAGACATAGTGTGTTACCTGATTAGCAGCGCCACGAGGAGACGTGGCGCAAGGAAAAGGTTATTTCACCGCAGCGATTTGCTGCATTAGATCCTGGTAGTCTTTACCGTATTGATCGCGGACCGGCTGCGTCGCCTTCATAAATCCGTCGCGATCGATCTGCTGGAAGGTCACGCCGGCCGCTTTCATTTTATCCAGCGATTGCTGGTTATATTCAGCCCACAGCTTACGCTCATCTTCCTGTGCTTCTTTGCCCAGCTTGCGCAACAGGGCCTGATCCTCAGCTGAAAGTTTGTCCCAGCTGCGTTTAGAGAACAGGATCATTTCCGGCTGGATAAAGTGCCCGGTCAGGGTGTAATACTTCGCCACCGGCAGATAGTTATGGGCGACAAAGGTGGGCGGGTTATTTTCCGTGCCGTCCACCACGCCAGTTTGCATCGCGCTGAATACTTCGCTGACGCCCATCGCTACCGGGTTAGCGCCCATCGCCTTCAGCGTTGCCAGCGAAATGGCGCTATTCTGTACGCGGATCTTCATCCCTTTCAGATCCTCCGGCTTCGTTACCGGATCTTTGGTGATCATGTTGCGTACGCCCGCGTCGGTCCAGCCAAGGAACACCATGCGCGAGCGGGGATTCTGCTCAAACTTTTCCACAATCGCTTTGCCGGGTTCGCCGTCCAACACCTGGTGCATATGATTTTCATCACGGAAAATATAGGGCAGCGTCAACACGCCGGTTTCCGGTGCGATAGTCGAGACCGGTGCCAGCGAGACGCGGATCATATCTATCGCGCCGAGCTGCACCTGCTGCAGCGTTTGCTCTTCATCGCCCAGCGTACCGCCAGCATAAATTCGCATTTCCAGCCGACCATTGGTTGCCTGCTTCAGCTTTTCCCCCATATGTTCAAGTGCAACAACGGTGGGATAACCGGCAGGCTGGACTTCCGCTACCTTCAGTACCTTTGCCGAGGCGACTGTAGAAGCAAACAGCGCGGTGGATGCCAGCGACAATGCCAGCAACAGTTTTTTCATTTTCATATGATGTTCTCCTGCGCTTAAAGGGAGCCCGGTTTCTGGTCTGAAAGAGAGGAGAGTAAAGGTCAGAGGCCAGCAGGGCTGATTCACTATAAATAAATTGCGCAGGTGAAAAATTGGCGCAGATGAATTGGATGAATCCCATCACATAATTAAAACGATGTTTTAATAAATTTATACGCAGCGTCACAATTTAAAAACTAACCGCTTACATCATTCCGCCACACCGCCCGGGAAACCACAAAAGCGCGAGAAATGTTTGTAAATAGTAATGAGAACTAGTATCAATTCGCTTTTGTTTTGGTATGATCCGGAACTGTTTGAATGACTCATCTTAAGGTTGGAGAAATAGCGTGGTGACCAATGAACTGATGCAGACGGATCTCTCTGTCTGGGGCATGTATGAACATGCGGACATCGTAGTAAAAACGGTAATGATTGGGTTGCTTATGGCGTCCGTTGTCACCTGGACCATCTTCTTCGGCAAATTCACTGAACTGACCTCAGCGCGTCGGCGTCTGAAACAGGAACAGCAGACGCTGGCGGAAGCGCGTTCGCTGCGTCAGGCAGCCGAGCTCAGCGACAGTTTTCATGCACGCAGCCAGAGCGCGCTGCTGCTACAGGAAGCGCAGAATGAACTGGAGCTTTCAGCTGGTTCAGATGATAACGAAGGCATCAAAGAGCGCACCGGTTTCCGCCTGGAACGACGCGTTGCGGCTATCAGCCGTCACGCCGGTCGCGGCAACGGCTTCCTGGCGACTATCGGCTCTGTGGCACCCTTTATCGGCCTGTTCGGCACCGTCTGGGGCATCATGAACAGCTTTATCGGCATCGCTCAAACGCAAACTACCAACCTGGCGGTTGTCGCGCCGGGCATCGCTGAAGCGCTGCTGGCAACGGCTATCGGCCTGATTGCCGCTATCCCGGCGGTAGTCATCTACAATATCTTTGCGCGCATGATCGCCAGCTACAAAGCGGGCCTGGGCGATGTCGCGGCGCAGGTTCTGCTGCTGCAAAGCCGCGATCTTGACCTGGCGCGCAGCAAAAACGACGCGCAGCCGGTACAGAGTGCGCATAAACTGCGGGTAGGTTAAGCGTTATGGCGATGCGGTTAAATGACGACTTAGACAGTAACGGCGAAATGCACGAAATCAACGTGACGCCGTTTATCGACGTGATGTTGGTGCTGCTGATTATTTTCATGGTAGCCGCGCCGCTGGCCACGGTAGATGTGCGGGTTAACCTGCCCGCCTCGACCAGCGCGCCGCAGCCGCGTCCCGAAAAGCCGGTTTATCTTTCAATTAAGGCAGATAAACAGATGTATATCGGCAATGAAGCAGTGACCAAAGATAAATTAATTGAGGTGCTAAATGCACAGACCGAAGGCAAAAAAGATACCACTATCTTTTTCCAGGCCGATAAGTCTGTGGATTATGAAACGCTGATGAGCGCCATGGATGCGTTACGCGGCGCAGGCTATCTCAAGATTGGCCTGATGGGCATGGAAACCGCGCAAAAGTAACCGACCGGGGCAGTATGCCCCGGTAAACACCCTCTGTTTTTTGTCGCGCTTGTTTGTTACGCGCATGAATAGCGCTAAGCTTTCAACCCACTGCACTTTAAACCCGCCTGCACCAACGTCGCTGTAAAATAAGCCAAAACCTTCAAAGAAAGGAAACTATTATGGCTATGGCTATGGCTATGGCTATGGCTATGGCTATGGTTATGGTGACTCTACGCGCAAATATGAGACCAAAGGGTTGTTGGCGCATAAAAAATGCCGCAGCGTTATCCGCTGCGGCACTCTCGCTACGCTGGAGATAAACCTCCAGAGCACAGGCCAATCAAATCTTAGCCCAGATGTTCACCACCGGTCACGCCATGCACTTCCGCCGTCACATAGCTGGATTCCTGCGAGGCCAGGTAGACATAAACGCCTGCCAGCTCGGCTGGCTGACCAGCTCGCTTCATCGGCGTCTGCTTACCAAACTCCGGTAGTTTCTCCTGCGGCTGGCCGCCGGCGATCTGCAATGCGGTCCAGATGGGGCCTGGCGCTACGCTGTTAACGCGAATGCCTTTCTCTGCAACCTGCTTCGCCAGCGCGCGGGTATAGGCAAGGATTGCCGCCTTGGTGGAAGCGTAGTCCAGCAGATGCGGGCTTGGCTGGTAAGCCTGAATGGATGACGTGGTAATAATTGAGGCGCCTTCCGGCAGTAACGGAATAGCGGCCTGAGTGATCCAGAACAGAGAGAACACGTTGGTCTCATAGGTTTTACGGAACTGCTCAGTGGTCAGCTCAGCAATCTGTTCAACCGCCACCTGTTTACCCGCTACCAGCGCCAGGATATCCAGCCCGCCCAGTTCTTCATGCGCCTGCGCGACCAGCTGTTTACAAAACGCCTCTTCACTGATATCGCCCGGAATCAGCACAACTTTGCGGCCTGCCTCGCGGATATAGTTGGCCACTTCTTCTGCGTCACGCTGTTCAGCGGGCAGGTAGTTAATCGCCACATCCGCACCTTCACGGGCATAGGCAATAGCGGCGGCACGGCCAATACCGGAATCAGCGCCGGTTACCAGCGCCTTGCGTCCTTCGAGGCGCTGGCTGCCACGGTAGCTTTGCTCTCCGCAGTCCGGCACCGGCTGCATATCCTGCTGGATGCCAGGTGCGGGCTGGCGCTGTTTCGGGTATTCACCGCTGTAATACTGGGTGAGAGGATTCTGCATTTTATTCTGGTCTGCCATGTTTCCTCCTGATGTATTCAAAGAAAATTCACTGTTAAGGCTAGGAGAAACCCACGGGTTGTCGAGTCCTGTAACTGCTCATACCAGTCAAGTCACTGTCAGCAATAGAAAAAAGCGTGAAGAAAAAATGCGAGAAAATATTAATAAATATGAATAATCCCCATCAAAAAGTGCATTTTCCAGCGAAAAATAATCCCTACGTCGCTTTGTTAAATAATGGTTACTAAAGCGATCGTTTTGTAAACTGAAATGGTGATTATCATCACATTATGCGGACAGGAATCGGGCTACAACGGGAAAAAACACAAGGAAGCCAGTATGAAGTCAGCTAAAAATTTACAAAACTCGCGCCGCAGCGCCGCTAAAACCATCTTCAGCGTCACCAGCGGCAATTTTCTCGAAATGTATGATTTTATGGTATTCGGCTATTATGCCAGCGCAATCGCCAAAACCTTCTTTCCAGGCAATAATCCATTCGCCTCGCTAATGTTGACGCTAATGACCTTTGGCGCAGGTTTTCTGATGCGTCCGCTGGGCGCAATTGTATTGGGTGCGTATATCGATCATCACGGAAGGCGTAAAGGTTTGCTGCTTACGCTGGGGCTGATGGCGCTGGGCACGCTCACTATCGCCTGCGTACCGGGCTACGCCACGCTCGGCGTCGCCGCGCCGATTCTGATCCTGCTGGGACGTTTATTGCAGGGGTTCTCCGCCGGCGTCGAGCTGGGCGGGGTTTCTGTTTATCTGAGTGAAGTCGCTCCCAAAGGACGTAAAGGTTTTTATGTTAGCTGGCAGTCCGGCAGCCAGCAGATCGCGGTGATCTTTGCCGCGCTGCTTGGCCTGCTGCTTAACCATCTGCTGGCGCCGCAGGAGGTCACCGAATGGGGCTGGCGTATCCCGTTTGTGGTGGGTTGCCTGATTGTTCCGTTTCTGTTCTGGATCCGTCGTATGCTGGAAGAAACTGAAGCCTTTAGTCAGCGTAAGCAGCATCCTTCAATGCGCGCGATTATGCGTACGGTTGCCGGTAACTGGGCGTTGGTGTTGGCAGGTATGCTTATGGTGGTAACCACTACCGTGATGTTTTACATGATCACCGCTTTCACCCCGACCTTCGGCAAAACCGTGTTGATGATGAGCGATAAACAGAGCTTTCTCGTTACGCTGTGTATCGGGCTCTCCAACCTGATCTGGCTGCCGCTAATGGGGGCCTTATCTGATCGCGTTGGTCGTCGTCCGTTATTAATTACCTTTACCCTGTTAATGATAGCGACCGCCTGGCCTGTGCTGCACTGGCTGGTGGGATCACCCTCTTTTAGCCATCTGCTGGAGGCGGAGCTGTGGCTCTCTTTCCTTTATGCCAGCTATAACGGCGCGATGGTGGTCTACCTGGCCGAAGTCATGCCTGCCGAGGTGCGTGCCAGTGGCTTCTCGCTGGCCTACAGCCTGGCGACTGCGCTGTTTGGCGGCTTTACGCCAGCGATTTCCAGCTATCTTATTCATGCGACCGGCGACAAAGCGATGCCTGGCGTCTGGTTAACCATCGCTGCGGTCTGTGGCTTGCTGGGAACTTTGCTTATCAGGCGTTTGCTGAAGCAGTATCAAAGGCGTCAGGGTGGCGTTGTCGCGGCCTCTACGGCAGGGTAATAACGCACCTAATCAATAAATGACTTTTACTGTATAACCCGCTCTGGCAAAGCGGGTACCAGAAAATGGAAATTTTAATACCACATATTTATTAAGCCGCAGCACGTTAGGGACCTGGACTTATTTAAGGTCAACCCGCCGATCCCCCTCAGTGATATCTATCCGAAAATGTTTAACAGTGTTATTTTCTTTTTTGGCATGAGAAAGATCGCCTTTTTATAGGCTAACCTGACTAAGCTGGCACTAAAAACAAGTTGTTATAAAGCCTTATTGCTGGCAGGGAAATAAGCAGGCAGGCCTGAAGTCCGTCAGTACCAGGGGTTATTTGCTAAATAAACTAAAACAATTTTTATATATTTTTCATTTATCGTTGAACAATGTCCGCCGCTGGCAGGATGTTGTTTCCGGCAATCTCTTTTATTCATCAAGAGAGTGGTAAGTATTGGGTCTGGTATGCCGATAACTTATCCAATGCAAACCGTGTAACGCTTGCTGTTGCTTTTTTAACTTTGCGCCTGCTGCAGGCATTAACTGGCGGATAAGTCTATGTTGATAATGTCTTACGATACGGTAATGGTTATCGTATCGATACTCGTGGCTTTTCTGGCTTCCTATACTGCGCTGGATATGGCAGGCCGGGTAGTAAACAGCACCGGCAGAGCTGCTCAGGCCTGGCTGCTTGGCGGTGGATTTGCCATGGGTATTGGCATCTGGGCGATGCATTTTATCGGTATGCTGGCAATGAAGATGCCGATGATGATGAGCTACAACGGCCCGCTGACGCTACTGTCGATGATTATTGCTGTCGCCGCCTCGCTGTTTGCACTGTGGATCGTCTGCTACGGTGAACTGCGCTGGCCGCGCTTAAGCTATGGCGCATTGATTCTGGGCAGCGGCGTGGCAGCGATGCATTACACCGGTATGGCCGCGCTGATGCTTGAGCCGGAGATTATCTGGAAATGGGGCTGGGTGCTTGTTTCGGTGGTTATCGCCTTGCTGGCATCAGGCACTGCGCTGTGGCTGGCGTTCCGGCTGCGTAAAGGGGCAGGCCGTCTGGCGCTGCTGCGCGCGGGCGCGGCGATAGTCATGGGGTTTGCTATTGCCGGTATGCACTATACCGGCATGGTCGCCGCCAGTTTCCCCACCCAAAGCCATATGATGCACCAGGGCGTAGACAGCGACTGGCTGGCGATTCTGGTGGCGGTGGTCTCGCTCTCTATTCTCGGTATTACGCTATTGGTTTCGATGCTTGATGCGCGCATGCAGGCGCGTACGTCAATGCTCGCCTCATCCCTGGCGGAAGCCAACCGCGAGCTGGCGCAACTGGCATTGCAGGATAATCTGACGCGCCTGCCGAACCGTATTCTGCTGGAGGATCGTCTCGATCAGGCGATCAATAAAGCGACGCGGGAACATAGCCGTTTTGCGCTGATGTTTATGGATCTTGATGGCTTTAAGGCGGTCAATGACGCATTTGGACATCATATCGGTGACAGTCTGCTGGTAGCGGTGACGGAACGTATGACCACCAGTATCAACGGGCATTACACGCTGGCGCGGCTGGGCGGCGATGAATTTGTGCTGCTGATGGAAATCGAAGAGCCAAACGAAGCTGCGGTTACCGCAGATGCGCTGGTCAAGTTGATAGGGAAACCCTTTAACATCTCACGCTATGAACTTAATGTTTCGATCAGTATCGGCATTGCGGTTTATCCGGGAGATGGCGTTGATGAACGTGAACTGATGTTTAACGCCGATGCTGCCATGTATCACACCAAAAACAACGGGCGCAACGGCTATTATTTCTTCCAGCCTTCAATGAACACCATTGCGCAAAATCAGCTTCAGCTGATCAACGATCTGTGGCTGGCGCTGGATAAAAGTGAGCTGCGGCTGTTCTATCAGCCGAAATATACCGCACCAAGCGGCCCGATTGTGGGCTTTGAGGCGCTGCTGCGCTGGCAACATCCGCAGCATGGCCTGCTGCCGCCGGATACTTTCCTGCCGCTGGCGGAAAAGAGCGGCTTGATTATTGGCGTAGGTAACTGGGTAATTAATGAAGCCTGCCGACAGCTACATGAATGGCATAAACAGGGGCATAAAAACTGGTCCGTAGCGGTTAACCTGTCGGCGTTGCAATTTGAACAGAATAGCCTGGTTGATACCGTCATGATGGCGCTGGAAAAACATCATATCCCGCCGCATCTTCTAACGCTGGAGGTCACTGAAACCACCGCGATGCGCAATCCTGATGAGAGCGTGCGCATTCTCACGGCGCTAACCGATCTCGGGGTGAATGCTTCGATCGATGACTTCGGTACCGGCTATTCCAGCCTGCTCTATCTGAAACGTCTGCCTGCCAGCGAACTGAAAATCGATCGGGCCTTTGTAAACGAACTCAGCGAAGACAGCGGAGATGCCACCATTGTCTCTGCAATTGTGGCGCTGGCGCAGTCGCTTAACCTCAAAGTGGTGGCGGAAGGGGTAGAGACGCCGGAGCAGCAGGCCTTTTTAACCCATCTTGGCTGTAACAGCTTACAAGGCTATCTGTTGGGAAAACCGATCCCTCCTGAGCGTATCCATGAGCTGAAAGAATTTATCAAAACTCAGGAGAACGAGTCAGCTGAAATTGCCTGATAGAGAAAAAGGGCGGCTGGGATATCCGCTGTACCCGGGAAAAACTATAATAGTTGCCCTTTAGCCTTCCGGGACCTGTAACAGTTTATGGCAAAGTATCTTCAGCTAGTGGAGCAAATCCAGGCGCAAATAGATGCCGAAATCTGGCTGCCGGGCGAAAAGCTCCCTTCGCTGCGCGATCAGGTTAGCCAGAGCGGCATGAGCCTGATGACGGTGATGCATGCTTATCAGGTGCTGGAGAGCCAGGGCAGCATCGTTTCACGACCGCAGTCCGGCTATTATGTTGCGCCGCGCGCTGAATTTCTCAGCCAGCCGGTTAACCATCAAAAGGTGCAACTGGCAGAGGCGGTTGATATAAATTCCTTTATTTTCGATGTGTTACAAGCCTGCCGCGATCCACTGATTATCCCGTTCGGCTCCGCCTTTCCCGATCCGGAGCTTTTTCCGCAGCGCCAGCTAATGCGCGCCCTGAATCATGTTTCTCATCGTCTGACGCCGGGCGACGCCATTAATAATCTGCCACCCGGCAACGAAGCGCTGCGTAAAACGCTGGCTCGTCGCTACGCTCAACAGGGGATTGCCGTTTCGCCGGATGAGATTGTGATTACTAACGGAGCAATGGAGTCGCTAAGCCTGAGTTTGCAGGCGGTCACCGAGCCAGGCGATTGGGTGGTGGTAGAAAATCCGACGTTTTACGGCGCGCTACAGGCTATTGAACGTCTAAAGCTAAAAGCCGTGGCCATCGCCACCGATCCTCAGCACGGCATGGATTTAAACGAGCTTGAGCAGGCGTTAAAACGCTGGCCGATCAAAGCCTGCTGGCTGATGACCAATCAGCAGAATCCGGTAGGGTTTACCCTGAGCCGGGAGAAAAAAAAGGCGCTGGTTGCGCTGTTGGCAGCGCATCAGGTGGCGCTGATTGAGGATGATGTTTACAGCGAGCTTTACTTCGGTGCCGATAAACCGTTACCGGCTAAAACGTTTGATCGTCAGGGTAACGTACTGCACTGCTCATCCTTTTCCAAAAATCTGGTAGCGGGCTTTCGCGTAGGCTGGGTAGCGGCGGGCAAACAGGCGCAGCGTATTCAGCGGCTGCAGCTAATGAGTACGCTTGCCACCAGCGCGCCGATGCAGCTGGCGCTGGCGAACTACCTGAGTACCCGTAGCTATGACAGTCACTTGCGCAAGCTGCGTCAGGTGCTGGAGCAGCGCAAAAATCTGGCCCGGCAGTCGCTCAAGCGCCATCTGCCTTATGGCACCAAAATCAATGACTCACGCGGCGGCTACTTTTTATGGATTGAACTACCCGGACAGGTAAACGCGACACAACTCTACTATCGCGCGCTGGGACATAACATCAGCATCGCGCCAGGCAGCATGTTTTCCTCAGGACAGCAGTACGCGAACTACTTTCGCTTTAATACTTCCTGGCCGTGGGATAGCGCACAGGAAGCGGCTGTGGCCATCCTGGGAGGGTTGATTGCCGCCATGATGTAACAAGCGTTAGCAAAAAGCTGTAACAGTGGCCTGGCATACTTTAACGCGGCCATGAAAATGCGTAAAAAAATGAATGCACGCCACGCTGGTAGGGTAATTTGACTTAAGTATTGAAATTCAAAGAAATTTATTGGGAATTGGTCGTTATTCCTATTGCAAAGTTATTAACTTTTGCCACAATCAATTAACATTATGACCAACATGGAGGCGTAGTATGTTTCCCTCATCGTGCAGTCTTATGACAATGATGTCATTTGCGGCAGGCACACCTTTTGCGGGGACGTCCAACAACCCGCAGCATCTGATGCTGGCTATGCCTTCAAACGGTATTCCGAATAACCCGTTGCCGTTGATTATCTACCCGCGCGTGGTGCCAAATGATGTTGAGGACATTGCGGCCTGGTTCGAACAGCGGTTTACGGAACACCACTGGCCGCCACGCTGGCGCGCAAATATTTTTCCCTGGACGCATTATCACTCTAACTGTCATGAGCTGTTGGGCGTCAGCGCGGGCTGGGCTGAAGTACTGTTTGGCGGCGAAAGCGGCCGCATGGTAACGCTGCGCATGGGCGATGCGGTACTTATTCCAGCAGGCGTAGGGCATCAGCAGGTTGCAGCCAGCGAAGATTTCTTTACCGTTGGCGCTTATCCGGCAGGCATGGAGCCCGATACGTTGCGTGACGATAGAAGTATCCTGGAGAAATCCCTGAGCACCATTAAACGGGTGCCGTTACCGCAGTTCGATCCGCTAACCGGCGGCGAAGGTGCGGTAACCGATTTTTGGCATCCCGTTGCGCAGCAACAGGCCCATCATAATTAAACCAGAGACGGGGCGGCGACAGGCTGCCCGCTCGGGTTAAATTCATCGCTTTTGACACGCCTGTTTTATTGAAAGAATTAAAGAGATCTCTGTACGCAATTAACCGGTTAAACCAGATAATTTCTTTTAGCGACTTCATTAATATCAACCACGCTTTTTATACCCAGCTTGCGCAATATTTTAATTTTATAGGTGCTGATGGTTTTATTGCTAAGTGAAAGCTGTAAGGCTATTTCTTTATTAGAATATCCGGCAGCCAGTTTCCTGAGTACCGTTAGCTCTCGGCGGGAAAGCGACATTAATTTTTCACTTTCTGAATGCACCGCTTTTACCTCTGTATCTTGCGAGCAGGGATAGAATTTAATACCTTTATCGATGCTGCGAATCGCCTGTAACAGCTGGGTAATATCATGACTTTTACACAAATAGCCATCAACGCCCAGCAGCAGGCAGCGCTGCATATGGAACTTGCTTTCGGAGGCGGTTAATACGATGATTTTTTGCTGTACGTTAATACGCTTCAGGCTTTCAATGACTTGCATACCGTCCCTGCCCGGAATATTGAGATCCATAATCACCAGATCGGGACGATGCAGGCCAACATCCGCAATCACCGAAACGCCATCCTGCGCGATGCCGGCAATGGTATAGCCGTTAGCGCGTAAATACGTCTTAATGCCCGAACAGATAAAAGGGTGGTCATCAACAATAAATACTGTGTTAATCATAATTAATCCTGAGTGATATTATAAAATCCATAAATAATAATATTTATCCATTTGTATTCCTGGCGTAGTCAGTGAAGCAGTATAACTTTCCACCTAATCTATCAATGTGAGAATTGTCTCTAATTAAGCTGCGTTACTGATACGCAACGCGCCGCTATTCTCTGATTTGAATGCAAAACCGGTAGGTTTAATTACTCACAGGGTCTGCTTTCTCACAACTTTTTAAATCCGGCCTCTCATCAAAAAGTAAAAATATGGGAAAGGATTATTTACTGCCAGAGATTGATTGAAGACAAAATTCAGGGAAATAAGTTATTGAATAAAGCTTCTCTGTAAAAACTATTATTAACGACAGCAGGTTTAACAAAAGTTGGATGAAGTAAATATTAGTCCCGTTTTTTTAAATAAAACAGACGGGCCTGGGCATACAGCAGAAAACCAGCGCCTTTTTACGCTTAAAGCGGAACCGCATCACAGGAATGATGAGAGAACTGTACTTAAGTCCGGTGAGTCTGCTGTGTAAACGTTTACGCTGTGTTTTTGTGACCCAGAGCCGTTTAGCGTAATAATTATTTTGTGCGTGTCAGGGAGGGATAAGCCATAGAATCAAGCTTTCTGGCAGCGTAGCGATAAATTAAATCCTTTACTCTTAGCGGTATGGCGCGCTTTTCCCAACGCATAGCAAACTTAAACGCAAGCCAACCCGTTTAAGCTATACCAGATACGAGAGAATTCCATTACTCTCAGGCTAATGTTTTGACGTCAACCTTAATTGATGCTTCAGCCTGTCAGGCGGAAACTTCCTGCTGTCGATTTTAGTTAAATCACTATCAAGCCAGGAGGTTAGCCATGTTGCCTGAAGCATCGGCAGGCCGCGTCTGGGATACGCGTCGTACAGAGAAACAGCGACGCATCGCGTCTCTCTCTATCCCAGGTAAAGTTCTGCCCACTCATGATTTACCCACCGTTCTGGAAAAACTGATTGCCCCCGGCGACCGCGTGGTGCTGGAAGGGAATAACCAGAAACAGGCCGATTTTTTGTCACGTATGCTGGCAGAGGTTAATCCGCAAAAGGTACACGATCTGCATATGATTATGCCGAGCGTCAGCCGCAGCGAGCATCTTGATATTTTTGAAAAGGGCATCGCCCGTAAGCTCGATTTCTCTTTCTCCGGCACGCAAAGCCTGCGCATTTCGCAGCTGCTGGAAGATGGTCAACTGGAAATCGGTGCTATCCACACTTACATCGAACTTTATGCCCGTCTGTATGTTGATCTGGTGCCGAACGTAGCGCTGGTGGCGGGCTTCAAGGCTGACCGCCAGGGCAACCTTTATACCGGTCCCAGCACGGAAGATACGCCCGCGCTGGTCGAGGCCGCCGCTTTCCGTAACGGTATCGTTATCGCTCAGGTCAATGAGCTGGTGGATGACGTTAGCGATCTGCCGCGCGTCGATATTCCCGGATCCTGGATCGATTACGTGGTGGTAGCCGATCAGCCTTTCTTTATAGAGCCGCTGTTTACACGCGATCCGCGCCTGATCAAACAGGAACATATCCTGATGGCAATGATGGCGATCAAGGGCATCTACGCCGAACATCAGGTGCAGTCGCTGAATCACGGTATCGGTTTCAATACCGCCGCCATTGAACTGCTGTTGCCGACCTGGGGCGAACAGTTGGGGCTGAGAGGCAAAATTTGTAAACACTGGACGCTGAACCCGCATCCAACATTGATTCCAGCTATTGAAAGCGGCTGGGTAGAAAGCATTCACAGCTTCGGTAGCGAACTGGGCATGGAAAATTACATTGCCGCGCGTCCCGACATCTTCTTTACCGGCTCGGACGGTTCAATGCGATCCAACCGCGCCATGTGTCAGCTGGCCGGTCAGTATGCGGTGGATATGTTTATCGGCTCAACGCTACAGGTAGACGGCTACGCCAACTCCTCAACCGTAACCCGTGGCCGTCTTTCCGGCTTCGGCGGCGCGCCGAACATGGGTCACGATCCCCATGGCCGTCGCCACGCCACACCGGCCTGGCTGGCAATGATCGACAAGCCCGATCCCATGGTGCGCGGCCGCAAACTGGTGGTGCAGATGGTGGAAACCTTCCAGGCGGGCGGCAAGCCTACTTTCGTCGAGAAGCTGGATGCCGTTGATGTGGCGAAAGCCTCCTCAATGCCGCTGGCACCGGTCATGATTTACGGCGAAGACGTTACTCATGTTCTTACCGAAGAAGGTATCGCTTACCTCTACCGCGCCGAGTCAATGGAAGAACGTCGGGCGATGGTGGCTGCGGTAGCCGGGATTACCGATATCGGTCTGGGCGTTGATGCTCAGCGCGTCGCGAAGCTGCGTCAGGAAGGCAAAATTGCCTGGCCGGAAGATTTAGGGATTCGACGTAGCGAAGCCAACCGTTCTCTGCTGGCCGCAGGTAGCGTGGCGGATCTGGTGGAATGGTCAGGCGGTCTCTATAACCCACCGGCTAAATTCCGGAGCTGGTAATGGCAACCCAACCGCAACTCTCACCGCAGCGTGCCGAAACGCTGGCTTTACGGCTGGCGGAACAGGCCAGGGCCGCTCTGATCGCCGAAGCGCGTTTAACGCCGAAGCCGGGCCTGGTTGACGGGCGCGGCAGCGGGGCGCATCAGGATTTAAATCTGGCGCTGATGGAGCGATCCGCCTGCGCGCTGGAGCGGACCTTTTATGCGCTGGCGCTGCACAGCTGGCTGCGTCCAGCGGATATTGCGCTGCGTCAGCAGGTCGGCGAACTGGGGCGCGCTGGCGAAGCGCAAATGATGGCCGCTACGCAGGGCGTCAATACCCATCGTGGCGCGATCTGGGCGCTGGGACTGTTGGTCAGCGGTGCGGCGATGCTGGATGGCAAAGCTGAGGCCACCGCTATTTGTCAGGCTGCCGCCACGCTGGCACGTCTGCCGGACGATCGCGCGCCGCGCAGCTTCAGCAAAGGGTTGCGGGCAACGCAGCGTTATCGGGTTCCCGGTGCGCGTGAAGAGGCGCAGCAGGCTTTTCCGCATATTTCCCGGCTCGCGCTGCCCCAGCTTCGTCGCAGCCGTGCGGCTGGCGCAGCGGAAGCGGAGGCGCGCATTGACGCTCTGATGGCGATCATGACCTCGCTAAGCGATACCTGCGTGCTGTCACGCGCGGGTCTGACCGGCCTGCAGGCGATGCAGCAGGGCGCACAGCAGGTGCTGGACGCAGGCGGCTGTGCAATGCCCGTCGGACGCCAGGCGCTGGCCCGTCTCGATGCCGCCATGCTGCAGCTCAACGCTTCGCCAGGCGGAGCAGCTGATCTGCTGGCGGCCACGCTGTTTCTCGATGGTATTTGCTTACCTACAGATTGAGGATGTTATGGAACAAATCACACTTTCTTACCCCGCCACTCGCACGCTGTATGGACGTGCGCTGGCTGGCGTTGTGGGCTCCGGTGATATGGAAGCCCTGTTTGTCGCCGATCAAGGCGAAAGACTGGAAGTCAGCATCACCACTTCCATCGTCAATTTTGAAGCGCGCTGGCGGGCGCTGTTTGACCGTCTCAGCACGCTAACTGAACTACCGGCAGGTCAACTGACGATTCATGATTTTGGCGCTACGCCAGGCGTCGCGCGTATTCGTATCGAACAGGTATTTGAGGAGGCGGCCAATGCGTAACGACAGCAGTTTTATTGAGCTGCGGGCGCGTGAACGCGCACGTCTGCTGCTGGATGAAGGGTCTTACCGCGAATTGCTCGATCCGTTCGACGGCGTGATGTCGCCGTGGCTGCCGATGCAGGGCATTGTGCCACAGGCCGATGACGGCATGGTGGTGGCAAAAGGCACCATTGAGGGCAAGCCCACGGTGGTGATCGCCATCGAAGGCACCTTCCAGGGCGGCAGTATGGGGGAAGTCTCCGGCGCGAAAATGGCAGCAGCGTTAGAGCTGGCGGCAGACGATCATCGCCGTGGCGTGCCCACGCAGGCGGTGCTTTGCCTGGAAACGGGTGGGGTACGTTTGCAAGAAGCTAACCTGGGGCTGGCGGCGATCGCGGATATTCATGCGGCAATCGTTGATTTACGCCGCTATACCCCGGTGATCGGCGTTATTGCCGGTACCGTTGGCTGCTTTGGCGGGATGTCGATTGCCGCTGGACTGTGCAGCTCGCTGATTGTTACCCGTGAAGCGCGCCTGGGGCTGAACGGCCCGCAGGTTATCGAACAGGAAGCGGGTATTGATGAATATGACTCGCGCGATCGTCCATTTATCTGGCGCATGACCGGCGGCGAAGCACGCTATCGCAGCGGGCTGGCCGACGTACTGGTCAATGATGGCGTACATGCGGTGAAAGATGCGGTGACTAAAGCACTGGCGCGTGGCGTTCCGGCGCGGCACCGCACCGATAACTATCAGGCCATGCTGGCACGTCTGAACAAGGTGGATACCACTCAGCAGCCGGAAAGCGAACAAATTCAACAATTTTTTGCGGGGGATGCGTTATGAAAACCAACAGTCGTGGCGAGATTTGGCTAACGCTGCTGAGTCAGGACGCGCCGCGTTTAGGCGGTCTCTGTCCGTCGGTCCAGGCGGCGGATGCCGAGCTGGGCGGTGAAAGCGTGCGTTATATCGCCGTGGTACCCGATGAAAACAACCATTTCCCGCGTGCTGCAGGCGGGGAAGTCGGCCTGCTTGAAGGCTGGACGCTGGCGAAGGTGGTGCAGGAAACCATCGCTGCTGATGAACAGGCGGAGCATAAACGCCCCATCGTGGCGGTGATTGATGTGCCGAGCCAGGCCTATGGTCGTCGTGAAGAAGCCTTTGGTATCCATCAGGCGCTGGCAGCCTCGGCGGCGGCCTGGGCGCAGGCGCGTCTGGCGGGCCATCCGGTTATCGGTCTGATCGTTGGCAAAGCGATGTCCGGCGCGTTTCTGGCGCATGGCTACCAGGCAAACCGGCTGATCGCCTTCAACGATCCTGGCGTCATGATCCATGCAATGGGACAGGCATCAGCGGCGCGTATCACGCTGCGCAGCGTAGAAGCGCTGATCGAGCTGGCCTCTACCGTGCCGCCGATGGCCTATGACGTCAAAAATTTCCAGACGCTGGGCATCCTCGATGAAATGCTGAACATTGCCAAACCTGATGCGCCGGGCGAGCAGGAAAAACAGCAGGTGACCGAGTCGCTGATTCGCGCCATCAAAGATGCGCGTGAGGGCGATCGCACGCTGAAGCATCGTCTACGTGGCGACAACCGCCGCAGCTCTGTGCTGGTACGCGAGCGTATGCGCGCAAATTGGTAATCATGTTAAGACAAACCTGCCAGGTCGATAGTGATGGGCACACGCTGCCCATCCAGAAAAATAGCCTGTAAAAATAATAAACCATCGCACCTGTGCTAATTACAACGCTTTGTTATACAGGTGAAATATGACATACATCATTCTCCACGCGCTTGCCCCAATTTTCATCATTATGCTGTTAGGCTTTATGGCCGGTAAGGCAAAAATGGTGGATAACAAGAACGTTGCTTTACTGAATATCTTTGTGATGGATTTTGCACTGCCGGCTGCGCTGTTTAGCGCTACCGTGCAGACGCCCTGGAGCGGCATTGTTGAACAGATGCCGTTGGTGGTGGTGCTGACGCTGGCAATGTGGATCACCTACGCCGCCATCTACTTTATTTGCATTAAGTGGTTCCATAAGTCGCCGCAGGATGCCGCCGTGCTGACGCTGACGGTTGCACTGCCAAACTATGCCGCGCTGGGTCTGCCGATTCTGGGCAGCGTCCTGGGCGAGTCAGGCAGCACGTCGCTTTCGGTTGCGGTCTCAATTGCCTGCGGTTCGGTGCTGATGACGCCGTTCTGTCTGCTGATTCTGGAACGTGAAAAAGCGCGTACGGCAGGTACGGTGCAGGGCTCGTCGCTGACCATGCTGCCGGTTTTGATGTGGCGCTCGGTGAAAAAGCCGATCGTCTGGGGTCCGCTGCTGGGCGTGGTGCTATCAGCGCTGGGTATTCATATGCCTGATTTGGTGCTGACGGCAATTAAACCGCTGGGCCTGGCCGCTACCGCCGCCGCGCTGTTCCTGACCGGCTTGATCCTGTCGGCGCGTCAGCTGAAACTGAACGGCGCAGTGGCGCTCTCCAGCATCACTAAACTACTGATTCAACCGCTGATCGCCTGGGCGCTGGTGCTGATGATGGGGTTACAGGGTTCGCTGGCGATTACGGCAATTCTGATGATCGCGCTCTCTGCAGGTTTCTTCGGCGTGGTATTCGGCAACCGGTTTGGCGTGCAGTCTCCCGATGCGGAAGCCGCCTTGCTGATTAGCTCAGTGCTCTGTATCGTCACGCTGCCGCTATTTATCTCTTTAACCGCAGGAATGTAATTGATGTTACCGCGTCCCCACGACCTTATCTGGCTTAACGATCCGCAGGCGCTCACAGGTGAACTGCCTGACTGGGTCGCACAGCAGTGGCAGCCTGCGCTGCCACTGGTGGTGCGCCGGGACTGGCACCCGGATGGGCTTATCGCCGTGGGGATCCGTGGCATGGGGCGTGAACGGCGTGCCGCCGCCTGGCTTCCTGCCGGAGCCATTGCGCGCCGCGTGACGCCGGAATCGCTGGTGGATCTCCCGCAGCTGCTGCGTTCCCCTTTTGTTTCACAGCCGCCGGTGCAGGCAACGATCCTGCTGGCGCAGCAGTCATGGCCGTGGCAGTGGGGCGTGACCGGCAGTTGCGGTTATGCGTTGGCGACCGATGTGCCGGTATTGCACAGCGGCAGCGATCTCGATCTGCTGATCCGTGCACCGCAGCCGCTGCCGCCAACCGCGTTTCAGCGCTGGCAGCAGCAGGTGACGCGCCTGCTGTGCCGGGCAGATACCCAGGTGGAAACGCCCAACGGCGCTTTTGCCCTTAATGAGTGGCTGCGCGACGGAAGGGCGCTGCTAAAAACCAACCGGGGGCCGCGGCTGGTTAGCGATCCCTGGCAGGCAAAAATGGAGGATCCGGACTGATGAAAATTTTGTTTATGTTTCCCGGGCAGGGGCCGCAGCATGTGGGCATGCTTCAGGGGTTGCCGGATGGCGAGCACCTGTTGCAGGAAGCCAGCGCGGCGCTAAACGAAGATGCCGTTCAGCTGGACAGTGAGCAGGCGCTACGTCATACCCGCGCCGTTCAGCTTTGCCTGCTGATTGCCGGGGTCGCCTGGGCGCGTGAACTGGCGCGCCAGGGGCTGGAGCCAGATATGGTTAGCGGTCTATCCATCGGCGCTTTCCCGGCGGCGGTGGTAGCCGGGGCGCTCGACTTTGCCGATGCGCTGCGGCTGGTGGCGCTGCGCGGTGAACTGATGGAACAGGCTTATCCGTCCGGCTATGGCCTGACGGCGATCACCGGCCTGCGCCAGAGCGAGATTGACCCCTTGCTGGGCGACTGTTACCTGGCGAACATTAATGCAGCTCAGCAAATGGTGATTGCGGGCAGCGAAGCGGCGATGCAGCAGGTAGCGCAACAGGCGGTGGCGCACGGCGCGCAGAAAGTGCACCGGCTGGCGGTGAGCGTGCCCTCGCACTGCGCATTGCTGGACGAACCGGCGCGGCAGCTGGCGCAGGCCTTTACGCAGGTTACCCTGACGCGTCCGCGCTGTGCTTATCTCAGCGGTAGCAGCGCGCGTTTGCTGTGGCAGCCGCCACAGATCGCTGACGATTTGGCAATGAATATGGCGCGCACCGTGCGCTGGCATGAGGCGATGGAAGCGGCCAACGAACGTGACGTGGGGCTGGCGATCGAAATGCCGCCCGGTGCCGTGTTGACCGGACTGGCGCGTGAACCGCTGACGCGCGGCGATGCGCTGTCACTGGAGCAGGCGGGCGTCGCGCTGGTGCTCAGGCTGGCGACTCAGGCACGCGCTCAGCGTTAGCCAGCACCTCGCGGGCGTACATTCGCCCCTCGGCCACCAGCGCCAGCAGATTGGGATCGTGTTCGCGATTACGATCGAACACGATAGCGATCGACTGGCGCATCTGGTACGGCTCCGCCAGCGGCAGCAGCTGTACGCTGTTTTCATACACCCGCCGCATTCTGCCCGGCACCAGCGCAAAGCCAACGCCTGCCTGCACCAGGCTCAGCATGGAAAAAATATCGTTCACCCGCATCACAATATTGGCATCAAAACCTGCCACGCCGAACGCCTCCTGGAAGCCGTGAAAAGTGGCAAATCCCTCGGCCAGTGAAACAAACTTTTCTTGACGATAATTCCGTAAGTCAGCACTGCCCCCTTCATCCAGCCTGGCCTCGGCAGGGGCGGCGAGATAGATATTATCCTCAAACAGCGGCAGCACCTCATGTCGCCGGGTATCGATCTGGCTGTCATTCACCGACAGTAAAATCGCATCCAGCTCGCCCAGCTGAAGTTTTTCCAGCAGCAGCTGGTTAGATCCCATGGTCAGATCCAGCTCCAGTTCAGGACGGCGCAGTTTCATGCCCATAATCAGGCGCGGCACGGTTTCCAGCGTCAGCGAATAGAGGGTGCCGATGCGCATCCGCTTCTGACCCAGTCCGGCCTTCTGTCGCGCGTCGATAATCCCTTTTTCCATGACATCCACCGCCTCCTGCGCATATTCAAGCAGGGTATGGGCGGCGGCCAGCGGCTTCAGGCTGCGGCCCTGATGGATAAACAGCGGACAACGTACATTCTCTTCCAGCGTATGCAGCGCACGGTGCACGCTGACGTTGCTTAAATCCAGCTGTTCGGCGGTACGGGCAATATTGCCGCTGGCCATAAAGGCGATAAAAATTTCCAGTTTGCGAAAGCTAATATCAGCATCAATTTTCATGCGGTGCCTTGTCTGGTCAATAAATCAGTGAAAACCGGAACAGCATAACGTGTTTAACAAGGCGGAATTTTGATTTCCTCAGTGAATGGTTATAGACCACAGACGGCGAAAAAGCCCGAACCGGCGAGCGGATCGGGCAGAGAAGTAGAAAGCAGTTACCAGCCGGAGGGCAGCAGATTAAACAGCGAGGCGATGGCGTAGATCGCGCTGGCGAGATAGAGCAGCACGATAACGCTTTTGATGATCGGATGGGTCAGCCATGCGCGACATTGCCAGCTCGGCTGCACATCGCCCTGTTTTCGGGCGCTTTGTAAAATCAGCATCGGCATAATCGACAGCACCACGCCGCTGAAAACGCCGGCGATATAGAGCGCGTTGACAAAAGATACCAGCCCGCTATAGGCCAGCAGAAACGGCGGAAGCACCACCAGCAGCATCGCCATTAGCCGCTGACGCGCCGCGCTATCCACCTGCCAGTTAAAACGATCGCCGATATTGGTCAGTAAACTGCCGCCCAGCCCCCAGTAAGAGGTAAGCATGGCGAACAGGGCAAAAATATTAGCGGAGAAAAAGGCCCAGTTACCCAGTGCTTCGCCCCAGCTGAGCGTCGCGACCTCAGAGACATTCGCCAGGCCGTTAAGGGCAATAACCGACAGCGGCACCAGCGCCAGCAGAACAAAGGTTATGGCCATGCCGGTAACGATCGCTTTCGGTAGCTGTTCCGGCTTATTACTGAAGCCCCGCGCCATTTCCGGCACGATGTACTGCGCAGAGAAGCAGAAAACCACCACGTTAAATACCGGGATCATATAGAGCCAGTTGCCTTCCAGCAGATGCGCCAGTTGGGTGACCGGCTGCAGAAAGGTGGTGCCAACCAGCAACAGCAGCATCAGCACCATACAGATACAGATCACTTTTTCGCTGCGGCCGATTGCCTTCAGGCCGAGCCAGAGCACGCCCGCTGCGGGCAGGAAAAAGAGCAGACTGCCCAGCGAAGGCGGCAATCCCAGCAGCGACTGCAGTAGCCGTCCGCTGCCGCTCATATAGGCGGTTAGCGCCCCCAGCGAGTTAACACATACGGAAGCGAACATCAGCCAGCTGCCGAGGCGACCCACATAGCGGCGTGCCAGGCCGCTCAGTTGCAGGTGTGCGCGGGTGCGCAGCGTGGCTTCTGCCACGTAAAGCATCGTTACGGTGGTAAACAGACCCACCACCACCAGCCAGAACAGCAGCGGCATAAAGCCCGCCTTACGGGCGGCGTAGGCGATAGAAAGCACGCCCGCGCCGATATTGGTGCCGACAATCATCGCCACGCCTTCCACAAAGCTTAGCGGTTTGGCCTTTACGCCTGTAGCGCGCGCGGTGGCCGTTTTGGCGGATGCGGGCCAGGATGTTTCGTATGACATGGGAACTCCTTAGTGCGCTCAGGCGCCAGGTGAAGAGATGTCCATACAGAGATATTTGCTTTCCAGATATTCATCGATCCCGGCCTGCGAGCCTTCGCGGCCCAGGCCGGAGTGTTTGATGCCGCCGAAAGGAGCGATTTCATTGGAGATCTGCCCGGTATTCACGCCGACCATGCCATACTCCAGCGCCTCGCTGACGCGCCACTGGCGGGAGGCATTTTGCGTAAAGAGATAGGCGGCCAGACCGAATTCAGTGTCGTTCGCCATGGCGATCGCTTCTGCTTCACTATCGAAGCGGAACAGCGCTGCCAGCGGGCCGAAGGTCTCTTCATGCGCCACGCGCATCTGCTGGGTAACATGGGTTAACAGCGTGGGCTGAAAGAAGGTGCCGCCACGCGCGTCGCGACCGCCGCCGAGCCGCAGCGTGGCACCTTTAGAACAGGCATCGTCAATGTGGCTCTGCACTTTGGCAACGGCGGTATCGTCAATCAGTGGCCCCTGCGTTACGCCGGGCTGGCGACCATCGCCCACCTGCAGTTCACCGATTGCCTGCGCCAGCCGTTCGCTTAATGCCTGATAGATCCCGCTCTGCACGTAAATACGATTGGCGCAGACGCAGGTCTGGCCGCTATTGCGGAATTTACTGAGCATAATGCCCTGTACCGCCTGCTCCAGATCCGCATCGTCAAACACCAGCACCGGCGCGTTGCCGCCCAGCTCCAACGAGAGCTTTTTCACCGTCGGCGCGCACTGCGCCATCAACAGGCGTCCCACCTCCGTCGAGCCGGTAAAGCTCAGCTTGCGTACGCTGTCGCTGGCGCAGAGCGCCTGGCCAACGTTCACCGCGTCACCACAGAGGATCAGCAGCAGATCTGCAGGCAGCCCCGCTTCAGACGCCAGCGTCGCCAGCGCAAATGCGGTCAGCGGCGTCTGTTCGGCCGGCTTAACCAGCATGGAACAGCCAGCGGCCAACGCGGGCGCAACTTTGCGGGTAATCATCGCAGCGGGAAAATTCCACGGCGTAATAGCGGCGCAAACACCCACCGGCTGCTTCAGCACCAGCAGACGCTGTTGCGGCAGTGGAGAGGGCAGAATGGCGCCATCGGTGCGCCGCGCCTGTTCAGCAAACCAGCGAATAAAGGAAGCGGCGTAGCCAATCTCACCTCGTGCCTCGGCCAGCGGTTTGCCCTGTTCGGCGGTCAACAACTGCGCCAGCGGTTCCTGCTGCTGCAGTATTCGTTGATACCAGCCCATCAACAGGTCGGCGCGGGCGGTTGCCGTTTGTTGCTGCCACCGGCGTTGCACCCCAACAGAGCGGGCGATCGCCGCGTTAACCGCTGTCGCATCGTGGGTTTTAACCCAGGCCAGCGGCTCACGCGTTGCCGCATCGGTTACCGCCAGCCAGTTGCCGCTTTGCGGCGTCAGGCTAACGTCAGGATGATCGAGCAGTGCTTTTAGCGGGGCGTTAATCATGCCTGCGCCTCCAGCGCCTGACGCAGCAGCGTCAGCGCACGACGGAAAGTGGTTTCCTCGATGGTTAGCGGATAAAGGAAACGGATGACGTTGCCATGCTGACCGCAGGTCAGCAGCAGCAGCCCCTGCGCCATCGCGTGCTGCTGCACCGAACGCGCCAGTTCGGCATTCGGCTGGCCGTTGGCATCGGCGAACTCAACGGCGACCATGGAACCACGCGCGCGGATTTGCGCCATCGCGGGCAGGGTGCGCTGAGCCTGTTGCAACACCTCTACCAGTTCAGCGCCCAGCTGTGTGGCACGCTGGCACAGCTGCTCTTCATCAATCACGTCGAGAACCGCATGTGCCGCCGCGATGGCCAGCGGGTTACCGGCGTAAGTGCCGCCAAGGCCGCCCGGCGCTGGCGCATCCATGATTTCGGCTCGGCCGGAAACCGCCGATAGCGGCAAACCGCCCGCCAGGCTTTTCGCCATGGTAATCAGATCCGCTTTGACCTCGTAGTGTTCCATGGCGAACAGCTTGCCGGTGCGGGCAAAGCCGCTTTGCACTTCATCGGCAATCAGCAAAATGCCGTGGCGATCGCAGCACTCGCGCAGGCGCTGGAAAAATTCGGCAGGGGCGATATGGAAACCGCCTTCGCCCTGAACCGGCTCCAGCACAATAGCGGCAACATCCTGTGGCGCGATATCCTGGCTGAAAATCGCTTCCAGGCTGGCCATCGCATCGTCAACGCTGATGCCACGCAGTTCAACAGGATAGCGTGCATGGAATACCGAGGCCGGCATCGGCCCAAAATCCCGCTTATACGGCGCCACTTTGCCGGTCATCGCCATGGTCATAAAGGTCCGGCCATGAAACGCGCCGCCAAAAGTAATAATGCCGTGGCGGCCGGTGCTGGCGCGGGCGATTTTCACCGCGTTTTCTACTGCTTCCGCGCCGGTGGTAAAGAAAGCGGTTTTTGCCGGGCCGTTAACCGGCACCCGCTGGTTCAGGCGTTCCGCCAGCGCCACATAGCTCTCATAAGGAACAATCTGGTAAGCGGTATGAGTAAAATGCGCCAGTTGCTCTGTGACCGCAGCGATCACTTTCGGATGGCGATGACCGGTATTCAGTACCGCAATCCCGGCGGCGAAATCGATATATTCGTTTCCTTCCACATCCCACAGCGTGGCGTTTTCCGCCCGCGCGGCAAACCATGAGCACATAACGCCGACGCCGCGTGGGGTAGCCTGCTGTTTGCGATCGTTCAGTGCCGCATTCTTTATGTCCATAGCGTTACCTCATTGTTATCGTTTGTTTACAAAAGGAGCCTGATCACGTTTATTTAGCGGGGAGCCACTGTCGGTGACGAGAGCCATTTGAGAACAACAGGAGGGAGCCAATTGCACAGCCTGTATGGAGATCACCTTTTGCAGCGTCTGCAGCAGGAGACCGAAGGCGCGCTGCATCAGCGTCTGTTTCGCTGTTTGCGTAGCGCGATCGTTGAAGGCGTATTGCCGCCGCACAGCCGCCTGCCTGCTTCTCGCGATCTGGCGCGCGAGCTGGCGGTATCGCGTAATACGGTGCTTAACGCTTATGAACGTTTGCTGGCTGAAGGGTATGTGCAGGCGCGTACCGGCAGCGGCACCTGGGTAGCCGGTACGCTGCCGGACAGCTGCCTGAATGCAGGCGGTGAGCCGGTCCCGGCCCCGGAAGCGCCGTTTTCACCGGTTAAACTTTCCGCACGTGGTGCGGCGTTGTTGGGCTATGCCAGCGCATCGCCGCATCAGTGGGGCGCTTTTGTGCCTGGCGTCCCGGACGTGACCGCATTTCCACATGCGCAGTTCAGCCGCATTCAGGCGCGCCTGAACCGTCAGCCAGAAGTCAATCGCCTGACCTACAGCAGCGCCGGGGGCTGCGAGGCGTTACGCGCCGCGCTGGCGGACTACCTGCGTGTGGCGAGATCGGTGCGTTGCGAGGCCGATCAGATCCTGATCACCGAAGGGATCCATCAGGCGGTGGATCTGGTGTCGCGGTTGCTGTGCGACAATGGCGATCGGGTGTGGATCGAGGAACCCGGCTATTGGGGAACGCGCAATCTGCTGCGCATTAACGGACTCAAGCCGGTGCCGATGCGGGTGGATGAAGAGGGCATCGTGCCGGTTAACGATCGGCTGGCGCCACGGTTGGTATTTGTTACGCCTTCGCATCAATATCCGCTGGGCGCGCATCTGAGCCTGGCGCGCCGTCGACAACTGCTGGCGCTGGCGCGCCAGCACGGCAGCTGGATCGTGGAAGATGATTACGATAGCGAGTTTCGCTTCTCCGGTCAGCCTTTTCCGGCGTTGCAGGGGCTGGAGCCAGACGCGCCGGTGATTTACATGGGCACCTTCAGTAAAACGCTCTATCCGGCGCTGCGCATTGGCTATCTGGTGGTGCCAAAGGCGCTGGTTCATCCGCTGCGTATTGCGGCAGCAGAGCTTTATCGCGGCGGTCATCTGCTAATCCAGCGGGCGCTGGCAGAATTTATCCGCGAAGGCCATTACGTTGCGCATATTCGGCGGATGCGCCTGCTGTATGGCAAGCGCCGTGCTTTTCTGATCGGCCTGATCCAGCGCTACCTCGGTGAGAGCTTTATCCGGGAATTCAATCATGACGCCGGGCTGCATTTAGTGCTTAACCTGCCCGAGAGATGTGACGATGTAAGCATTGCCGCCAGCGCGCTCCGGCGCGGAGTGACGGTGCGGGCGCTGTCGCAATATTATATGCAAGGCCAGACGCGTCGCGGGCTGCTGCTGGGATTTGCCTGTGTAGAAGAGAAGAATATGCTGCCAGCCTTTAACACGCTGCGCCAAATCCTTACCGAGTACGGAATTACCCACACAGGAAATCTGGCTTAATTCTTTTGTTAAGATTATTTCAACAATAAATAGCTGAAAAATTTGTCAGCCTTGCCGATATGTATGGCAACAGTTTGCCCGATAGCTTTGTTTCGGGGAAATTGATAAATTTTTCTTTAGCGTAGCGCTGGTCAGACAGCGATACTACGTTGCCATCGCCAACCCACCCAGATCTCTTATTTGGGCAGCCATCGGGCAACAGGATGAACGAGAATCCAGATACACTTTATCGGCTACTGGTGCAAAGCGTAATCGATTACGCGATCTACATGATCAAACCCGACGGCACCATTGCCAACTGGAACACGGGCGCTAAGCATATTAAAGGCTATTTGCCGGAAGATATCATCGGTAAAAACATCGCCATTTTTTATGATAAAGCTGAACAGTTAAAAGGGGTCCCGGCCAACAATCTGGTTATTGCCGCCAGCCAGGGTCGGCTGGAGACAGAGGGCTGGCGCTATCGCCACGATGGCAGCGCGTTCTGGGCACACGTAGTGATCGATGCCATTTATGCTGACGATCGCACGCTGATGGGATTTGCGGTGATCACCCGCGATTGTACCCAACAGCAGGCGCAGCTTAGCCAGCAGCGCGAGCAGCAGGAAAGATTCCGTCTGCTGGTTGAGGGCGTTACGGATTACGCTATCTATATGCTTGATATTGATGGGATGGTGGTGAACTGGAACGCTGGCGCTCAGCGTGCCAAGGGCTATACGGCGGATGAGATTGTCGGGAAACATTTCTCCGCTTTCTACAGCCTGCAGGAACGCATGGCCTATATTCCGGAAAAGAATCTTCAGACCGCTTTTCGCACCGGCCGTTTTGAAGATGAAGGCTGGCGCTATCGTAAAGATGGCAGCGCGTTCTGGGCGCATGTGATTATCGACGCCATCCATGATGATAACGGCAAGCTGATCGGCTATACGAAAATCACCCGCGACTGCACCGAGCAGCGTGAGCTACAACGCGAGCGGCGCGCAGAAGAAGAAAAATTCCGGCTGCTGGTGGAAAGCGTCACCGATTACGCCATTTATATGCTGGATCCGGGCGGCCACGTTGTGAACTGGAACACGGGCGCCCAACGTGCCAAAGGCTATACGGCACAGGAGATCCTTGGTCAGCATTTTTCGCTGTTTTACAGTTCGCAGGAGCGTCAGAACAAGACGCCGACGACCAACCTGAATATTGCGCGCACCACAGGCCGCTTTGAGGATCAGGGCTGGCGCTATCGTAAAGATGGCAGCGCGTTCTGGGCGCATGTGGTGATCGACGCCATTCACGACGAAAACGGTAAGCTTATAGGTTACGCCAAAATTACCCGCGATATTACCGAGCGGCGTGAATATGAGCAGCAAATCCTGCGCGCCAAAGATCTGGCGGAAGCGCAGAGTGAACGTATGACCGCCATGTCGCGCTTTCTTGATACCATCATCAGCAGCATTCCTTCCTGCGTGCTGGTAGAAGATGCCGTTTCACGTGAGATCCTGCTGGTAAACTGCAAGACCGAGCAGTTGTTTGGCGTTGAGAAAAACAGTATGCAAGGGAAAAAGCCGCATGAGTGTCTGCCGCCGGAGCTGAGCGACTACTTTAACGTGCTGGCGGATGCGGCCTTGCGTAGCGAAAGGATCCATCAAAGCGAACGTCAGCTGATCACCGCAAGCGGCGAGCGCATTCTGCATACCCGGGCGGCCACGGTTCGCGGCGGCGATGCGCGTACCCAATATGTGATGCTGATTGTCGATGACGTCACCGATCAGCGCGCCGCCGATGCACGAATTCATCATATGGCGCATCACGATTATCTGACCAGCCTGCCCAACCGCATTCTGTTTCGTCAGCGGCTAAACGACGCGTTACGTCAGGGCGAGCGGCAAACGGCGGCGCTCTGTCTTGATCTGGATAACTTCAAAAACGTTAACGATGCGCTGGGGCATCAAATGGGTGACGAGCTGCTGCGCGTGATCGCCAAGCGCCTGCGTGCCGTGCTGCGTGAGCAGGATACGCTGGCGCGCATCGGGGGTGATGAGTTTGCTATTGTGCTGCCTGGCCTGAGCAACCAGCAGGAGGCGAGCATGGTAGCGCAGCGATTAATCGAGATAGTGCGTCCGCCAATCAATGTGGATGGACATAATTTGTCGGTGGGGCTGAGCATCGGCATTGCCTTTGCCGATGCCGAGCTGGCTTCACCTGAGCAGCTATTGCGCTGTGCCGATATGGCGCTGTATGAAGCCAAGCGCAACGGACGTAACCGCTATGAATATTTTACTCAGGAGATGGATGTTCAGGCGCGGGCGCGACGCTGCATGGAAAACGATCTGCGCGAGGCGATCACCGAAAATCAGATGCGGCTCTATTATCAGCCGATCACCAACAGCGAACAGCATGCGATTATCGGCTACGAGGCGCTGATGCGCTGGCATCATCCCTCAAAAGGGCTGATTATGCCGGCTGAATTTATTCCGCTGGCGGAAGAGACCGGACTGATCCATAGCCTGGGCGCATGGGCCCTGTATGAAGCGTGCCATGAGGCAAAAAAATGGGCGGGCGGGCAAACGGTATCGGTTAACCTCTCTCCGGTGCAGTTTAAAAACAGCACGCTGATTTCACTGGTTGAAGGCGCGCTGCGTGAGTCAGGACTGGAGCCATGGCGGCTGGAGGTGGAGATCACCGAGTCGGTACTGCTGAATGATACGCTGGGCAATATTCGCACGTTGCAAAATCTGAAGGCGCTGGGGGTGCTGATTGCGCTGGACGATTTCGGGACCGGCTACTCTTCGTTAAGCTACCTGCGCTCGTTCCCGTTCGATAAAATCAAAATCGACCGTTCGTTTATCAATGATATGAGCGACAGCCGTGAAGCGTTGGCGATTATCCGTGCGATTACCGGCATGAGCCGCAGCCTGGATATTCAGATCACCGCTGAAGGTGTGGAGAGTCGTGAGCAGTTCGATAAGCTGAAGGAGGAGGGATGCACGCTGTTTCAGGGCTACTTCTTTGGCCGACCGCAGCCGTCTGAACTGCGGTTAACGGTGCTGTAATCGCCGCCCCGACGCGGCGATTCGCGTCGGAGCAGTCATACATCAAGCGGTTGGACCGTGGCTTTCATCATCCATTTTCGCCAGATCTTTATCCACAAAGAACAGGCCTTTACCGCTGTTGCCCACCAGCGCCAGCTTATCCAGCACCGATTTAAACAGTTTCTCTTCTTCATGCTGTTCCGCAACGTACCACTGCAGGAAATGGAAAGTTGAGTAATCCTGAGTAGTCATCGCCGCATGCGCCAGTTCATTGATTTTACGGGTAATCAGCTGTTCATGCTCATAAGTTTGCTCAAACACGTCTGCTAAAGAGTTAAAAGCCACCGGCGGTGCAGCAATGCTGCCTAACACCGGCATCGCGCCGGTATCGCTGAGGTAATCAAACAGGCGCTGCATATGCTCCATCTCTTCACGCGAATGAGATTTCAGAAAGGCCGCCGCGCCTTCAAAACCTTTGTCGCTGCACCAGGCGCTCATTTGCAGATACAGGTTTGCGGAATAGAACTCCAGGTTGAGCTGCTCGTTTAAACGCGCGGTCATGTCATTGGTCAGCATAGTGATTCCTCAGAATAGGGGGCAGATGAAAAGTGTTGTGCTGAATTATGCAGCAAAGCTGCTGAAAGGAGTATGCTTTTTTGTTTTTAATTTACTGATTTTAAAGATAATTAATTCACTATCTGAATGCGGCTTATTCGCATTTTCAGCCGCATTTGCCATGCCTGCCGTTGCGCTGATGCTGCTTTCACGCCGTATAACGATGCTGTAGTGGTAAGGACGCGGATGCTGGAAAACGGCGGCGGGCACCTGTCCCGCCGCCTGAATCAGATCAACGGCAGTTCGGGTAATTAGGCTTCTTTTAGCGCCTCGGCGACATGGCTGATGGCACTGACGACCTCCGCTGCGCTGTGACGGATTTCAGCAATCACCTCTCCCGCTTCCTGCGCCAGCTCCACGCCGCGATCGGCGCGCTGAAGATTGGCTTCGATGCCGGTTAGCGCTTTATTCGCCAGCTGATTATTATCCCGTACCATTGTTTCAATCTCGTTGGTGGCCTGGTTAATATTTGCCGCCAGCGCGCGCACTTCATTGGCTACCACGGCGAAGCTGCGTCCGTGCGCACCGGCGCGGGCGGCTTCAATCGCGGCATTCAGTGCCAGAAGGTTGGTTTGGCTGGCAATATTGCGGATGGTTTCCACAATCAGGCCGATACGATCTGACTGGGCGCTCAGGCTGGAAATATCGCCGGAAATGCCGTGAAGCTCGCTCGCCAGCCCGTTGATATTCTGCACGCTGCTTTCCACCACGGTTGCGCCGAGGCGCGTGCTTTCATCAGTACGTCGCGCGGTTTCATAGGCTTGATGCGCCGCGTCGCGCTCCAGCTGACTTTTCTCCACCTGCGCGGTGACGTTAGAAGCGAACTTAACGATCTTATACAGCCGGCCCTCTTCATCAAAAACCGGGTTATAGGTGGCGCGCAGCCACAGCGGACGGCCCTGTTTATCAATACGATGAAACAGGCCGGAAATAAAATCGCCCTGGTTGAGCTTCTGCCAGAATTTTTTGTATTCCGCGCTGTTACGTAGCTCAGAGGTACAGAACATTCGGTGGTGTTGCCCAACCACCTCCTGTTCACGGTAACCGGTTGTTTGCAGGAAGTTTGCGTTAACCTTCAGCACTTCTCCTTCAAGGTTAAACGTAATCACCGCCATTGAACGATCGATGGCTGCGGTCATTGCACGTTGCTCCTGGGCCTCCAGAACATCAGCGGTGATATCTGAAGCCAGCTTGATGATTTTCACTACTTTGCCGCGACGATCGCGCACCGGGACATAGTTAGCCTCCAGCCAGACCGGATGCCCCTGTTTGTCCAGGCGCAAAAATTTATTGCTGAAACTCTCACCGCGCTGTAATCGCTGCCAGAAAGAGAAATATTGCGGCGAGTTAATCAGATCTTCCGGGCAAAATATCCGGTGATGTTTTCCAGCGATCTCATTGAGACGATAGCCCATCCGCTGCAGAAAAAGAGCGTTGGCGGAGAGAATGGTGCCGTCGGGCTTGAACTCAATGATCGCGATTGCCTGATTTAATGAGGCAAGCGTGGCCGCTCCTCGCGGCTGTAAGGCAAAACGAGAAGCAATTCCTGATGCAATAGTACTGAACATGGTGAACCTTTATTGTGTTATGGGGTTTCACCGCGGATTATCGGCCTGCAAGGGTAAAGGTTAAGCAAAGGGAGGCGGGCCAGAGGCCTTTTTATGCCTGTTATTATCTATTGCTGCAAAAGAGCGCAATCAGTCAAAATTTAGTGAAAAGCATTTGACGACTTCGAGGCTTTACGGTTTAATGCGCCCCGTTGCCCGGATAGCTCAGTCGGTAGAGCAGGGGATTGAAAATCCCCGTGTCCTTGGTTCGATTCCGAGTCCGGGCACCACTTCTTTCAAACCCTCGCTGAAAAGCGGGGGTTTTTGTTTTTCAGGACGCGAAACCATCGTGAAACGCTGTTTGAGGGCCGCCAGCCGCCAGATAGTCACGCTTTCCGAGTCCATCCACCAAAGCTTAAACCCCATCCGCAGACAACATTTTTGCGCCAGCCTGATATAACAGTGATGAGATAATCATCTATCGGCTTAGCTGTTTCTGTTGATCGCGCTTAATACCCGCCAGGTGAATTCAGGGTAAAAAGTCACTGTTTGTAACCCACCGTGGCCGTTTACCCCTTACCGATATCATTGGTTATTCGTTATGTCAGGAAAACGCATCCAGCGAGAAAAGTGCACCATTGAGAAAATGATCGCCCTGTATCAGGCTGATTGCCCGCAGGCCGATAACGATACTGAACGTTACCGGTCGCTGTATCACTATGCGGTAAAGCGCCTGGACCGCTGCGCTTTTGGCGAAGAGAAGCCCGCCTGTAAACAGTGTCCGATTCACTGCTATCAGCCCGCAAAGCGCGCAGAGATAAAGCAAATCATGCGCTGGGCGGGGCCGCGTATGCTGTGGCATCACCCCATTCTTGCCATTCGTCACCTGATTGACGACAGGCGGCCCGTGCCGCCGATCCCGGAAAAATATCAGCCCAGGAAAAAAGGGTAGCCTTTTTAGCGCGCAGGCCTGTTACCGGTTGCCCTGCGGAACGCCCGACAGGTTTTACAAAGGCCTGTCCATATACAGGTCTTCCGTTACCTCTTTCAGTGGGTTTGTTGCACCAGCAGCGCGGCCAGCGCATCGACGTCAGCGAAGCCGCTTCCCACCGGGCAGGTGATCAGCCGGGCTGGATAAGCTCGCACCAGCTGCGGCAGGCAGGCGTCGTGAAAACGCTTTAGATCGAGAAAATAGTCCAGCGTATAGGCGGCCTCGCCTGGCCGACCACGCGCCATACAGCTTTCAAAACAGGCCTGCGGACAACGATCGATATAGAGCACTACATCGATCGGCGGATAGTCGCTCAGGCAGGTTTTGATCTGATAGTAATAATCCATATAGGCGGCGTCGGGGCGTTCGGTATGCAGGAAATTGGCGTGACAAAAAACCACGTCACTGTAAAGCGAACGCTCGATCAAATAGTTGCCGTCGGGCAGATCCTTCAATAGCTGCTGGCGCATCCGGGTGATATAGAGCTGAAAGCGTATTCGGGCATCGGCGTCGCCGGGGCTGCTGGTAAAGGCCTGCAGCAGCGCCAAAAACTGCGGATCGCCATCTACCGGCTCTACCATGACCTGCCAGCTTTCGCCACTCAACGCGGTAAGGCGTTCAGCCAGCGGCCCGATAAGCGAGCTTTTACCGGCGGCAATATTGGCCTCAATCGTCATTATCTTCATTCACTTAACCTGCCATACAGAAAATCGTTGCCGCTACCGTGCGGCATCAATGCCAAATAAGCGGCGCAGCACGTTAAAAATTTGCCTGCGACGCGGTAAAGCATAGCCTTCATTATGCGCGATCATCTCTTCTACGCCGATTTCGCCCAGCAGTTCGCGCATCATATTCTCGCTGCTGACGCATTTTTCTACCTGACGCTGTAAATCATCATACCAGGGCACGGTTAGCTCCTTTAGTGGTTAACGCAGCAGCCGTGGCGCTGCTGTTATCTCCCTTATTGCAAGCCGTATGCCATAGTTAAGTGGATGAATCTAAATGGGTAATCTAAAGTGCGCTGTCATTTTGATGCCGCCGAAACCTGTCAAAATGACGCAGGCTTGTCATTTTGACGCGCTGCCCGATGATGAAAGCCAGCACGGTTAAGTTTGTTTAATACCGCCTGCTACACTCGGTGCAGCGTAGCACGTCACTTAATCACTACTATCAAGGACACCACATCATGTCAGAGAACAATTATCAGCCGCCGAAGGTCTGGCAATGGGATCAGCAGGGTGCAGGGAGCTGGTCGAAAATAAACCGTCCGATTTCTGGCGCCACGCATGAGGCGGCTCTGCCGGTGGGTAAACATCCGTTGCAGCTTTACTCGATGGGAACGCCGAACGGGCAGAAAGTAACGATTCTGCTGGAGGAGCTGCTGGCATTAGGTGAAAGCGGCGCGGAGTATGACGCGCATCTGATTCGTATCAGTGAAGGCGATCAGTTCTCCAGCGGCTTTGTTGCGGTTAATCCCAATTCCAAAATTCCGGCGCTGCTTGATCGCTCAGAAACGCCTGCGGTGCGCGTGTTTGAATCAGGCAATATTCTGGTTTATCTGGCGGAAAAATTTGGCCATTTCCTGCCGCAGGCGCGCGGCGCGCGCGCTGAAACCCTGAACTGGCTGTTCTGGCTGCAGGGCTCTGCGCCCTATATCGGCGGCGGTTTCGGTCATTTCTATCACTACGCGCCAGAAAAAATCGAGTACGCCATCAACCGTTTTGCGATGGAGGCCAAGCGTCAGCTGGATGTGCTGGATCGTCAGCTGGCTCAGCATCGCTATATTGCCGGGGAAGAGTACAGCATTGCCGATATGGCGATTTGGCCCTGGTATGGCGTGCTGGTTCAGGGTGGTCTGTACGAGGCGGCAGAATTCCTTGATGCTGCTTCCTATAAAAATCTTCAGCGTTGGGCGCAGGAGATTGGTGAGCGGCCAGCCGTACAGCGCGGACGCATCGTTAACCGTACCTGGGGCGAGCAGTCGCTGCCAGAGCGCCACGATGCCACTGATTTCGACCCCTTTGGGCTGAATCAGGTACGCTAATCTGCAGCCACGGCGGAAAGCCGCCGTGGTTTTGCAGTGAATAAAATACCGCTATTAATTAATAACGCGCATTATCAACAGCGTGTTACTTATTTCCCGCGTACGAATTAGCTGATTAAATAATTAGAACGCATTAGCATTAATTCTAATTAACCGGCTGACTTTAAAATTACTTGTGATTCATGACATAACATTTTAGCCAATGGTTAACTGCTTTTTGGTTTGAAGCCGCTGTTATTATTAACGGTTTAAATAAAAGTAGTAATTAAAATAACATCCGGTAAAGCAGGTCGTGACAGAGATATTATCGTTTTCTTTTTGTAGTGGATAATCGGTAACCGGAGGCTGTCGGGAGGAGAATAATCCAGTCTGGCTGGTTATATAATCATTGCAACTATCCATAATATTAGCCATTTCCATTTTTAGTTTATGTGAAAATGCGCCCGTTTTAATCTGGCATGAGGGGTGAAAATAATCACCGTAATGAATCCGTCATTGTTTTTCTTTTCATGCTATTAAATGAGGTGGGCTATGAGTGGAAAGTTTCAGCATATTATAAACAGTCAGGCGTTATTTACCGCGCTGCGTCGCGATCTGCATCAGCATCCTGAAATTGGGCTGGAAGAGTTGCGCACCAGCAGTATTGTTGCTGATAAATTACGCTCCTGGGGTTATCAGGTGCATCGAGGCATGGCGAAAACCGGCGTGGTGGGCACGCTGAAAGTGGGCCACGGCGGTAAAACGCTGGGCCTGCGGGCGGATATGGATGCGTTGCCAATGCAGGAGCAGACCGGCAAGTCCTGGAGCAGCCGGACAGAAGGGAAATTCCACGGCTGCGGTCATGACGGCCATACGGCAACGCTGCTGTGCGCGGCGGAGTATCTGGCGAAAACACAGAACTTTTGCGGCACGCTGCATCTGATATTTCAGCCGGGCGAAGAGCTGCTCTATGGCGGCAAACTGATGCTGGAAGATGGGCTGTTTCAGCAGTTTCCCTGCGATGCGATCTATGCGCTGCACAATATGCCGGGCTTAAAAAAGGGGCATTTTTACTTTAAAACCGGTGCCATGATGGCTTCGTCAGATACGTTGCATATTGAGGTAAGCGGTAAGGGGGGCCACGGTGCTTTCCCGGAAAAAAGCGTCGATGCCACGCTGGTGGCCTGCCAGATTGTGCTGGCGCTGCAAACGGTGGTTTCGCGCAACGTCTCGCCATTTTCTCCCGCCGTGGTTACCGTTGGCAGCCTCTGCTCAGGCGAAGCGCCTAATATTATCAACGCCAGCGCCATGCTGAAGCTGAGCGTACGCGCACTGGATAATAAGGTGCGGCAGCAGTTGCTTAAACGCATCGGCGATATCGCTCACGGACAGGCGCAAAGCTTTGGCGCGAAGGTAAATATCGATCATATTAACGGCAGCCCGGTGCTGATTAATGACCCTGCGGCAACAGAGTTTGCCATCAACGTGGCGCGCGAGCTGGTCGGCGAAAGCCGGGTCTGCACCAATACCGCGCCGGTCATGGGCAGCGAAGATTTCGCCTTTATGCTGACGGAAAATCCGCACGGCAGCTATCTGTTCCTGGGCGCAGGCGACGAGCCGGAAAGATGTATGGTGCATCATCCAGGCTACGACTTTAACGATGAGCTGATTGTTCCGGGCGCAATGTTTTTTAGCCATCTTGCAGAACAATTTTTAAATTAAATATTGGCTGAGCATTATTCTTTTTGCATTGGGCATCGCGTAAACGCTCACAGGGAAATATAAAACAGAGGGACTCCGAATGTCTGCAACAGAAATAAAACAGATTAAATCCGTAGCGTATCAGGGAAGCGGTCGGTTAATTGTCGGAATTATGGCTGGGGTACTGACGTTTTGGCTGTTTGCCCAGTCGGTGGTGAATATCGTTCCGGCTATTCAGCAGGATGTCGCCATTCCTCTGGGATCGTTAAATTTAGCTATTAGCCTGACGGGACTTTTTTCCGGCTGTTTTATTGTGGTGGCGGGCGGCTTAGCCGATCGTTTTGGTCGGGTAAAAATGACCCAGCTGGGTTTTATATTAAGTATTATTGGCTGCCTGTGTCTGATTATGGCGCAAAATAGCCTGCTGTTTGCCGCAGGGCGAATTATTCAGGGGCTGTCCGCCGCCTGTATTATGCCCGCCACGCTGGCATTAATAAAAACCTGCTATCAGGATGCGGCGCGGCAACGGGCGCTGAGCTACTGGTCGATCGGCTCCTGGGGCGGTTCCGGTCTTTGCTCGCTGGCAGGCGGCGCGATAGCCACCTACTGGGGCTGGAAATGGGTGTTTATTCTGTCGATCCTCTTTGCGCTGGCGGGCATGCTGCTGATCCGCGGCACGCCGGAAAGCAAGGTGAATACCACCGTTTCCCATCGCTTTGACTATTTTGGCCTGTCTACCTTTGTGGTAATGCTTGTTTGCCTGAACTGGGCGATTACCAAAGGCAACGCCTTTGGCTGGACCAGCAGCCTGATCCTGATCCCTGCCATCATATTTTTGCTGGCGGCGGCGCTGTTTTTTACCGGCGCACGGCGTAAAAAAAGCGCCAGCTTTATCGATTTCGCCCTGTTCAGGCAACGAGCCTGGAGCGGGGCGACGCTCTCAAACTTTTTACTTAACGCGGTGGCCGGTACGCTGATTGTCGCCAGCATCTATGTGCAGCAGGGGCGAGGATTCAGCGCCTTTCAGTCCGGTATGTTAACCCTGGGCTATCTGGTTGCGGTACTGGCAATGATCCGTGTCGGTGAAAAGCTGCTGCAAAAGGTGGGGGCGCGTAAGCCGATGCTGTGGGGCACCGCGATGACCGGCATCGGCGTGGCCTTGATGGCGCTAACGCAGCTTCCTGACAGCACCTACGCGGCGGCGGTATTTACAGGTTATGTGCTGTTTGGTCTTGGGTTAGGTTTTTATGCCACTCCCTCCACCGATACCGCTATTTCCAGCGCGCCGGAGGATAAAATCGGCGTGGCGTCCGGTATCTATAAAATGGCCAGTTCGCTGGGCGGCGCCTTCGGCATTGCCATCTCCGCCTCGGTCTATGCCGCCGTGTTGCCGCTGGGCGCAGCAACCGCCGCGACCGCCGGGCTGCTGGTTAACGTCGGGTTTTGCGTAGTTTCATTTATTACCATTGCGCTGATGGTGCCGCGCCAGGCAGGCAGCGCTTAGCCATCAGGGCGTTTTTTTCTCGCCGCCCGGCTGCGGTGGCGGATAGTCATAATCAATACGTAATGCCGCCGCGTAAGGGCTATGCCACAGCTGTTGATAAAGCTGGTTTAACCGCTGCGCCATGCTCTCATTATTTAAAACCAGCTCCAGGTTGCGCGAGTTATCCAGATAGCCGCCGCGCCAGTTGCTGGTGCCTATCCAGGCAAGCCGATCGTCAAGGATCATTATTTTACTGTGGATCACCCGGGCATAAGGAATAAAGCCGCTGCGCGCAGGGGGAATGGTGACCACTTTAATCTCTACGTTGGGTACCAGCGCCAGGCTTTTCAGCCAGTGAATATCGGGGCGGTCGGTATTCCAGTCGGCAACCATCAGTTCAATATGCACGCCGCGTGCTGCCGCGCTGCGTAAGGCGTTATCGATAACCGGATAAAAAGGGCGGCTGTGCTGCGAACCATAAGAGAGCGGCGCATAGTCCATTACCTGAACGCGCACCGAGTGTGTGGCCGACGCCAGCAGCTGCGGTAACGCCGCCTGCGAATCAATGACCCCTGGCGGATTCCAGCTATGCGGGCTGGCGACCAGATAGTTGCCGGCAGGCAGATCCGTGCGCCTCTCCTGACTGGCAACAGGGGGCACCGGCTGATCGGCTGCCAGCAGCGCCTTGGCCTGCCAGTCCTGATTAAATATCGCGGCGATTTGCGCCACCACCGGCGCATCGCTGATGCGTAGGCCAGTCTCCTGAATATGTTCCAGCGCCCGCCAGTCGAAGTTCTGACTGCCGACAAACGCCTGACGAGCGTCTACGACAAAATATTTGGCGTGAATAATGCCGCCGCTGAGTTTGCCAAACGGCATCAGACGTAGCTCAAGATTGGGAATGCTTTTCAGCTGTTCCAGCGTCTCCGGTGTGCTGTTACGCAAACCTTTCTCTTCCATAAGAAAGCGGATTTTTACGCCACGCTCGCCTGCAGCGCGCAGCGTCTGTAGCACTTCATCCAGCTTTGAGCCGGGCTGGTTGGCAACGTAAAACTGGGCGATATCGATCTGCCGTTGCGCACTCGCAAACATCTCGCGCCAGACATCGTCGCTGCGGCGCAGATCTTCCGCCTGTAATTGGGTCTCTACCGGCGCGGTGTAGACCAGCTCATAACCTTCGGTTTCAAAACGCGCGCTGGCGCCGGGACTTAATATCAACAGGCTACTGCTCCAGATTAAAAATTGCAGGCGGCAGCGCCACCTGCACGAAAAAATGTCAGGCATAACGCTGCGCTCCGTTTTTTACCCAGTTATCGGCAGCGTCGGGCAGCGGCAGTGCCGATCCGGCCGCGCGGATAAGCAGCACTTTTAACAGTTCGCCAATGCGATCCATACGGCTTTGCAGATAATTATTGCCTACCAGCGCAATCAGCGCGATGGCAATGCCCAGGCCGGTGGCATACAGCGCAGTGCCCATTCCTGCCGATACCAGGCTCGGCTCAGAAACGCCGGAAGCGGAGAGCGCTTTAAAGGTATCGATAATCCCCATTACCGTTCCCAGCAGGCCAAGCAGCGGTGCGGCGGTAACGATGGTTTCCAGCAGCCACAGTCCACGGTTCAGCTGTGGCTTACTCAGCAGATATTGCGTTTCCACCATATCATTCAGCGACTGCGCGTTATGCTGATTTTTATGCAGCATAATTGGCTGAATCATTGAGAGCGGCAGGCTGTTACGGCGCAGCAGTTCGGCGGGCAGGGCTGTAATCTGCCCTACCTGCGGCGTCAGCGCCTGCTCCAGCTGCCGCGCCTGGCGCCATGTCCAGGCGAAGCTAATCGCCCGCTCAATAATGATCACCAGCGCAATAGCCAGTGAAAAGTACATGATATAAAAGATAATGTCGTGCAGTAAGGTCGCGTTCATTGTGTTGGTTCCTGATTCATCAGAAGGTGGCTTCCAGCGAGACGCTGAAGGTACGCTCCTCGCCAACGTTGTAATAAGGCGTGTTAGCATCCAGTCCGTTACGCGCGCTGGCGTTAAACACGGTGGTGCGTGCCGAGGTGAGATACTCTTTATCAAACAGGTTATCGACGCCGAAACGCAGCGCGGCGCTTTTCACAATTTTTTTATCGACCGGCAGATGAACGCCCGCTGCCAGATCAAATACCGTGCGGCCGCCCACTTTTTCATCATTGGTGAGATCGCCGTAAAACGCGCCAACATATTTAGCGGTTACGCCGCTATACCAGAGGCCATCGTCGTAGCCCAGCGTCAGGTTAAGCAGGTTTTTCGGCACGTTAGGCAGTGTCTTGCCGGAGGTCGGCAGGGTCACACCCTCGGTAGTGAGATCCTCTTTCTGTTCTGAATCGGTGAAGGTATAAGAGGCGTAATAGTTGAAGTTATGCGGCAGCTTTCCGCTCCACTCCAGCTCTATCCCCCGGTTCTCTACCTTGCCGACGTTCATCATTTCATAGTCGCCGCTGCTGTTGGTGGTGGAAACCTGACGATCGCTATAGCGCAGCCAGAACAGCGTGGCGCTCAACAGCATATCTTCCTGCTGGAAACGCCATCCCAGTTCGTGGTTCCAGCTCAGCTCTGGTTTGGTGCTGATCGAGTCGCCGACGTTGTACAGCACATAGTTAGGTGGCGTACGCATATTGCGTGACAGGCTGTAGAACAGCTGATTCTCCGGGTTCAGGCGATAGCTGGCGCTGAAGTTGGGCAGAAGCTTATGGTAGCTGGCGCGGCGATCTTCCGGGCTGCTATACAGGCTGCCATTATTCTCGCCGCGTCGCTCAACGTGCTGCCAGGCCAGGCCGCCTACCAGCGTCCAGTCGGGCGAAAGATACCAGCTATCCTGTACCCAGATCTTTTGCGCTGGCGTAACGGTGTACTGATCGCGGCCCTGTACTGTCTTGCCATTGGCATCGGTTACCTGATTTGAGCCGCCTGGCTCGCCCCACAGATCCGCCGGGTTGCCGTCTGAGTTGATGCTGATAAACGGCTGGGTCTGGCGCTGACGCGCGCGCTCGTACCAGTAGCCGAGGTCGAGGCTGTGCTGTTCGTTAATGTCCCACTTGAGTTTAGTGGTAATGCCGGGGCGCCAGGTCTGTGTCCAGGAAGGGCGATAGTAAGTATTGCTGCTGAGATTGCTTAAATCATACTGTCCGGCCCGGTCCGAGGTGGGAGAGAGCGTTGACGCGTTCTGACCGCTGAAGCTGCCGCCGTTACCCCAGTAATAATAGGGTTGAATGGTCCAGCTCAGATTATCGCGTAGCTGGAGTTTCTGGCTAAAGCTGACGGTCAGGTTTTCAAACGGGTTACGGTTCAGCTTGTAATAGCGGCTTATTTGACCGCGGCTGTTGTATTGCGGCGAGGAGGGAAAATCGCCGGAGCTGCGCCCCTCACTTTCAAATTGCGCCTTGCTGATGGAGTTATAGTTGCTGTTTTCCTGACGGTTATATTTCACAATCAGATTGCTGGTGTTGCCGTTTTCCGCCTCAAACAGTGAGTTCATCTCAAACTTATCAGAGTAGAGACGACCTTCGCCGCGCCATTTTTTCGCTTCGGTATGGGAATAAGAGAGCCAGTTGCTGAAGCCGCTATATTCACCGGTCTCCAGGCGGGCAAAGGTTTTACTGAGATTATTGCTGCCGAGCGTCTGTTTCACGAAGCCGCCGAACTCTTTCGCCGGACGACGGGTCACCAGCCCGATATTGCCGCCGCTGGAGCCGATATGCGGACCATCAGCCTCAGACGCGCCCTGCGTTACAAAGATCTCCTGCAGGTTTTCCGCATCGCCCAACAGGCTAGGGTAGGCCGCATAGTTGCCGGAATCGTTAATGGGAATGCCGTCCATCGACAGGCCAATCTGATCGGAATTCATCCCGCGCATGGTGTAGTCAACGCCGCTCAGGCCGCTGGCATCGGTACTGTTAACATTCAGCCCTGGCGTATATTTCAGCTTATCGATGGCATTGGCGGCGGAAGGCATTTTATCCATCGCCTCTTTTGTCACGGTGGAACGCGCTTTAGGCGTCTCCTCCTGAACCATCATGCCGCCGCCGAGAGAAACGCCCTGCACATCAATGGTGCCGACATCGCTATTCTCTTCCGCCTGCGTCAGGCCGGGCAACAGCGCAGCCATAATCGCAAGAGATATCCCAGAACGTTTAAATGCTGTCATTTTCTTTTCCTGTCGTACGATGAGAGGTTCCGGCATCAGGGGGCCCGGTAGTTGAAAGTGGCGGTAAAACGTTTACGGCTTTGTCCGGCGAAAGCGCCTTCAGGGAAAGGCTTAAGCTGGCTGATACTTTGCAGGCTGCTGCTGGCGGCGCGGTTAAGTAGCATGCTGCGCGCTTTGCCGGCGATGCCGGAAGCGAGCACGCGACCGCTGCGATCCACCTCCAGCCAGACTTCAACGCTGCCTTCCGGACGTTCAAGCGAAGCCTGACGACCGGTGGGATAACGCTTACGCTGTTCCAGATCGCGGCGCAGCGCCTGTAAATAGCCACTCTCCAGCGCGCCCGCACTGGCGACGTTGTTGCTGGCCGCAGGGGCGCGCGACGCGGCGGAGGTCCGGAGCGGCGCGGTCGCCGCCGCCGTCGGCTGTGAGCGGGGCGGGGCTTTAGGTTTATGAGCAGGCTTTGGCTGCGTGGTCGGTTTGGGTTTCGGCTTAGGCTGCGGCGGCGCGACCGGCGGTGTTGGCTGCGGTTCAGCAACCGGCTGGGGTTCGGGATCCGGCAGCGGTTGTGGCGGCGGCGCAGGGTCAGGCTGCGGCACAGGGTCAGGCTGCGGCGCGGGACCCGGTTCCGGCTCGGCAGGCGTCACCGGCGCAGGCGGCTCTGCCAGTACCAGTTCCATGGTGGATTCATCATAACGAGGCTGTACTTTCAGCGTGACCTGCTGGTTCATCCACAGCATCCAGCCTGCCGCCGCAAGGGCAGGGAACCAGCTCAGCAGATGGCGAGAGCGATAGAGCGAGTACATATCACAGTTTCCGTGTGGCGATAGAAACGGAGGTAAAGCCGCCCTGGCGCAGGTTATCCATCACTGTGACCAACCGTTCTACGGCGACGCCCTTATCGCTGTTGAGGATGATGGTCAGCGGTTCGCTCTGCTGCTGCTGTTTTAGCTTACCTACCAGTTCCTGCAAGGCGATCGGTTGCCCATCCAGCTGCAAACGATCGTTATCGCCTAGCGTCACAATCGCTTTTTTCTGCGGCTTCAGCTGTTGCGCGCTTGCCGCACCGGGCAACTGGGTTTTCAGTCCCTGGGCCGGTATCACATTCAGGCTAATCAGCACAAAGAACACCAGCAGAAACATCATCACGTCGATCATCGGGATCAGTTCTATATGCGCTTTGTTTTTCCTGGCTTCATTCCAGCTTCGCATGGCACCTCCTGGGTGAAAGAGCAGCCACTATAGGGGAGCTTTGTTTATTTTTTGTTACGTTTGAAAGACAAAATTTTCACAATATCCCCAGAGAACGGGCATACAGAACGGGTGAACAATAACCCTGGCTTAAGCATGCGCGGAAGGGGGCAAATCAAGAGCGGCGCTGGTCAGCCCAGCAGGCCGGATCGGTGTGTGAAACGTTGATGCGCAATAAGAAGGTAAACGCAACGAAGTACGCCCAGTAAGCAGGTCGCTTTGGATTTCGCTGCCTTGATGTTGCCGCCAACGGTTATTTATTCCTCTGCTGTAACGCTTTTTGTTGTGATCTTTATCACATAAACAGGCGATCTCAGCGAAGCGGGTCTAGACTTATCTTTACCTTTCCCTCTTTTTCTGGAGCAAAACCCTTTAATTTCAATCAATAACATCTGCACAGAACATTACAAAATCAATAACAGGGAGCACTATGACCGACTATTCATCTCAGCCCTCATCCATAGAGGTGACGGAAACCAAAGACACTATCAGGCAACGCATATTTACCGTGGTGCTGGTAGCAACGATGGGGGCGCTCGCCTTTGGTTACGATACCGGCATTATTTCCGGTTCTTTACCTTTTATGTCAGCCGCACCGTCAGAAGGCGGGCTGGGGTTAAACTCCTTTACCGAGGGACTGGTAGCGTCATCACTGATTTTCGGCGCGGCGCTGGGATCGTTTCTTAGCGGCTTTATGTCTGACCGTTTCGGGCGACGCATGACGCTGCGCAGCCTGGCGCTGCTGTTTATTGCCGGCGCGCTGGGTACTGCCGTTGCGCCATCGGTGCCGACCATGGTGGCGATGCGTTTTGTGCTGGGGATTGCTGTGGGCGGCGGCTCTGCCACCGTGCCGGTGTTTATCGCTGAAATCGCCGGGCCTAAGCGACGCGCGCCGCTGGTGAGCCGCAACGAGTTAATGATCGTCAGTGGTCAGCTGCTCGCTTATATCGTCAGCACCGTGATGAGCTATACATTGCACGATCCGCATATCTGGCGCTATATGCTGGCGCTGGCGATGGTGCCGGGCATTCTGTTGTTCATAGGCACCTTCTTTGTGCCCGCCTCACCGCACTGGCTGGTAGCGGAAGGCCGTTTCACCGAAGCGTTAAAAGTGCTGAAAAAGCTTCGTGAAACGCCGCGCGAAGTGCGCAAAGAGATGGCGGAGATGCGCAAGCAAGAGAAGCTGGCACGTAAAGGACCCTCGATAAAAGAGCTGCTTCGGGAGCGCTGGGTGATTCGTCTGCTGCTGACCGGTTGCGGTCTGGGCTTTGTAGCGCAGTTTACCGGCGTAAACGCCTTTATGTATTACACGCCGATTATCCTGAAGACCACCGGCATGGGCACCAACGCTTCCATCGCCGCCACCATCGGTAATGGCGTTGTATCGGTACTGGCGACGCTGGTGGGTATCTGGGCGGTAAGCCGCTTTAGTCGCCGCCGCATGCTGATGGCTGGACTGAGCATCGTGATTCTGGCGCAGGTGGCGCTGGGCATGACGCTGACTTTCCTGCCGCAAAACCTGATGCAAAGTTATCTGGCGCTGGGCTGTATTCTGGTATTCCTGTTTTTTATGCAGATGTGTATCTCACCGGTTTACTGGCTGCTGATGTCAGAGCTGTTCCCGATGAAAATTCGTGGCGCGCTGGCTGGCACCGCCGTCTCGTTTCAGTGGATCTGTAATGCCACCGTCGCTTTCGCTTTCCCGCTGATGTTGAATCTGATCGGCAACCAGACCTTCTTCCTGTTTGTACTGCTGAATATCGGTTCCTTTATTTTCGTTTACTTCCTGCTGCCGGAGACGCGCGGCAAGAGTCTGGAGGAGATCGAGAATATGATGCGTAGCAAATACGGTGAAGTTTAAAAAACCTGGACGGGCTATGATCGGCTCTCTTTTCGGGCTGACCGGCTCGTCCGGATTTACTTTTCCTGAACGCAAGAGGTTTAAATGTCAGGTTTATTTTCACCGTTTTCTTTGAAAGACGTGACGCTGCGTAACCGCATTGCGGTACCGCCCATGTGTCAGTACACCGCCACCGACGGCCTGAGCAACGACTGGCATCGCGTTCACTACAGCGGGCTGGCGCGCGGCGGCGCGGGACTGGTGATCGTTGAGGCAACGGCGGTAGCGCCGGAAGGCCGTATCACCCCCGGCTGTCTGGGCATCTGGAACGACGAGCAGGCAGAGAAACTGGCGCAGATCGCCCGTGATATTAAAGCGGCAGGCGCCGTACCAGGCATTCAGATCGCACACGCCGGACGTAAGGCAAGCGCTAACCGTCCGTGGGAAGGCGATGACCATATTGCCGCCGATGATGGTCGCGGCTGGGAAACCATCGCGCCTTCCGCTGTTGCCTTTGGCGCTAACCTGCCGCAGGTGCCAAAAGCGATGACGCTGGAGGATATTGCCCGCGTACGTGAAGATTTCGCCACGGCCGCCCGTCGCGCTCGCGATGCTGGTTTTGAATGGCTGGAGCTGCACTTTGCGCACGGCTATCTGGCGCAGAGCTTCTTTTCAGTACAGGCTAACCAGCGTCAGGATCAGTATGGCGGCGACCTTGCTGGCCGCAGCCGCTTTATGCTGGAAACCCTGGAAGCAGTGCGTCACGTGTGGCCGGAGAACCTGCCGCTGACCGCGCGTTTCGGCGTGATTGAGTATGACGGTCGCGATGAAGAGACGTTAGCGGAGTCGATCGAGGTAACGCGTCAGATGCGTGCCAACGGTCTGGATCTGCTGAGCGTCAGCATCGGCTTCTCTACGCCGGATGGCAATATCCCGTGGGGCCCGGCTTTCCTGGCACCGATCGCTGAACGCGTACGTCGTGAAGCGCAGATCCCGGTCGCTTCCGCCTGGGGCATCGATGCACCGGCGATTGCCAACCGTACCGTTGAAGAGCAGCAGCTGGATCTGGTTATGGTGGGCCGCGCTCATCTGGCAGATCCGCACTGGCCTTACAAAGCGGCGCTGGCGCTGAAGCAGGATAAAGCAGCCTGGGTGCTGCCTGCGCCATACGCTCACTGGCTGGAACGCTATCGCACCAGCGAGTAACGCAAATCACTCACTTCCGGCCTCGCCGGAGGTGAGTTTCCCTCCGGCTAACTGCGTTCGATCTTTTTTGCGGCCTCATCCAGCACATCAATAATGGCATACAGCGACTGCTGCGAAATAGTCTCCTCGGACAGACGCGTGTTTAAGGCGGTGCGCATATTATGAATGGCACGCTGTACTTCCGGCAGGCTGCGGTTATTGGCCAGTACCGCCAGCGACTGCATGCGGTCAATCACGCTCTCCAGCTGGGCCTGGTGCTGCTCCAGAAAATCTTTGCCTTCAGCAGTAATCCAGTGGTTTTTCTTGTTGTTATCTTCCATCTTCGCGGTAACGTAGCCCATCTCTTCCAGCAGCGTCAGATTGGGATAAACCAGGCTGGGACTGGGCGCATACTCGCCGCGTGACAGCTCTTCTATCGCCTTAATAATCTCATAGCCGTGCGCCGGCCGCGTCTCCAGAATACGCAGAATAAGCAGGCGTACTTCCGTTGCGTCCAGCAGCCGCTCTTTACGTTTTTTATGGGCAAAAAAAGCAGAACCGTTTTTATCTTTCATCCGTTTTTTCCTTTAACCTGGGGTTAAACAGGTAACAATCCCGGCCTTCCCAGCCGGGAAAAGATCACTTCTGATGCCAGTAAGCCACGCCGCGCAGATAGTTTTCATTTATCTGACGTTCCCCGATCAGATCATCAAGCAGCGCTTTTACCCGGGCGCCTTCGCCGGTGAGCCAGAGGAAATATCCCTGCTGCGGGATCGTCAACTGCCGTAGCGCATGCCGTGCGGCATCAACATCGCCTGCGGGCAGAAAGTGACAGGTCACGCCCGCCAGCGAGGGCAGGTAAGCTCTGCTCTGCGTTTCATCCGCCATAATCATGACGTGGATCTCTGCATCTGGCTGTGCTGCCTGAATTTCAGTCAGGCGACGGTTTAATGCGGGCAGGCTGGATTCATCACACAGGTAGAGCTGAAACGCATAGTCCAGCGGCATACAGAAAGAGCCACGCGGGCCGCCAATCACCAGCGGATCGCCGGGCTGCGCTTTTTCTGCCCAGCCGCTGGCGAGACCGCCTGGATGGATAAAGAAATCGATGGTCAGCGTATTGGCTGCTGCATCCCAGGTCAGCGGCGTATAGTCGCGCGACTGCGGACGCTTGCCTTCCGGCCATACCACGCCCTGATCGCTGATTTCCGGCAGCAGCAGCTCGCCGTTTTCTGCATCAGGGAAAAAGAGTTTGATGTGGTCATCGAAGCTGTGGGAATTAAAGCCCTGCAGGTCGTCGCCGGTGAAGCAAATACGGTAGAAACTGCCCATCTGCGTCTTGTGCAGTACACGCAGCTGCCGCAGTTTTAGCTGATTTTTTCTGCGTGTGGGAAGGGGCCATTCCTGGGTAAAGATCTCTGCGCTCATCGCCGTCGCCTTATAGTGAAGTAAGAGCAGAAACATATCTAAGATATATCTTTATCACAAGCGCCTTTTGTGCGCCTTTTGGTAAAGATTGACTATTTTTTTGCCTGTTTGTTAACCGAAACGGGTTATTTTTACTACGCTTTTGCAGTACTGCGTTACGGCTGTAAATGTTTTGCTGCCGTTTTTTCTTGTTACTTCAGGAGCCTGCCAATGAACCCCTATGCGACCAGACGTCACTCTGCGTTTGCAGTGGCGCTGTATGAATTTCTTAATCCTGTTCCGCTGGGCTTTTTCGTCGCTGCCTGGATTTTCGACATTATTTACTTCAATAGTTACAACCCAATGTGGACTAAAAGCGCCAGCTGGCTAATTGTGTTTGGGCTGATTATTGCCATTATTCCCCGGCTGATTAATCTGGTGCAGGTATGGGTAGGTGCTTCATGGCCGCAAACCTCGCCGGTAAAAATTCATTTTTGGGCCAATCTTCTGGCGATCGTGCTGGCGATTTTTAATGCCTTTATTCACAGCCGCGATGCTTATGCCGTGGTGCCGACAGGCGTGATCCTTTCCACGCTGGTGGTGGCGCTGCTCTGTCTCGCCAATATCCAACTGGCCCTGCGCCTTCGTAGTGCAGAAGGAGCGACACGATGAAAAAATTACTCTTGCTCGCCGTCTCTTCCGCGCTGCTGTTAAGCGGCTGTGATGAACAGGCTACCATCGATCCCAGCCAGCAAATGGGCCCCGATCCGGTATTGCCGAAGGCGCAGGATTTTCTGATCCCGCCAATGCAGGTGCCGAAAGGGGTTGCCTGGAAGCAGGGCGAAGCGCCTAAGGTCGCCAGCGGTCTGCAAATTACCAAAGTGGCAGATGGTCTGATGCACCCACGCCAGGTTTACGTACTGCCTAATAATGATGTGCTGGTGGTTGAAGCCAACAGCCCAGGCTCGAAGCCAATAAGTATGCCGAAACAGCTGGTGATGGGAGTGGTGCAGCAATCGTCCGGAAAAGGCGGGAAGGGTGGCAACCGCATCACGTTGCTGCGCAATTCCAGCGGCGACGGCGTGACCTGGGAGAAACATGTTTTTCTTGAGGGGCTGCATTCGCCGTTTGGCGTACAGCTGGTGGGCGATACGCTCTATGTGGCTAATGCCGACAATATCATGCGCTATCGCTATGAAGAGGGTGCGACACGCATTACCGACCCCGGCACTGAGGTAACCGATCTGCCTGGTGGGCCGCTTAATCATCACTGGACCAAGTCGCTGTTAGCCAGTCCGGATGGCAGCAAGCTGTATGTGGGCGTCGGCTCCAACAGTAATGTTGGCGAGAATGGGATCGGCGCGGAGTATCGCCGGGCGGCGGTGCTGGAAGTGGATACCGCTACCGGCGGCAGCCGTATCTATGCCAGCGGCCTGCGTAACCCCACCGGGCTACAGTGGGAACCACAAACCGGCAAACTGTGGGCGATCGTTAACGAGCGTGACGAGATCGGTGCCGATCTGGTGCCCGACTATCTGACTTCGGTACAGGAAGGCGGCTTTTACGGTTGGCCCTATAGCTATTTTGGTCAACATATCGATCATCGCATTATGCCGCAGCGTCCCGATTTGGTGAAAAAAGCGATTAAGCCGGACTATGCCTTAAGCTCGCATGTGGCGCCGCTGGGCCTGATATTTTATACCGGCACCACGCTGCCGGAAAAATATCATGGCGGTGCCTTTATCAGCGAGCACGGCAGCTGGGATCGGACACCGCTGAACGGCTATCGCGTATCGTTTGTCGCTTTCCAGAATGGCCGTCCGGTTGGTAAGCCGGAGCCGGTGGTCACCGGTTTCCTGACGGACGATCATAAGGAAGTTCGCGGCCTGCCGGTGGGCCTGGCAATGGATAAGCAGGGCGGCGTGCTGATTGCGGATGATGCCGGGGATACCGTCTGGCGGGTTAGCGCGGCACGGTAATGAGCGGTTCCCGGAGCGCCGCTGGCACTCCGGGAGAAGATTAATCCGCGAGGAAAGGATAATCGGTGTAGCCGCGCTCGTATGGCGGCTCCATCCGATAGAGGTTGTCACTATCCAGCGCGTTTAACGGCGCCTGATGCGCAAAGCGCGCCACCAAATCCGGATTCGCGATAAACAGTTTGCCAAAGCTCACGGCATCAGCGCCCCCTTCTGCAATCAGCTTTTCCGCTTCTTCACGCGTAATTCCCTCGTTCGCAATAAATGCGCCGCTAAACTTCTCGCGCACCAGCGGTCCAATAGGCTCCGCCTGCGTTAACGCTTCACGGGCAAAAATAAAGGCCAGCTTGCGGGCATCAAGCTGTTCTGCGACATAGCCAAACAGCGCGCGCGGACTGGAGTCTGACATGGAATAGGCATTAGACATCAGGTTTAAATGCACGCCAACGCGATCGGCGGGCCAGACCTGCAGAACCGCATCGACCACTTCCAGCAGGAAACGGGTACGGTTTTCAATCGGGCCGCCATACTGGTCAGTACGCTGGTTGGAGCCATCATGCAGAAACTGATCGATCAGGTAGCCGTTGGCAGCGTGAATATCGATACCGTCAAAGCCCGCCCGTTTGGCGTTTTCTGCAGCCCGGCGAAAATCTTCCACAATAGCGGCGATCTCGCTGGTTTCCAGCGCGCGCGGCGTAACGTAAGGGCGCTGTGGACGAACCAGCGTCACGTGACCCTCAGGCGCAATGGCCGAAGGCGCTACCGGCAACTCGCCGTTAAGGTGAATCGGATCGGAAACCCGGCCTACATGCCATAGCTGGATGATAATCTTGCCGCCAGCCTGATGCACCGCATCGGTGATTTGACGCCAGCCAGCAACCTGCTCCTCGCTCCAGATGCCCGGCGTATGAGGATAGCCCACGCCCTGCGGTGAAATTGACGTGGCTTCAGTCACGATTAGTCCTGCGCTGGCGCGCTGCACGTAGTGTTTTAGCATGATTTCATTTGGCGTACGTGCTTCAACCGCACGCATCCGCGTCAGCGGTGCCATCACGATACGATTTTTTAATTCCAGCGCGCCGATTTTTACCGGCTGGTACAAGCTTGTCATAATTACCTCATCCATTCAGTGAGCGTCAGACTTCAGTGAAATCATCATGCGGAGTGGGAGGTGGAGCGTCAATGCATAGCGGTGCAGCGGGGGAAGGGGCAGCATATTCTGTTAAAGTTAGATACGCTTTTTATGAATAAAAAATCACTATTATTGTGATAAAAAACACTATCTTATAAATTAGTATTTTAAATTCAACTTATTAACTTTTTATGATGTGATTGTCTATGCAGATTTCAGGGTTGTTTCCCGCAATAAAAAATGACATCATGACGCCACTTTTTTATCGTGCATCGTTATTGCGGGAGTGAGCGCTATGTTCGGATCGTTGCAAGCCCAGCGCCGCTGCGCCCGTGGTTATCGATCGCGGCGTGGACACGCTTCCTTTTTCCCTTCGGCAAACTCTCTATTCACCATGCGGTGAGGTTAATCTACGCTCCCTGTTGGACATGAGTAAAAACAGACGTGCTCTGATTTTACTGATGTCTATCGGTTGCAGCTGGAACCCTTTTGGCTTCGCATCCTCTCGACATCTTTCGCCGGGAAACTGATTCCCATTGCTGTGCCTTGCGCACCCGCTCATCCTTGACGCCTGAGGATTTGTGTTATGACACCATTGAAAATAGCTGCCAGCGCCGCGCTGGTGCCATCACTTCCTGTTGGACGAGAGATCGTTGCGCTCGATAAGACAGACTTTACCGATGTAGCGGCGGTCGTGGTTTCTGTTGCGGACGCGCGTAGCGGCATGTTGGGGTTATTACGCCATACTGGCTTTACGTTTCCGGTATTTGTGGCGGTGATGCAGCCCAGCGAAACGGTGGATCTGCCGCAGGTAACAGGCGTGCTGGACGGCAGCGCTGAGTCACTAACACAGCTGATGCAGGCGGCGGATAACTATGAAGCGACGCTGCTGCCGCCGTTCTTCGATACCCTGACCAAATATGTCGCCATGAATAATAGTACTTTCGCCTGTCCGGGCCATCAGGGCGGTGCCTTTTTCCGCAAGCATCCGGCGGGGCGTCAGTTTTATGAGTTTTATGGCGAAAATCTGTTTCGCTCGGATATGTGCAATGCGGATGTCAGACTAGGCGATCTGTTGATTCACGAAGGGTCGGCGAAAGATGCCCAAAAATTTGCCGCCAAAGTTTTTAACGCGGATAAGACCTACTTTGTGCTGAACGGCACCTCCAGCGCCAACAAAGTGGTTACCAATGCGCTGCTGACGCGTGGCGATCTGGTGCTGTTCGATCGTAATAACCATAAGTCTAATCATCATGGCGCGTTGATTCAGGCGGGCGCGACGCCGGTTTATCTGGAAGCGGCGCGTAATCCTTTTGGTTTTATTGGCGGTATCGACGCGCGCTGTTTTGATGAGGCATATTTGCGTGAACAACTGCGCCGCGTTGCACCGCAGCGCGCCGAAGAGGCAAGGCCGTTTCGCCTGGCGATCATTCAGTTGGGCACCTATGACGGTACGGTGTACAACGCCCGTCAGGTGATCGATCGCATTGGCCACCTCTGTGATTACATTCTGTTTGATTCTGCCTGGGTGGGCTATGAGCAGTTTATTCCGGTGATGGAAGCCTGTTCGCCGCTGCTGCTTGAGCTTAATGAAAACGATCCGGGAATATTTGTTACCCAGTCGGTTCATAAGCAGCAGGCGGGGTTTTCACAAACGTCGCAGATCCATAAAAAGGATAACCATATTCGCGGACAGCGGCGCTTTTGCAGCCATAAGCGGCTGAATAATGCGTTTATGCTGCACGCCTCAACCAGCCCTTTTTATCCCTTATTCGCCGCGCTGGATGTGAACGCCAAAATGCATCAGGGCGCAGCAGGACGGCGGCTGTGGCATGAGTGCATTACGCTGGGGATTGAAGCGCGCAAAGCGATTCTGTCCCATTGCAGCCTGATCCGTCCTTTTATCCCGGAAAGCGTGGATGGCCAACCGTGGCAGGCAGCGCCAAGTGAGCAAATTGCTCTTGATGTCCGTTATTTCAGCTTCGCGCCGGACGAAAAATGGCATGGATTTGCCGGCTATGCGCCGGGCCAGTATCTGATCGATCCCTGTAAGCTGTTGCTGACCACGCCCGGTATCGATGCCGCCAACGGTGAATACAGCAGCTTTGGCATTCCGGCTACGATTCTGGCTAACTACCTGCGTGAAAACGGCATCGTGCCGGAGAAATCGGATCTGAATTCCATCCTTTTTCTGCTGACGCCTGCGGAAAGCGCAGAAAAAATGGCTCAGCTGGTGGCAATGCTGGTGCGTTTTGAACAGCACATCCGCGAAGATTCGCTGATGAGCGAGGTTCTGCCGGTGCTGTACAGCAAACATGCTGACCGCTATCGCGGCTATCGTCTGCGTCGCTTATGCCAGGAAATGCACGATTTGTATGTGAGCTATGGTGTAAAAGATTTACAGAAAGCGATGTTTCGTCAGGCCAGCTTGCCGCAGGTCAGAATGAACGCGCAGGATGCTAATCAGGCCTTTATTCGTGGAAATGTTGAGTTGGTGCCTGTCGCACAGGCGGAAGGTTTGATTGCTGCAGAAGGCGCATTGCCTTATCCACCCGGCGTGCTGTGCGTGGTGCCCGGCGAAGTGTGGGGCGGGGCAGCATTGCGTTACTTTTTAGCGCTGGAAGCGGGCATAAACCTGCTGCCGGGTTTTTCACCGGAACTGCAAGGCGTGTATACCGAAACGGACAGCGAGGGCGTGAAAAGGTTATATGGATATATCATTACAGAATGAGGGTTTATCTTGACGCTAGACAGTTAACTGTATGATAATTTTTAGATAAATTTTCCCTGGTGTTGGCCAAATGGCAACCTGATCTCATATGGTCAGGTTTTTTTTTGCGTGTAATTTATTCTTTGTCTTTTACTTTCATACACTTTACGATGTATGTACCATGGTTGTAAGTTACACTTTAGTATAGGGGTCCTGCATTAGCGGGAAAATTAAGGAAGATACAACGTTATTTTGAGGTTATGGATGTCACTATTTTTTTCAGAAAATCAGGCGATCATCGACACCGCACAGCACTATTTCGATAGCGAATTAAATCAGCTTGGCGATTTAAAATATGCCTATATGGTTTTAAATAAAAAGAATCCCGCTGACATGGTGATTATTTCAAACTACCCGAAAGAATGGGTAGAGATTTATAAAGAAAATAATTATCAGCAAATTGATCCTGTGGTTATTGCATCCTTTACGCGTATTTCGCCTTTCTCATGGGACGAGAATATCACGATCAATAGCGAGCTAAATTTTTCCAAGATTTTCAATCTATCTAAAAATTATAAGATCGTTAACGGTCATACTTTTGTTTTACATGATTATTACAATAACCTTGCCTTGCTTTCTATTTTAATGAATGAAAATCATGTTCATGAAACCGAAGCGATTGTTGCGCAGCATCAGGAACAGTTACAGATGCTATTGATCAAAGCGCATGACAAGGTCATCTCGCTCTATAAAGAGATGGATGATAACGCTGCCAGTAAAAAACAGGTGAGTAAAGATATTTTCTCACCGCGTGAAAATGAAATTCTTTACTGGGCCAGCGTTGGGAAAACTTACCAGGAAATAGCGCTTATCCTGGATATCAAAGTAAGCACCGTAAAATTCCACATTGGCAATGTTGTCAAAAAACTGGGCGTGATGAACGCAAAACATGCCATCAGGATGGGTATTGAACTACAGCTAATTAAACCTGCCGCAGGTTAGGCTGAAAAGCCAGCGGCCACTTAGCTAACTCTTTGTCATCAAAAAGTTTATCCTGATTGGATTTCTCAATAAGTATATCGCGGTTTTTATCGTCAACCGGTAAAAACACGATATAAATTTTTTCTTTTTTCTCAGACAGCGTTTGCTCAACTACTGAAATTTCCCAGCCGGAACGTTTCAATATACGCAGCATCGCATGACTGACCAGGGTATATATGCCTTCATAACCATAATGACGCGCATAATTTACCATTGCCAAAAAAAGCATGTTACTGACGGGATATTGATAAAGATCGGAAGAGCGAGCGCGCTCTTTATCAACAAAGAAACGGCTGGATTCTATATAGTTTCCTGCAGGCAACTCAACATTATTAAACCAGGGTGCAAAGGTATGGCTGATCATATTAGGGTAGCGGGTTTCGATAAATCTTACGCTGCATAATACGTTATCGTTATGAATACCGAACACATATGTTGTATGTTCGTTATCATACTCATCAAACTCCATACCATTGATGCAGTTAACTGCCCAGTCCAGGCGATCTTTGAAGGTTTCCTTCCTCAGGATAAATAGCTCGCTCGACCTTTGCTCTGATAACTTTTGGTAGTTAATGTCAAGAAAATTTATCATGCTGACTCCATTTCGATGATGTTGTTTTGCATCTGAATTACAAAACCTAATCCGGAGCGTAAACTATTCCGGTAAAATCCTGCCCTGATTTTCGCTTTTTCCGACGCGCTTGTACAGCGTACAAAGAATGTGTTGTGCAGAGAGGATAGAGGAAAGGCGTACCTCGTTTAAACATAAGGCAAGGGCTTTGTCTGTACCAGACAAAAATTTAGAGCGTCAGCTAACTGCGCTTTAGCCAGCAACGCGAAGATCTATGCAATATTGACTGGCTAAGAAATAACCTATGGCAATTTACCCGACAGGCAAATGGCCCAAACTGACGCACTTTGATAAGGCCGAAAGGGAAAGCCGCAACGATCTACTTATCTGCAGCCGATTCCAGCTGCGCATCTTCCCGCGCCTGACGTACAATAGCCTTAGCGATCCAACGCGCCACGCCCTGCAGAGAGTCATCATCACAACCCCAAATATCTTTCATTACCAGAAAGATCTCAGAACCATATACCAGCGATAACGCATACATCACTTTCTGCAACAGCTCCGGGGAGAGTTCAGTTTTTAGCGGCTCAACCACACGCTGCAGTGTTTGCTTACGATTACCGCGTACCAGCTTTTCTTTCACCAGCGGCAAATCCGTTGAGCGAGACTGCGCCCACTGCGTCAGGGATAAGTGCAGCGCTGCACGGAGCGTACCTTCATGTTGCAACATGCGTGGGAAAGCGAAAGCCAGTAATTCATCAATACGATCGCTGACATCGGGTTTTGTCGGCTGGAAATTTTTCATCGGGCTCAGCGTTTCAGTGACTATGGCTGAAACCAGCGCGCTTTGTGTAGGGAAGTAACGGTATGCTGTGGCGCGTGATAGCTGGGCTGCCTGAGCCACTTCGGTAATAGAAGGAAAGCTACCGCTATCAAACATTTTCATTGCCGTTTCAATTAATAGCCTGCGCGTACGGGCGCGCGTGGACGTCATCGGCATATCTGCCTGGGTGTCCCTTTCAACCACTTTAACCCCTTGTTTTCTCTGTTTGGACTCAGAGTCCGCTGATTCGCCAAGCTCTGTTGGCACTATAACAGAACTCATAATATTAACAGCCAACATTCGTCCTGTTTAATCATCAGTTTTTTCTCATTATTGTTGAGACGTGCATTTCATTCGCTTGATTTAACATTCAGGACGATGATACTGTTGTCTCGAACGGACGGTCTTCCCTCCGCTTATAAAGAGCATTTTGGTTTTTATTTCAGTTTTATCAAGCTTTTAATGGCTTTTGTGACAGGAATGGTTAACAGAAATGAAAGAAGAAACCGGTTATATCTACATTGCTGCTACAGCGGATACTAAAGGAAGGGAACTGTTTTACGTTCGTGATTTGATTAGAAAAACTGGCTTGCAGGCGCTGACGGTTGACTTATCAACTCAAGCACTTAGCACCAGTTCCGCTGCTGATGTGAAGCCAGAAGAGGTGGCGGCTTTTCATCCCCAGGGTACGGAGGCCGTTTTTTGCGGCGACCGTGGCCGCGCGATCGAGGCAATGGCGCTCGCTTTTCAGAATTACCTTAAAACCCGTAAAGACGTTGTCGGTCTTCTCGGTTTGGGCGGTTCAGGCGGCACCGCGCTGATTACGCCAGCGATGCAGGATTTAGCGGTCGGCGTGCCGAAAGTGATGGTCTCGACCATGGCCTCGGGCGATATCGCAGGCTATATCGGCGCCAGCGACATCAGCATGCTCTATTCCGTAACCGACGTGGCGGGCCTTAACCGTATTTCACGTCAGGTGCTTGGCAACGCTGCACATCAAATCGCAGGCGCTGTGCTGTTCCAGCCGGAAGCCTGTGCAGATGATAAACCTGCGCTTGGCTTAACCATGTTTGGCGTAACAACGCCCTGTATCCAGGCAGTAAGCCAGCAGCTGGAAGATGAGTTCGATTGTCTGGTTTTTCATGCCACCGGCAGCGGCGGCATGGCGATGGAAAAACTGGCGGATAGCGGCATGCTGGCCGGCGTGCTGGATCTGACCACTACTGAAGTTTGCGACCTGTTAGCCGGTGGCGTACTGGCCTGCGCTGAAACGCGCTTTGATGCTATCGCCCGCTCACAGGTGCCTTATGTTGTTTCCTGCGGCGCGCTGGATATGGTCAATTTCGGTCATCCGTCCAGCGTGCCGGAAAAATATGCGGACCGGCTGTTTTATCATCATAACGCCCAGGTCACGCTAATGCGCACCACACCAGGGGAAAACCGCGCGATGGCGAAGTGGATTGCCGCCAAGCTTAATCGCTGCGAAGGGGAAGTACGGTTTTTAATTCCGGAAGGGGGATTTTCCGCTCTTGACGCGCCGGGGATGCCGTTCTGGTCACCTGAAGCAAACAGGGCGTTTATCTCTACGCTGGAAGCAGAACTGATACCAACCGAAAAAAGAAAAATAATACGATTACCTTATAACATTAATGATGCAATGTTTGCTGACGCTGCAGTTGAAGCGTTTCGTACCATCAACACCAGGGAGTTCTAATCATGCCTGCGTTAAACCGACAGGAATTGCTGGAAAATTTTCGTGCAATGATTGCCCGAGGCGAACCGATCATTGGCGGCGGAGCGGGCACCGGCCTCTCCGCCAAATGTGAAGAAGCGGGCGGCATCGACCTGATCGTTATTTATAACTCAGGGCGTTATCGTATGGCGGGCAGAGGCTCTTTAGCAGGGCTGTTGGCCTACGGCAACGCGAATGAAATCGTGGTCGATATGGCAAAAGAGGTGTTGCCGGTAGTGAAAAAAACACCGGTACTGGCGGGCGTAAACGGCACCGACCCTTTCTGCCATTTTGATAAGTTTCTGGACGATTTGAAGGCGCTGGGTTTTTCCGGCGTACAAAACTTCCCAACGGTAGGCCTGATAGACGGTAATTTCCGCGCAAATCTGGAAGAGACCGGTATGGGCTACGGACTGGAAGTTGAGATGATCCGTCTGGCGCATCAGAAAGATATGCTCACCACGCCCTACGTTTTTAGCGAGCAGGATGCGGTTGCAATGACCGAGGCGGGCGCAGATATTATCGTGCCGCATATGGGATTAACCACTGGCGGAAATATCGGCGCAGAAACCGCGCTGAAGCTGGAGGATTGCGTTCCGCTGATCACGGCCTGGGCCGAGGCGGCAAAAGCGGTGCGGGAAGATATTATTGTGCTGTGTCACGGTGGACCGATTTCTACCCCGGAAGATGCGCAATATATTATGGATAACTGCCCACTGTGCGACGGTTTTTATGGCGCCAGTTCGATGGAGCGGTTACCAACAGAAGTGGCTTTAACTAATACAACTAAGCAGTTTAAAAGTATTCAGCGTTAATTTTTAGCGCCAACATCAGGGTTTTATTCAGAAACGTCAGGCGGGTATTCCGCTTACGCAACAGTAAAAGGGCAGCCGGGTGATGGGCTGCCCTTTTTTAATATTACCATTGCACATTAAAACCCAGCGTCAGGGTATCCGTCCGGTAGTTGTCGGGTTTATATAACGGCAGACCCGCCAACGCAAAACTGATGCTGCCATTGCGGCAAATCAAGGATGAAATGCGGTCACTTTACCGGCGTTCGTAAAGTGGGCGCTTCCTTCCGCCTCGAATTTATCGCTGGCTTCCATTTCACCTGCGTTAAAAATTCCCTTGGCCTGTATAGCAGCAATATTGCGACCACTAACCGGGGCGTGGTTATTGAAGTTGTCGCTGCTTGTAATATTGATGCTTTTTTAGTCAGTAGGTTGTTATAGTTATTAACCGGAAAAGATAAAAAAGCCAGCACTTGAGGCTGGCTTCTTTAAAGTTAAAAGCGGTTGTAGCTGCGCTGAGCATGGCTGACTTTATACAGATAGCGGCGTGACTCAGCGGACGGGTGGCGGGTCGTCAGGGTTTTGTAGACGTCATCTGGCGACAGGGCGTTGATTTGCGCAAAGGCCCGATCTTTATCGCTGGAGAAGACGCGCAGAACGCTGCCTGCGCCGCCGTTATAGGCGGTAATTACCGCATAGCGGCGTGATACCGGATTAGCAATACCCGCCAGATAGTTGCTTTGCAAAATCGACAGATAGGCAGTGCCGGTATCAATATTATTTTCCGGATCGAACAGATAACTACGGCTTGGCTTGCCCCATTTACCTTTCATTCTGAACACGTCAACTCCGGCAGAATGCTGAACCACCTGCATCAGACCCAGCGCGTCGGCATGGCTGACCGCATACGGGTTAAAACTGGATTCGATTTGCATAATCGCCAGGATCAGAGACGCATCCACATTATATTTTTCCGCCGCCTTACGTACCATCGGCAGATATTTGTGCGCACGCTTGTCGAGGTGGTTAGGCACCATTGGAATGGTGACCGACCAGATCACATGCAGGCCGGAAACGCGGCGCTGAAGCTTGTTCTGGATCAGATAATCCGCGAAGCTGGCGGCGCGCCCCTGCCAGCGAATAGGCTGACCGGTATTATCCAGTACCTGACCATACAGCAGCGGCTCTTTGCTGAGCTGCACATCATTGGCATCAGAATAGAGATCGACATTGCCGGGATCTTCACCAATCAGCAAGGTGGTGATAATCGCCTGACGCAGACTGACTGTCGGATCGGTACCTGAGATGGTCTCAATGGTAATCGAGCCCTTTTCGAAGTTGATATGGCTACGGGTGTAATAGTTATCGCTGTACTTAACGTAGTCTTTTGGTCCGGCTATCAGAACTTCGTTGATGCCCCAGATGTTCTCAATGTTATGAGCAAACTGGCCCATCAATATATCGAAGCCGTTGGTGTCTTTTACCCATTCCTCATGGAAGGTCTGTTTTTTACTTCCTGAGCAGGAAACCAGCAGCGGTGCTATCACTAGCAAGGCAAGAAATTTTTTTTTCATCGTATCTGCGCTGAACCCAAAACAGGGGCCTCAAATGAGGCCCAAAATGTTATTTCTCTGGTGGGGTATAACCTTCGATGTGCACATCTTTGCCTTCAAACAGGAAATTCACCATTTCCTTCTCCAGCACTTTGCGATCTTCTGGGTTCATCATGTTGAGTTTCTTTTCGTTAATCAACATGGTCTGCTTACTCATCCACTTTGACCAGGCCTCTTTCGAGATGTCATTGTAGATGCGTTTTCCCAGTTCGCCTGGGTAGAGCTGAAAATCTTGACCTTCAGCTTCACGTTGCAGAAACGTACAGAAAATAGTGCGGCTCATTACTCTTCCTCTTCAGAAACGCGCATATGCAGCGATATTTGCTGGGGATGCCGCAATTCTTGCAGCAGGCGTTCGACCGGTGCGGCTAAACCCACGGCCGGTGGTTGCGCTAAGTTATACCAGAGACCCGCGTCTTCATCCATCACCGCGCCCGAGGATGGCAGTTCCAGCCACATTGGCACAATATCCAGATGGAAATGGCTAAAAGTATGGCGAAAAGCAGTTAGCTGCTGTAACGCGGCGCTGCGCATGCCGCGCGCGGTGAGCCAGGCGCGTAATTCCTCTTCGTTAGCGAACTGTGGAAAGCAAAACAGGCCGCCCCACAGGCCAACAGGCGGGCGCTGCTCCAGCCAGACTCCCTCGCCGCGCTGCATCAGCAGCATATAACCGGTGCGTTCCGGCAGCGTCTGCCGGGGCTTTTTGCCGGGGTAGCTGGCCCAGCTTCCCTCGGCATAAGCCATACAGCCGTTATTCAGCGGACAAATTTCACATTTGGGCTTTGAGCGCGTGCAAACCAGCGCGCCGAGATCCATCATCGCCTGATTAAACTCACTGACGCCAGCCGCAGGCGTGACCTCTTCCGCAATCTGCCACAGGCGTTTTTCCACCTCTTTCTTGCCCGGCCAGCCGCCCACCGTATAGCAGCGTGCCAGCACGCGCTTTACGTTGCCGTCCAGAATCGGATAGTGCTGGCCCAGCGCCAGCGAGACCACGGCGCCTGCGGTAGAGCGGCCTACGCCGGGCAGGGCGGCAACCTCATCAAAAGTTTCAGGGAAAATGCCCTGATGACGCTCGGCAATGGTCTGCGCCGCCTTATGTAAGTTGCGCGCACGGGCGTAATAACCAAGGCCGGTCCAGAGGTGAAGCACCTCATCCAGCGGCGCTGACGCCAGATCGTTGACCGTAGGAAAACGCGCCATAAAGCGTTCAAAATAGGGGATCACGGTGGCGACCTGGGTTTGTTGCAGCATGACTTCGGAGAGCCAAACCTTGTAAGGCGTTTTGGCCTGTTGCCACGGCAGGGTTTTACGTCCGAAGCGCTGATACCAGTCCAGCACCTGCTGCGCGAACTGTTGCGCTTGCATCATGAGAAGGAAAATTTCCGTTATTGCTCTACACTCAGGCAGGCATTCCAGCATAGACATTGCGCGGAGTAAACCGGAACTTTGCAAGTGCTTGCTTCTGTCCGGTAACTTTGCATAATGCCCGTTTTCCTGAATATGCAGACAGGCAGGCAACGACATGATTAATGACGTCATCACACCGGAATTTGATGAAAACGGGCGCCCTTTGCGTCGTATCCGCAGCTTTGTGCGTCGTCAGGGTCGCCTGACAAAGGGTCAACAGCAGGCGCTTGATACCTTATGGCCGGTTATGGGCGTAGAGTATCAGGCGGAGCCGGTGGATCTGGTGGCGTTATTTGGCCGGGAAGCGCCGGTGGTGCTGGAGATTGGCTTTGGCATGGGCGCATCGCTGGTAGCGATGGCCAGCGCAAACCCGGAACAAAATTTCCTTGGAATTGAGGTTCATGCGCCAGGCGTAGGGGCCTGTCTGGGATCGGCGCAGGAAGCAGAGCTTAAAAATCTGCGCGTAATGTGCCACGATGCGGTTGAAGTGCTGGAAAAGATGATCCCGGATAACGCATTGCGCATGGTGCAGCTGTTTTTCCCCGATCCCTGGCATAAAGCGCGCCATAACAAACGCCGCATTGTGCAGGTTCCGTTTGCCGAGTTGGTATTACGTAAACTGAAGCTGGGTGGCGTATTTCATATGGCCACCGACTGGCAGGAATACGCTGAGCACATGCTGGAAGTGATGAGCAGCGTAGAGGGATATCAGAACCAGTCCGCCACCAGTGATTATGTGCCGCGTCCGGAAACGCGACCATTGACGAAATTTGAGCAGCGCGGGCAGCGACTGGGCCACGGCGTATGGGATTTAATGTTTGAGAGGATTAAATAATGGCAATACAGCGTAGCCGCCGTTTACGTAAAAAGCTGCATATTGACGAGTTTCAGGAATTGGGCTTTTCTGTTGCCTGGACGTTTCCGCAGGGTACTGCGGTAGAAGAGATCGATACGACCGTTGATGCCTTTATTCATGAAGTCATTGAGCCTAACGGACTGGCGTTTGACGGCAGCGGTTATCTGCAATGGGAAGGTCTGGTATGCCTGCAGAAAATCGGTAAATGTACCGATGAGCATCGTGAACAGGTTCGTCAGTGGCTGGAAGCGCGCAATATGGAAGGTGTAAAAGTCACTGAACTGTTTGATGTCTGGTGGGACTAAAAGCTAAGTCAACGCGCATACTGGCAATTCAGGCGCGTTAAGTGAGCGCCTGAAGCGGGCAGGCCGCACTGAAAACGCGCCTGGCCAATGACAGCATCTGTTTCACAGGCGCACGGGAAATGAGTCCTATAACGAACCCAGGAGTCTTTATGATGCGTAAAGCGCTGACGGGCGTACTTTTGCTGGCTGCGGTGCAGGCGCATGCAGCTTATGAATGCCCGGTGAAGCCGCAGGATGATGTGGTTATCACGCCGCAGTCGGTACAGGTAGTGGGCGCCAGCGGTAATCTGGTGATCTCTCCGGTGGGCGATCTGCAATACAACGGCAAGCAGATTCAGCCAGATACGGCGACACGTCAGAAAGCAGTGGATTATCAGGCGGCGCTGCGTCGTGATTTGCCGTGGGTGGATCAGGGCGCATCGAAGCGGCTGGAGAAAGGCCGCGTGGCACTGGATAAGGTAGTTGTGGAGAAACTTGGAGCCAGCAGCAACGTGCGCAAGCGGCTTACCACGCTGGATGAGCAGCTGAAGCAGCAGATGAACCGTATTATTGAGCATCGCAGCGACGGCTTAACCTTCCACCATCAGGCTATCGATCAGGTTCGTGCTGACGGGGAGCGTCTGGTGCAAAGCAGCTTAGGCGGCGTCGTGCAGGACAGCCTGAACGAGATGGGCACAAAACAGGCCAGCCAGAGCGATAATCCGTTGCAGGCGATTATGGGTAATCTGGGCGGCTTGCAGCAGGCGATTCAGGCAGAATGGAGTAACCAGGAGCAGGATTTCCAGAACTTCGGTCGTGAAGTCTGTAATCGCGTAACCGCCCTGGAAAACCAACGGAAAGCGGTGTTAGCCGGAATTAAATAGTAAAATGCCCTGACGGCCTCAGAGGGCTGGCAGGGCGCTTATCGTAAGCTCGCCCTAACTTTAGTTAAAAGGTAAAAGGTACTTTATATTTATATAACCTTTTGTATCTCCTAACTTATTTTCTTTTTGATCATCATATATTGTAGCGTAAATCCATTTCTCATTAATGGTTTTGATTTTTACCAGCCGGTCTCTGATAGTAAAGGTTTTAACGTAATCGGCATTATCGTTAGGCTCTAAAAGGAAGTAACCCTTTTTATATTCTGGATTTAGATAATAAGAGGTAAGAAAAGGTCTGGCACCATTATATCCACAGCGCCCCATCTCTTCATAAGCAGTTGTGTCAGAAGCTTTTGCTGAAAAGTCAGGGATAAAATCCAATAAAATCGCCATATAGTTCTCAGTGCTACATTCAATATAATGCTCTGGATTTTTAAGAAAAACGGTTCCTTTTTGATTAACGAACCACTCTTTATGTAATAAGAAATTATCAGGGATTACCTTGAAATTTCGAATTACAAATTCAATAGCTTTTCTTTGATTTTTTAGGCGGATATCAAACACCTTGCCCCAGGAAGAAGAAGTTTCGGCCGGGAAAAAGCGCAAGGCTAATTCCGGTTCATTTACCGTACCTTCCCCGTTCCACTCTGCTTTCCAGTAAGCCTGTAAAATACCTTCACTGCTCAATTCCTGCGCCTGGATTATGGGGGAGAACAATAAAAATAACAAAAGGGTAAATTTTTTCATGTTATTTCCTTCCGCCTTTATCTGTTTCCATCTACATAGTGGGATGTGATAATTACTTTGAAATTATTGATTCCCTTAGACAACATAAAAGATTTTATACGATCATATACCGTTTTACTGACTTCAACACGATCAAAAAGCTTTACACGGCCAGGCAATAAGCAACCTTCAGTATCTGAAGGTTCGTTACCTGGGTGGATAAGTATCCAGCGGCTTAGCGGTACCTGTGCATTATAAAGTTGAGGAAGAGGGCTGTGCTTAGAAAATTTATTACTGGTGTGCCAAACGAGGCTGTAACTTCCTTCTGGGATTCTTTTTTTTAAATCCGCAGTAATCGTATCAGGTCCGGGACATTCCAAAAAATAACCTCTAATGTCTGTGCCAGGGATACTGAATTCGCTAATGGTAGATAACGTGGTTTGCCATTTTCGCTGAACGAATATCGTGTACGTCATAGCCATAACCTCCTTGTTATGTAAAGTCCGTATCTCTTTAAGTAGTCAGCCGGAACTTTATAAATACAATGTCCAGAATGCTGTCAGGATGGGTTAAACGCCATAGCATTTTGTGAAATAAGTTATTAACCAGAAGGAAAATATTACAGGGAGAAATAAATAATACATTATCAAGATCTTACACTGAGACATAACCCGCTGAAATCATCGATTTTGTTTATCTGAACGAGGAACTCAGGGCCGTTTTAATCGTGATTCGCTGTTTTAAAATTAACAGGAAAGGGGATATTGCCGGGCTTTGCAATGATAAGAAAATCATTCCTGTCTGATAGCAATAGTCAGGTGTCAGAGGAAATAAAAAAGCTCAATGTGCCTGCTAAATAGATCAGCCAGTCACAATGAGCTTTGCGCTTTAATTAAAAAGATTATTCCGCCAGGAACAGTTCCAGCAACGAATTAAGGAACAGCTTGCCTTTCTCCGTTACCTGCCAAAATTGTGGCGTTTCCGTCAGGTAGCCTTTCTCCAGCGCACTATTCAGCTGCGGTCGAATAATGGTTTCATCCAGACCGGTATAACGTGTAAAGTCGCCGCGCGGCGCTGGCTCCAGCAGGCGGAAACGGTTCATAAAAAACTCAAAGGGCTTATCTTCGTCCGCCACCTCATACTGCTTATCCAGGTAATCTCCTGACATAAAGCCGCGTGGATGGCGCGTTTTTATGGTACGCACGATCCGGCCATCCGGCTGCGTTAGCTTGCCGTGCGCGCCGCAGCCAATCCCCAGATAGTCACCGAACCGCCAGTAGTTCAGGTTATGTTCGCAACGATAGCCAGGTTTGGCGTAGGCTGACGTTTCATACTGCTCATAGCCCGCCGCCGTCAGCAGCTGATGGCCCTGCTCAAAAATATCCCACAGCGCGTCATCATTAGGCAGCACTGGCGGACGCGAGGCAAACAGCGTATTCGGCTCAATCGTCAGCTGATACCAGGAAAGGTGCGGCGGATTAAGCGCAATCGCCTGACGCAGGTCGTCCAGCGCCTCGGTTAGCGATTGATCGGGCAGACCGTGCATCAAATCAAGGTTAAAACTACGCAGCCCAAGGCCGGCAGCCAGGTGAGCCGCGCGCTTTGCCTCTTCCGGGCCATGAATGCGACCAAGACGCTGTAGCTTAAGCGGACTAAAGCTCTGTACGCCGATGGAAATACGGTTTACACCAGCCGCCTGATAAGCGCTGAAACGATCGGCTTCCACCGTACCGGGATTCGCTTCCATGGTAATTTCTGCCCCGGCAGCCAGCGGCAGACGCGCCCGCACGCCGTCCAGCAGCAGCTGCATGGCGTGACTGCTTAACAGACTGGGCGTACCGCCGCCGATAAAGATCGTGGCCACTTCACGTCCGTGGGTTAACGGCAGGTCGCGATCCAGATCGGCCAGCAGGTGATTAACATATTCCTCATGCGGCACTTCGCCTTTTAAGGCGTGCGAGTTGAAATCACAGTAGGGACATTTCTGCACGCACCAGGGAATATGAATATAGAGGCTGAGCGGTGGAAGATTAGCCATTACGCATCGCTTCCAGCAGCAGAGTCAGCGCCTGGCCGCGATGAGAAACCGCGTGCTTTTCCGCTTTGCTCAGCTCAGCTGCGGTTTTGCCCAGTTCAGGGGCATAAAAAATCGGATCGTAGCCAAAACCGCCAATGCCCGCCGGCGTGCGGATAATTTCCCCGCGCCAGCTACCGTGGCACACCAGCGGTGTCGGATCGGTTGCATGACGCAGATAAACCAGCACGCAGTGAAACTGCGCCTGACGCTGGCCTTCCGGGGTATCCTGCAACGCATCCAGCAGCTTCTCCAGATTTTGCCGATCGCTGGCCGCCTCGCCGGCGTAGCGCGCCGAATAGATCCCAGGCGCGCCACCGAGCGCATCTACCGCCAGACCTGAGTCATCGGCAATGGCTGGCAGGCCGGTTACCTGGGCGGCATGGCGCGCTTTCAGAATGGCGTTTTCAATAAAGGTTAAGCCGGTTTCCTCTGCGGGCTCTACGCCCAGATCGGTTTGCGCCACAATATTCAGGCCAAAATCAGCCAGCATATCGGCCAGTTCACGCACTTTACCCGGGTTACCGGTGGCGAGGACAACTTTTTGCATATCAGTTCCAGAAACGTTTACGGCGATAACAACAATTACAGCTGCGCCCAGCCAGGGATGAAATCCATGCCCAGGAAGTTCAGCATATAGAGGATCAAAATGACCACCATGGCGGAGAAGTCGATACCGCCCATTGCCGGCAGGAAGCGACGCACAGGTGCCATCAGCGGTTCGGTCAGCTGAATCAGTACATAATCCACCGGATTACGACCCTGACTTATCCAGCTCATTAGCGAACGGACGATAATCACCCAGAATACCAGGACGCCAGCCGCTTTCACCAGCGAGACCAAACCGAAATAGAGGAACACCGGATCGAACAGGAAAACGCTGCTCTGAAGCGCGAAAACCAGGGTAAACATCAGCACGCTAAGCACATAGGCCAGCAGCAGCGATGCGGTATCCAACGGACCGACAGAAGGGATAACGCGGCGTAGCGGCTTGATTACCGGCTGGGTAATTTTGACTACAAACTGGGAGAACGGGTTATAAAAATCGCATCTTGCCCACTGCATCCAGATGCGCAGCAACAACACTTTCACGTACAGATTAATCAGCGTCGTTACCAGGAAAGTCAACGTCAGCATGAGGTTCCTCAATTATTGTTGTGGGGGAGTGGTGCCGTAATCACGCACACCGAAAATAGCGGTGCCGATACGAACCATGGTACTGCCTGCCGCAATCGCGGCCTCCATATCGTCGCTCATTCCCAGAGAAAGTGTATCGACGGATGGATAATGCTGTTTCAGCGAGGCCAGCGCATCCGCCATCTTCTGACAGACCGCCAGCTGACGCTGGTAATCTTTTTCCGGCGCCGGAATCGCCATCAGTCCGCGCAACCGCAAATGCGGCAGCGCTGCAACTGCCTGTGCCAGTTCCGGCAGCGCCTCAAGCATAATGCCCGATTTACTGTTTTCGTCACTGATATTTACCTGAATTAACACATTCAGCGGCGGCAGATGTGGCGGACGTTGATCGTTCAGGCGCGTAGCGATACGTAAGCGATCCACCGTATGACACCAGGCGAAATTCTCCGCCACCAGACGGCTCTTATTGGATTGCAGCGGACCGATAAAGTGCCATTCAGGGTCACTGTGGGCTAACACCTGAATTTTATCCACGCCTTCCTGAACGTAATTCTCACCAAAGGCAAGCTGTCCTGCCTGCAGGGCTTCTGCGACAGCGCTCGCAGGTTTGGTTTTACTGACGGCAAGCAGCGTAATTTCTTGTGGATCGCGGCCGCAACGCGACGCCGCCGCGGCGATACGCTGGCGAACTTCCTGTAAGTTGTGCTGAATAGAAGTCATAGTCAGGAGAAAATCATGGATGTGGAAGAAATCGTGGCCCTTAGTGTAAAGCATAATGCTGCCGATCTGCATCTTTGTAGTGGACATTTGCCGCGCTGGCGTCTGGATGGCGTGCTGCAACCCATCCCCGATCAGCCGCCAACCTGTACTGCAATGCTGGAGGCGCTGCGTGAGCGCTGGCTGGATGCTGATCAGCAGGCCAGCCTGACGCAGAACGGAGACATTGATTTTGCGATAACCACCTACAGCGGGCAGCGCCTGCGCGCGAATCTATTCCAGCAGCGGCAGGGTATATCGCTGGCGTTGCGTGTGATTAGTAGCCGCTGTCCAGCGCTGGAGGCGCTGCGGCTGCCTGCCAGCGTTCCGGCGCTGCTGGAGCAGCAGGATGGCCTGATCCTGATTACCGGTGCCACCGGCAGCGGCAAGTCAACCACGCTGGCCTCAATGGTAGATGCCTTAAATCAGCAGGCGGCTCGCCACATTATTACGCTTGAAGATCCCATTGAGTTTATTCACCTTAGTCACCGGTCGCTGATTCAGCAGCGGCAGATCGGTCAGCATTGCAGCAGCTTTCAGCAGGGATTACGGGCGGCGCTGCGCGAAGATCCCGATGTGATTCTGTTGGGAGAGCTGCGCGATCTGGAGACAATTCGCCTGGCGCTGACGGCGGCGGAAACCGGGCATCTGGTGCTGGCGACGCTGCATACGCGCAATGCGGCGCAGGCGGTGGATCGCCTGATAGATGTTTTTCCGGCTGAGCAGAAAAACCTGGTGCGCAGTCAACTGGCGTCCAGCCTGAAGGCGGTGGTCGCCCAACGACTGGTAGTGGCGAAAGAGGGAGGGCGCGTTGGGCTGTATGAAGTGTTAATCAATACGCCGGCGATCGCGAACCTGATCCGTGAGGGGAAAACCCATCAGATAGCAGGCCTGCTGCAAACCGGGATGCAGTCAGGTATGCAGACCTTCGAACAGAGCCTGCTACAGCGGCAGCAACAGGGGCTGACTGTCAGACCGGATAGTTCTCAAACCAGCTTTCCAGGATGATCACCGCCGAAAGCGAATCGACGCTGCCTTTCGTGAGCGCTTTATAGCCGCCACGAGCAAACAGATCGGCGCGTGCCTCAACGGTACTGAGCCGCTCATCATGTAAAACAACCTGCACGCCAAAACGGCCATGCAGCCGGTTAGCAAACTTACGCGCCCTGGCGGTCAGTGGTTGTTCGGTGCCGTCCATATTAAGCGGCAGGCCGACCACTACCTGCTGCGGCTGCCATTCCTGTAACAGTCGTTCGATCTGTTCCCAGTTGGGCACGCCATCCTGCGCTTTCAGGGCGGTTAAAGGGCGCGCGGTGCCGGTAAGAGGCTGGCCTACCGCGACGCCGATGCTTTTGGTGCCAAAATCAAACGCCAGAAGTGTCATGTTACTCATCAGGCGTGACCTGCCTCGCTGGTGATGTTGTGTATATCTATGCCGATGCTTTTTGCCGCTTCACGCCAGCGATCAGCGATTGGCGTCTGGAACAGAATATTGCTGTTAGCAGGGGTGGTAAGCCAGGCATTTTCCAGCAGTTCGCCTTCCAGCTGATCTTTCTCCCAGGCGCAGTAGCCCAACGCCACCAGCACCTGCTCCGGCTGTTCCGGCGTTCCAAGAGATTCCAGAACATCGCGCGAGGTGGTTATGACGGTATTATCGGAGATACGGATACTGGAGGCGAAAGTACGCTGGGCAGAATGCAAAATAAAGCCGCGATCTTCAGCCAGCGGGCCGCCGGAGAACACCGGCTTATCCAGTTTAACCTGCGGATCGCGCGGTGAGGGCGCAATTTTTAACTTAGTGAGGATGCCTTCAACCGTCAGGTTCTCCATCGGCTTATTGATAATTAATCCCATGGCGCCGTCCTGATTATGCTCGCAGATATACACCACCGAACGTTTAAACAGCGGATCCTGGAGGGCGGGCATCGCAATCAAAAAATGGTGCTGTAAATTCATTCTCACTCGTCTGAATACGGGTTAACGGCGAACGGCAGGCCATTAACGGGTTGAAGACGGGGCTACTGCCCCGTTCAAATTTATGCCAGGCGCTTCTCGATGGCATCCATCAACATACCGGTGATGGAGACCGGGAAGGCGGCTTCGATTTCACGAATGCAGGTTGGACTGGTTACGTTAATCTCGGTCAGCTTGTCACCGATAATATCCAGCCCAACAAAGATCAGGCCTTTTTGCTTCAGCGTGGGGCCAACGCGACGCGCGATTTCCCAATCGCTTTCGCTCAGCGGGCGCGCTTCACCGCGTCCACCGGCGGCCAGATTGCCACGCGTTTCACCCGACTGAGGAATACGCGCCAGGCAATAAGGAACGGGTTCGCCATCCACCACCAGCACGCGCTTATCACCTTCTTTGATCGCTGGCAGATAATTTTGCGCCATGCAGAAGAAGCTGCCGTGATTGGTCAGCGTCTCCAGAATCACCGCAAGGTTTGGATCGTCCTGTTTCACACGGAAAATGGAAGAGCCACCCATGCCGTCCAGCGGCTTCAGGATAATGTCGCCATGCTGCTGCCAGAACTCACGGATCCGCTTCGCATCGCGTGTGACCAGCGTATCGGGCGTTAACTCGGCAAACCAGGCGGTAAACAGCTTTTCATTACAGTCGCGCAGGCTCTGCGGTTTGTTAACGATCAGCACGCCCTGTTCTTCCGCACGCTCCAGCATATAGGTGGCGTAGATAAATTCTGTGTCGAAAGGCGGATCTTTACGCATCAAAATCACATTCAGCTCAGCCAGCGCAATATCCTGCTCGCTGCCAAATTCGAACCACTTATCGTAGTTCTGCTCAACGCTTAGTTGACGGGTACGCGCACGCGCCTCACCGCCGCGTAAATAGAGATCGTTCATCTCCATATAGTGAATTTCGTAACCGCGGCGCTGTGCTTCCAGCAGCATTGCAAAGCTGGAGTCTTTTTTAATATTGATCGTCGTAATAGGATCCATGACGATGCCAAGCTTAATCATTCTTCTCTCCTCGATCGGGCGGTCGGTATGCCGCTTGCCGCAGGTTGGCATAAATTCTTTTTACAGGCTTAACGCAATGGGCCGCTTATTCAGCTTAACCCAGATCGCCAAACCTGACCTGGAGTGCCGTAATTGCAGTGAGCGCGGTAGTCTCGGTGCGCAGCACGCGTGGTCCAAGCAAAATATCGGTAAAACCATGCTGGCCGGTCATCGCGATCTCCTCAGCGGTTAATCCGCCTTCCGGGCCAATCAGCAGGCGAACCCGCTCCACCGGCTGCGGCAGCGTATTAATGCTGTGTTGCGCTCGCGGATGCAGATTCAGCTTCATTGCGTCATCCTGCTCGGCGCACCAGGTTTCCAGCGACATCGCTTCACGGACCTCAGGCACCACATTGCGTCCGCACTGCTCGCAGGCGGCCACGGCGATTTTTTGCCATTGCTGAATCTTTTTGGCCTGCCGCTCGGCGTCCAGCTTTACGCCGCAGCGCTCAGAAAACAAGGGGGTAATAACATTAACGCCCAGTTCAATCGACTTCTGAATGGTAAATTCCATTTTTTCACCACGCGACATCACCTGTCCCAGGTGCAGATGAAGAGGCGACTCGCGGCTATCCATGCGGCTTTGCGTGACTTTGACCGTTACGCTGCGCTTATCGGCGCGTAAAATTTCAGCGTCAAAAACCAGATTACTGCCATCAAACAGTTCCAGCGCCTGGCCGCTGCCCATACGCAGCACCCGGCCAACATGATTGGCGGCATCTTCGCTTAGCGCGATTTCATGACCCACCGTCAGGGATTCGGGATGATAAATGCGGGGTTTTCGCATGATATTCCTGATCATAACAGACCGCGCAGGCGCACGGCATAAAGTACCTTCGCATAACAGACGCAGAGCCTGCCATGCGGTTATGTAAAGTTTAGGGCAGCGCTTTTAACGCTGACAAGCGCGCTCAACGTAAGGGTTGTGGTTTCCCTGAATTTTTGCGATGCGTTTATCACGTTCGCATTCCCAGGGCGTTACCGGATACTGCTTATCCCATACCTGCATCAGCTGAGTTTGCTGACGGGAAAGGCGCAGCTGGTAACGATCGCGCATATAAAAATAAGTTCGGGCGATAACGCCACGCGCCCGGGCCGGTGGCTCTGCCAGCTTATTTTTAAAATCTATTTTCATTTCGCACTGGCCATACTGACGTTCGCTGCCGTTCCACTGGCTGTACATGAAGTTGCCACGGTCGCCATTCACTTCGCCAATTGCCGGCTGCAGGTTATGTAAATCAGATTCTATCTGACGATAGCCTTCATCTTTGCTGCAATTTTTACGACCGCCGTCCTGCCAGCACTGGCGCTGGTGGCCGAATTGCCAGGCGGGAACCACATGTTCCCATTCGATGCGGCTGGCGCGGTTGGCGTTTTTACGCACCTGATAGCCGCACGAGGCCAGATCGGGCACGCCTTTTTTCCCTTCCCAGTTAATCTTACAGCCGCAGTAGAAAGAGCCTGGCGCATCGGCATTGATTTGCACAGCGACTTTCTTCGCCTGCTGAAAATTATTCTGATGATAAGTATTTCCGCTCAGGCTGTGCGCGGCTAAAGGGGCAAGCAGAACAGAAAAGGCAACGGTAAACAAAAATTTGCGAGACATATTCCATTTTTCAGCTGATGAAAAAGAGCGCGCAGCGTACCAGATTGCGTCGTCTGTCGGAATGCTAAAGGGCCGATCGGAGGGAAATGCGCATTAATCAGGCGGCTCAGTCGCCTGATGCCGGGTAATGGCCAGGCTGAAGCAGATCACCGCACTGAACGCAGCGGTATTCTGTTTCACCGCGCATAACACGGTTATGGCGGCGCACCGTGAGATGATGTTGCTGACAGCGACAGTGCCAGGGAAAGGTTTTACCGCGCACGGAGGCAACTTCAAACTGATGCGTGCGGCGCGCCGGAACGTCCAGAATGGTTTCCATCATCCATTTCCACTCTTTGCCATGTGGCGCGACGCGGCCAAAGTGACGCCATACCAGCAAGTGCGCCAGCTCATGCGGCACCACCTCTTCAATAAACGCCTGCTGGTTTTCCAGCAGCAGCACGGGATTCAGGCGGATCTCCCAGCTTTGCAGCCAGGCGGTGCCGGCTGCCGTACCGCGCTGCTGATACACCAGAGTGGGCTCAGGGTAATTGCGCGCCAGGCGCTGATTGGCCTGCTGCAGTTTCTCACGCAGCGCACGCATAACGGCCTGCTGCAGGGCAATAGGAAGGCGAATGGGTTTCATAGCGGCAAAGAATACGGCGCGTAAAGCAAGAAAACAATGGGGCGCGGGTAGCGATTGAGCAGAGGCAGAGGATAAAAAAACCGGGGCGGCAAAGGCGGCCCCGGCTGTTGCAGATAGCAGGGTTACTCTTGCGAACCAATATCGCGCAGTTTTTTACCCGACATCAGGTTGCGTTCGATATGCTCCAGAGAGATGTTTTTCGTTTCCGGGATCAGCATTACCGTCAGGATGATAAACAGAATATTCAGGCCCGCGTATACCCAGAAAGTATTGGCGTTGCCCAGCGTATTCAGCATCGTCAGGAAGGTTGCGCCGACGATCATATTCGCAATCCAGTTGGTGGTCGTGGAAACGGTAATCCCGAAATCGCGCCCTTTCAACGGCTGAATTTCCGAGCAGAGTACCCAAATCAGCGGACCGGCGCTCATCGCAAAGCCGATAATAAACATCAGCAGCATGGCAACGGCAAAATATTGTGCGCCCGGCGATTCGATACCAATATGCAGCATGGTGCCAAGGATACCCATACCAACCGCCATTACCAGGAAGCCCAGCGTCAGCGTGGGTTTACGACCCCAGCGATCCACCAGACCGATAGCGATAAAGGTTGCCAGCACGTTGACCAGGCCAACAATTACCGTGCCCCACATCTGCTCGGTCGTGTTGCTGAAGCCCGCGATTTCAAAGATTTTCGGCGCGTAATACATGATGACGTTCATGCCGGTGAACTGCTGCATAACCTGCAACAGCACGCCCAGGTATACCGCACGACGGAAGTTGCTGTTCTCGCGGAACAGGCTCCAGCCGGTCTGCTTGATCTTCAGGCTTTCGCGGATCTCATCCAGCTCACGCTTTGCCTGCTCGCTGGTGTCACGCAGGCGATCCAGCACGCGTTGCGCATCGCGGAAGTGGCCTTTTGCCGCCAGCCAGCGTGGACTGTTCGGCAGGAAACAGACGCCAACAAGCAACAGAACGGCAGGAATGGTAATAATGCCCAGCATCCAGCGCCAGTTACCGGTATAGCTAAAGGCGGTATCAGAAAGATAAGCGCCCAAAATACCGATAGTGATCATCAGCTGATACAGAGAAATCATGCTGCCGCGAATTTTTTCCGGCGCGATTTCTGACAGGTAAAGCGGCGCGGTATAGGAGGCAACGCCCACGGCCAGACCAAGTACCACGCGTGCGGCGATCAGCATCTCCGGGTTCGGCGCCATGGCCGACCAGAGAGAACCGATAACAAACAGGATCGCACCGGCCATCAGGCTTTTTTTACGGCCCAGGCGGGAAGACATCCAGCCGCTACCGATCGCGCCGATCGCTGCGCCAAACATCATTGAGCTAACGATCCACTCCTGTTGATGGCTGGTAACATTAAAATCTTTAGCGATAAAGGGTAGGGCACCGGCGATAACGCCAATATCCAGGCCAAACAGCAGGCCAGCAAGTGCAGCAAGAAAGCAGACGAATAAGGTCATCATCTTATTCGAGGTTCTGCTTTTGTGGGTATTACCAGGCATATTGCCTCCGAATAGTATCCATCGTTGTAGTTATCAATGTTAGGAAACCTGAGCCGGGCGAAAAGTGAGACGGATCACAGAGGTGTAATCGGTTACACACGCCGGAACCCTGAAAACCAGCATTTATCACCAGGCTCTGGTTACATAACCAGTAAGGTATAGCACCTGTTAAGTTTCTGACAGTCCGGTGTTAATGAGCCATCAGACGACGCTGAAAATAACGCATTTTCTGACAAAATACATCCGCGATTAAATCCTAAATAACAGAAATATAAGGCCTTTCATTTTGTAAGCGTTATCATGCCAGCAGTATATACAGGCAACAAAAAGTGTAGCTGGGGAAAAAAAACATGAGGAATAAAAAAGGGAGCAATGAATGCTCCCTTTTTATACAGACGCCACCGATGAAAACGGCAGCGTGAAAGGATTACAGACCAGCCGCGTCGCGCAGCTGTTGTGCTTTATCGGTTTTTTCCCACGGGAAATGCTCGCGACCAAAGTGGCCGTAAGCTGCCGTTTCGCGATAGATCGGCTGCAGCAGATCCAGCATCTGAATCAGGCCATACGGACGCAGGTCGAAGAATTCACGTACCAGCAACGTCAGCTGCTCGGTAGAGACTTTCTCGGTGCCGAAGGTTTCAACCATGATAGACGTTGGTTCAGCTACGCCGATAGCATAGGAAACCTGAATTTCACAGCGATCGGCCAGGCCGGCAGCCACAATATTTTTTGCCACATAGCGCGCCGCATAAGCCGCTGAACGGTCAACCTTAGAGGGATCTTTACCAGAGAACGCGCCGCCGCCGTGACGAGCCATGCCGCCGTAGGTATCAACGATGATCTTACGACCCGTCAGGCCGCAGTCGCCCATTGGGCCGCCGATAACGAAGCGTCCGGTTGGGTTGATAAAGAATTTGGTGGTAGAGCTCAGCCATTCCGTCGGCAGGACCGGCTTGATGATCTCTTCCATCACCGCTTCTTGCAGGTCGGCCTGAGAAATATCTTCTGCATGCTGTGTGGAGAGCACAACGGCATCGATACCGACAATTTTGCCGCCATCGTACTGGAAGGTTACCTGGCTTTTTGCATCCGGACGCAGCCACGGCAGGCTGCCGTTTTTACGTACTTCAGACTGACGCTGTACCAGACGGTGAGCATAAGTCACCGGCGCAGGCATCAGCACATCGGTTTCATTGGTGGCATAGCCAAACATCAGGCCCTGATCGCCCGCGCCCTGTTCCAGCGGATCGATGCGGTCAACGCCCTGATTGATATCGGGCGACTGTTTGCCGATAGCGCTCAGAACGGCACAGGAGTTAGCATCAAAGCCCATATCGGAGTGAACATAGCCAATATCACGCACGGTTTGACGAGTGATCTCTTCGATATCAACCCAGGCGCTGGTGGTGATTTCGCCACCCACCAGGACCATACCGGTTTTCACATACGTTTCGCAAGCCACGCGAGCTTTCGGATCCTGAGCGAGGATCGCATCAAGAACGGCGTCCGAAATTTGGTCGGCAATTTTATCAGGATGTCCCTCGGATACGGACTCTGAGGTAAAAAGGTGTTTAGCCATTTAATTCTTTACCTTACTAAAACGGTTTAATTAACAACTGCCCGGCGCAGGGAAAAGGCTTAGCCTGTTCCAGCGCCCCTTCAGGCAAAGCCGCGTGCAGCACAGAAGTTAACCAGTTTAGACGGATTAACATCTGGACGTCTATTTTAGGTTACTCTGTAAGCGAATTGCCAGCCCTTTTTTGTCGGGTGGTGCTTTCTGATTATCGGCAGCTGGCCCGATTTCCTGACAGCAACCACAGCTTACATAATTTGTTTTTGCAATTTGCCCGCGTGAGCGGTATAAAACGCGGCTGCTGTTTTCAGCGAAGATACAGGACGCTCAGCGCGTCTGGCCCGTCAGATGAGATATCTGATTTTCACCCTCAGGCCTATTTTCCACATGCCCGGCATGTGTGGAGGTGATACGAGTAATGAACCAAGTTTTCACCCTTTCTTCCGGTTCACTCCGCTGCACTGATGTGCATTCGTCTCTTTCCGTTTGCTCCTCCGCCAGCCTTTTCCGTCAAGGTTTTCTCTGTTTCGGTCATCATCACGACACGAGCGCAGGCTAACTTGCTACAGTTTGACTGGGTGCCTTCAGTTTTAGCTGAAGGTGAGCTGATGCTTTTTTATCCCGCAACACGGAGTTCAGCGACGTGTTTTACACTGAATCTATGACGCAGTGGGTTGAGGCGACCGTTCAGCATTTTATGCTGGCGATCTCGCCGGAAGGTGGCTTGTTCTGGCAGCGCCAAACTGCGATAGTTGTTAATTATTCTGCAACACTAATTAATGTTGAGGTTCGCAATGTCTGACGACATAAAGAATATCAAGGGTTCGTCAGCAGGCGAACAGGGTGAACTGCGCTCAATGCAGGAGGTGGCGATGAGCGATCAAGATGCGAGCAGAATGCTGCGCACCTATAACATTGCCTGGTGGGGCAACAACTATTATGACGTCAACGAGCTGGGGCATATTAGCGTCTGTCCCGATCCGGATATGCCGGAAGTGCGCGTAGACCTGGCCCGCCTGGTAAAAGAGCGTGAAGCTGACGGCCAGCGCCTGCCGGCGCTGTTCTGCTTTCCGCAGATCCTGCAACATCGTCTGCGCTCTATTAACGCTGCCTTTAAACGCGCGCGTGAGTCTTACGGCTATCAGGGCGACTACTTCCTGGTCTATCCGATCAAGGTGAACCAGCATAAGCGCGTGATCGAATCATTGATCCACTCCGGCGAGCCGCTGGGTCTGGAAGCGGGTTCGAAAGCGGAGCTGATGGCGGTACTGGCTCACGCCGGTATGACGCGCACGGTTATCGTTTGTAACGGCTATAAAGATCGTGAATATATCCGTCTGGCACTGATTGGCGAAAAAATGGGCCATAAAGTTTACCTGGTTATCGAAAAAATGACCGAGGTGAAACTGGTGCTGGAAGAAGCGGAACGCCTGAATCTGGTGCCGCGTTTGGGTATTCGCGCCCGTCTGGCCTCGCAGGGGTCCGGTAAATGGCAGTCCAGCGGCGGTGAAAAATCGAAGTTTGGTCTTTCCGCTTCGCAGGTGCTGCAGCTGGTGGATATTATGCGCAACGCCGGGCGTCTCGATAGCCTGCAGCTGCTGCATTTCCATCTCGGTTCGCAGATGGCCAATATCCGCGATATCGCTACCGGCGTACGTGAGTCCGCGCGTTTCTACGTGGAGCTGGCGAAGCTGGGCGTTAAGATCCAGTGTTTTGATGTCGGCGGCGGTCTGGGCGTTGACTATGAAGGTACGCGCTCGCAGTCAGACTGTTCCGTTAACTATGGCTTGAACGAATACGCCAACAACGTGATCTGGGCCATTGGCGACGCCTGTGAAGAGCATGGCTTGCCGCATCCGACGGTGATTACCGAGTCGGGCCGTGCGGTAACCGCGCATCACACCGTGCTGGTTTCCAACATTATCGGCGTTGAGCGCAGCGAGTTCAGCAAGCCCTCAGCGCCAGAAGTGGATGCGCCGCGTCCGCTGCTGAGCATGTGGGAAACCTGGCAGGAGATGCACGAGCCGAATACGCGTCGTTCGTTGCGTGAATGGCTGCACGACAGCCAGATGGATCTGCATGATATCCATACCGGTTATTCGCAGGGCACCTACGATCTGTCGCAGCGCGCCTGGGCAGAACAGCTTTATCTGAGCATCTGCCACTATATTCAGCAGCATCTTGACCCCAGCAACCGCGCTCACCGTCCGATTATCGATGAGCTGCAGGAGCGTATGGCGGATAAGATTTACGTTAACTTCTCGCTGTTCCAGTCGATGCCGGATGCGTGGGGCATCGATCAGCTGTTCCCGGTGTTGCCGCTGGAAGGGCTGAATAAGAAGCCGGAGCGTCGCGCGGTACTGCTCGACATCACCTGTGATTCTGATGGCACCATCGATCACTACGTGGATGGCGATGGCATCGCTACCACCATGCCGATGCCGCAGTACGACGTGGATAACCCGCCGATGCTGGGCTTCTTTATGGTGGGCGCATACCAGGAGATCCTGGGCAATATGCATAACCTGTTTGGCGATACTGAAGCGGTTAACGTTTACGCTTTCGCCGACGGCAGCGTGGAAGTAGAGCTGTCGGATGAAGGGGATACCGTTGCGGATATGCTGGAATATGTCCAGTTGAACCCGCAGGAGCTGCTGGATCTGTTCCGCAATCAGGTTAAACAGACCGAGCTTGACGATGAACTGCGCGCGCAGTTCCTTGAAGAGTTTGAAGCGGGCCTCTACGGCTATACTTATTTAGAAGACGAATAAGCAGCGATGCGGCGGCGAGGGTCAAAAATGACATTGCCGCCAGCGTTTCGCGCGGCGATAATCGCCGTCAGTTATCTCATCAATCCCTTCCTCGTCGGGTTTAACGACGCGGAGGGGATTTTTTTCATCTGAACAACCATGTCGGCCGCGCCGTCATGAATAAAAGGAGTTGTTATGAATAACACCAACACCTTAGGTCATCAGTACGATAATTCCCTGGTTTCCAACGCCTTCGGCTTTTTGCGTTTGCCGTTGAATTTCCAGCCGTACGACAGTGATGCTGAATGGGTGATCACCGGCGTTCCTTTTGATGCCGCGACGTCTGGTCGTCCCGGCAGCCGCCTGGGCCCGGGCGCGATTCGCCAGATCTCCACTAACCTGGCATGGGAAGGCTGTCGCTGGCCGTGGGATTTCGATCTGCGCGAGCGTCTGAAGGTGATTGACTGCGGCGATCTGGTTTACGCTTTCGGTGATTCACAGGATCTGACCGACAAGCTGCAGGCGCATGCGGAAAAACTGCTGGCAAGCGGTAAGCGTATGCTCACTTTTGGCGGCGATCATTACATTACCCTGCCGCTGCTGCGCGCCCATGCAAAGCATTTCGGCAAGATGGCGCTGGTTCATTTTGATGCGCATACCGACACCTACTCCAACGGCCCGAAATTTGACCACGGCACCATGTTCCATCATGCGCCGAACGAAGGTCTGATCGATCCGCAGCGCTCGGTACAGATCGGTATTCGCACCGAGTTTGATAAAAATCTTGGTTATCAGGTGCTGGATGCGGCGCAGATTAACGATCGCGGCGTTGATGACATTCTGGTACAGGTGAAGCAGATCGTCGGCGACATGCCGGTTTATCTGACTTTTGATATCGACTGCCTCGATCCGGCGCATGCGCCTGGCACCGGCACGCCGGTGATTGGCGGTTTGACCACCGATAAAGCGCTGAAGCTGGTTCGCGGTCTGCAGGGCCTGAATATTGTGGGGATGGATCTGGTAGAAGTGGCGCCGGGCTACGATCAGTCCGATCTGACTTCGCTGGCAGCGGCAACCATTGCGCTGGATATGCTGCACGTGCAGGCGGTGAATAAAGCTAATAAAGGTTAAACCTCTGACCGCCGCGACATTGTCAGGCGGCGGTCAGCGCTTTATTGCTTATCATGCACAAAGGAGGCGAAACGCCTCCTTTTTATGCCGCTGGCTAAAAAGAGATGGCGTAACGCCCCTGTGGGTTAACTTATTTAAGGCCGTCGGCAGCCATACGTTCACGGATATGCTGCGCGCGCGCCTCAGAAGCGGGATGGTCGTCAAACATCGAGCTCTGATGAGTGCCTTCCAGCTTCGCCAGCTTTTCAAAACTGGTAACCAGTCCGTTCGGATTGATGCCGCGTTTTTTCAGCAGGTCGTAAGAGTAATCATCCGCCTGAGATTCCTGGGTTTGCGAGAACTGCGCGCTAACCAGTTTCTGACCCAGTTCGCCGAGCTGTGATTGTGACAGCGAGGCCGCAATACCACCCATTGAGGCTGCAGCAGTGCGCGCCGCCGTGGTGGCGTAAGCGACCTGCATCGCTTTACGCGTATGGCCCAGCGCAACGTGACCCATCTCATGACCCAACACCGCTTCAACTTCGTTATCGGTCATCATATCCATCAGACCGCTATAAACGCGGATACAACCGTTGGCCATCGCCCAGGCGTTGACATCTTTGGTGAGATAAACCTTATAGTTGGCCGGCGTACCGTTAATGTTATTGCCCAGCGCGGCGGCGATCTTATCCAGACGTTTCTGGTAGGTGCTGCCTGGCTGAGCGATTTGCGCTTCGCTGTCCATCTGCTGGCATGACTGGTCGCTGAGCGTCTTAACCTGATCATTGCTGAGGGTAACGGCCTGGAAAGCCTGGGCGCCAGACTGCATCAGCGCGGAGCTGTCAATATTCTGACAGCCAGAAAGTAAAGTGGCGACCGACAGGGCCATCAAAGAAGCACGGATTTTCATTCCATTCATATCCCATAACAGTAACAAGCTAGTAAATATAATAAGTCCTGCATAAAACTACGCGTGGCGCTTTTTTCAGGAAGGCACCTTTATAGCGGTTTCAATATATAAAGCCCAGTAGACAACGCCGAAAGCGCGAAATGTCCCTGATATTTCGCATCTCACGCCATGTACTTCCACCCCGCTTTTCATGTACATTGTTTGGCGACTTTCCCTTGGCTTTGCCTGATAACTCATTAATTACAATAGGTTAAGGACGGCGAAGCAATAAATCCGACCTGGAGTAACACATGTCTTCTCGTAAAGAGCTTGCCAACGCCGTTCGCGCCTTGAGCATGGATGCAGTACAAAAAGCGAAATCTGGTCATCCGGGCGCCCCGATGGGCATGGCTGATATCGCCGAAGTGCTGTGGCGCGATTATCTGAACCATAATCCAACCAACCCTCTGTGGGCCGATCGCGATCGTTTCGTTCTTTCTAACGGTCACGGCTCGATGCTGATCTACAGCCTGCTGCACCTCACCGGTTACGATCTGCCAATCGACGAGCTGAAAAACTTCCGTCAGCTGCACTCTAAAACGCCGGGCCACCCGGAATATGGTTATACCGCAGGTGTGGAAACCACGACTGGACCGCTGGGGCAGGGGATTGCCAATGCGGTGGGTATGGCGATCGCTGAACGCACCATGGCGGCGCAGTTTAACCGTCCGAATCATGACATCGTTGATCACCATACTTATGTGTTTATGGGTGACGGCTGCATGATGGAAGGGATTTCCCATGAGGTTTGCTCGCTGGCCGGTACGCTGAAGCTGGGCAAGCTGGTGGCGTTTTACGATGACAACGGTATCTCTATCGATGGTCATATTGAAGGCTGGTTCAGCGACGATACCGCTGCCCGCTTCGAAGCCTACGGCTGGCACGTGGTGCGTGGCGTAGACGGCCACGATGCCGATGCGATCAAGAAAGCGATTGAAGAAGCGAAAGCGGTGAGCGATAAACCGTCGCTGCTGATGTGTAAAACCGTTATCGGCTTCGGCTCACCGAATAAAGCCGGTACGCATGATTCACACGGCGCGCCGCTGGGCGATGACGAGATCGTGCTGACCCGCAAACAGCTGGGCTGGGAACACGCGCCTTTTGTTATCCCTCAGGACATTTATGCGCAGTGGGATGCTAAAGAAGCAGGTCGGGTAAAAGAAGCCGCATGGCAGCAGAAATTTGATGCCTATGCGCAGGCTTATCCGGAGCTGGCCGCTGAGTTTACGCGTCGCATGAACAACGAGTTGCCGGCCAACTGGCAGGAAGAGTCGCAGAAATTTATCGAGCAGCTGCAGGCCAATCCGGCGAAAATCGCCAGCCGTAAAGCATCGCAGAATGCGATCGAAGCGTTCGGTAAACTGTTGCCGGAATACCTGGGCGGCTCTGCTGACCTGGCACCAAGCAACCTGACCATGTGGTCCGGCTCAAAAGGCATCAATGATGATGCGGCTGGTAACTATATCCACTACGGCGTACGTGAATTCGGCATGACCGCTATCGCTAACGGCATTGCGCTGCACGGTGGTTTCCTGCCTTACACTGCCACCTTCCTGATGTTCGTTGAGTATGCGCGTAACGCGGCGCGTATGGCTGCGCTGATGAAAATTCGTCAGGTGATGGTCTATACCCATGACTCTATCGGTCTGGGCGAAGATGGCCCGACTCACCAGCCGGTTGAGCAGATTGCCAGCCTGCGCGTCACGCCGAATATGAGCACCTGGCGTCCGTGCGATCAGGTTGAATCTGCTGTGGCGTGGAAATATGCCATTGAACGTCAGGATGGCCCGACAGCGCTGATTTTCTCCCGTCAGAATCTGGCACAGCAGTCACGTAGCCCTGAGCAGTTGGCAAACATTGCGCGCGGCGCCTACGTGCTGAAAGATTGCGAAGGCCAGCCGCAGCTGATCCTGATCGCAACCGGTTCAGAAGTTGAACTGGCGGTTGCTGCCTGGGATAAGCTGACTTCTGAAGGTTATCAGGTACGCGTGGTTTCTATGCCCTCTACCGATGCGTTCGATAAGCAGGATGAGGCTTACCGTGAATCAGTGCTGCCGAAAGCGGTTAGCGCGCGCGTAGCTATCGAAGCGGGTATTGCTGACTACTGGTATAAATATACCGGCCTGAACGGCGCGGTAATCGGCATGACCACCTTTGGTGAATCTGCCCCGGCGGAGAAGCTGTTCGAGCTGTTTGGCTTTACCGTTGAGAACGTGGTAGCAAAAGCGAAAGCGATTCTGTAAGAAAAAGGTTTGTCCGTTATGCGGACGAACCTGATATTTTCATGGCGCGCGGTTTAATAATCCGCGCGCCATTATTTATATGTTGTTTTATGCAGTAAAAATATCTTTTATGAAATTAGCCCCCCCATTGTCCAGCCCATTAATTTAGCAACTAATTACTTTCGTTAATAAACAGCGGAATTGCTGCAGCTAACCTTCTGGGCTTAAGAGTCTAACTGGCTGACGTAAAATCTATTCATTTAGTAGATGTTATTTTATTTATGAATCTGGCAATTAATAAACTTCAGGTTTCATCTGGAATGATAATTTATCCGGCACGTTATCCAGTACCTGTTGAATAATCGTAAACTGTTCATCGCTATTGTTATTATCAACTGCTGGCTTGCTTTCCGGCGGCGTTTTTTTTACCGCCAGCGGTTTCGACGTACCGTAAAAACGTCCGCTTTTATTGATAGAGAGATCGTCGCTTTCAATGGTGCCGTCAATTAAGCCGCGGGCGTTGATCTCTACAACCGCGCTGGCGCAAACGCCCGTGACTTTGCCATCCACAACAACCTTAGCGGCATAAATTTCTCCTTCCACGCTGCCTTTACTGAGCACGTAGACGGTTCGCTCCGCCGTGATGGTGCCGTCGATAGTACCGTTGATTTTCATATCGCCAGACGCTTTTATCTCACCGTTAATATGGCAATTAGAGGGAATAATAGTCGCTTCCTTGTCTACCACCATCGCGGCCGAAACCGTTTCGCTATTATCCTGTATTGGCTGCGGCGGAATATAACACGCCTGTTCTTCCGTAGCGGAATTACTGGCGGATGCGTTCTCTTTGCGTTTAAACATAATCAGTCCTTTGTGAGATGTTATATAGCGAAGTAAAGATAAAATAATGAAAGAGGTTATTAACGCCAACATTATTTTTAACAGGAGGATGAGTAGCTCCTGGCGGCTTTCCCATTCAAGACAATAAATCAGTAAAGCCGTAGCCCAGGTAAACCAGACGCCCCAAAGCAGCTTATAGTTCATAACGTCCTTTTACCGAACCAAAATAAGTGCGGTGCAGTCGTCACGACTGAACCTTTTATCAGGTAATACAGAGCTGTCAGATAATGTCTGCATTTAATACAGAGCATCAGGTCCTCCGCAAAGTGCGGGCGATGCATGACCACAGGTCTCCGCTTGCAGGCGGTTTGCATGTAAAGCAGGCGTTGATATTGTCTCACCATACTATGAGCGCTGACAAAAGCGGGGATACCCACGGCAACTTTTATTCAAATTTGTGATCTGCGTCAGAAGTTTGTGCCAAGGGTTGATCGCTATCATTTTAATTATTCCTGGTAACGAATATTCTGGCTGAAGCGTTTCAGTTTCGACAATTCCTCACACTTTGGATGGATTGCGCTGGCGGATTTTTCCCTGTACAAATCGTAACGGCTGGCTCAGGCTATCGGCACGTATTTATCAGGTTCTGACGCAGGAGATGTATGACCCTTCGCGTAGCGATTAATGGCTTTGGCCGTATTGGACGCAGCGTACTACGTGCGCTGTACGAAACCGGCCGTCGGGCAGAAATTAGCGTGGTCGCCATTAATGAACTGGCGGAATCTGCCGGTATGGCGCATCTGTTGAAATATGATACCAGCCATGGTCGTTTTGCCTGGGAAGTGCGTCAGGAGCGCGATCTATTGTGGGTGGGTGAAGATACGATTCGTCTGCTGCATCAGGCGCAAATTGCCGATCTGCCATGGCGCGAACTCAATGTTGACGTGGTGCTGGATTGTACCGGCATCTGGGGTAGCCGGGCCGATGGCGAAGCCCATCTGCAGGCGGGGGCGAAGAAAGTGTTGTTTTCCCATCCCGGCGGCAACGATCTTGATGCCACGGTAGTCTTCGGCGTAAATGAGCAGGCGCTTAAACAAAGCGATCGCATTGTCTCCAACGCCTCATGCACGACTAACTGTATTATTCCGATTATTAAGCTGCTGGATGATGCTTTTGGCATCGAATCCGGCACCGTGACCACTATCCATTCCGCGATGCACGATCAGCAAGTGATCGATGCTTATCACAGCGATCTTCGCCGTACACGCGCTGCCAGTCAGTCGATCATTCCCGTTGATACGCGGCTTGCTGCGGGCATTGGACGCATCCTGCCGCAGTTCCACGATCGCTTTGAAGCGATCGCCGTGCGGGTGCCTACGATTAACGTGACCGCGATGGATCTCAGCGTTAGCGTCCGCGCAGCGGTCAGCGCGCGCGAGGTGAACGCCGTGCTGCAAAATGCCTCAGCGGGGGCTTTTAGTGGTATAGTTGACTATACGGAAATGCCGTTAGTCTCGATCGATTTTAATCACGATCCGCACAGTGCCATAGTGGACGGCACGCAAACGCGGGTCAGCGGTCACCACCTGGTTAAGACATTAGTCTGGTGTGACAATGAATGGGGCTTTGCTAACCGGATGCTCGACACGACGTTAGCAATGGCCGCAAGTGGTTTCAGGTAAGACGCGGATGCGTCTGACAAAACTTATGAGAATCAACGAGAGGGTTCACCATGTCTGTAATTAAGATGACCGATCTGGATCTTGCTGGTAAACGCGTTCTGATCCGTGCCGATCTCAACGTGCCGGTTAAAGAAGGGAAAGTGACGTCAGATGCGCGTATTCGCGCTTCGCTGCCGACCATCGAAGCTGCTCTGAAACAGGGCGCGAAAGTGATGGTGACTTCCCACCTGGGACGTCCGACCGAAGGCGAATACAACGAAGAGTTCTCGCTGCTGCCGGTAGTTAACTACCTGAAAGAGAAACTGAACGGCACCAACGTTACCCTGGCTAAAGATTACCTCGACGGCGTAGAAGTTGGCGCAGGTGAGCTGGTGGTGTTGGAAAACGTGCGTTTCAACAAAGGCGAGAAGAAAGACGACGAAACCCTCTCGAAAAAATATGCCGCGCTGTGTGACGTATTCGTTATGGACGCATTTGGTACCGCTCACCGCGCGCAGGCTTCTACGCATGGCGTAGGTAAATTTGCGCCGATCGCCTGTGCCGGCCCGCTGCTCTCTGCCGAGCTGGAAGCGCTGGGTAAAGTGATGAACAACCCGGCTCGTCCGCTGGTAGCGGTAGTGGGTGGTTCTAAAGTTTCTACCAAGTTCGACGTGCTGAACTCACTGGTTAAAATCGCTGACACCGTTATCGTCGGTGGCGGTATCGCCAACACCTTCGTGGCTATCGATAACAAAGTCGGTAAATCTCTGTATGAGCCGGATTTCGTTGAAGCCGCGAAAGGCCTGCGCGATCAGTACGCTATTCCGGTGCCTACCGACTCACGCGTGGGTACGGAATTCTCTGAAACTGCTCCGGCTACGGTGAAAAAAGTTAACGAAATCGCCGACAACGAAGAGATTATGGACTTCGGCGATGAAACGGCACAGTCCCTGGCGAAAGTGCTGAAAGAGGCGAAAACCATTCTGTGGAACGGCCCGGTAGGCGTGTTCGAATTCCCGAACTTCCGTAAAGGCACCGAAATCATCGCTAACGCCATCGCTGATAGCGAAGCGTTCTCTGTTGCTGGCGGCGGTGATACGCTGGCGGCAATCGATCTGTTTGGCATCGAAGATAAGATTTCTTATATCTCTACCGGCGGCGGCGCGTTCCTTGAGTTTGTGGAAGGTAAAAAACTGCCAGCGGTCGCTATGCTCGAAGAGCGTGCTAAACAGTAACTTTTAGGGCAGGGCTTTGCGTCCTGCCAGAACGTATTGCCCAGCTTACTTAAATGGGCGTGAATCCGTAACACGGCCGACGAAACAGGACAAAACAGATGTCTAAAATTTTTGATTTCGTAAAACCAGGCGTTGTCACCGGTGATGACGTACAAAAAGTATTTCAGGTAGCAAAAGAGAACAAATTCGCTCTGCCAGCCGTTAACTGCGTGGGCACCGATTCTATCAACGCCGTACTGGAAGCTGCTGCTAAAGCTCAGGCTCCGGTTATCGTTCAGTTCTCTAACGGCGGTGCCGCATTTATCGCGGGTAAAGGCTTTAAATCTGACGAGCCGCAGGCTGCTGCTATCGCTGGTGCGATCGCTGGTGCGCACCATGTGCATCTGATGGCAGAAAAATATGGTGTGCCGGTTATCCTGCACACCGACCACTGCGCGAAGAAACTGCTGCCGTGGATCGACGGTCTGCTGGACGCGGGCGAAAAACATTTCGCTCAGACCGGTAAGCCGCTGTTCTCTTCTCACATGATCGACCTGTCTGAAGAGACGCTGGAAGAAAACATCGAAATCTGCAGCAAATATCTGGCGCGTATGGCGAAAATGGATATGACGCTGGAGATCGAACTGGGCGTGACCGGTGGTGAAGAAGATGGCGTGGATAACTCCCATCTCGACAGCTCTGCGCTGTACACCCAGCCGGAAGACGTTGATTACGCTTATACCAGGTTGAGCGAAGTAAGCCATCGTTTCACCATCGCCGCCTCTTTCGGTAACGTACATGGCGTTTATAAGCCGGGTAACGTGGTTCTGACGCCGAAAATCCTGAAAAACTCTCAGGAATATGTGTGCCAGAAACATAACCTGCCGCACAATGCGCTGAACTTCGTGTTCCACGGTGGTTCTGGTTCTTCTGCTGAAGAGATCAAAGAATCTATCGACTACGGCGTAATCAAAATGAATATCGACACCGACACCCAATGGGCGACCTGGGACGGTATTCTGCAGTACTACAAAAAGAACGAAGGCTATCTGCAGGCGCAGCTGGGTAACCCGGAAGGCGACGATAAGCCGAACAAAAAATTCTACGATCCGCGCGTTTGGCTGCGTGCTGCACAGACTTCCATGGTTGTGCGTTTAGAGCAGGCATTTAAAGAGCTGAACAACATCAATACGCTGTAATCGCGAACTGATGATAAAAGGCCCCAGGGGGCCTTTTTTTTATGGCATTTTGCATGAAAAATGTAACCTTTATCGTCACTTATTTGGCGAAGCGGATGGTTATTGTTACCCTTGGTGCAGGGCTGCTCAGCTCTCACTAACGGTTTTCACAATCTCTTTTGGGGAAAGATAACAGGGTGAATAGATGGAAGATTTAGATGTGGTAAATGGCATCAGCAGCGCAGGCGGATGGCTGATACATAATCAGGCGTTGCTGATCGGTTATGCGGTTAATATTGTTGCCGCTTTCGCCATCCTTATTGTGGGGATGATTATCGCGCGCATCATTTCGAACGGAATAAACCGTCTGCTGCTCGCACGTCATATCGATGCCACCGTGGCAGATTTTCTGTCGGCGCTGGTGCGTTACGGCGTTATCGCCTTTACGTTGATTGCTGCGCTGGGGCGCGTCGGGGTACAGACGGCGTCGGTGATTGCCGTACTGGGTGCGGCAGGTTTGGCGGTGGGCCTCGCGTTACAAGGCTCACTCTCTAACCTTGCCGCAGGCGTACTACTGGTCACCTTCCGTCCGTTCCGTACCGGTGAGTTTGTCGATCTGGGCGGCGTAATGGGCACGGTATTGAATGTGCAGATCTTCTCTACGACGTTACGCAGCGCCGACGGTAAAATGGTAGTTGTCCCTAACGGGAAAATAATCTCTGGCAACATTGTTAACTTCTCACGCGAGCCGGTGCGCCGTAATGAGTTTATTATCGGTGTGGCCTACGATGCTGATGTCGATCAGGTGATCTCCCTGCTGCGTGAGGTTGTGGATGCCGATCCGCGCGTGTTGCAGGATAAAGGCGTACAGATTGGATTGAATGAAATGGCGCCTTCCTCGCTGAATTTTGTGGTGCGCTGCTGGAGTAATAGTGGCGAGCTGATAGATGTTTACTGGGATTTGATGAAAAATTTCAAGCGTGCGCTGGATGCGAACGGCATTGGTATTCCTTATCCGCAGATGGATGTTCATTTGCATCAGGTAAAGTCTGCTGGAGCGGAAAAAGCCAGCGCAGAAACCGTTAACGTTAAACAATAATGGCAAGCAATGGCAAACGCAGTGTAAGCCAGCGGGCGAGGTAACACCTCGCCCGCGCTGTTATTAGCTTCGCTGATATCTCATTAATTCTTTCCATTTCTCCTGCTTGTCCTGACGCTATACACTGCCCGCCATTATCCGCTTTGGGAAAAAGTTCATGTTATCCATCTACTTTCAAGGGCTTGCTTTGGGTGTGGCGCTGATATTGCCGCTGGGACCGCAAAACGCGTTTGTACTTAATCAGGGTATACGGCAGCAATATCATCTTATGACCGCCGCGCTCTGTACGCTAAGCGATATCATTCTGATTTCCGCCGGCGTTTTCGGCGGCAGCGCGCTGCTTAATCAGTCACCGCTGCTGCTGAATCTGGTGACCTGGGGCGGCGTCGCTTTTCTGTTGTGGTATGGCTGGGGCGCACTGCGTACGGCGGTTAGCGCTAATATTTCTCTTGCCTGTACCCAACTAAAGCAGCAAAGCCGCTGGCGAATTATCGCTACGCTGATTGCGGTGACCTGGTTAAACCCGCACGTTTATCTGGATACCTTTGTCGTGCTGGGCAGCCTTGGTGGGCAACTGCCGCCAGAGGCGCGTCGCTGGTTCGCGCTCGGCACCGCCAGTGCCTCTTTTCTCTGGTTCTTTAGCCTGGCGTTGCTGGCGGCCTGGCTGTCACCACGGCTGAGTACGGTCGGCGCGCAGCGCATCATTAATCTGTTTGTCGGCGTAGTGATGTGGTTCATTGCCTTCAAACTGGCATTACAGGCGTTAACGGGCTTTTACTGAGCCGCTGGCAGAATTAAACGCGGCGCGCGGCAAAAAAGGAAACTTTTGCCACAATAAAAACTCAGAGGAGCACGCATGTCGCCCGCGGCTGGCTTGTGGCAGGCTTGCGTGGCCGTGATGGCAACTGCCAGTACGGTGCCCCGTTAATTTGTTTTGTCTTCAAGGAGGACCTTTCGTGAAACTGAAAGCACTGGCTCTGGCCGCAATGATGGGATTAAGTACCGGGCCGTTAATCGCTCAGGCGAATGAGCTACCCAACGGACCGCACGTTGTTACATCAGGACAGGCCAGCGTAGATGCCCGTCCTGACATCGCCACGCTGGCGATAGAAGTTAACGTTTCTTCCAAGGATGCCGCGGAAGCGAAAAAACAGGCGGACGATCGCGTGGCGCAATACTTCGATCTGCTCAGTAAAAATGGTATCGAGAAAAAAGATATCGATGCGGCGAACCTGCGTACCCAGCCAGAATATGACTACACCAAAGAGGGTAAATCGGTGCTGAAAGGCTACCGTGCGGTACGTCAGGTGCAGGTGACGCTGCGTCAGCTGGATAAGCTGAACGATTTACTGGATGGCGCGCTGAAGTCAGGGCTGAATGAGATTCGCTCGGTAGAGTTGGGCGTAGCGAATCCGGATGATTACAAAGCGAAGGCGCGACAGGCGGCGATTGAAAACGCCACGCAGCAGGCGGCGGCGCTGGCAAAAGGCTTTAACGCTAAGCTGGGCCAGGTTTATAGCGTGCGCTACCATGTTGCCAACTATCAGCCGATGCCAATTGCGCGTATGTACAAAGCCGCTGAGGCTGCGCCAATGACCTCTGCTCAGCAAACGTATGAGCAGCAGAGCATTCATTTTGACGATCAGGTTGATGTGGTGTTCGAACTACAGCGTAACTAGTTGAACCCGGCAGAAATGCCATCTGAATAGCCTAAAGGACTTCTCACGCCTTAGGTTACGGAAGCAGGGCGCTTGCGCGGGAAGTGCAGGCCGATCGTAAAGACGCAAAAAACGTCATCCCTGACAGCTCGGCCCGCGCCATCCATGGCGCGGGACGCTTTACTCCTCTGCCTGCACTCCCCGAGCCTTAGGTTTTGGGCGTTAATGTGCAGGCAAGCATGTCTTTCATCGCGCCTTAACCGCTAATCGCTTTATCTTCTTCCTGACGCAATACACGATGACCATGCGCCAGCAACGCATCGGTGACCTTACGCATCAGGCGGCTTTCTGGCGCAAAGCGGTGCCAGTAAAGCATCCGGCGCTGATAAAGGCCGGGTGTAAGATCGATTAGCTCACCGCTTGCCAGCTCTCTTTCGATTTGCAGGTGTGGGATCATACAGCAGGTCGAGCCCTGACGTGCCAGCTGCACAAACGCCTCAGACGAATTAACGATATGGCAGGGCACGCTGCCGGGCGATAAATCAAAATTTTGCTGTAAAAAGGCCTGGTGCATATCATCAAGATGATCAAAGGCCACCGCTGGCGCTTTTAGCAACGCTGAGCGCGTTACGCCATTAGGAAAGTAGCGTGCGGCGAACTCAGGCGAGCCGACAAACAGGTAATCCAGCGCGCCAAGCCGATCCACTAAACAGCTGGGCAGCGGCTGCGGCTGAATACTCACGGCCCCGACAACCTCACCACGACGTAAGCGTTCCTGCGTGCGGGTTTCATCTTCCACCTGTAAATTCAGGCGTACCGGCGAATCGGTTAAAACATCTTTTAGCGCGGGCAGCAGCCAGGTCGCCAGACTGTCCGCGTTTACCGCCAGTGACAGCAGCAACGGCGTTGTGCCGCCGTTTTCATCCCCCAGCCACTCATCTTCCAGCAGCTCTACCTGATGCAGCAAAGCCAGCAGTTTTTGTCCCTGTTCGGTCGGGCGGGGCGGAATAGTGCGCACCAGCAAAGGTTGACCGAACATGTTCTCCAGCTGCTTTATACGTTGTGACACCGCCGACTGGGTGATACACAATTTTTGCGCCGCGCGCTCAAAGCCGCGCTCGCGAATCACAGCGTCCAGAGCCTGAAGCGTTCGATAATCGGGTCTTTTCATTGTTATTCTGTTCTCCTTCAGGAACGGCGGGACACTATGCCATAAAATTAATACTTTGCGGCTGCGGATAACGACGACAGTTTGTGGACTGCTTTGCAAAGCGACAAAACACCGCGTGTCCAACAGGCATTTTAGCCAGAGCTTGTTTTATACTACGCGCACACTATTAGCACAGGTTTTAAACATACCATGACGCAGGATGAACTGAAAAAAGCAGTTGGCTGGGCCGCGCTGGATTATGTCACGCCAGGGACCATTGTTGGCGTGGGCACCGGCTCGACCGCCGCCCACTTTATTGATGCACTCGGCTCGATCAAACACCAAATCGAGGGGGCGGTTTCCAGCTCAGAGGCTTCTACGCTGAAGCTAAAAGGTTTGGGTATCCCGGTATTCGATCTTAACGAGGTCGACTCTCTGGCGGTATACGTTGACGGCGCCGATGAAATCAACCCGCAGATGCAGATGATCAAGGGCGGCGGCGCGGCGCTGACGCGTGAGAAGATCATCGCGGCGGTCGCGGATAAGTTTATCTGCATCGCTGATGCGTCAAAGCAGGTTGATGTGCTGGGCGCTTTCCCGCTGCCGGTGGAAGTGATCCCTATGGCGCGTTCTTATGTGGCGCGTGAACTGGTGAAGCTGGGCGGCCTGCCGGAATATCGTCAGCAGGTGGTAACCGATAATGGCAACATTATTCTCGACGTACATAATCTCAGCATTGTGAACCCGACCGAGCTGGAGCGCGCCATCAATGCGTTGCCTGGCGTAGTAACGGTGGGGCTTTTTGCCGCACGCGGCGCCGATGTGGCACTGATCGGCGGCCCTGATGGGGTAAAAACCATTACCCAATGATCTGACCGGCGCGTCTGCCGCGCCGGTTATTTCTTGCTGAAAAACATCTTTTCTACGCACGGCATAATTTGGTGACTTATGTCACATAACGGGTGTCTGCAATGCTATCGTTCTGCCAGTAACGCGCTTCTCATCATAATCTGTTGAATCCGTCTTAATCCACATTTACCCATGCTAAGCGGCAGGCAATCGTTTGTATTGCCGTGCGCGTAAATTTTGATATTTTGGCAGAAGGCTGGCTTATTACAGCCTCTTCTGAAGTCTGCAAAATAGGGTCGGGAAATGGCAAAAGTATCGCTGGAGAAAGACAAAATTAAGTTTCTGCTGGTGGAAGGCGTTCACCAAAGCGCGCTGGATAATTTGCGTGCGGCAGGTTACACCAATATTGAATATCACAAAGGCGCGCTGGATAGCGAAGCGCTGAAAGCCTCCATTCGCGATGCGCACTTTATCGGTATTCGTTCCCGTACTCAGCTGACTGAAGAGATTCTTGCCGCAGCTGAAAAGCTGGTGGCCGTAGGCTGCTTCTGTATCGGCACCAATCAGGTGGATTTAGACGCGGCGGCAAAACGCGGCGTGCCGGTGTTCAATGCGCCGTTCTCGAATACGCGTTCAGTGGCGGAGCTGGTTATCGGGGAGATGCTGTTGCTGATGCGCGGCATCCCAGAGGCGAATGCCAAAGCCCATCGCGGCATCTGGAATAAACAGGCCGCCGGTTCGTATGAGGCGCGCGGTAAGAAACTGGGCATTATTGGCTACGGTCATATCGGCATGCAGCTGGGCGTGCTGGCGGAAAGCCTGGGCATGCATGTCTTTTTCTACGATATTGAGAACAAACTGCCGCTGGGCAATGCCACGCAGGTCACGCATCTTTCCGACTTGCTGAATATGAGCGATGTTGTCAGCCTGCACGTGCCGGAAACCTCCTCTACCCAAAATATGATGGGAGCAGAGGAGCTGGCCTTGATGAAGCCCGGCTCGCTGTTAATTAACGCCTCGCGCGGAACGGTGGTGGATATTCCCGCGCTCTGCCAGGTACTGGCGAATAAACATCTGTCCGGTGCAGCTATCGATGTCTTTCCTGAAGAGCCGGCGACCAACAGCGATCCGTTTAACTCCCCGCTGTGCGAATTCGACAATGTGATCCTGACGCCGCATATCGGCGGCTCAACGCAGGAAGCGCAGGAGAATATCGGCATTGAAGTCGCTGGCAAGCTGGCGAAATATTCTGATAACGGCTCTACGCTCTCTGCCGTTAACTTCCCGGAAGTTTCACTGCCTACGCATGGCGCGCACGTTAGCCGTCTGCTGCATATCCATGAAAACCGTCCAGGGGTGCTGACCGCCATTAACCAGATTTTTGCGGAGCAGGGGATCAATATCTCTGCACAGTATCTGCAAACCACGCCGATGATGGGCTATGTGGTTATCGATATTGATGCGGAACTGGATGTTGCGCATAAAGCGCTGACGCTGATGAAAGCGATTCCGGGCACGATGCGCGCGCGCCTGCTTTACTGATTATTCTTATTCGCGTTTATCTCTGCCGACGCCGCCTTGATTTTCAGGCGGCGTTTTACGTTTCCCACTGCCACAAACGGGAAGGGGTTAAAATCGCCGGCAACGGGATATCCCAGGCTTCGACAGGCAGCGTATCCACCTGCTGACAGTCGTGCGCCAGACCGATGGGAAGAAAACCATGGCTGCGCCAGTGCTGCAGGGTACGATCGTAAAACCCGCCCCCCATTCCCAGACGCTGTCCCTGCTTATCAAACGCCACCAGCGGCACAAACATCACGTCCAGCCGGTCGAGCGGAATAATATGCCGCACGTCCAGCGGCGGCTCCGGAATGCGTAGCCGATTAAGGATCAATATTGTTTCCGGCGTATAGTGGATAAACAACAGGTTTCCCGGCGAGAAAGGGTGCAACACCGGCAGATAAACCTGCTTGTGCTGCTGCCAGAGCCGGGCAATCAGCGGACGGGTATTGAGCTCGCCATCAACCGACAGAAACAGCGCGATATGCTGCGCCTGATCCATCGACGCTACGTTTAATGCATGTTCAGCGACGCTATTTGCCGCACGCGTTTGCTGCTCTGCGCTGAGTCCACGCCGTAAATGGCGTACATGCGTACGTATAGCCTGTCGTTCAAGAGATAAAGACATAGGGGTTCCTGCGCCAGCGGGCAATGCTGCGAATATAGCACAGAGAAGACGAAGGATTTACAGGCGAACGCAAGGCGCTACTGCTGAGGAAAAGAAAGGAATCTCCGAGATGCCGCCGTAGGCTGTAACCCTTGAACCCTTGGTTCAAGGTGAATGTGTCGTCGTAACCATTAGGCTTCCCGGACGAACCGGGCATGCACACAGGCTGCGGAGCGCCACACTCTGTGGTTTTGAAATATCGGCTCAGGGGACTGGCCCACTTGCAAACATCTCAGAGAAATTGTACTTCACCGCCACTGTATCACAGCAGGCCGTAAAGTGTTATTCGAACTTCGCACCCTGGCGTTCAGTTATGCGACCTTGCTCAAGCAACGCTTGTTCAATGGTCTGTTGCAGCATTCGAATGCGTTGTTCCATGTTAGCAGCGTAGTCCCGGGTTTTCCCCTTTTCCTGCGCCAGCTCATGGCAAATGTTCAACGCAGCGATGAACACCAGCTGCTCTGTATTTGTGACTCTAGTGCGAACTTTCAGATCTTGCAACCGCTGATTAAGATCTTCCGCCGCCGCGTTCAGCGCATCTTGCTGTTCAGGCGGACAATTCACGCGTAACGAACGTCCAAAAATCTGAATATCTACCGGTTGTGCAGACATGCCACCTTCCTGACTGATTACTGCGCCCGCATCGTTCTGAACCTGCTCCGGCTCAGAAGGGGCGCCACTATATCTACCCTTGCGTGAAGAAACAAGCCCTTTCTGGAAACCTCAAGGCACCTGGTGGTAGCATAACACGAACTTACTCCGCCAACGATGATAATGCATATGTCTACAGATAACACACAGCCGGGCTATCAGACGCTGGCATCCCTCCTGACCCAACAGGGGGTGGGAATGACGCCGGCTGAAATGCACGGCTTGATCAGCGGCATTGTCTGCGGTGGCAATAGAGATCACAGCTGGAAAGCGCTGGTGCACGATCTCGCCAACGAAGGATTAGCCTTCTCACAATCGCTCTCGCAGCCGCTGCAGGCGCTGCATGCGCATATTCAGGATACGCTGGAAGAAGAGGGCTTTCTGTTTCAGCTGATGCTGCCCGACGAAGACCAAAGCAGTGTCTTTGAGCGCGCGGATGGGTTAGCCGGCTGGGTTAACCATTTTCTGTTAGGGCTGGGCGTGACGCAGCCTAAACTGGATAAAGTCAAAGGCGAAGCGGGCGAAGCCATCGACGATCTGCGCACCATTGCGCAGCTTGGCTATGATGAAGAGGACGACCAGGAAGAGCTGGAGCAGTCAATGGAGGAGGTTATTGAGTATGTGCGCGTAGCCGCCTTGCTGTGCTATGAAACCTTTAATCCGCCGATGCCGCCGGGCGCGCCTGAAGAGAAAAAGGTTACGCTGCACTGATTGTTTGCTATCGCCGCGCGGCGGCCTAACTCAGGGAGAAGATACGGATGATTACGCTGGATACTTTTTTGCAGCGCCGTCAGGCGCTGTTGTCGCGTATGGCTGTGGGCAGCGCGGCGTTGATTTTTGCGGCGCCGGAAGTGACGCGCAGCGCGGATAGCGAATACCCTTTCCGCCAGCATAGCGATTTCTGGTATTTCACCGGCTTCAACGAGCCCGAAGCGCTGCTGCTGTTGATTAAAAGCAGTGAAACCCACAACCACAGCGTGCTGTTTAACCGCGTACGCGATAAACAGGCGGAAATCTGGTTTGGTCGCCGTTTGGGGCAGGATGCTGCGCCGGAAAAGCTGGGCGTGGATCGCGCGCTGCCCTGGGATGCGCTGGACGAACAGCTTCATCAGCTGCTGAACGGGCTGGAGGTGGTTTACCATGCGCAGGGCGAATATGAGTTTGCCGATCGTATCCTGTTCAGCGCGTTAGAAAAGCTGCGTCGCGGCTTCCGGCAAAATCTGCAGGCGCCGAATACGCTAACTGACTGGCGGCCCTGGGTGCATGAGATGCGCCTGTTTAAAGCACCGGAAGAGCTGGAAATATTACGCCGCGCCGGAAAAATCAGTGCGATGGCGCATACGCGTGCCATGCAGGCCTGTCGGCCCGGCATGTTTGAATATCAGCTGGCGGGTGAAATTCATCATGAGTTTACCCGTCACGGCGCACGACATCCTTCTTACAACACCATTGTCGGCGGCGGCGAAAATGCCTGTATTCTGCACTACACCGAAAACGAGAGCGCGCTGCGCGATGGCGACCTGGTGCTGATCGATGCCGGCTGTGAACTGCACGGTTATGCAGGCGATATTACCCGCACCTTCCCGGTTAACGGCCGGTTCAGTGCGCCGCAGCGGGCGATTTACAACATTGTGCTGGCTTCGCTGTACAAAGCGCTGTCGCTGTTTCGTCCCGGCACCAGCATTCGTGAGGTGAATCAGGAGGTGGTGCGGGTCATGGTTACCGGGCTGGTGGAGCTGGGCGTGATGAAAGGTGATGTGGAATTGCTGATCGCTGAAAACGCCCATCGACAGTTCTTCATGCACGGCCTGAGTCACTGGCTGGGGCTGGATGTACATGATGTCGGTGATTACGGCACGCCGGATCGTGGACGTATTCTGGAGCCGGGCATGGTGCTTACCGTTGAGCCGGGGCTTTATATCGCGCCGGATGCGGATGTACCGGCTGAATATCGCGGCATCGGCATTCGTATTGAAGATGACATCGTGATTACCGAACAAGGAAATGAAAATCTTACCGATAGCGTGGTGAAAGATGTTGATGCTATCGAAGCGCTGATGGCGGCAGCGCAGCAGGCATGAGCGTGATCATTGCCGGTGGCGGCATGACCGGCGCAACGCTGGCGCTGGCGCTTTCGCATCTGACGCAGGGAAAGATGCCGGTTACGCTAATTGAAGCAATTGCGCCGGGAGAACGCGCCCATCCAGGCTATGACGGACGCGCAATCGCGCTGGCGGCAGGAACCTGTCAGCAGCTGGCGGCCATTAATCTCTGGCCCGCGCTTGCCGACTGCGCAACGCCAATTACCCATGTTCACGTTAGCGATCGCGGTCATGCCGGGTTTGTAAACATCGATGCCGCTGATTATGGCGTTAACGCTTTGGGCAATGTGGTTGAGCTGCACGAAGTGGGAAACCGGTTATATCAGCGGTTACGTAAGGCTCCCGGCGTGACGCTGCGCTGCCCGGAGCAGGTAAGCCGCGTTGAACAGCATCAGGATCATATCAATGTTACCCTGACCAGCGGAGAGCAGCTGCAGGGGCGTTTACTGGTCGCGGCGGATGGTTCCCGTTCACGCGTGGCTGCTGCCTGCGGCGTTCAGTGGCAGCGGAGTGACTATCAACAAATCGCCGTTATCGCCAACGTGACGACGCAAATTGCTCATCAGGGACGCGCTTTTGAGCGCTTTACCGAACATGGCCCGCTGGCCTTGCTGCCGATGTCGCATGGCCGCAGTTCGCTGGTCTGGTGTCATCCACCAGCAGCGCAATCGCGTATCGATAGCTGGAGCGACGCCGGGTTTTTAGCTGAACTTCAGCAGGCGTTTGGCTGGCGGCTGGGACGTTTTACCCATGTAGGAGAGCGCGCCAGCTACCCGCTGGCGCTGCAAAGCGCCAGCCAGACAGTAGCGCATCGGCTGGCGTTGGTGGGCAACGCGGCACAGACCTTACATCCGATTGCCGGACAGGGATTTAACCTTGGCATACGTGACGTGATGTCGCTGGCTGAAACGCTGGCGGCAGCGCAACGCCAGCAGGAAGACCCGGGCAGTTTTGCCGTACTACAGCATTATCGTCAACGGCGAAAGGCGGATCGCGCCGCCACTATCGGCATTACCGATGGGCTGGTGCGGCTGTTTGCTAACCGTTATCTGCCGCTGGTGGCAGGACGTAATTTTGGCCTGATGACAATGGACAATTTACCCTGGCTGCGCAACCGCCTGGCGGAGCGTACGCTTGGCTGGGTAACGCGCTGAAAAGAGGATTTCAATGCAAACTTATGATGTGGTGATCGCCGGTGGCGGAATGGTGGGGCTGGCGGTAGCCTGCGGATTACAGGGCTGCGGCCTGCGTATCGCGGTGCTGGAAAAATCTGCGCCGGAACCCTTTAACCCCAGCGAGCCGCACGGCCTGCGCGTTTCTGCGATCAATGCCGCCAGCGAACGGCTACTACAGCATCTTGATGTCTGGTCCGCGATTCTGGCGCAGCGCGCAAGCGCCTATCACGGCATGGAGGTATGGGATCGCGATAGCTTTGGCCGCATTGAATTTGATGAGCCGCAGGGCGTCAGCCATCTTGGCCACATTATCGAAAACCAGGCTATCCATCACGCTTTATGGCAGCGTGCGCAACAGTTGAGTGATATCACGCTGCTGGCACCAGCCCAGCTGCAGCAGGTCGCTTTTGGCGATAACGAAGCTTTTATCACATTGCAGGATGGCAGCATGATGAGCGCGCGCCTGCTGGTTGGGGCTGACGGTGCGCACTCCTGGCTGCGTGAAAAGGCCGATATTCCCTTAACCTTCTGGGATTATCAGCATCACGCGCTGGTTGCGAATATTCGTACCGAACAGCCGCATCAGGCGGTGGCGCGTCAGGTTTTCCATGGCGAAGGCATACTGGCTTTCCTGCCGCTGAGCGATGCGCATCTTTGTTCGATTGTCTGGTCATTGCCGCCGCAGGAAGCGACCCGACTGCGTGAAATGCCTGCCGCGCTGTTTAATCAGCAGCTGTCGGTCGCTTTCGATATGCGTCTTGGCCTGTGTGAGCTGGAGAGCGAACGGCAGACATTTCCTTTGACGGCGCGCTATGCCCGCCAGTTTGCGGCCCATCGGCTGGCGCTGGTTGGCGATGCGGCCCATACCATCCATCCGCTTGCCGGACAGGGCGTTAACCTGGGCTTTATGGATGCTGCGGAGCTTACCGGTGAAATCCGCCGTCTGCAGCAGCAGGGCAAAGATATCGGTCAGCATCTCTATCTGCGTCGCTATGAGCGTAGCCGCAAACACAGCGCGGCACTCATGTTGGCTAATATGCAGGGATTTCGTGAGCTGTTTGCCGGCAACCATCCTGCGAAAAAGCTATTGCGCGATGTTGGCCTGCGGCTGGCGGATCGTCTGCCGGGCGTTAAGCCCCGGTTGCTGAAACAGGCGATGGGCTTACATGACCTGCCGGAATGGTTACGCTAAGCGCAGCCTGCTGACAGGGCATTTACACGTCAAACCTACAGCGCGGGTTTGTAGCCCACTATCTCAGGGCCGTTCGGCCCTTTTTTGCGCCGTTAATCATCTGTTATAGCTTTTTCACGCATTTTTCTCTGCTTTGCACCAGTCTGAAGCAGCTGCACGCTTTTGGCTCGTTCGTTTGAATTATTCTAATTTAACCCCTCCTTTCGCATTATTTTTTCTAATGCGCAAAGCTGTTTGCCAGTGGCCGTTTTTAACGTTATTTATTCTCTGGCTGGTTTTTAAACTGCTTTGTTGCGCTTTTGTTGCTGGTTATGTGCCTTGCCACGCATTTTTTCAGTGAAAAGTTCTGCACAATCCCTGAGGACTCCAACGCTGTCAGAATGAATTCGCCCTTGTTTAGCTTATGGTTAAACGGCTCATTCAGTGATAACGTCGAATGAAAGAGAACGTTTGCGTCGGACGTTTTAGCCTCTTTTAGCGTCTGATCACCCCGTTAACGCACAGGAATGTTATGAAGCAGACTCCTTTGTATCAACAGCATCAAGCGTGCGGCGCCCGCATGGTCGATTTCCACGGCTGGATGATGCCGCTGCACTATGGCTCGCAGATGGATGAACATCATGCGGTGCGGACAGATGCCGGTATGTTTGATGTCTCCCATATGACCATTGTGGATCTCCGGGGTGAAGGCACCCGGGCGTTTCTGCGCATACTGCTGGCGAATGATGTCGCGCGTCTGACGCAGCCAGGAAAGGCACTTTACAGCGCCATGCTCAATGCCTCCGGTGGCGTGATTGATGATTTGATTGTTTACTTTATGAGCGATAGCTGGTTCCGGCTGGTGGTGAACTCCGCTACGCGCGAAAAAGATCTGGCGTGGATAGGCGAGCATGCGCAGCCCTACGATGTGACTTTACAGGTACGTGACGATCTGGCGTTGATTGCCGTACAGGGACCGAATGCCCAGCAGAAAGCGCAAACGCTGTTTAGCGATGCGCAGCGTCAGGCTGTGAGCGGTATGAAGCCCTTTTTCGGCGTTGAGTCAGACGGATTTTTTATCGCCACCACCGGCTATACCGGCGAAAGCGGCTATGAAATCGCACTGCCAGGTGAGCAGGCCGCTGAATTTTGGCAGCAGCTGTTGGCTGCGGGCGTAAAGCCTGCCGGACTGGGCGCGCGTGACACGCTGCGTCTGGAGGCGGGGATGAATCTTTACGGCCAGGATATGGATGAAGGCGTCTCGCCACTGGCGGCGAATATGGGCTGGACGCTCTGCTGGGAGCCAGCCGATCGTCAGTTTATCGGGCGCGAGGCGCTGGAGCATCAGCGTGAAAAGGGTACCGAGAAGCTGGTTGGCCTGGTGATGACGGAAAAGGGCGTGTTGCGTAATGGTTTGCCGGTAATGTTTACCGATGCGCAGGGCAACCTGCAGCAGGGGGTAATTACCAGCGGCTCTTTTTCTCCAACGTTAGGCTGCAGCATTGCGCTGGCCCGCGTTCCGGCGGGTATTGGCGAGCAGGCCATCGTACAGATTCGTAATCGGGAAATGCCGGTCAACGTCACTAAACCTATTTTTGTTCGCGCCGGTAAACCGGTCGCTCAGTAACCAGTGCAGGAGAATGCAGCGATGAGCAATGTGCCAAATGAATTAAAATATCGTGAAAGTCATGAATGGGTGCGTAAGGAAGCGGACGGCACTTATACCGTTGGCATTACTGAACATGCGCAGGAGCTGCTGGGCGATATGGTATTTATCGACCTGCCGGAAGTAGGCAGCAGCTTTGCCGCCGGTGACGACTGCGCGGTCGCGGAATCGGTCAAGGCGGCTTCTGATATTTACGCCCCGTTAAGCGGCGAGGTTGTGGCGGTTAACGATGCGCTGGAAACTTCGCCGGAGCTGGTTAACAGCGAGCCTTACGCTTCCGGCTGGCTGTTTCGCCTCAAAGCCAGCGATGAATCTGAACTGGAGCAACTGATGGATGCGGAAGCCTATCTGGCCTCCATTGATGAGTAATCTCCAGCAGGCTGTCAGCGGATAATGCGCTGACCTCCAGGTTTTAGCGGTCGCTGCGGCTGGCCGCTTATGTTGATAGCGGTAGCCGCCCCTCAGGATTGACGATTCATGACTCAGACACTCAGCCAGCTTGAACATACTGGCGCCTTTATCGAACGCCATATCGGTCCCTCTGCCTCACAGCAGGAAAGCATGCTACAGGCCATCGGTGCCCCTTCGCTCAGTGAGCTTATCGGCAGTATTGTTCCTGTTGATATTCAGTTGCCAGGCCCGCCCGCTATTGGCGATGCGCTCACGGAACATCAGGCGCTGGCGGAGCTAAAAGCGATCGCCAGCCGTAACCAGCGCTGCAAAACCTATATCGGCATGGGCTATACACCGGTGCTGACGCCGCCGGTTATTCTGCGCAACATGCTGGAAAACCCAGGCTGGTACACCGCCTATACCCCTTATCAACCGGAAGTCTCCCAGGGGCGTCTGGAGGCGTTACTGAACTTCCAGCAGCTGACGCTGGATTTAACCGGGATGGATATCGCTTCCGCCTCGTTACTGGATGAAGCCACCGCTGCCGCAGAAGCGATGGCGATGGCAAAGCGCGTCAGCAAGCTTAAAAATGCCAACAAATTCTTTATTGCTGATGATATCCATCCGCAAACGCTGGACGTAGTAAAAACGCGCGCAGAGACGTTCGGCTTTGAAATCCTGGTGGATAAGGCGGAGCGCGCGCTGGATCATGAGGCGCTGTTTGGCGTGCTGTTGCAGCAAACCGGCACCACTGGCGAAGCGCACGACTATAGCGCGCTGATCGGCGAATTAAAGGCCCGTAAAGTGGTGGTGAGCGTGGCGGCTGACTTTATGGCGCTGGTATTGCTGGAAGCGCCGGGTAAGCAGGGCGCGGACATCGTTTTTGGATCTGCCCAGCGTTTCGGCGTGCCGATGGGCTACGGCGGCCCACATGCAGCTTTCTTTGCCGCACGCGATGAATTTAAACGGTCAATGCCGGGGCGTATTATCGGCGTATCGCGCGATACCGCTGGCAACACCGCGTTACGCATGGCGATGCAAACGCGTGAACAGCATATCCGCCGTGAAAAGGCGAACTCTAATATTTGTACCTCACAGGTGCTGCTGGCCAATATCGCCGGTTTTTATGCCGTGTTCCATGGCCCGCAGGGGCTAAAGCGTATCGCCAGCCGCATCCATCGCCTGACGGATATTCTGGCGGCCGGGCTGCAAAAAGGCGGCCTGACGCTGCGTCATCATAGCTGGTTCGATACTCTTACCGTGGAGGTCGCGGACAAGGCGGCGGTGCTGGCGCGCGCGCTCAGCTTTGGCGTTAATCTGCGTACCGATATTTATCAGGCGGTGGGCATTACGCTGGATGAAACCACCAGCCGTGAAGATATCGCCACGCTGTTTGCTATTCTGCTGGGCGATGAGCACGGACTGGATATTGATGCGCTGGATGCCGCCGTTGCCGCCGACAGCGGTTCTATTCCGCCTGCGCTGCAGCGCCAGCAGCCGATTCTGACCCATCCGGTATTTAATCGTTATCACAGCGAAACCGAGATGATGCGTTATATGCACAGCCTGGAGAAAAAGGATCTGGCGCTGAATCAGGCGATGATCCCGCTCGGCTCCTGCACCATGAAGCTGAACGCCGCCGCTGAAATGATCCCGATCACCTGGCCAGAATTCGCCGAGCTGCACCCATTCTGCCCGGCGGAGCAGGCTGCGGGCTATCTGCAAATGATCGGCCAGCTCTCGCAGTGGCTGGTGCAGTTGACCGGCTATGATGCGCTGTGTATGCAGCCCAACTCTGGCGCGCAGGGTGAATATGCTGGCCTGCTCGCGATTCGCCGTTACCATGAAAGCCGTAATGAAGGCGAGCGTCATATCTGTCTGATCCCCAGCTCAGCACACGGCACCAACCCGGCTTCGGCGCAGATGGCGGGCATGACGGTGGTGGTGGTGGCCTGCGATAAACAGGGCAATATTGACCTGCATGATTTGCGTCAGAAAGCAGAGCAGGCAGGCAGCGCGCTCTCCTGTATTATGGTGACCTATCCCTCCACGCACGGCGTATACGAAGAGACTATCCGCGAGGTTTGTCAGATCGTTCATCAGTATGGCGGTCAGGTCTACCTTGACGGCGCGAACATGAACGCGCAGGTCGGGATCACCACGCCGGGCTATATTGGCGCAGACGTTTCTCACCTGAACCTGCATAAAACCTTCTGTATCCCGCACGGCGGCGGCGGCCCGGGAATGGGGCCAATCGGCGTGAAAGCGCATCTGGCACCGTTTGTGCCGGGTCATAGCGTGGTGCAGATTGATGATATGCTCACGCAGCAGGGCGCAGTATCCGCCGCGCCGTTTGGCAGCGCGTCGATTCTGCCAATTAGCTGGATGTATATTCGCATGATGGGCGCAGAGGGGCTGAAGCAGGCCAGCTCGGTCGCTATCCTCAATGCCAACTATATCGCCAGCCGTCTGCAGTCGGCGTATCCGGTGCTTTATACCGGTCGCGATAACCGCGTAGCGCATGAATGCATTCTGGATATTCGTCCGTTAAAAGAGCAGACCGGCATCAGCGAGCTGGATATCGCCAAGCGTCTGATTGATTACGGCTTCCATGCGCCAACAATGTCATTCCCGGTTGCCGGTACGCTGATGGTTGAGCCAACTGAATCAGAAGGAAAAGCTGAACTGGATCGCTTTATCGATGCGATGCTGGCGATTCGTATGGAGATCGATCGCGTGGCGGACGGCGAGTGGCCGCTGGAAGATAACCCGCTGGTTAATGCGCCGCACACGCAGCAGGAAATGGTGGGCGAATGGACACATCCTTACAGCCGTGAGCTGGCAGTGTTCCCGGCAGGCAGCGCTAATAAATACTGGCCGACGGTGAAGCGCCTGGATGACGTATTTGGCGACCGCAATCTGTTCTGTTCTTGCGTGCCGCTTAGCGATTACCAGTAAGCCTGTTTAAGTGATAAAAAAGGCCGGACTTGTTCCGGCCTTCTTGTTGTTAAAGCTGCTCGCCGTTGCTGGCAATCACCTGCTGATACCAGGCGAAGCTCTTTTTCTTTGAACGTGCCATGGTGCCGGTGCCGTCATCGTTTTTATCCACATGGATAAAGCCGTAGCGCTTGTTGTACTGACCGGTGGTGAACGAGACGCAGTCAATGCAGCCCCACGGCGTATAGCCCATCAGATCGACGCCATCTTCCAGCACCGCTTTTTTCATCTGCTCAATATGCGCGCTCAGGTAATCGATGCGGTAGTCATCTTCAATAAAGCCGTTGGCATTCGGTTTATCAATAGCGCCGAAGCCGTTTTCCACGATAAACAGCGGCTTTTGATAGCGCTCATACAGGATATTCAGCGAATAGCGCAGGCCGACCGGATCGATCTGCCAGCCCCAGTCGGAGGCCTTGACGTGCGGATTCGGCACGCTGCCTTCGAAACCGGTAATCGAGTCACCTTCGCCTTTGGTATTCGCCTGCACCGCATTGCTCATGTAATAGCTGAAGCCGATATAGTCACAGCAGCCGTTGCGCAGGATCTCTTCATCTCCGGCTTCCATTTCAATGTGGTAACCTTTGCGCGCCCATTCATGCAGCGTATAAGCAGGATAATAGCCACGCATCTGTACATCGCTGAAGACATAGCGGCGGTGCATCGCTTCCTGAGCAAACATCACATCATCCGGATGGCAGGAGAAAGGATAAACCGGCACCATGGCGATCATACAGCCAATCTGGAAATCGGGATTGATGCGATGACCCAGCTCTACCACTTTGGCGCTGGCAACAAACTGATGGTGCATCACCTGATACATCGCCTGTTCCGGTTTTTCATGATCGGTGAAGACCACGCCTGAGCAGCAATAGCCGAACAGCGGATAGTTCCAGGTGCGCTGGTTATTGATTTCGTTAAAGGTCATCCAGTATTTCACTTTGTGCTGATAGCGGTTCATGACCACTTCGCTAAAGCGCACAAAGAAATCGACCACTTTACGGTTCAGCCAGCCGCCATACTGTTTCACCAGATGCCACGGCATCTCAAAGTGTGACAGGGTGATCACCGGTTCGATACCATGCTTCAGCAGCTCATCGAACAGGTCGTCGTAAAATTGCAGCCCCGCTTCGTTCGGCTCCCGTTCATCGCCATTGGGAAAAATGCGCGTCCAGGCGATAGAGGTACGGAAGCATTTAAACCCCATCTCGGCAAAAAGCGCGATATCTTCTTTGTAGCGATGATAAAAATCTACCGCTTCATGGTTTGGATAGTTATAGTCGGGCTGTACGCCATCGGTCATCACGCGATCGACGCCGTGTGAGCCGCCGGAGAGCACGTCACAGATGCTGATACCTTTACCGCCCTGATCCCAGCCACCTTCAACCTGATGCGCGGCAACGGCGCCGCCCCAGAGAAAATCCTTCGGTAATTGCTGCTTTGTCATAAAGAGATCCTTACTGTTGCAGTAAAAAAGGGTCTGGCTTACACAGCACCCAGTGATATTACGCGGCGGCAGGAAAATATTAGTGCAGCCGTTATCAAGGGCGCAGGGAAATATAACGGTTTGATTGCAAACGTTGACCGGAGTGTAGCAAAGCGCGGAAGAATGTCACGTTATAACGAAACGTGACAAACGTGATTTGTTACCTGAGAAAAACAGCCTGTTTTATTTCGCCTGACGGCTGGCGAGTTTACGCCCAATCGTCTCGATAATATACATAACGGGCACCTGACTGGTAATATCAAAGCCGCCATTCATGCGTATTAATGGCATATGACAGGAGATATTAAAATCGGCCAGCTTAGCCAGCGAGCTGGTTTCGCTATTGGTAATGGTGATGATTTTACAGCGGTGCAGGCTGAACTGGCTCGCCAGCCTGAGGATCTCCTCGGTTTCCCCCGATATGGAAAGAATAATCGCCAGGGCATCTTTATACATATCGTTACTAACCGGATAATAGGGGTCATCAATATAATTGCTGAACTTACCGACATTAGAGAAAAAGCGTGCACCATATTTCCCTAAAGTTCCGGAGGTACCCGCGCCAACAAAAATAATACGCTGCGCCGCCAGAATATGATCCACCGCCTGGCTAATTAAATTTTCGAATTCATCGTTATTAATACTTTTAAAAAAGCTGACGATTTCATTAACGCCATAATTAACAGGGCGCTGCTGCTCCTGTTCCAGATATAATTTAAAACGAATACGAAACTCGGAATAACCGTCACACTGCATTTTTCGACAGAAGCGTAATACCGAGGTGGTAGAGACGCCAGCGGCATCCGCCAGTTCGCGAATGGTCATATACATCACCTTGTCACCGCTTTTGATCACGGTGCTGTATACCATCATCTCTGTGTCATTGAGCGTTGAAATTATACTGTGAGTAAACATGCTATATCCGCCAGTGATTCCCGCGCCATACCTTACCAGATTTTGCCTTAATCACCGACGGGCGCTTACAGGTTATAGCATGAGATAAATTTAATAAGCGTACACGTGTACACTGAAATGATAGTTAGCTAGTCTGTGTGAATAAAGCTGAACAGGGGAGACAATAACGATTCCCTTTGTATGCACAAAATATCAGCGGGATGGAGGGAGTAAGACATGGTGAATAAGAGCGGATTGTCGCCGGGATACTCGTTGGCGGAGGAAATTGCCAACAGTATCAGTCACGGCATTGGCTGTATTTTTGGTATCGTCGGGCTGATCCTGCTGCTAAGTCAGGCGCTGGAGGCGAACGCAGACGCGATAGCTATCACCAGCTACAGTGTGTACGGTGGCAGTATGATTTTGCTGTTTCTGGCCTCGACGCTATACCACGCGGTTCCCTGGCCACGCGCGAAATTTTGGTTAAAAAAGCTGGATCACTGCGCCATCTATCTGCTGATTGCCGGCACCTATACGCCCTTTTTGCTGGTGGGGCTGAAGTCTCCTCTGGCGCATAGTTTGATGGTGGTTATCTGGAGCATGGCGCTGGCGGGAATTATTTTTAAGCTGGTTTTTATCCATCGCTTTAAGGTGCTGTCGCTGGTCACCTATCTACTGATGGGCTGGCTGTCGGTTATCGTTATCTATCAGTTGGCGATGAAGCTGGCGCCCGGCGGCGTCTGGCTATTGGCGGCGGGCGGCATCACCTATACGCTGGGGGTGATCTTTTATGTGGCTGATCGCATTCCTTACAATCATGCAATCTGGCATGGCTTTGTATTGGGCGGCAGCATCTGTCACTTTTTAGCCATCTATCTTTACGTGCTGTAAACGAACAGGCATAAAAAAGGCGGCTGCATAGCCGCCTTTTACCTGCTGTTTCAGTCAGGCTTCCGCCAGCGAATAGGGCAGCGGCTGAATGGCCAGCTGGCCGCCGTCATCGCCCTGCACACGCAGTACGCTATCTGCTTCCAGGTCGTTATTCAGTACCGCCTGAACCCAAACATCGCCTGACTCCAATTGCACCGCTGCCAGAATAGTGCCGGTGCGCCGCCAGTTTTCACCCATTCTGAGTTCCAGCGCATCGCCAGCCTCAGGCACGCGTCCCGCTTTACCTGCCAGCCAGTAAAGGGCACGCTTGTTGGCGCCGCGGAATTTGGCGCGCGCCACCATCTCCTGACCGGTATAGCAGCCTTTCTTGAAGCTGATCGCCTCCAGCGCCTGTAAATTAACGGCCTGAGGGATCAGCTGCGCGCTGTTTTTTTCATCCAGTACCGGCAGGCCCGCTTCAATATCCAGCGCCAGCCACTGCTGGCTGTCGTTCAGCTGCGCTTCGCCTTCCAGCGCCTGTTTCAGCTCGCTGGCTTTTTCCACGGTGGTCACCAACAGAAAACGCTCAGCTGGAGTACTAAACCACAACAGCGTGGAATCACCATCCTGAATCACCGGCGTTTGTGCATCCGGCAAAGCGGCAAAACGGTTAGTCAGCGCGGCTCTGGCCTGAAAGCCAGCAACGCCAAGCAGCACCGCGTTGTCGTCGGCAGCGATGGTGACTTTAGAAAACACGGCGTATTTTTTCAGTTCGGTGATCTGTGTATCACGCAGGCCGCGACGCACCAGATAGGCGTAACCTTCGCCACGGTGAAACAGGCGCAGGTTGCTCCACATTTTGCCTTTGGCATCGCAGTGCGCGCAGGGCAGATGCTTTTCAGCGGGCAGAGCGGCGACATCCAGCGTCACCTGACCTTGTAAATAGGTGGTGCTGTCAGCGCCCTGAGCGACAACCAGCGCCCAGTCTTCCAGTGAAATCAATGTCAGCGGCAGACGGGATGAAGCAACCGGCTGGCGCGGTGGAAAAGTAAAGTCAGGCATAGCGAAATCCTGAAGAGTCAGTGAATACCAAAAGTGACTTCATATTAAAAGAGCAAGAGGGCTTTGCAACCTGTTTCCGGAAACAGACGCACAAATCGCTTGATAACCCTGTAACTTGCGCGTGCGCTATGCGGCACTCTACGCAGGAGAGGAATTTGCCTGTAACAGGCCGGAAAAAAAGCGCTACACTAGCCAGCATATTTAAGCTAACCGATGACAGAACACATGGATATTAACGATAAATCCCGTATTCACTGGGCGTGCCGCCGTGGCATGCTGGAGTTGGACATCGCCATCATGCCTTTCTTTAAATATGAGTATGATTCGTTAAGCGATGACGATAAGGCGCTGTTTATCCGTCTGTTGAAAAGCGACGATCCGGATCTGTTTAACTGGCTGATGAACCACGGCGAACCGGCGGACGCTGAGCTAAAACGCATGGTGCAGCTGATCCAGACTCGTAACCAGCAGCGTGGCCCGGAACGTGGTGCGGTGGCAATCTGAACTGACGCCGTCGGCATTAGCCCGGTGCGTTACCCTGGCGCTTTATTTGTCGATCGCCGCCGGACTGCTGCTGTTGCCCTGGCCGACGCGGCTGATCCCCATTATTGTCGGCCTGCTGCTGTTATTAATCATTGAGTTACGGTATCGCCTGCATTTACAGCAGCGCTGGCGCGGCGTATTAACCACGGATGAAAACCGCTGCTGGTGCTGGCAGCAGCAGCGTGGTTGGGTAACGCGTCCGCCTTTTGTGCTGCCGTTTGGCGTTATCCTCTCGCTGCGTACGCAACAGGGGAAACGTTTTTCACTGTGGCTGATGCGGGACAGCATGAGCGAAACCAGCTGGCGAGCGCTGCGGCGTCTGACAAAAGGTTATTATTGACCGATGAATCCCGGGCAATATGCACCCGGGATAGCCTGAGCAGTAGAGCAGGTTAGAGTAATGCAGCGGTTTCCGTCAGGATCTGTTCACACCACTGCGCGATGCGTTCATCGCTTTCTTCAAACTGATTCACATCATCCAGCGCCAGGCCAACAAACTGTTTGCCGTCGGCGGTAAGGGGTTTCGGACTGGTAAATTCATAACCTTCGATTGGCCAGTAGCCGACAAACTGTACGCCCATCGGTGCCAGCAGCTCATGCAGCATGCCCAGCGCGTCAAGAAACCATTCGCCATAGCCCAACTGATCGCCCATGCCATACAGCGCTACCACCTTACCGCGCAGGTTAAGCGCCGCAATCTCCTGCCATTTTGCCTCCCAGTCCTCCTGCAGCTCCCCAAAATCCCAGGTTGGAATGCCAAGGATCAGCATATCGTACTGCTCCATTAGTGCCGGAGAATCATCCTTCAGGTTATGCAGCGTCACCAGCTCCTCGCCGATAAAATCACGAATTTTCTCGGCGGCCATTTCGGTATAACAGGTGCTGGAACCGTAAAAAAGGCCAATCTTCATACGGAACATCTACTCATAAATAGCTTCAGATGGGCGCAATTGTATCAGAAGGCCGCCGCTTTCAGGCATAATGCGGAGAAATTCACACGTTTGCGCAAAGAGGCAAGAGTGCAGGATAACGATCTTATTGAACAGTTTCTGGATGCGCTGTGGATCGAACGCAATCTGGCGCAAAACACCCTGGCTTCGTATCGTCAGGATCTGCAATCGTTAATCGGTTGGCTGAAACACCATGAGCGAACGCTGCTTCAGGCAGAGGCGGCAGATCTACAGGCTTTTCTTGCCGATCGCGTGGAGGGCGGTTATAAAGCCACCAGCTCGGCGCGCCTGCTAAGCGCTATGCGTCGTCTGTTTCAATATCTGTATCGCGAAAAGCTACGGACTGATGATCCCAGCGCGTTGCTTTCTTCTCCGAAACTGCCGCAGCGTCTGCCGAAAGATCTTTCGGAAGCGCAGGTCGAACGTTTACTACAGGCACCCAGCGTTGAGCAGCCGATTGAGCTGCGTGATAAGGCGATGCTGGAACTGCTGTATGCCACCGGGTTACGTGTTTCCGAACTGGTAGGATTAACGGTCAGCGACGTTAGTCTGCGTCAGGGCGTGGTTCGCGTCATCGGCAAGGGTAATAAAGAGCGGCTGGTGCCGCTGGGGGAAGAGGCGATACACTGGCTGGAGCAATATCTGGAATATGGCCGCCCCTGGCTGCTGAATGGGCAGGTCATCGACGTGCTGTTTCCCAGCAATCGTGCGCAGCAGATGACGCGTCAAACGTTCTGGCACCGAATTAAGCATTACGCCACGGTGGCAGGCATCGACAGCGAAAAACTTTCGCCACATGTGCTGCGCCATGCGTTTGCCACGCATTTGCTGAACCACGGCGCGGATTTACGTGTCGTACAGATGTTGCTGGGACACAGCGACCTCTCCACCACACAGATTTATACGCATGTCGCCACTGAGCGTCTGCGTCAGTTACATCAACAGCATCATCCGCGCGCCTGAGGCCGTGGAACAATAAGGGAACAGGATGAAAAAAACATTTGCTATCGTCGCCTTGCTGGCTGCCGCTGTTACCGGTGTCGCGCAGGCCGACGACGCTACGATTCAGCAATCACTACGCAAACTGGGACTGCAACAGACTGAAATCCAACCTTCTCCGCTGCCAGGCATGAAGACCGTGCTCTCGGAAAGCGGCGTGCTGTATGTCACCGAAGATGGAAAGCATTTTATTCAGGGTCCGCTGTATGACGTCAGCGGCGCGCATCCGGTGAATGTCACCAATCAGCTGCTGCAGAAAAAGGTTGATGCGTTAAGTAAAGAGATGATCGTTTACAAAGCGCCAAAAGAGCAGCATGTGATTACTGTTTTCACTGATATTACCTGTGGCTACTGCCGTAAGCTGCATCAGGAAATGGCGGATTACAACGCGCTGGGCATCACCGTACGCTATCTGGCTTTCCCGCGTGAAGGGATGAATGGTCAGGTAGCGAAAGAGATGAAATCTATCTGGTGCGCGGCCGATCGCAACAAGGCATTTGATGCGGCGATGAAAGGCGACGAAGTTTCCCCTGGCGACTGCAAAATCAATCTCGATCAGCATTATCAGCTGGGCATTCTCTATGGTATTCAGGGCACGCCAGCCATCCTGCTGGAAAACGGCATGATGATCCCAGGCTATCAGGGCCCGAAAGAGATGAAACAGCTTCTTGATAAACAAAAAAGCGGTAGCTAATCAGCAGTGAATAAACCCACGCAACTCCGCCGTCGTGAGGCGGCAAACAATGCGGCGCTGCCAGCGGATCTTCATCCGCTGCTGCGCCGTCTCTATGCCCAGCGAGGCGTAATCGATGAGCGCGCCCTGGAGCGCGGCGCGAAGTTTCTGCATCCGTGGCAGGGCTTAAGCGGTATGGATCGGGCGGTTGCCTTGCTGCATCAGGCGCTGCGCGATGAGAAACAGATTATGATCGTCGGTGATTTTGATGCCGACGGCGCGACCAGCACCGCGCTGACCGTGCTGGCACTACGCAGCATGGGCGGCCGGAATGTGCAATATCTGGTGCCTAACCGCTTTGATGATGGCTATGGCCTGAGCCCGGAAGTGGTGGAGCAGGCGGCAGCGCGCGGCGCGGAGTTAATTCTGACGGTCGATAACGGTATTTCCTCACATGCGGGCGTGACCTGCGCGCATCAGAAAGGGATCCCGGTGCTGGTCACCGATCACCATCTGCCGGGCGAGACGCTGCCAGCGGCAGAAGCGATCGTTAATCCTAACCTGACCGACAGTACTTTTCCTTCAAAGGCGCTAGCCGGAGTTGGCGTCGCGTTTTATTTAATGCTGGCGCTGCGGGCGCATTTGCGTGAGCAGGGCTGGTTCGACAATGGGCTGAGCATTCCTAATCTGGCGGAGCTGCTGGATTTGGTGGCGTTAGGCACGGTAGCGGACGTGGTGCCGCTGGATGCCAATAACCGCATTCTGGTCTGGCAGGGCATGAGCCGCATCCGTGCGGGCAAGTGTCGTCCGGGGATCCGTGCGCTGCTGGAAATCGCCAATCGTGATGCGCGTCAGCTGGCCGCCAGCGATCTGGGCTTTGCGCTGGGGCCGCGTTTGAATGCGGCGGGCCGTCTGGATGATATGTCGGTCGGCGTGGCGCTGTTGCTGACGGAAGACTTAGCGCAGGCGCGGATGCTGGCCAGCGAACTGGACGCTTTAAACCAAACGCGTAAAGAGATTGAGCAGGGGATGCAGGCTGAAGCGTTGACGCTCTGTAATCAGCTGGAGCGCAGTAGCGAGGCGTTGCCTTTAGGGCTGGCATTTTATCATCCTGAATGGCACCAGGGCGTGGTTGGCATTCTGGCTTCGCGCCTGAAAGAGCGCTTTCATCGTCCGGTAATCGCCTTTGCGCCAGCGGGCGACGGCACTCTGAAAGGCTCTGGTCGCTCAATCGCCGGGTTGCATTTGCGAGATGCGCTGGAGCGGTTGGATACGCTGCATCCCGGTTTGATTCTGAAGTTCGGCGGCCATGCGATGGCTGCCGGGCTATCGCTGGAAGAGTCGAAGTTCGAGCAGTTCAGCGCACTGTTTAGCGAGCTGGTGGGCGACTGGCTGGATGCAGAAGCCTTGCAGGGCGTGATCTGGTCCGATGGCGAGCTGATGGCGCAGGAGCTGACCTTACCCACCGCAGAGATGCTGCGTGATGCCGGTCCCTGGGGACAGGCGTTTCCGGAGCCGGTGTTCGATGGCAAATTCAAGCTGTTACAGCAGCGGCTGGTAGGCGAACGTCATCTGAAGGTAATGATTGAGCCGTTAGGCGGTGGCCCGTTACTGGACGGTATCGCGTTTAACGTGGATACGCGCCTGTGGCCTGACGCCAGCGTGCGGCACGTAGAGCTGGCCTATAAGCTGGATGTGAACGAGTTTCGCGGCAACCGCAGCGTACAACTGTTAATCGAGCATATCTGGCCGTTATAAGCATAAGCTGGCATGAGGGAGCTATCTCTTCTGCCAGCGCTTTTCTTTCACTCTAATTTATTATTCGCTCATTTATTACCATCATATAATTCAAAAAACCAAGATTATTATTAATCTGTTTACATTGATACCTTTAATGATTGATTGCGGTTAATTCATTACATTGTGATCCCTGTCAATTTAATGGGAGCAGGGTTTTATTACTTTGCTGCTTGAAAACAGAGACAGGTGACAATGTTTAAATTTATTTCTTTACTATTGTTTAGCGTATCATTATCTCCTCATGCTATGAGCATTGAAGATGAGCTGGCACAGATAAAATATTTCTCTATAGGCTATAACGGGTTTGTGCCTAAAAAATCAGAAGGTGAACGACTTTATGAAAAAATAATGTCCTCAACACACAGGGAAGATATTTTTTTAAGAGTGATACAGTCAGAAAAAGCCACAAAAGAAAGTAAGCTTTATGCCGCATGTGGATTATGGCTTATTAACAAAAAGAGACTTGGCGAGATTAACCCAGCACAAGGCTATGTCACCATACTTCAGGGGGATATTTTGCAAAAAAGAAAGTTTGGAGAAATCTTCTCCATAATAAAGAGGAAAGGGTGTTATTGATAAAGAAAAATGAGTGTTATTATAAGAAAGCTATTGCATGTCGAAACCCAAAAAATATCTGGTGCGATGAACCTTAATGGCTTACGTCCATCAAATAATATCTTTGACGGTAGGGGAAAAGATATGGGGGGGGGATAGATGCAAATAATAAATGCTGGAAACCAGGTACACCAACCTGGATTATGTATCCACAAGGGAATTACCCGCGTTTTTGAATGATTTTTTTCTGCTCCATAATGACTTTCGGCTCTCATTTGAGAGCCTTGTTGTTATCGCATTAACGCTGAACTCAGGGAAGCGACAGGCGGGCCGTGGAGTAAAGCCTCCGCGTCAGGGATGACGCGGCGGAGTCTCCAGGGATGGATTCACGACGTCTTTATGGAACGGCCCGCCTGTTGCTGACGCCCCCGGTCTGAATACCAGCGTCGATCCGCCGCGACAACCCCGAACCGCATCCCAACGCCGCTCCGCCACCGCGCTTTCTTCCCAAACATCAGCCCCGTTCGCCGCGACATTGCCGTACAAAACTACAATCTCACTGCCTTTTCGGTTAAACTCCCCTGTTATATCTCATGTCACTTCTTAAAAGATCCTAAAGCCATGTTTGAAATCAATCCGGTGAAAAATCGTATCCAGGACCTCACTGAGCGCAGCGACGTTCTTAGGGGGTATCTTTGACTACGATGCCAAGAAAGAACGCCTCGAAGAAGTAAACGCTGAACTCGAACAACCCAACGTCTGGAACGAACCTGAGCGCGCCCAGGCGCTGGGTAAAGAACGCTCCACGCTGGAAGCCATCGTCGACACCCTTGACCAAATGACCCAGGGCCTGGAAGACGTGGCTGGCCTGCTGGAACTGGCGGTTGAAGCGGACGATGAAGAAACCTTCAACGAAGCCGTCGCCGAGCTGGACATCCTGGAGAAAAAACTGGGCGAACTGGAATTCCGCCGCATGTTCTCCGGAGAATATGACAGCGCCGACTGCTACATCGATCTCCAGGCGGGATCCGGCGGTACGGAGGCTCAGGACTGGGCCAGCATGCTACTGCGTATGTACCTGCGCTGGGCAGAAGATAAAGGCTTCAAAACCGAAGTCATCGAAGTCTCCGACGGTGAAGTCGCGGGCATCAAATCCGCCACTATCCGTATCGCCGGTGAATATGCCTTTGGCTGGCTGCGTACAGAAACTGGCGTCCATCGCCTGGTGCGTAAAAGCCCGTTCGACTCCGGCGGTCGTCGTCATACTTCCTTCAGCTCCGCCTTCGTCTACCCGGAAGTGGATGACGATATCGATATCGAAATTAACCCGGCGGACCTGCGTATCGACGTCTATCGCGCATCCGGCGCGGGCGGCCAGCACGTTAACCGTACGGAATCAGCGGTGCGTATTACCCACATTCCAACCGGCACCGTCACCCAATGTCAGAACGATCGCTCTCAGCATAAAAACAAAGACCAGGCCATGAAGCAGATGAAAGCCAAGCTTTATGAACTGGAAATGCAAAAGAAAAATGCCGAGAAACAGGCACTGGAAGACAACAAATCTGATATCGGCTGGGGCAGCCAAATTCGCTCCTACGTGCTGGATGATTCACGTATCAAAGATCTGCGCACCGGCGTAGAAACCCGTAACACCCAGGCTGTGCTGGATGGCGATCTGGATCGTTTCATTGAAGCAAGTTTGAAAGCAGGACTCTAAATATGTCTGAACAACAATCACAAGGCGCTGATGATGCGCTGGAACTTAACAACGAACTGAAAGCGCGCCGTGAAAAACTCAGCGCGCTGCGTGAACAGGGCGTGGCGTTCCCGAACGACTTCCGCCGCGACAGCGTCTCTGACCAGCTGCACGCTCAGTACGATGATAAAGAAAACGAAGAGCTGGAAGCGCTGAATATTGAAGTCAGCGTGGCGGGTCGTATGATGACGCGCCGCATCATGGGTAAAGCGTCATTTGTTACGCTGCAGGACGTTGGCGGACGTATTCAGCTTTACGTCGCGCGCGATGACCTGGCGGAAGGCCTCTATAACGAACAGTTTAAAAAGTGGGACCTGGGCGACATCCTTGGCGCGCGCGGCAAACTGTTTAAAACCAAAACCGGCGAGCTTTCTATCCATTGCACCGAACTGCGCCTGTTGACTAAAGCGCTGCGTCCGCTGCCGGATAAATTCCACGGCCTGGCCGATCAGGAAACCCGCTATCGTCAGCGCTATCTGGATCTGATCGCCAACGAAGAGTCGCGTAAAACCTTCCAAATTCGCTCGCAGATCATGGCCGGCATCCGCCAGTTCATGGTTGGCCGTGACTTTATGGAAGTGGAAACGCCGATGATGCAGGTGATCCCTGGCGGTGCTTCTGCACGTCCGTTCATCACGCATCACAACGCGCTTGATATCGACATGTACCTGCGTATCGCGCCGGAACTCTACCTGAAACGCCTGGTTGTAGGCGGTTTTGATCGGGTATTTGAAATCAACCGTAACTTCCGTAATGAAGGTATCTCGCCGCGCCATAACCCTGAGTTCACCATGATGGAACTCTATATGGCCTACGCCGATTACAAAGATCTGATCGAGCTGACCGAAAGCCTGTTCCGCACGCTGGCGCAGGATGTATTGGGCACCACTGAAGTGCCATACGGCGACCAGACGTTTGATTTTGGCAAGCCGTTTGCCAAACTGACGATGAAAGAAGCGATTCAGAAATATCGTCCGGAAACCAACCTCGCCGATCTGGAAGACTTTGATAAAGCGGTGGCGATTGCGCGCTCGCTGGGTATCAAAGTAGAAAAAAGCTGGGGCCTGGGCCGCGTCGTTACCGAGATCTTTGAAGAGACGGCGGAAAGTCATCTGATCCAGCCGACCTTTATCACTGAATATCCGGCAGAAGTCTCTCCGCTGGCTCGTCGTAACGACACCAACCCGGAAATCACCGATCGTTTTGAATTCTTTATCGGCGGACGTGAAATCGGCAACGGCTTCTCCGAGCTGAACGATGCTGAAGATCAGGCTGATCGTTTCCGTCAGCAGGTGGAAGCGAAAGATGCCGGTGATGATGAAGCCATGTTCTTCGATGAAGATTACGTCACCGCGCTGGAGCATGGCCTGCCGCCGACCGCTGGTCTCGGCATCGGTATCGACCGTCTGGTAATGCTGTTCACCAACAGCCACACCATTCGTGACGTTATCCTGTTCCCGGCGCTGCGTCCGTCTGCGAAGTAATTCAGGCCATTCTGCTAAAAGGGACGCTCAGGCGTCCCTTTTTATTTTGGTTCCCACCCAGCGGCTTCTGCTGCTCTCTCTTGAGATTCTCTTTTTCCTTTGCCATGCTCAAAAGATTCTTTCTGTAGGGAGTTGAAAGCATGCAGCTAAAAGCGCGTCCCGGCTTTATTCGTCACTGGCAAGAACTGGAAGCGCCTGATGAAGCGCATTACAGCGGCAGTAGTGAGCACATGGGCATCGGCGCGCCGCTGGGGCGTGCGCTGGGATTAACACGCATCGGCATCCATCACGAGCGCCTGTTGCCCGGGCGTCGCCTCTCTTATCCACATGCTGAAAGTGCGGAAGAGGAGTTCGTTTACGTGCTGGAAGGGCAGCCTGATGTCTGGATCAATGGCGAACTCTATTCCTTGCAGCCGGGCGATGCGGTGGCTTTTCCTGCGGGAACGGGGATTTGTCATACCTTTATTAATAACGGGACGGCGGAAGCCCGATTACTGGTGGTGGGCGAAGCGAACAAAGAGGAAAATCGCATCCATTATCCGCTGAACCCTGAGTATGAGGCGACCCGAAGCGATCGTTGGCGCGATCCGCCGTTGCAAACCCTGGGTGCGCATAACGGGCTACCAGATAAGTCGTGAGAGTAGGGGGCCGGGCAGGCACCGGCGCTTACGATTTTGTCTCTGCCGTCAGCCAGTCCGAAAACTGTGAATAAGGCACATAAAGCGCGGTGTGCTTATACAGCGTTTTGCCGCTTTTCTTGTCGTTAATCTTTGCGCTGTAGCCGACTATTACCCCAGCCAGCGTATCGTCAGAAGCGTTATAAACCGCGCCGCCAGACATTCCCTGTACCACGCCTGCGTCTGCCGCGACCACCACACAGCCCTGCTTATTCCAGCTGTTTTTCAGGTTGCTATTCGCCAGGTTTTTACCGGATGAAGAGACCGGCATCGCAGTATAAAAACTGTAGCCGTAGAGATTTATCCGGTCGCCCATAAAGCCGTTACGAAAGCGTGGCGGCAGATTTTTCTCGTCATTCTTATGGTAAACGATCGCCAGATCGCACTCAGGATGCCAGGCCTTAACCTTGTATAAAGAGAACTTCGCAACGTGGGCGGCGGTCAGGCTATAGTCCGCAGTCAAAGGAATTGTGGTGCCCAGCGTGCCGAGACCCAGCACCGTGGGAATGCCGGTTACGGTCATATCAACGCGCTTTTGGGCCTCTTTACTGTATTCATAATGACCGACTGAACAACCGGTCAAACTTAAAACCAGCAGGGCAAAGCTCTTACGCATAACCACTCCACGATATAATCATTAAGCGCTGTTAATACCTTGTCAGGATATCGGCAGCCGCTGCGCTTTCTTTAGTGCTTAATATATCTGCTAAAAATCACAATAACGTTACATTTCGCAGCATTGAAGGATAGTGAAGAGCAACTTTATCAAATACCGCTGTTAATCGTTAAGTGTGCTTAAAGGAATCCTCTTAAAGACGATGTGCGCTGCGTAACTGTTCAGTGCAGGATTATTGCTCGTAGCGCAATAAACCCTTGCCGGTTTCGGGGTGTTTGTCACATTAGCGTTGTGCTTTAATAGCCGCGTGGCGCAATAAATAGATGCAGCATTACAACGCGTCATCCAATCCGCTGCCTGACAGCGGCCTGCCTGGAGTCTGCAATCATCGTTTCTGGAGAATGTTATGCCTGTTTCATTACTGGCGCTGGCGCTGAGTGCGTTTGCAATCGGCACCACTGAGTTCGTTATTATGGGGTTACTGCCGGAGGTGGCGGGCGATCTGCGCGTGTCGATCCCTTCCGCCGGCTGGCTGATCAGCGGCTATGCGCTGGGCGTCGCAATCGGCGCGCCGGTCATGGCGCTGCTGACCGCACGGTTACCGCGCAAACGCACGCTGATCCTGCTGATGTCGATTTTTATTATCGGCAACATCCTGTGCGCACTGGCTTATAGCTATAACCTGTTGATGCTGGCACGTGTTGTTACCGCGCTGTGTCATGGTGCCTTTTTTGGTATCGGTTCGGTGGTGGCTGCCAGCCTGGTTGCGCCTAATCGTCAGGCTTCAGCGGTTGCGCTCATGTTCACCGGCCTGACGCTGGCTAACGTACTGGGCGTACCGCTCGGTACCTGGTTTGGTCAGCTGTTTGGCTGGCGCGCCACCTTCTGGGGCGTAGCGATAATTGGCGTACTGGCCTTTGTGGCTTTGATCGTTAGCCTGCCGACTAATAAAGATGAGAAGCCGGTGCATCTCGGCAGTGAAATCAGTGCGCTGGCGAATGGTAAGCTCTGGCTGTCGCTGCTGATGACGGTCTGCTTTGCGGCGGCAATGTTTGCTCTGTTTAGTTATATCGCACCGCTGCTGTTGCAGGTTACCGGCATCAGCAATCGCGGCGTGAGCTGGACGCTGTTCCTGATCGGCGCGGGTCTGACGGTAGGCAATATCATCGGCGGCAAGCTGGCGGACTGGAAAGTTTCTTTCAGCCTGATCCTGAGCTTTGCGCTGATTGCGCTTTTCTCGTTGGCCTTTAGCTGGACCAGTCACGGGCTGTGGCTGGCGGAAATCACCCTGTTCCTGTGGGCGATGGCAACATTTGCTACCGTGCCGGGGCTGCAGATTAACGTGGTGCGCCACGGTAAAGAGGCACCAAACCTGGTTTCTACCCTGAACATTTCTGCGTTTAACGTAGGCAATGCGCTGGGTGCCTGGGTTGGTGGTGCGGTTATTGAAGGCGGCTACGGCCTGACTGCGGTGCCGGTGGCAGCCGCCGTGCTGGCTGCAATCGGCCTGATTGTCTGCCTGATTACCTTCCGTCGCGCCAACGGTAAAGCGCAGCCGGTAAACGCGTAATTCAACCGAGCGTTAATGCGCTGGCGGCCTCGCGTCGTCAGCGCTGCCCGCCAGGCTATTTTCCTCCATGTTGTATCCCTTTCATTGCCTTATCCACGCTGTTTCCAGACATTCTTATAAAACCTAAATCATCAATCTGTTCGCCGGGAATTGTTTGGTTATCCATCGTATAACTCTCTCTGTTATCCGAACGTGTTATGCCTAATTGCGCGCTAAAGTGTGCGCTTATATCCCATTGGGTTATTAACACTTTATGTTACCTTAGCGGTTTTATATCAGGGTGTTAATCTATGAAAGTACGCAAAATCATCACCCCAAACTTTTATAAAAAGTTCAGATGCACGGGTCCGGAATGCTTAAATCACTGTTGCCATGGATGGATTATTTACATAGATAAAAAAACACATGATAACTATATTAATTCGCGCGATGAAGAAATAAGAAGCGTGGCGAAGAACGCCCTTGCGTTAACCCGGGCGGGAAGAAAGAAATATTCCATTATTAAGTTTAATGACGAGGGAACGTGTCCTTTTTTTACAGCCGACAAGTTATGTAGAGTGCACCAAAAGTTAGGGGGCGACGCGCTCTCTCCAACCTGTGCGATCTATCCAAGGACACAGCGTATCTGGGGCGATCAGTTACGCCGTGGCCTGACGATGGCCTGTTCTGAAGTGGTGCGTCTGGTATTATTTGCTGAAGACAGTATGCAACAGCACGAAGAAATCAACCTTCTTGCCTCAGCGGCTAAAAGTAAACTGCTTTATAAGGATAGCTTAGGGCAAGCCAATCAGCTTATTCACCTGTTTGCCTGGAACCTGATCGCGGCGCAAAGTAACGATATTGAGGCCAACTTATTTGCCCTGGCGCAGTTTGTTTTGTATCTACAACGTATAAATTTTGATTTGTCGGGGCGGCTTGCTGAAGCTGAAGCGTTCTATGAAGAATTACTCGCGTCGCTACACAGCGGTCAACTGTCAGTCAATAACGAAGAACGAGAGCAGTCGGCCTTGTTGAAGCTTCGCGCAATTATGGCAATTTATAAAGATATAAATACTACCACGCGGAATTACTCTCTTCGCGCTGATTATATTTCTATTGCGGAATATCTTGAGGAAGAAGCTTCTAATAAAGCTGATCTGAAAAATAAATTCGCTCGTCTTAATCAGCAATGGCAGCAGCTTTGTGCCACTTCATGTCTGAAAGATCCTTATGTGTTGCGCAATTATTTACTTTATCAGCTCTATACCAGCTGGTTTCCCGGCAAAGATCTTTCTCTTATTATGCGGCTGTTTTACCGCATGGTGATGGACTATTTCTTCCTCAAAATTTCACTTGCGGTGAAGTCGCTGTATAAAGACATTAAACAGGAGGATGTGCTTACTCTGTTTGCCGACTATTACCAGTATGTCGGCCATTCTGCCCAAACAGCGGATAACCTCGATAAAGCCATTAACGAAATAAACGGCGGAGATGATCTCTCCTGCCTGTTGCTGTTAGGTTAACTGCGCCGACCGGTTAATCAAGCAGCGCGTCGAGCTTCACCTGAAACTGTGCGGTCTCATGCTGCAGATGCTGGCTAAAGGCGCTAACCAACGCCGACGCCGGACGATGCAGCGGGCGGATCAGGCTCACCGTAAAGGGCACTTCCACACTAAAACGTCTGATGGCAATGCCGCTGGCTGCATAATCAAGCGCCGTCAGCGGATTCACTACTGAAATGCCGATACCTGCCCGCACCATCGCACATACCGACGCCGCGCTGTGCGTTTCCATTACCATCCTGCGCTGTACGTTCTGTTCATGAAACAGCGCATCCAACAGCTGTCGATAGCTATCGCTGCGCGACAGGCTGATATAGCTTTCCCCGGCAAAATCCTGTGGCGTAAGCTGCTTGCGCGAGGCTAACGGGTGATCGGCAGGCAAAACGCAAACCTCATTTAGCGTTAACAGCTCGATGCGCTCGGTGCCGGCGGGCGTAACATGGGTTTCGGTCAGGCCGAGATCGTGGCGCTGGGCTGACAGCCACTCCTCCAGCAATGGCGATTCTTGTGGGATAATATTCAAACTGAGGTCGGGATAGCGCTGTAAAAAAGGCTGGCAGAGTGGCGGCAGCAAAGACTGAGAGAAAACCGGCAGACAGGCGATAGAGAGTTCGCCCTGGCGAAACTGACGCAACCCTTCCGCTGCGCTGATAATGCGATCGAGACCGTACCAGGATCGTTGCACCTCTTCAAACAGGCGCAGGCCCTGCACGGTAGGCTGCAAACGACCACGTACGCGTTCGAACAGGCTCAGCCCGGTTAATTTTTCAAACCGAGCCAGCTCGCGGCTAACGGTTGGCTGAGAGGTATGCAGCAGTTCGGCAGCGGCAGTGAGATTGCCGCTGGTCATCACCGCGTGAAAAATCTCTATATGCCGATGGGTGATGTTAGCCATGATCTCTCCGGAAGCGAAAGCCATATCATATTTGCATAGACTCTGCAGAAACAGATATTTTTCTCTCTAGAAGGGCTATGGCGTAATAGAGAAAATTTCAAGGAGACGTATTATGCCGCGCCCGCTCAATCACGCTGACAGCGCCCTGAACGCCGCAAATCTGCTGCCGCTCACCGAACGCTATGATGGTCCATTTTGGGCTTATGACGCTAATATTATTCGCCAGCGCATCGCCCAGCTACAGCAGTTTGACGTGGTGCGTTTCGCTCAGAAAGCCTGCTCGAATATCCATATTCTGCGTCTGATGCGTGAAGCGGGCGTGAAGGTCGATTCCGTTTCTCTGGGCGAAATTGAGCGTGCGCTGGCGGCAGGCTATGTGGCGGGTGGCGATGAGATCGTGTTTACCGCTGACGTGCTGGATAAACCCACGCTGGCACGCATTGCCGAGCTGTGCATTCCGGTCAATGCCGGATCGGTGGACATGCTGCATCAGCTAGGCGAGCGCTCGCCGGGTCATCCGGTTTGGCTGCGGGTTAATCCGGGCTTTGGCCACGGACACAGTCAAAAAACCAATACTGGCGGCGAAAACAGCAAGCATGGTATCTGGCACAGCGACTTGCCGCAGGCGCTGGACGCTATTCAGCAGTACGATCTGCAACTGGCAGGCATTCATATGCATATCGGTTCCGGGGTGGACTATGGCCATCTGGAACAGGTATGCGATGCGATGGTAAGCCAGGTTATCGCGCTGGATCGGGATATCACGGCGATCTCCGCCGGCGGCGGGCTGTCGATCCCTTATCGTTACGGTGAAGAGGCGATCGATACGCAGCACTATTACAGCCTGTGGCACAGCGCGCGCGAACGTATTGCGGCGCATCTGGGCCATGCGGTGAAATTAGAGATCGAGCCGGGGCGTTTCCTGGTGGCCGAGGCAGGGGTTCTGGTTGCGCAGGTGCGGGCGGTGAAAGAGATGGGCAGCCGCCATTTTGTACTGGTGGATGCAGGCTTCAGCGATCTTATGCGTCCTTCGATGTACGGCAGTTACCATCATATTTCATTGCTTTCTGCTGACGGCGCTGCTGCACAAAGAGAGCAGCGTGAAACCGTGGTGGCGGGGCCGCTATGCGAATCGGGCGATGTCTTTACCCAGCTGGAAGGCGGCAAGGTTGAAACCCGCCTGCTTCCGGTAACGGCACCGGGCGATTATCTGGTGTTTCATGATACCGGCGCGTACGGCGCATCGATGTCTTCCAATTACAACAGCCGTCCGCTGATCCCGGAGGTGCTGTTTGATGGCGGCGAAGCGCGCGAAATCCGCCGTCGCCAGACCATCCAGGAGCTGCTGGCGCTGGAGCTATAAACAGAGGGCCGTTTCTGCTGCGCTAGCGGGAACGGCCTGCTTTTTACGCCAGCAGCTCTTTACGCAGTAATACGATCTCTTCTGCCAGATCCCGGCAGAGCATAGCGTTCATCAAATGATCCTGCGCATGTACCAGGATCAAGGTCACCGGTAACTTTCCTTCGCCCTCATCAGCCCCGATCAACTGCGTTTGAATGCGATGCGCCGCTTTAGAGGCTTCTGCCGAGGCAGTCAGCGCCTGGTCCGCCTGCTGCCATTCACGTCGACGCGCTGCCTGAATAGCGCTCATTGCATGAGAACGCGCCTCGCCAGCGTTAATCAGCAGTTCCATGATGACCTGTTCAAAATCCATACTCACCTCGATTATTGGTATACCAGATTTGGGTTAATCATCATATTGGAATACCAAATAAGCGAACTGCGCTAAAGCTCACAGAAAAAAGCGTGCATTCGGCTAATTTTGGTATGCCATATCAGGGAAGGGTTGGGTTGTCACAACAGGACGATTACTCACTTACCCTGAGGTTATTGCTTATGTCTCTACAGGATCGACTGATTGACTCGCTGGGGAGCTTCGCCACGCGCTTTAACAGCTATCGCTATATTATGGCGATCAAAGCGTCTTTTATTACGCTGATGCCGGTGATTATCGTGGGCGCTTTTTCAGTGCTGATCTCTAATATGGTGCTGGATGCTAAAAACGGCCTGGCCAGTTTCCAGGCGCTCTCTTTCCTGGCCGATCTCAAACCCATTACCACCAGTATTAACTACGCCACGCTCAGCTTCCTGAATATCGGCGCGGTATTTTTAATCGGTATTGAGCTGGGGCGGATTAACGGCATCAAAACGCTGTTTCCCGGCCTGCTGGCGGTAATCTGCTTTATTGCCGTTACGCCGACCACGCTGCAGATGATGGTCGACGGGCAGATGCGGCTGGTTACCGATGTGCTGGCGAAGCAGTTTTCTGATACCAAAAGCCTGTTTCTCGGTATGTTTATCGCTATCTTATCGGTAGAAATATATTGTCGGCTGGAAAATGTTGAGCGGCTAAAAATCAAAATGCCCGATACCGTGCCGCCCAATGTTTCCGCCTCTTTCTCTGCGTTGATCCCGGCGATCATTACCGTGTCGGCTATCGCCACCTTCGGCTTTATTTTCCATCGGGTCAGTGGACTCTACCTCTACGATGCGGTTTATCGTGTGGTGCAACAGCCGCTGGAATCGGTGGTGCAGAGCCTGTGGGGCATTTTACTGCTGATGTTTGTCGCCCAGCTGTTCTGGGTGATTGGCATTCATGGCAATCAAATGATTAAACCGATCCGTGAGCCGCTGTTGCTGGGAGCGATTCTGGTGAACATGAACGCCTTCGAGCAGGGAAAAGAGGCACCCAATATCATTACCATGCCGTTTTGGGATGTCTATATGAGTATTGGTGGCTCTGGCCTGACCATCGGCCTGCTGACGGCGGTGATGCTGGCAACCAAACGTAAAGAGATGCGCGAGATCGCCAAGCTTTCGTTTGGACCAGGGTTGTTTAATATCAATGAGCCGGTAATTTTCGGTATGCCGATTATGTTGAATCCTATCCTGGCGATCCCTTTCATTATTACGCCGCTGGTAACCGGCACCATCGGCTATTTTGCGACGCTCACGGGGTTTGCGGGTAAAGCGGTGGTGATGGTGCCCTGGACAACGCCGCCGATTATTAATGCCTGGCTCTCTACCGCCGGTTCAATGGGCGCGGTGGTAACCCAGCTGGTGTGTATTGTGGTTTCGGTGCTGATCTATCTGCCGTTTGTCAAAATTGCCGCACGCCGCGCCGAAGCCGCCGAGGCGAAAGCCCTGCAGCAGCCAGAACTGGCGCAGCCTTAAGGAACAGAGATGAGCAAAGTCACTATCGATATTCCCGTGGATTTTATGCTGGGCGCGGCGGCGTCCGCCTGGCAAACCGAAGGCTGGCACGGTAAGAAGGCGGGGCAGGACTCTTATCTGGATGCCTGGTATCAGCACGATCGACATGTCTGGCATAACGGCTACGGCCCGGCGGTAGCGACCGATTTTATCAATCGCTATCGGGAAGATGTGGCGCTAATGAAAGCCTGTGGGCTGACGCACTATCGCACCTCTATTAACTGGTCGCGCTTTCTGCTGGATTATGAAACGGCGGAAGTGGATGAGGAGTACGCCCGCTATTACGACAGTCTGCTTGATGAGATGGAGGCCAGTGGCATTGAGCCGATGCTCTGCCTGGAGCATTACGAGCTGCCGGCGACGCTACTGGAAAAGTATGGCGGCTGGGGCGCGAGAAAGGTGGTGGATCTCTTTGTTCGCTACGCGGAGACGGTGTTTGCGCGCTATGCCCATCGGGTTAAACGCTGGTTTGTGTTTAATGAACCCATTGTGGTGCAAACCCGCGTATACCTTGACGCGCTGCGCTGGCCGTATCAGCAAAGTACCGCGACCTGGATGCAGTGGAATCATCATAAAAATCTGGCGACCGCGCGCGTTGTGGCGCTGTTTCGCGCCGGAGGCTGGCCGGGCAGCATCGGAACGATTTTAAACCCGGAGGTAACCTGGCCGCGTTCCAGCGCGCCGCACGACAGACATGCCGCAGAGATGTATGACCTGTTCTACAACCGGGTGTTTCTCGATCCAGCGATCAAAGGCGAGTACCCGCCAGCGCTGCTGCAGCTGTTAGCGCAGCATCAGGTTGCCTGGCAGTACAGTGATGAAGATCTGGCATTGATCGCAGCGCATCGCGTCGATGAAGTGGGGTTGAATCTTTACTATCCGCATCGGGTAAAAGCGCCGTCGCGCGCCTGGCATGCCGAAACGCCGTTTCATCCCGCTCGTTATTATGAGCCGTTTGAGCTGCCGGGCCGCAGGATGAATCCGTCACGCGGCTGGGAGATTCAGCCACGCATTGTGGCGGATATCGCCTGCCGGATGCGTGATGAGTACGGCAATTTCCCGTGGTTTATTGCAGAAAACGGCATGGGAATTGAGAACGAAGCGCGTTTCAGGAATGCACGGGGCGAGATTCAGGACGATTACCGCATCGATTTTATCGCTGAGCATTTATATGAAGCATTGCTTGCCCGTCAGGCGGGCATTAACTGTCGGGGCTATATGCTGTGGGCGTTTACCGATAACGTTTCGCCAATGAACGCCTTTAAAAATCGCTATGGCCTGATTGAAATCGATTTAGAGAATCAGCGTCAGCGACGCATGAAGAAGTCAGCGCGCTGGTTTCGCCAGCTGCGTGATAGCCGCCAGCTGACCCTGACGCTGGATGATCAACCCCGATAAGGATCCGAAAATGAAACGTATCATACTGGCCTGCGCTGCAGGTATGTCGACCTCAATGGTGGTGACGCGCATGGAGAAAGAGGCGGCGGCACGCGGCCTGAACTACCAGATTTATGCTATTCCGGAGCAAGAGTTGCGCGAGGAGCTACAAAACTATGCTGGCGAGGTAGCCGTGGTGCTGCTGGGGCCGCAGGTGCGTTTTAAGCTGGAGGAGAACCGTAAGCTGACCGACAGTCAACGGATCCCGATCGCAGTGATCGATACGCTGGCTTACGGCACGCTAAATGGCGCAAAAGTACTCGATCAGGCGCTGGCTTTGATAAACTAGCGACGTGTTGCCATCTGTTGTTACCGGTTAATCAGGCGCTACGGGATGGTGTAGTCAACGGACTAAGGGTGATGAAGTGGATAAGGGCGCAGCGCCGCAAGAGAGAAAGCAGTATCAGGAGATTGGCGAACATTTGCGCCAGCAGATTGTGGCCGGGCTTTATCCGGTTGGCTCACGCTTACCGCCGGAGCGCCATCTTGCTGAGACGTGGGGCGTGAGCCGAACCATCGTTCGCGAGGCGTTGCTGATGCTGGAGCTGGAGGGAACGGTCGATATTCGTCAAAGTTCTGGCGTGTATGTGATGCGTATTCCCAGCGCCAGCAGCGATGAAGAGGAAGCTTTTTTCCGCAGCGATGTCGGCCCATTTGAGATGTTGCAGGCGCGTCAGCTGCTGGAGAGTAATATTGCCGCTTTCGCTGCGCGCATGGCGACCAAAGCCGATATTGAAAATTTACGCCGCACGCTGGAACAGGAGCAGCGCGCAATTGCGCTGGACGATACCAGTCAGGATAACGATCGCTTGTTTCATCTTTTGCTGGCGGGTGCGACGCAGAATCAGATGCTGATGGATACGGTAAAAAGTATCTGGCGGCATCATGAAAATAATCCACTGTGGCAGCAGTTGCGCAGGCATATTGAGACGCGCAGTTACCGTTTGAAGTGGCTGAGCGATCATCAGACGATTCTGGCCGCTTTGCGGCGACGAGATGTGATGGGAGCCTGGCAGGGAATGTGGCAGCATCTGGAGAATGTGAAGAATACGCTGATGGAGCTGTCGGATGCCGATGCGCCAGATTTTGATGGTTATCTGTTTGAGTCAGTACCAATTTTTCAGGGTAAGCTGGTATGAGCCGCTGGCATATTGTTCCGTTATCTGAGGCTCCGCAGTATCAGCCGCAGCTGGTGGAGTGGCTGTGGCAGGCGTTTGGCGATCAGCAGAGCCGCGCTTTTTTCGCCAGCGTGATAGAGAGCAGCGTGCGCGGCGCTGATTTCCCGCAGACGTTTGTGGCGCTGGATGGCGTTCGTGCCGTGGGGACGGTAGGCGTCTGGCGTTGCGATTTGATTAGCCGTCAGGATCTTTTTCCGTGGCTGGCGGCATTGTATGTGGATGAAAGCGCGCGCGGCAGTGGGTTAAGCGCGGCGCTGCAAAGTTATGCTGAAGCCTGGTGTCGGGCACGGGGTTTTCCGGATCTCTATTTGTATTCGTTGTGTGCGGATTATTACGAGCGTTTTGGCTGGCGTTATATCGGCGATGCGTTGGATTATCCGGATGTGGTGGTTCGCTTGTATCACAAGGCGCTGTGATAAGCGTTAGCGCGCGCGGGGGTTCACTCTGTTCGGTGTCTGGCTGAGTTTAGGGTGATTTCAGTCTGTTCGGCGGCTGGCTGGGTTAAGGGTGGTTTCAGTCTGTTCGGCGGCTGGCTGAGTTTAAGGTGGTTTCAGTCTGTTCGGTGGCTGGCTGAGTTTAGGGTGATTTCAGTCTGTTCGGTGGCTGGCTGAGTTTAAGGTGATTTCAGTCTGTTCGGCGGCTGGCTGAGTTTAGGGTGATTTCAGTTCGCTCAGCGGCGGGCAGGCGCTGCGTAAAGACGTCGTGAACCCATCCCTGGGGACTCCGCCGCGTCATCCCTGACGCGGAGGCTTTACTCCGCTACCTGCCCGCCGCTTCACTTGCTCTTGTGCCTTTTGCTGCCGCCTCACTGACTCCTGTAATTGTTTGCTGCCGCCTTACTGGTTTTAATTTTTAAAAGGTTAAGTAACGATAGCGGGATATAAGGGGAAGGAGAGGGACGGGCAGAGTAGGCGGGCCTCCCGCTGCAGGGAAGGCGCGGGCGGAGGCCCCAGGGATGGGTTTATGCCGTCCCGCGGGAACTGCCCGTCCCTCTCGTGACCAGCACCAGTAGCCTTCTTTTAACCAGCACCAGTAACCGTCTCGTGACCAGCACCAGTAGCCTTCTTTTAACCAGCACCAGTAACCGTCTCGTGACCAGCACCAGTAGCCTTCTTTTGACCGACACCAGTAGCCTTCTTTTGACCGGCATCAATCAACTTTTTCGTAACGGGAAAACATCACATTCGATATATCGTTGTGCTAGTCTTTAAAGTGGCTAAAATTAATATTTATTACAACTTATATGGTTGGTTTTAATATCCATTCTGGATTACCTTTTCATATAAAATATACCCGTTATTATTTGCAGTAAATATATGATTCAACCCATTATTCTGAAAGTGTGTTCGGGTTAAAAGAATGGATTATTCTGGCTTGAAGCAAATCTATTAATTATGTAATGGTTGGATCAGTTATTTTTACCATAAGGATATGGTGTATGAGTTTCAGCCTGCCCGGAAACGATCTTTATTACCTGCCGCGTGACGATTTGTCACCAGAAAGATATGAGGAAATAACCAGCCCTGTTTTTTCCTGGTCCAGAATTAAAGATAAATATGTTTTTAATGACCGCCAGACGCTGAATTTTAAGCTGATTAATATGTATGAGCGCGACTTTAACGGTTATACCAACCAGCCGCCGCCGCATGGGCCGCGTGAGCAGGAAAAGCTACAAAGAATGGTATTCAGCGGCGAGGTGGTGATGCTCGGTGGGTTTTCTTTCGCAAAGGGAAGGCTGTTTTATATTGATGAGCACGGCGCACTGATTTGCCGCGACCCGCTGGCGTTTAAGTTTGACGGAGCGCGGGCTATTATCCGGGAATATAACCGGTCGGTTGCCCGCCGCGACTACAGAAAACGGGGCGGAAAACCGCGTCCCACGGTGTTACCTGCCCGCCAGACCCAAATAAAGCAGCCCACGCCGCTGAGCACTATCAACAGCAAAGCCGCCGGACGGCTGCTGGCGGCAGGTGGAATTTATAACGGCAACCCTGAAGGGTTCAGGCTGATCGCGCAACAACTGGGAGGCGAGGCACCCGCCGGTTATGACCAGATAATGTCGGATCAGACCAAAGGTTTGCTTATAACAGGTGCTTCGATAGCCGCTGGCTTAACGATGGGAAGAATATCTCCCGAGGTTTTTCACTCTTCTATAAAAACGAAGAGTGCAGCGGTTAAAGCTATGAATAAAATCGAAGGAGAAAGGGTAAAACTTAAAAATTTTGGTAATGTTAGCGACTTCATTTTTACACAATCAGCCAACCTTAACAGAAAGTTAGGAGTCAAGATTGGACAAGGACGTTTACCTTATGAGGCAAGTAAAGCTGGCATTGAGCAGGCAAAAGAAATAGTGAAGGAAACGTTAGAAAACGCAACGCAGATTAGCACGATCCTCCCCAGTTCCTCTGTCCGGGGTAAGTATGATTTAATCCATGTCTATAGTGAAAAGACAAACAGTACCGTAAGTTTAAGAGTTCTATCTGATGATAAATATGATTTTGATACCTTAATTCCTGAAAGGTCATCGAAATTTTAAAAGGGGGAGTGTATGTTGGCTAATGAATATTTTAAAGATTTTAGGTTTCGTTCTTTTTACATAGAGGATGAGATGGTTTGTCGGATGCTTGTGTTGTTTTTCCAGTGTTCTGATTCTGGTTGGGTATCGTTAAGTATTGATGAAGGCGTTTTAACCTGGACATATGAAAAAACAGAACCCGAACTTAGGGATATCAAAGATATTGACGATGAATTTGCCTGGCCGGTACAGACAGCTAATGAATTAGCCAGTTACGTTGGCAAGAAGATAACTGATATCTATGAGTACAAGCTGGAAGGAATTGAGGAAGGGAGTATTGGTGTCTATTTTGAGTGTGGAAATAAAGGGTTTAGCGTGTTAGAGCATGAGGGATGCTTGTTTTTGTTTGATGGCGTGTATTACGTTGCTCAGGGAAAAATTTTGCTATCCAGGTTAGCTCTTTCAATTTGAATGTCATGTGCTTTCTGTGGTGCTTTGGTTTTGTTCGGCTTCAGGGCTGAAGTTTAGGGTGGTTTCAGTCTGTTCGGTGTCTGGCTGAGTTTAGGGTGATTTCAGTCTGTTCGGCGGCGGGCAGGCGCTGCGTAAAGACGTCGTGAACCCATCCCTGGGGACTCCGCCGCGTCATCCCTGACGCGGAGGCTTTACTCCGCTACCTGCCCGCCGCTTCACTTGCTCTTGTGCCTTTTGCTGCCGCCTCACTGACTCCTGTAATTGTTTGCTGCCGCCTTACTGGTTTTAATTTTTAAAAGGTTAAGTAACGATAGCGGGATATAAGGGGAAGGAGAGGGACGGGCAGA